>KB911979.1 GCA_000383715.1 Verrucomicrobia bacterium SCGC AAA164-E04
ATAATGCAAGCGACGCAGCTGGCAATGCGGCAACCCCAGTGAAGCGAACAGTGGTGGTGGCTGATACGATGGCACCTGTGATCACGCTGCAGGGTTCAGCTGAAATGGATGTATTCATTAATGCGCTGTTTGTTGATCCAGGCAACAGTGTAAATGACAGTTTTGAGAGCGGTTTGACAGCGACTGTGACCGGCAACGTGGATACAGCCACGGTAGGCGTCTATACCTTGAGCTACAACGTGAGTGATGGCGCCGGCAATGCGGCCACTGAAGTCAAGCGCACCGTGCATGTGGTCGATCAGGACGGTCCTGTGATCATTCTCACTGGAGTGGGCAGCGTGAATCACGAGGCAGGGACCCATTACGAAGACGCCGGAGCGACCGCTACCGACAACGTGGATACCACGGTGTCCGTGACAATTACCAGTACGGTGGACACGGAAACACCGGGCACCTATACGGTGATCTACAATGCCTCCGACAATGAGGGTAATTCTGCGACGCCGGTGACACGCACAGTAGTAGTGGCTGACACTATTTCTCCCATCATCACTCTGCTGGGGGATGCGAGCATGACAATTGGTGCGGGAGATGACTTCACGGATCCCGGAAGCAGTGCGAATGATAGTTTTGATGGTGAATTGACACCTGATGTGACAGGCAGTGTGAATACGTCCACACCCGGCATTTACACCTTGAGCTACAACGTAAGCGATAGCGCAGGCAATGCGGCCACAGAAGTGACGCGCACGGTGAATGTGGTGGATCAAGTGGGGCCAGTGATTACCTTGAATGGTCCAGCAAACGTGCAGCATGAAGCAGGGATTCCTTACAAGGATCCCGGAGCGACCGCAACGGACAATCTGGACAGTGTGCCCCTGACCACCACTGGCACGGTGGATGTGGCTGCACCCGGAACCTATATTTTGACCTACAATGCAAGTGACGCAGCTGGCAATGCGGCAACGCCTGTGAGTCGAACAGTGGTGGTAGCTGATACGATGGCACCTGTGATCACGCTGCAGGGTTCAGCTGAAATGGACGTGTTCATTAATGCGCCGTTTGTTGATCCAGGCAGCAGTGTGAATGACAGTTTTGAGAGCGGTTTGAAAGCGACTGTGACCGGCAACGTGGATACAGCCAGGGTAGGCCTCTATACCTTGAGCTACAACGTGAGTGATGGCGCAGGCAACACCGCCGCGGAAGTGACGCGCACCGTAAATGTGGTCGACCAAGCCGCACCGATCATTACCCTGATCGGGGATGCCATCGTGGAACACGAAGCGGGGACCTTTTACCTGGATGCTGGCGCGACGGCCAAAGATAATAAAGACAGCGCGGCGCGGTTGACGGTCAGCGGCATAATGGATGTCAACAGGCCCGGAACCTACACGTTGACCTTCAATGCCACAGATAGCGACGGTAATTCAGCAACGCCAGTCAGTCGCGAAATAGTCGTAGCCGATACCATGCCACCGGTGATTACTCTTCTAGGTGCTGCAGAGATGAATCTAATGGTCAATACTCCTTTCAAGGATCAGGGAAACATCGTGAGCGACAGTTTTGAACAGGGCCTCACCGCCACTGTGACAGGCAGTGTGGATACTGCGTCTTTGGGAGCCTATGTATTGCGTTACAATGTGAGTGACAGTTCGAGCAATGCGGCCAAAGAAGTCATACGCACGGTGCATGTGGTGGATCATTCAGGTCCAATCCTCAAATTGAATGGAGAGAGTGTCATCAACCACGAGGTGGGTACGGTCTTCAGGGATCCGGGTGCCATTTCGACAGACAATGAAGGTCGAGCGCTTGCTGTGACCACAGTCGGAGAGGTGGATATGAACACTCCCGGAACCTACACATTGACATACAATGCAAGTGATGCCGTCGGTAACGAAGCGATTCCAGTGACCAGAAAGGTGGTGGTGGTTGATACGATTGCTCCGGTGGTGACCTTGCTGGGAGAGGTGGAAATTACCCATATCGTGGGGACGGACTACAACGACCCAGGGGCTCAGGCAATTGATAACTTTGATCCGTCTGTCGAATATGAGCTGAATGGGGAAGTGAATACAGAGGAACTTGGTATCTACAAACTCAGGTATGATGCCAAGGACCTTTCAGGTAATGTGGCTACTCCTGTAGAACGCATCGTGAGGGTGACGGATGGTCTGGAAGTTTCACTGATCACATCGACGTCCACTCAGATCTCGGAGAATGGCGGCCAAAGCGACATCACGGTTTATCTATCACAACCAGCTCTGGCAGAAAGCACGCTTCTCTCAGTGGTTGCCACCCCGGCCTCGAGAGTCAAGGTGCCTGCTTCCTTCCCTGTTGTTAGAGGTCTCGAAAAATTCGAGATTACTGTCACAGGTATCGATGATTCGGATTCAAATGGAGATGAGCTTGTTTCCATTCAGTTAAGGACAGCCTATCGTGATCTCGGTGAACCGATCGAGATGACGATTCAGGATGACGACCTCGAAGCACCCGTTGCTGGTACGGTATCAGACGGTTTGATATCCGGTGCGACGGTGTTCTTTGACAGGAACGCCAACCGTGTGCTGGATGCGGATGAACCTTCCACCCAGACAGACAACCGCGGAGGATATCAGCTCAACCTCCCTGCCTCACTCTATGACAGCAATGGAGATGATGTGGTGGATTCATCGGACGGCGTCATTGTGGCCCGCGGAGGGATTGATACAGCCACTGGACTGACGCTTGAAACGCCGTTGCTGGCGCCTCCTTCCGCCACGGTGATCAACCCGATCACCACGCTTGTCTCCAACATGATTGAAAGTGATTCGAGTCTGGATGCGGATGATGCAGCAGCGCTGGTTCAAAGTTCGTTGGGTATCGGCGGGGTGGATGTGCTTAATTTTGACATGTTCGAGGAAGCGGGTAATGAGAATCCAGCGGCAACGGAAGTGATCAAGGCGGCTGCCAAGGTGCAGGATACGATTGTTCAGGCCGGCAGTTTTATCAGTGGAGCATCAACCATATCGAAAGCAGCGAGTTACAATCTTATATCCGAGATATTGGTCAAGAAGATCAAGGAACAGCAGCCTATTGAATTGAACGATGTCGCAACCCTTGAGTCCGTGGTGGAGGAGGCCGCCGTGAAAGCACAGGTAGTCATCGCCCCAGAGAGTATCAAGGGAGCGGCGGCGATCATCTCGGATTCCAACCAGCTCAAGGAATCAGCGGTGGATGCCGCCGATTCGGTTGCCAATGCAGCTCAGGAAATATCCAGGGTGCAGGGCCACGCACAGTCCGAATCGCAATCGGATCTGGCAGATCTCGGAGCGGGTATCCAGAGCCTTGAATCACTTGAGATCAAGTATGAGGCTGAGAACCTGGAGAAACTCGTCCAGGAAACAGCGGTAGGCCCTGTTTCGGGGGTTGATGAACGCGTGGGCACCTTTGCTTTCAGCAGTGCAGATTACGAAGTCAATGAAAGTGGAGAAGCGGTATCACAGATCAAGATCACCCGTGAGGAGGGTAACCTTGGAGTTGTTGACTTGCTGGTGACACCGCAAGCCCTGACGGCATCCTCGGATGAAGACTTTCTTTCCGCAGTGATCGCAGTGCGATTTGAAGATCAGGAAATCACGAAGACGCTGAGTCTGGAGGGTGTCCTGATTGATGACCTGATCAGCGATGCAGGTGAGTCCTTCACACTGCAGCTTGGGCTCAAGGAACAGGGGGATTCACCCGCGAAGATAGGTGCCATTGCCGAGGCAAATATCCAGATCGTTGACAATGATTTTGCCGGAACCTTCCAGTTCAAGGTGGTTTCAAATACTTTCAGCGAAGCNGAGACAGGAGAGCAATACCTGGTGGTGGAACGTGTCGGAGGTAACAGTGGAGAAGTGACACTTGAACTGAGTGAGGAATCCGTTGCCGGNGGTGCGACCTCTGGTGTGGATTATTCCTATTCCCAGAGCTCGATTACCTTTGGAGACGGAGTCCTTCAGCGCAAGGTGAGTGTAAACTTGATCGATGATGCATTGCTTGAGACAGACGAAAGCTTCCGTCTGACTCTTTCGCTGCCAACAGGCGACACGAGTGGGGCTCTCATTGGGAGTAACGCAGCCACAGAGATTCTGATTCAAAGTGATGAGGTTGATCTGCCACCGGTCATTGGGGCTCTCAATACCATTAACCTGCCGGAAGACACGCCCGAGATCACGGTTACTTTCACTGTCAAGGATGACTTCACACCGTTCGAGGATTTGATCACCAGTGTGATCTCCTCAAACCCTTCAGTCATCCCCGTTGAGAATCTGGTGTTGGTCCCTATTGTCGAGGGAGGCTTCTGGATGCTGCGGATCCTTCCTCCTGCCAATGTGCATGGTGCAACTGAAATCAGCGTTGAAGTAAGCGATGGCGTTCATGTCTCCGTACAGGAATTCTCTGTTGTCATCTCCAGTAAAAATGATGTTCCCAGCATCACTGCCATTCCTGCCATCCTTGTTGCAGGTGATCAGGAGGTGGTCATTCCGTTCGAAATCAATGATATGGATCATTCAGCGGAGGATCTTCTGGTCTACCTTGAAACCGATCGGATGGAATACCTGAATGCCGGCAATGTGACGGTCAGAGGAACAGGATCAAACAGGGAACTGGTCATCAATCCAAAGGGAGGCGGCAGGGAGACAGGTGATTTCATCCTTGTTGTGAAAGATGATGAGGGAGCTAGCTCTTCAAGGGAATTCACGGTTCACTTCGGTGGCTATGCTCCCGCACCCGTGGTTCCTCAATTGGGGATCACTCGCGATGGTCTGGACGGATTGATTCTGAATTGGGAAGGCGACGCGTTGTTATACATCTCTCGCGATCTGAGCGGAGTATTCGAGGCACTGCCAGATGCAGTAAGCCCATACAGGCTAGATATGTCGGGTAGTGCTTTCTTCAAGCTTGGCTTGAAGCCTTGAACTCATCCTTGGTTTGAGAAGTTCTGGGTCCTGGTTTTTTTGACTCAAAATGACTCATTCATGCAGAAAGCTCCAGTCTCATATTTGGTAAGTGCATCCACTTCTTTCCCAAGTCAGTGCTGGTTTCCACCCTGAGCCACGATTTTAGTTGGTCGCTTGGCATGGTTCCATTTGGCTTCGCCTTGCAGACCCGGTTGCAGACTGGCGGGAGCATATGGCTTTTTTCGTGTTGATGATCTTTCTTCTGGGTGCAGGTTCTGATTCTTTCAACATGACCACCATTTCTTTTACTCGGTTATCTGGCCTGATCGGATTCCATTGAAGAAGGATTTAAAAACTTTCTGAATCAGATAATCTCATTCGATGGTTCCCGCATTTGTTTACCGTTTCAATGCACTTAAATCACTCTCCCCACCATACCCTGCCAGTTCCATGTAGGCTTCACCAATGGTTCTCCCCTTGGCATCCAGTACATCGCAGGCACCTTCCCAATATTCAATACGGCTTAAATGACCCAGCATTTCCTGTCCGTCATACAATGGAACAATGTGTGCCTGAAATACATTGTCGCTGTCAGGATCTGGAATGTTAAGCTCGACCTCCACAGGATAAGTATTTTTCGTTTGGGGACTGGTCCATAGTCTTTTGACTTTCCACATCTCATCCAGCAAGCGCTGGTGTGACGCGTCGCCATTCGCGTCTACCCAGGCGAAGGTAGAAAACGGGTCTGCTTCCTTTCTGGTAGTTCGCATTCGATAAGCCATGATGTCTCTTCCGTCGTTCAATCGTATGCTGAGCCAGTCCCAGCCTACCTGTTGTGGTGCAAGTTGACTGGAGCTGACCTCGTGGTCCATCCATGACCATCCCCGGACTTTCAATGATTTGCCTTTCAATCGGATACTGCCTGTTGTTTGAAGACGGGTAAAAGTCATGTAATAACTGGCTGCGCCAGGATCCGATCCCTTTCGCGAATAGCCCTTGTTCCCAAAAAGTGTGATGGGTTTGCTGGCGGAAAGCTGCATGTTCAGGTTGACATCTGCAAGAATACTTCCCTGTAATTCAAAATCAGGTCCTTCGCTATCGGCAATGCGGCGCAATTTCCAATTTCCGTTTTTCAGCTCCATATCTCCCTTTTTGGCGGAGGCCATCCACGGGCTTTGTTGCAGGCGTTCCTGATGATAGAATTTCTTTGTTTTGAGATCCAACAATGCCATGTGAGCCAGGTGGATGTCCTGGGGAAGGGGAGGATTGCCTTCACGGGATATTGCCGAATCAGCTGCCAACCTAAAAAAAGTGGCCTGATAACCAAAACGACGGTCGCCTTCTGATTTCAGATGGCCAGTGACATACCACCATTCGATTTTGAAATCTGGATGACTGCCGTAATCGCGCGGGAAATTGAACTGATATCCAGGTCTGGCAATCGCATGCGCTGCACCCTCCAGCTGCATTCCCACCACAGTCTGCAGCAGGTAAATGACTCCCAGCGCCACACGTGAACTCCACCTTCTTGCGGTGTTAACTTCTTCGCCGAAACGTTGATTAAACCGTCTTTTCATTCTTCTTTATGCATGCGTTTTGTGGATGCCCACCACCCCACCGGGATTGTGGTGATGAGAGTCGCCAGCGTCAGGGCCACGAGTAACCTGAGATGATCCCACCATGGAATGGCGCTTTGGAGTGTCCATCCGAAAGCCTGTTTATTGATGACGGAGACGAGAAGCCATCCCAGACACATACTCAGGATCATCCCGAAACCAAATCCGGTCCATGCGCAGGCCAAACCCTCCAGCCCTGTAGCCACTGCCATCCGCAATCGTGTCATCCCCAGATTTTTCATCACCTGGAATTCAAGTTGCCTTTCCATGAGTGAAGTAATCATTGCCATCGTTAATCCTGCGATGGCCACCATCACCGCGATCCATTGCAATACATAAGTCACCGAAAATGTCTGGTGGAAGATCTCCAGTACCTCATTGCGCAGTGCGCGGTTGGTGCGAATGGAGATACCAGCATGTTGACTCAGGATTTCGTTTCGAACCCTGTCGGGATCGGTTCCGGATTTGAGATGCAGGGCAATGTTGACGGCGCGTTCATCCTGAAACCAGTTGCTGACCACATGTCTGTCGATGGCAACCGTCCCGTGTTCATTGCCATATTCAGCAAACACTCCAACGATGCGCACTTCCTTGTAGCCACCGGGTGTCGGTAGCTTGATTTGATCCCCCGGGTGCACGTCAAATCGGGTTTGGAAACTCTCGTTCACTGCAGCTGAGGGTAAGTTTTTTTCCTCTAATGCTGCTGGGTCCAAATCTGGGGCCTCGATCCACATCGCATACTCCCAATCCAGTGGGTTACGAACGGGCATTCCTGTGAGATAGGTCTTTCGGCCTCGATACTCAATGGGGAAAATTTGCCCTACCTCGGCTCTTTCGACCTTGGGGTGATCGGAGATGGCCTGCCATGTTTTTCTGGACATTCGGTTTTGACTTGAGACGCTGCCAACTCCCTGGCAGGCGATGTAAAGGTCGGCCTTGAGGGATCCTGAAATCCATTGGATCATGGTGGACTCAAAACTGTGGATCATGAAGGTCATTCCTCCAGCCATCCCGACAGCGACAGTCAAAGCCGCCACGCTGAGTTGATGACGCCCGGTGGGGCGTCGCAACTGACTGAAAGCATACATGAATACAGCGTGCGCACCGATCATTGGCCGAAGCAGGGGAGCGATCCAGCGAAGTCCTGCCGGTGCAATCAGCGTGGCGGACACCACCCATAGCAAGGCAGCAGCGTAACCGCCCACTGGAATCCATCCGTTCGCATCAGCGTAAGGTGGCAAGCTGGCTGCCCCCCAGCCTGAAAGTCCAATCGCGATACCCCAGAGGGGCTTGTTCAGTGCCGTCATGAAACCTCCCTGACGTCCTCGCTTGAAGGTTTCTGCGGGTTGCGTTTCGGCACTTTCACTGGCAGGGAACCATCCTGCAGCCAGGCTGGCCAGGCAACCCAGTGTCATGGCCAGAATTGCCTCCGAGTGATTCCAGTCTGCTGACTCAGAAGCGCTCTGAAGGTAAAGTGCATTCACGGTGGACGCAACAGATCGAACCATCCACTGCGCCCCGAACCAGCCCAGCGCCAATCCTCCCGCGCTCCCCAGAACTCCATACCAGAGGCTTTCCATCAACCAGGCTGATTTCAATGCCCCGGGCGTCACTCCCAATGAACGCAATGTTGCAATCTCCATCCTGCCTCTGACGATGGCAGCATCCATTCCCTGCATGATGAGGTACATTCCAACCACCAGCGCCAGCATGGAAAGGATGGTCAAATTCAGTCGGAATGCGCGTGTCATTGAGGCATTGCTGTTCATGGAAGTTTCGGCCGTATCCAACTTCCAGCGCGGATCCATCCCCAACTGATCCCCTGCCGTTTTCAATAGCAGTTTTTTGTCATGCCCGGGAGGGAAATAGAGTTCCACACGATGAACCAACTTGGGCTGCTGCATGGCGCGCTGCAGATCGCTGATGCTCATGAATAAAACGGAAGATGGATGCGATACCTGAAAAACCTCATCCCGAGTGATATGCATGACTGAAAGAATCGTTTTGCGGTCATCGATGATTACCTCAAGAAGACCCCCGACATCCAGTTTCTGTTTGGTCGCTAAAGCTTCTGATATCACCACTCCGTAAATCGCCTCACTGGATGTCTCAAGTTGGCGAGGCTGTTCCTGCCAAGCCTGGCGGGCCAGGTTATTGACACGATCTGGATCATGGTAGGCAAGATTGGACATGGCAAAAGTGTCCAGACCCACCACCAGGAATTGCTGAAGGTTGAGGCTTGCATCTTTCTGTGCGGCATCGGTAGCAGTGGTCTCAAGCACAGGCGCCATGACGCAAGGGGTCGCGTCCAGTCTGGCCTGCATTGAGAAAAGATCTTCTTCGGAAAACTGGCCTGATGGAGAGGTCAAAACCAGGTCCGGTCGCAATCCGAGGGAGCGGTCAAAGTAGGTGAAACCGCTGATGGCAGCCCGATTGGCCAGTCTGATGGAAAAGAATGCAGCGACACCAACGGCAATGATGCCGCAAAAAGCCAGGGATGTCAGAGGGTGACGTGTCCAATGACGAAGGTGAATAACTCGCAACAGGAGAAGAAATGGATGCATCAGTTGCTTCACGTGATCAGATTTCCATCTTGCATCTTCCAGGTCGTATTGCAAATGGCTGCGGCTTCCTCACTGTGGGTGACAAGCAGCAATGCAATATTCTGCGAGCAGAGGAGCTCCCGCATGAGGTCCAGGATTCGGCGGCCGTTCTGACTGTCAAGATTGCCGGTCGGTTCGTCTGCCAGGATCACTTTCGGACGAGTGATCAAAGCCCTGGCGATGGCGGCGCGCTGTTGCTCGCCTCCACTCAGCTGGTTCGGGAAAGCATCTTTCCTCTGCTCCATCCCCACCTGACTCAATATGGTTGCCACGCGTTCTTTTCGCTGACGGCCCGGCATTGACTGAAGCTGAAGTGGAAATGCGATGTTTTCCTCTACTGTCAGGGTGGGGAGAAGGTAGAAGAATTGAAAGATGGAAGCAATTTGAGCGCGTCTCAACTCGGCGATTTCATGAGCAGGCATACACATCATGCTTTCTCCATGAAACAGAATGCTTCCCGAATCAGCCTTGTCCACACCCCCGAGGCAATGGAGCAGGGTGCTCTTGCCCGAACCGGAAGGACCCATGATGGCGGTCATGGCTCCACTTGCCACTTCAAATGAAACATCTCTCAAGACCACGCTTGTTCCATAGCGTTTATGGAGGTTCTCAACCTGATAGACCTTGTCCGATTTGTCTGTTTCTTTAGATGACACTCAGGCAAATATGCCTCATCGAAGGCGGATGGCAACAACCGAGGTTTTTTCTCCCCATACCGGGGCGTTTTGAACGTAAGCATCCGATGACTCGTCGGTTTTCAGATCAAAAACGATGGTGGTTTTCATGGTTGACCGGAAGCTCAACGCTGCGCATTCAGGCGTTCCATCCAAGTTCAACGACTGTGGTCCTCAGGTAGTCCCTCAGAAGCGCACCATGAATGGCTATCTAACACACATTGGTCTCGTTTCAGTAAAAAGAACATGGATTTCGAGACTCAGTGTTCCGACTGTTTATCCTCCAATGTCCTGAAACTTGACGCATTGAGGGTGTTGTCATTGATTTGCGTTACTACTTGTCAAATAAACTCGATCGCGGGAACATGCATGCTCCATCATGAAAGAAATGAGCCCTTTATCCCATCTGCGGCGATGGGTCTGTCTTCAGTCTTCGGTTTTACTCGTAGTATCGATTGCTGGCTTGGCCGATCCATCACCCTCACCGTCGGCAATTAAGGTCTTGCCTGGTTTCGAGGTAAGTGTCGCAGCAGCTTCTCCTCTGGTGGATTATCCCATGATGGCCTGTCTTGACGACAGGGGTCGCCTTTACATCGCGGAAAGCGATGGGCGCAATCTGACCACCCGGGAGGAAATTGAAAAAGAGAGGCCTCGATTTGTAAGACGCCTGGTTGATCAGGACGGCGATGGGGTTTATGACACAAGCACGATCTTTGCGGACGAGATGACCATGCCCGAAGGAGGATTATGGCATCAGGGAGCGCTCTATATCATTTCTGCACCCTACCTCTGGCGGCTGGAGGATCTGGATGATGACGGTGTGGCAGACAAACGGGAAAAGATCCTTGGAAGTATGGAATTTGATGGAAGAGCCAATCAGCATGGCCCCTATCTTGGCCCCAATGGGAGACTTTATTTCACAGGTGGGCATTTTGGTTACGATCTGATTGGCAGCGACGGGAGTCGGTCCGGAGTGAGTCGTGCTGCTGGAGTCTTTTCCTGTTGGCCGGATGGTCGTGATGTTCGGGTGGAAGGGCAGGGCGGGGTCAACCCGGTTGATGTCGTTTTTACCCCGAATGGAGACATGCTTTCGACCTGCGCCATTTTTGACAGTTTTGGTGGTCGGCGTCATGATGCGCTCATTCACTGGATGCGAGGAGGGCTGACCCAGCGCGTGTATGGTAATCCCTTGTTGCCAGAGACCGGATTCCGCCTGCCGGCAGTCAGTCGCTGGGGCCAGGTGGCTCCAGCCGGACTCGTGCGTTACAGAGGGACGTCTTTTGGAGCCTCCTATCGCGATACACTTTTTGCCTGTCAGTTCAATACGCACAAGGTCGTTCAAGTAAGCCTTGAACCGCAGGGAGGATCCTTCTTGACCGTTGAAAAAAATTTTCTCTCTTCCGAGCATGCTGGATTTCATCCCGCTGACATCCTTGAGGATGCGGATGGTTCTCTTCTGTTGCTGGACACAGGCGGTTGGTTGAGCTGGGGTTGTCCTTTTTCAAAAAGTGCCAGGCCTGAAATCAAAGGCGCCATTTACAGAATTCAGAAAAAAGATGCCCTGATTCCAAGCGACCCCAGGGGGAATACCCTGACCTGGGATTCCATGAGAGCAACCAGCTTGATTGGTTTATTGAAGGACGCTCGGCCAGCGGTCAGGGATCGTGCAGCAGAAAAGATAATCGAAAAGGGAACCCTTGTTCTAGGGGATCTGGAGCAAGCCTTGCACGCGAACGAAGATCCAGTATTCAGAAAACGCTGTTTATGGGTACTGTCCAGAATACAGGGGGAAGATTCTCTAGCGATGATCAGGAGGGCTCTGACGGATGCGGATGCAGGTGTCAGGCAAGTGGCTGCCAGATCACTTGGGGAACGGAAGGATGACGCTTCGGTTCAAGTGCTGGCAGGATTGCTGCAGGATACCGATGCCTTTGTGCGTGGGGCTGTGGCAACGGCACTGGGGCTTATTGGAGACAGGGAAGCAGTGCCTGATTTGTTTCAGCACCTGAACCCCTCTGATCCACTCCACACACAGCATGCCTTTGTTTATGCTCTGACAGAAATTGGAGATTTGAAGGGAGTGCTGCCTTACCTGTGGGATAGCAACCAGCCCTACGGGCAGCGAATGGCACTCAGGGTCATCGACGCGCTGGATGCGGATCTGGAGGCAAGCAGCATTCTTCCGCTTTTGCACTCAACAGATCCTGATTTGCGTCAGGAAGCGCGTCAGATGGCATCCAGACGCAAGGAATGGAAACCTGCCATGATACAGGTTTTTCGGGAGCTCTCCCTTGTGGCGAATTCCAAACAACTCAATTTGCAACTTATCGAGAGCCTCATTCTCTCCTACGCTCAGGAAGATGATTTTCAGTCCGCCCTTCTGGAGATGATGTCTTCTGCCGGGCAGAGGCCCGAGTTCAAGGAGCACTTGTTGAACTCCATTGCCTTTCTGGAGGACCTTCCGGAGACCTTGGAGGCGTGTGTTCTTCTGGGATTAAAGGAGGATGCTCCAGGAGTGCGATCGGCTTCACTCAAACTCGCAGCGCGATTCGAAATGCCTTCCACCATTCTGAGATTTATTTCTCAGCTTGAAGCCCGGGAGGGGCTTTCGAAAAAGGACAAGGTTGACGCTCTGAAGGTGTTGTTCAAACATCACGATCGGCCTCCCGATGGATCCATCGCTTTCCTGATTCGCCTGATTACCGATGAAAACAGCTCCGTTATTCTTTCCTTGCATGCCGCACAGGTCATGGGGGCACTCCGATGGCATCTGCTTGATGAGTCAGAACGCGATACTTACCTCAAAACAATCGCAAGAGCGCGTTCTTTTTGTCTGCCAGCATTGATGTACCCCTTCGAACATCAAGCGGGCATCAACGGAGAAGACGAGCGAGGGCTGGATGAAGATGCATGGGACGCTTTAGGTGTTCAGCTTGCCGCGCAGCTTAAGCGCAATCCAGCTGTCGGGTCGCTTCCCAACGGGACAGCTAACCTTTTGAGACGCATGTTTTCAGAAAAGGTTTCGCGTGCGCATGTTGCAATGAATGAAGTGCTGGGTGACGGGTTGCAGGCGGCAAAAAAACAAGAAATGAACCTTCGCTCGATACTACAGGAACTGGGGGAAGGAAACGCTTCGCGAGGTCGGGTATTGTTTTACAAGGAAAGGGTTGCATGTGCCTCTTGTCATCGTATCGATTCCCGGGGGGGGCAACTGGGACCTGATTTAAGCCAGATTGGCCGCATTCGACAGCCAAGGGATTTAGTGGAGGCTGTTCTTTACCCGAGTGCCACCGTCGTCAATGGATACGAGAATTATGCCTTTGAATTGTCAGGCGGCGTAACTTTGGACGGGATGATTCATCGTGAAACAAGAGAAGCTGTTTACCTGATCAACGGCGGTATGAGCGAGACGCGCATCGACAGGAAACAGATTGAGCATGTGCACAATTCGACTGTTTCATTGATGCCATCAGGATTTGAGCAGATCTTGACGCGACATGAATTGCTTGATTTGATTGCCTACCTTCAAACCTGTCGGTGATACTTGTCGCTTGCCTGAATTATTTCCCCTCAGGGCAATTATAACAGAGGCAGCAAAACGCTATATCTTCGAGTGATCGGGAGTCGGCCCATCAATGTCTCATCGATCATCTATCCATGCGCTGAAACAGGGATTTTTCCTTGCGTTTCGCGGCCTGATTCTGGTTCTTGATCAGATCCCGTAGCGAGGCTTCAGTTTGTCCATTAATCCCCTTTGTTGTAGTTTGAGCTGAATCCTTTTGATTGTTTCCTGCATACCACTGTCCATCCTGAATGCAATGGCATAGATTTGATTTTCAAACATCTTTCCTACCACATGCAAATCGCCTGCTCCATCACCATTGGCATGGTGCAACAACAAGGGGGCATCGTGAATGAATGCATCCACATCTCCATTATTCAGCAGGTCGAAGGCCTTTTGGGCTGATTCCACCCGCCGTGCTTCAAACTTAAAGGTTGGTGCATAATGATTGATGATGCGCTCTTCAGAAGCAGTGTCTCCTTTGTAAGCCACTCTTTTGCCCTTGAGATCCGAAACATCCAGAACGTGCTGGCTGAGTTGCTCCATCGTCATCAGAGAGGATACGAGACCGGAAATGGACCCAATGACTATAAAGCCAATGAGACTGATGGGGATGGTAAAGAGTTTGCCGAGCGGTGTTCTTGGTGCGACATCGCCATACCCAATCGTGGTTGCCGTGGCATAGCTCAGCCACATGCCTTGCCCTATTCCCGATTTGCCACTTTTGTGGTTCACCATGTATTTTCGTTCACAAAGCCAAAAGACAACACCCGATAGGATGATGAAAATCAGGAAAGTGGCGAATGTGTAAAAAATGGCTCTATCACGCAGTGCGTGCATGAGGCTTTTGAAAAACGGGACATTATCCCGGTTGACCATGATGGAAAGCCCGGATTGATAATAGCTATGTGAAAAGTCCAAGGCTTCTTCTCGGGATTCAGTCACCGAAATCCCACCGATGGCAAGCTCTACCTCGCCATTTTTTACAGCCTCCAGAGCAGTGTTGCTCGATTTGTAGAGTGAGTAATGCACCGACTTGCCCATCTCAAGGCCAATGCTTTCGATATAGTCAATGTCGAAACCGTAGAAACCTTCGCCATCAATCATCACAAAGGGAGGGTATTCATAGATGCCAACTTTCAAGGTTTTTTCTTCCTCCGGTTGAGCGAAGGCAGTCACTGCGAGAAGAAAAAATATGCCACCACCCATGGTAGTGAAAAGCTGCTTCATGAGATTTATCTTTGTTGCCATTGTTTCACTGATACCAGCAAAGGTATCCATTTTTATAGAGTCATCTTCTTTGGTTCAAAACAACACCATCACTTCAACAAACAGGAACATCACCATACATCAAAATGGTAACTCACTCCAGACAAGTCCATCACGCATCTCAATGATGCGAACCGCAGTGTTCATAAGGCTGGGAAAAAGCTGTCACAAGGTTGGAGTGCCGTTTACCATAAACTTCAGGAAACCTCTGAAACTTCAGGAGCCATGGTTTCAAGGAAATAGATGGTCCGGGAAGGTGCCTGAAGGTAACGTAATTTCCAGTAGACAGGGATTAGTTGGATTGGAGCCTGACGGAGCTGTGATTAGACATGAATACCATGTCTTTGTTGTTCGGGGAGGACACGGCGAGTTTAAGTTTGGAGTTATTCCATGCCGGTATGGTTCGCTGATCGACCCATTTGTGCATTTCAACATGCCCATCGGCAAAGCTCATGGCGCCAGCACCGTTGTGGTTGCTCGCCGGGTAGTCGATGATCATGATACCCTGAGGGGGAGCGCCATCATTCATGGCAACGGCGAGGTCTGCAAAATTAAGACTGTCCGGATGTTCGTTGATGAAGACAAAAGCCTCGGAATGTCCCATTCGATTGATATCCGACATCTTGCGGAAAACGACATAATCCTTTTTTGTAATGTGACTCAGCCAATCGTTCCTTGAATTCATTGCCTGACTCATGGAGACGCTACGAACACGTTGATGACGTTTGCCATTAATCGTGACGTGGCTTTTGTCGGCCGGACAGCGGTAAATACCGACAGCAGTCGTGTAAGGCCACAATTTTGCAAACTCCGGATTGTTCAAATTGACAATATTGGTGTTATGGGAGTTGTTTCCGTCATAGTCGAGTACTCCTCTTACCCATCCGCTCCCGTTTGCGGTTAAATCGTTCCAGACAAGCTTATCCTCGTAATCGTCGGCATACATGATCCATCCGAGTGTCAGTTGCTTTTGATTGCTGACACAACGTATATGTTGAGCCTTTGCTTTTGCTTTCCCCAGCGCTGGTAGCAACATTCCGGCAAGGATTGCTATGATAGCGATGACGACCAGTAGCTCAATTAGTGTAAACCCTGATTTATTTTTTGAAGGGGAGGGCTGGATCTGGGGATAGTTACTGAGATTGGTGTTGGAAGCTGGCACGGTTCAATGTGATGGGTTGGCAGGTTTTAGTCGGTTGAGCTCGATATTTTGGGTTTGTATTCCCACCGGTTTCAGCTCGATATCGCTGCTTGGGAGCCAGTCCCATCCCGATGGGACTTCTCATCTCGTCATTCCGATAGACAGCTTATTTGGATCGCTACAGGTCGATGGATTGATCTATCCTGCTTTCTCATCAAGCCTCTGTCAACCGCATGGTTCATGACGATCGAGACCCCCTTGCGAGAATAATCAACCATCACACCCCTAATGCTGGGGGCAAGCAAGCTGGTTTCAACGAATGAGTTGCCAAAATAAGTGTTCATTTCAATCACCCGTTTCCCGATTGAATTTTTTAACTCCAATGAGCATAACTTTGGATACCTACCCCTCTATTAAAAGCTTGCAACCATGCCAGTCTTCAGCATTAAATCACTCAGAAACCTCAAAAAAAACTCTCTATAAAAATATCTATGTATACGGTTCGCTATATATTGAAAGCTTGTAAAGCAGGGCAAAGACGGTCTCTTGCTTTTTTGTTGTTTGTCACCTTGATGAGTCAGGCAGCTCTGGGACAAACGAACATTTTCATCGACTTTGGTGGCACTGAGGGCAACGGTGCCGGTGCTTCACCGTCACCCTGGGTTACCATTGACAGTTTGATTCAGGATGAACCAGTTGATCTGGCCGAAGGGATCACACTGACACCCTTGGACGATGGTTTCACCGCCAATAATCCAGCGCCTCCCAACGAGGATGCAGAATATGATGATATCATTGTTCCTCAGGAAGCCCGCAACGATTACCTATACAAGAATGTGGATGCGGCAGGGACAGAGGCGCGCATGAGAATCGATGGGCTACCTGCAGGGACTTACCGGATCACGGTCTTTGAAGGACGAACATCCGATGCGTCACAGTTCGCCAAAATATGGACAGGTGAAGAGCCTGCGTCTGAAAACACCGGCGATTTCGCCGGTCAAAGTGCTTCGGCGCTCGTCACCGTGACTGCCGGAGAACCTCTATATTACAAGCATCTTGAGGATAATTCTGGAGGTGTCAGTGGCATGCTGATCCGTCAGCAATCGGCTCCCAAATTTAGTTCGCTTCAAATTGACTTTGGAGGCACGGAGGGTAACGGCGCCGGCGCATCCCCCTCTCCTTGGGTGACGATTGATATTCTCAGCCAGGACCAAACTGTTGATTTGGGTGCGGGTATCTCTCTCACTGCTTTGGACGATGGCTTCACAGCCAACAATCCTGCTCCACCCAACGAAGAGGCCGAATACGACGGTTTTGTTGTTCCTCAAGAGGCACGCAATGATTATTTTTACAAAAACGTGGATGCCGCAGGCACAGAGGCTCGCATGAGGATCGATGGGTTACCCGCGGGTGTATACAACATCACTGTTTTTGAAGGTCGAACCACTGATGCTGGCCAAGTAGCCAAAATCTGGGGAGCAGGAGACACAGAGCCTGAAAGTGAAAATACGGGTGGCTTTGCCGGAGGAGGCGCGACTGTCGCGGTGACATTGGGTGCCGGAGATTCTCTTTGGTACAAACACCTTGAGGACAACTCAGGAGGGGTCAGTGGAATGATCATACGTCGGGTCAGCGCCGCTGTTGAAGCTCCATTTCAAGTCGACTTTGGTGGCACCGAAGGCAACGGAGCAGGTGCTTCACCTGTCCCCTGGATCTCGATCGATATTCTTAATCAAGATGAAGTTGTCGACTTGGGCAGAGGGGTCACCCTAACGGCTTTGGACGATGGTTTTACTGCTAATAACCCAGCGCCTCCGGCGGAACCAGCGGTTTATGATGGTATTTTAGTACCCGCAGAGGCACGTGATGATTACTTTTACAAGAATGTCGATGCAGCTGGCACCGAAGCAAGAATGCGTATCGATGGCCTGGCAGCCGGGACTTACAACGTCACTGTGTTTGAAGGTCGGACCACTGATGCTGGCCAAGTGGCCAAGATATGGTCCGGAGGTGAAGAACCATCTGACGAAAATACCGGTACGTTTGCAGGAGGCAGTGCCACCGTTGAGGTTGTGATTGCTGATGGTGCTGCGCTCTGGTACAAGCATCTGGAAGACAACTCCGGTGGAATCAGTGGCATGATTATACGTCAGACAGACGCTGATGAATCTCAGGCGTTTCTGGCAGGTGCCTTCGGATCTGCAGGTGGGTTTTCCGCTTTGATTTCGGGTGCAGCAGGTGTTGATGTTGCTAGCGTCAGCGCTCTGCTGAATGGTCAAGTCATTGATGTTACCGCGGAAAAAGATGGCGATGCCATCAGGATCACTTATACGGTCGATGGTTCACCACTACCTGCGGAAAGTATCCACGATCTTGAAGTTTCATGGGATCAAGGGGGTTCCACCCAATCCCAGGCCACCACCTTCAGTGTTGGTTTATACTCTCTGGTTTCAGCTGATGTCGCCCTTAGCGATGCCGATACCTCAACAGCAGGCTTCCTGATGCGTGTGGTTCAATCTGAGGAAGGCCTGCCAAACAATACGTCTGCCCGTGAACAACATCTGAGAGGGGAAATCGGCGGAGAGAATGTTGCCGATGATTGGCAATCTGATAATTACATCTGGACCGTGGATTTGATCAACATGGATCAAAATGAAGGATCAGCCGGTGAGTTCTACGATCGAGCCGATGGCTCGACGCGTGATGTGTTTGATGAATTTATTCCCGGAATCCCGGGAGTGACGGACAGCACTGATAATTTTACCGCAGAGATCAAAACGGTGGTGAAGATTCCAAGTGCGGGTCTTTACACTTTTGGTTTCAATTCCGATGATGGCTTCAGGACGTCCGTTGGTAATGATGCGGCTGACTCCCTGATTGTGGGTGAATACAATGGGGGACGTGGCGCTGCCACAACGACTTTTGATGTTTATTTCCAAGAGCCTGGAAACTACGCCATGCGAACGATCTACTATGAAGGGGGCGGAGGCGCCAATCTCGAGTGGTTTACCAACGAACCTGCCAAAGCTTTGTTGAACGATCGTGATAATGGTGGATTGGAAACGTTTGCTTACGAATCTTCCTTTGCTGCTCGTGTCACGTCCGTGGAGCCCGGTGGTGGAGCTCGTGGAGTCGATCCGGAGTCAAGCATCAGTGTCCGCATCGAAGATGAATCAGGTTCAGTTGATCAGGGATCTGTTTCCTTATTGCTGGATGGAGTTGACGCAGGCGCTCAAATCACAAAACAGAATGGAGTGACATCGGTGACAATCGATCGCTCTGGTCAGCTTTGGCAACCCAGCCAAGTCGTCACCGCTTCGCTTCAGTACACGGTGGATGGTGAGACTCGTGATGTCAGTTGGTCCTGGACAGTCGGAGATTATCTGATTCTTCCAACAGTCGGTTACAGAACGGACCTTGGTTCCGGAGAAGACCGGGGATTTACGATGCGCGTTCACCAGCTTGCGGGTATTCGTGCCAACAGTACGCCTGAAGTCGAGGCGCAGCTTCGCGGTGAACGGGGAGATAATCTGGCTGATCCATTGGGAGGAGTCGAATCTTCGGATCCAAATCGGCCTGGTGTCATTTTTGATGTGGATGGAGTCATCAACTTTGATCAAGATGGTGCAGCTCAAGGAGTATTTCGTGACCTTGGAGATGGTAGCCTGATTGATCGTTCGGATGATTACATTCCTGGTATTCCAGGCTTGGAGGAAGGTACGGACAACATAGGGGCTGAGATTTTAAGTTATATCGAATTTCCTGAGGCGGGTTTCTATCGAATGATATTTAACTCCGATGATGGTTTTAGAGTCACACTAGGTCATGAAGCATCATCCGATGCGATGCAGCTAGGCGTTTTCAGTGGAGGTCGTGGAGCGGCTGATACCGTGTTTGGTTTTGCTGTTGTCAAGCCAGGTCTCTATCCCATGCGTGCCGTTTGGTACGAAGGTGGTGGCGGTGCCAATCTGGAATGGTCAACCACGAATTTAAGCACACGTGTTCTCATCAATGATCCAGAGGGAGGCCTGAAAGCTTATCGTGCTCGTACGGGAGATGTGGATACGGAGGAAGAAACCTCAGGAGCCATCAGCTCAATAGAACTTTCGGAGGGCAGTGTCGTCATAGCATTTGAAGGCATTCTGAAAAGTTCCTCTGCGGTGGGTGGGCCATATGAGGCAGTGGCAGGTGCTACTTCCCCTTATTCGGTGGCACCGGAAGGAGAGTCGCACTTCTTTATTGCGGAATAATTCAAACGTGTAGCCATTATTAACAAACACTCTGGGCCGAACCTTTTTCAAGGTTCGGCCCCTTTTCTTGTCGATTTCAACAAAAAAACCATGACGATTGCTGTCAGCACACTCAAGGCAATGATTCTATTTCGATTCAAATTCAGCCTGGTCTTATTACTGGGGATCACAAACGGTCTACTTTCAGCGCAGGAGATAGAGCGAGGCATTCGCCTCAGGTCTTCTGAGGTGTCTCTTCGTTATCTGGAATACGAACATGCGGTTTCTCTTGATGCATCCGGTGTTCCAAAAATGGACTGGAAACAATATCACTCGCGACCAGAGAAAGTGATTACCCGTAAAGTTCCTTCAAAAATAATCGAAAATGAATGGTTTCGGGCGACAATCATCCCGAGCATGGGGCGAGTTCACTCCTTTGTTCATATGCCTTCAGGGCGTGAGCAACTGTGGATCAACCCTATTGCTGTTCCGTTGGGAGCAAACAATGATACGGGCTTCTGGATGACATGGGGCGGTATCGAACACGTGATGCCTCGCCGCGAACACGGAACTTCTCATGCCTTGTCCTGGGAGTGGGAGTTAGTTGAAAACGATGGTGGAACGGTGGGGATCCGCATGTCCAGCGTTGAACCTGTGACTGGGCTGAGCCATCAGATCACCTATCAGGCCAATGAAAAGCAACCGTTTCTGGAGGCACGTATCCGCATTACAAATCCAGGCAAAGAGTCTGTTCGATTCTCGCACTGGACAACGTCGACACTTGCTCCCGGTGGGCAAGGTGACGTGACGGCAAAGACAGAGATCATTGTTCCTGCAGAAAAATTTGTTCCCGACGATCGTGATTTCAATGAATGGATGACTGGAATGGTAGGGGACGTAAAAACGGCTCCCATTCGATTTGTTGGTGCATGGAAGGAAATAGGGGATTTGATGGCCAGTCCCCTGAAACGAGGGTATTACGCCGTATTTTCTCATGAAACCGGAGATGGACTGGTCAGGACTTTTCCCCTGGAGGTCACGCCTGGTTTTGATATATGGGGGGTGGGGTTATCCTCCCAGTGAACAACGGCAAAAAGAATACACCCGTGCTTTTCCATCGCTTGGTTACATTGAAATATGGAACGGTAATGTCCATGGTTTCAAAGATCATTCTCTTGCGATCATCGAGCCTGGCGCGACACATGAATGGATTGAGCGAATTGCCGCCATACATACTCAGGGTTCAGACTCATTGATTCGCAATAAAATCGATCAATTAGCCGAATCCATGTTGACTCCTTAAGCAAATGAGAAATGATGCGCGAGGTCTGTATGGGCCTCTTCCCGAGGATTCCATGCTTTGGTGCCTCGATGCGTATTTTTTCTTTTTCAATCGCTTAATATGGAATACCTGACAACACTTTTGAATATGCCTTCATTGACAATGAAGGTTTTTTCTCATCTTTTGAAATACTCTCAAGAATGCCTGTGCAATTAGTGATTCCATTCTCGGTCCTTCCATCAAGCGTTCTCTCGATTTATCTCCTCATGGCTGGGTTTATCGAGACGCTTGCCAATACAATATCCGATCCTGCTGTCCCGATGATTCAATTGCCGAGTAAGTTTCGATCACATCGGAGCAACAGTGATCAGCGGATTCCTCAGAGTGGCTCGGTGGATATTGCCGAGCTCAAAGGACCTGGAAGTATACGGCACATATGGTTCCTCGCGGGTGATGATACACATCTGGTGATTCATGTTGATAATGCTCCGGAACCTCAGATCGACGTTCCCTTGAAACCTTTTTTTGGGATCATGCACGGCCTTGATCCTTATGTGATCGATTGTGCTGCTTATGCCGTCTTGCCAAACCCTTTGCCGGGCATGCCAGGCACCCCTGGGTATAATCTCTATCTTCCGATTCCCTTTTCCGAATCCTGCCGTGTCACCCTGCGCGGACCCAAAGGCCAACGCGCTGTTGCGATGATTGATTGGCATGCTTATAAAAACGCTGATTCACTGACCCCTTACCGCCTCCACGCTACCCATCGAATGGCAAAACCTGCGGCAAAGCGCGGCAGTTATTTAGAACTGGGTAACTTTGAAGGGGAGGGTTTTCTGGCTGGAGTCGCGGTCGGTTACATGCAACGCAATCATTCAGATATGGTTTTTCACACGGGCGGCATGACGATGTTAATGGATGGGGAAACCCACCCGCACGCAATTCGAGGGCATAATGTGGAAGATGATTTCGGATTTACGTGGGGATTCAACGAACGTCAGACGCGTTGGGCGGGTTGTCCATATCAGGTCAACCGGGGAAGACTCGATCAGGATGGTGTGTTTTACCGGTTTTTCGGGCCTGACCCTATCTATTTTGAAAGTTCTCTTATCTTCCGTACAGGTGCTCGCGGGGATGATATGGAATCCATGGTATACAGCTATCACATCCCTGAGTCTGCATCTGCCAATATTCAAATGCCTCTTGAATGGCAGGTTGCCGGGCTATGGCCTGAAGGGGATCAATGGGAGAATTTCATCGAGAAAGATCCTTTGCCGGATGGGTCATGGATGGAATCCATGTCGTTGGCGGGAGGCGAGGAACCTATCATTGCCCAACTGTCGAGCGAGCGCGGATGGATTGATCTTCAGTATCTCTTCTTCGAGCGCCATCATGCCGCAACTCCATTGACCGTTTTGAATCACAGCGCTTATGCACAAACTACCTTGCCAAGTGATCGTGACAAAACTGTCAATCTGCGCCTGAGTATTGATGACTGGGCCATTATATGGGTCAACGACGAAAAGGTAGCCGCGCTGAAGCACGAGGCAGGATTGGAAACCATCCGTTTGCCGATTCAGTTGCGGAAAGGTAACAATAAATTGCTTATCAAAACCAACAATACGGACACCCCCCCCAATAAACGTCACTGGGCTTTTCATGTGACCATTGAAAAAGAGGGGGCCAAGAACGAATGAAAAAGCAGGATTCTCCGACCCGTTAGCTTTAGCGGCAAGTGTGTTGTCATGACGGCCTTCTGCTGGCAGTCGCCGAATCGCAGGAAATATCTGCGTTGCGTGGGCCGCCAAGAGGGTAGGGCTGGCAGGGGCCTGATTGGTATCTGAGGAACCCCGATGCTTTGCTGATCCCTTGTCATCCCTTCAGCGCGTCAAAAACTGTGTCCCCCCTTGCTGGATCAATCGTAGGATCCCACTTTTGGATCCTGCGATTGATCCACATCAATGCTTCAAAATTTAGAGGATCAACTCCAAATATGTCTCCATCCCAGTGGGGCGAAAACCAGTTGACCTTCCCTCACTTTATATTCAGTATCCTACCCCCGGATGGGCTGGCGTTCAAGGGCTGCAGGATAGGGTGATAGATGATTTCATGGGTGCTTTTGTAGGTTTCCTGTGCTTTTGTGCGAGTCCTTCCCTGAACCTCAAGACTGAATATTGAAAATTGAAATGACGAAACTCGATCAAATGTATGACAAGCTGACGCTGCCCACCAAGGCCAAAATTGCTTTGGTTGTTCTGGACGGTGTAGGCGATATTGCCATCAAAGAAAATGGATACCTGACCCCTCTGGAAGCGGCAAAGACGCCGATCATGGATAAGCTTAGCCGCGAGGCCATTCAGGGGAGAATGACCCCGGTGGCTCCTGGTGTCACTCCTGGTAGTGGTCCAGGGCACTTGGCCTTGTTTGGTTATGATCCGGTAGAAACGCAAGTCGGACGTGGAGTGATCGAGGCTCTTGGCCTTGGATTGGAACTCAAGGCAGGGGACGTGGCAGCGCGTGCCAACTTTTGTTCACTGGATGCTGATGGTCTGGTGACCGACCGTCGTGCGGGCCGTATTGAAACCGAGGAGTGCGAACGTCTCTGCGCCATCCTTTCCAAGAAAATTAAGAAAGTTTCCAATACACAAATCATCATTCAACCCGGAAAAGGCCACCGATTCGTCGTCATTTTCCGTGGAACGGGCATGGAAGGTCCACTCAATGATACTGACCCCCAGCGTGAGGGTTTGCCTATTGCCGAATCCACACCTCTGGATCCCTCATCCAAAAAAGCCCAGAAGGCAGCCAAGCTCATCAAAGCTTTTTATGACAAAGCGCTTCCGATCCTGAAAGACGAGCGCCCGGCCAATGGTTTCCTGATGCGTGGCATTGCTCATCAACCTGACATTCCTACTTTTGAGGAACGTTACAAACTGAAGGCAGCCTGTCTGGCTGTTTACCCAATGTACAAAGGACTGGCTCAGTTGGTGGGGATGGACAAGGTAGAAGGTCCTCAATCCATCAGTGAGCAATTCAATCGCTACCTTGAAGAGTATGACAATTATGACTTCTTCTTCATCCATTACAAATACACCGATATGTATGGTGAGGATGGCAATTTCGAAGCCAAGAAGAAGGCTATCGAGGAACTGGATGAAGCTTTGCCCATCCTGTTGCAGAAACGTCCCGATGTGATTGCCATTACTGGTGATCATTCGACTCCTTGTCCCATGAAAGGTCACTCCTGGCATCCACAGCCCGTATTGCTGACGTCGGCTTTTTCAGGATCGGATAAATTGGATCGATTTACCGAAACGGGTGCCAACATTGGTTCCATGGGGGTTTTTGATGCGAAGTTCCTCATTCGTCACATGCAAGCTCATGCCATGATGTTTGATAAATACGGAGCCTGATTTATCTTGAATATTTAGCATCAAGCGGCGCCCTGCACAGGTGCCGCTTGATCACTTTTTAGAAACATGAAAGCAGTTATTCTCGCCGCTGGAAAAGGCACTCGAATGGGTGATCTGACTCAATCGCTTCCCAAACCGATGTTACCGGTAGAAGGGAAACCCATCCTGGAACATATTATTGAAGGCCTGAAATCTGCGGGTATTCGCGAAATCTGTCTGATTACCGGGTGGAAGGCGGAAGTCATTGAAAGTCATTTTGGGGATGGATCTGCTTTTGGTGTTGAAGTGACCTATCGCCGACAGGAGGTACAGGATGGCACGGGTCGCGCGGCACTACCTGCCCGAGAGATCGTAGGCAATGATGATTTTCTGCTGACTTATGGAGATATCCTGGTTCGACCCGAGACCTACGCCCGCATGGTGAAACGCTATGGTGAAGGTCAGTTTGCCGGATTGCTCACAGTGACGGAAGGTGAAGATGTGACCAAAGGAGGGATTAATTTTTTTGATGACGCTTTCTGTTTGTCCCGGCTCGTCGAAAAACCGACTCACGAGGAACTGGATCAGCTGCGTGCCGAGGGTGTCCTCAAGGATGGCGATCCGGTTTGGTACAATGCGGGTATCTATATTTTTGCAGCTGCGGCCTTTGACTACATGGAGCGATTGGAAAAATCTCCTCGCGGTGAATACGAATTGACCGATGCGATCATCGACCTGGTCAAGGATGAGCAAACCATTGCCGGCTTGAAAATTGAAGGTCGATGGGTGGACGTGCGAGATCCTGAAGTGTTGGCATCTTTGAAAGATGAAGCGTCTTAATATGGATCAAGCAAGATCGATTGCTCACTCAGCGATTTGGGTTAAATAAATCATATGTCAATGAAAGAAACATTCAATGAATCAAGCGCGAAACAGCAGGGTGCTCCATGGTTGGGGAAATTTTTTGCCGGAGCCATGATAGGTTTCTTTATCATGGTTTGCCTCGGGCTTGCCGCGATTTATTACTATCAGACAACCTCTCCTCAACCTGAGCCTGTTCCATTCATGGATCCCAATACGATTCAAAAGTGATGGAACGAATGCCTGCTTCAGTGAAAATCGATCCTGACTTGAAAGTCTGTATGTCGTTGATGAAACAACCCTGACAAATGCTATCTTTTTACTACCATTGATCCTGAAATTTCCCTACTACATTGCCTGCTAACATGATGACAAGCTCAGAGATACGACAATCGTTCCTCGATTTCTTTAAATCCAAACAACACAGTATGGCGTCTTCGTCCAGCTTGATGCCGGACGCACCCAACTTGCTGTTCACGAACGCCGGGATGAATCAGTTTGTCCCCATTTTTCTTGGGCAGGAGAAATGTCCTTACCAACCTGGACGTGCTGCGGATACCCAAAAATGCATCCGGGCAGGGGGGAAACACAATGACCTTGAAGACGTGGGGATGGACACATACCACCACACCTTCTTTGAGATGTTAGGGAACTGGAGTTTTGGTGATTATTTTAAAAAGGAAGCCATTGAATGGGCCTGGGAATTATTGACTGAGGTCTGGAAATTCCCAAAAGAGCGTGTCTACGCCACGGTTTACAAACCCGATGCAAGCAAGGGAGATCCTGCTGAGTTCGATCAGGATGCTTATGACCTTTGGTTCGATATTTTCAAGGCTGCTGGATTGGATCCTGAAGTTCACATCGTTTATGGGAACAAAAAGGATAATTTCTGGATGATGGGAGATACTGGGCCCTGTGGACCTTGTTCAGAGCTTCACATCGATCTTACGCCCAATGCTGATACCAAGGGAGCCTTGGTGAATACCGACAGCGCCGATTGCATTGAAATCTGGAATCTTGTTTTCATTCAGTTCAATGCCAACCCTGACGGAACTTTTTCAGACCTGCCAGCCAAGCATGTGGATACTGGAATGGGATTTGAGCGCGTAGCCAGTGTGATGCAGAATACACGTGGATTCACTGAATTCAATCACGTCATTTCCAATTATGAAACGGATGTTTTTCGGCCGATTTTTGATCATATCGAAAAGATGAGTGGAAAGAAATACGCCTCCACATTACCTGAAGCTGGTCATACCACTTACACTGAGCAAGAGAAAATCGACATCGCGTTCCGAGTGATTGCAGACCATATCCGTACCCTTGGGTTCTCCATTGCGGATGGTATTGCTCCGGGAAATACGGATCGCAACTACGTCCTGCGCCGCATTCTTCGTCGAGCGGTGCGTTATGGACGTGCCCTGGATTTTCACGAACCCTTCTTCTTTCAACTCGTGGATGTGATTGCGGAAACGATGGGAGATGTTTTCCCTGAATTGCGAGAAAGAAAAACCATCATTCAAGATACCATCCGAGCGGAAGAAACGGCCTTTAACAAAACCTTGGATCGCGGGATTCAATTGTTTACTGAAAAAGCCGACACTCTTTCAAGTGGAGAAGAACTTGGTGGCGCGTTTGCTTTCAAACTTTATGATACCTTTGGGTTTCCATTGGATCTCACTGAATTGATGGCGCGCGAGCGTGGCTTGACGGTGGACTCCCCAGGCTTTGAAACTCACATGGAGGCCCAGCGCCAACGTGCTCGAGCCGCCCAACAGCAGGAGGTCATATCGGTATCTCAAATCAAAACAACGCAGCCAACCAAATTCCTTGGCTTCGACCAATTGCAGACCGAAGCCAAAGTCCTCGAAGTCGTTCAGGAAAAGGATGCCCTTGCGGTGGTGCTGGATTCGACTGTGTTTTACGCTGAAATGGGCGGACAATTAGGTGACCAAGGCTCGTTGACCCGCGGAGGTCAGTTATGGCAAATCCAAGATACACGCAAGGCAGGGGATGCCTGGTTGCATATGTTGCCGATCAAAGACGGAAGTGATACCGATGAAATTCCTGGTTTGGGACAATCGGTGATGCTTGAAGTGAATCTTGAGCGACGCAATGCCATTCAACGGCATCACACCGTCACTCATTTATTACATTGGGCCTTGCACGAAGTGGTTGGCAAAGATGTCAGTCAGAAAGGTTCCTACGTTGGACCTGAGAAACTGACATTTGATTTCAATAGTCAACCCCTCACTCCCGAACAAGTGCGAGACGTCGAACAATTGGTCAACCAGCGTATCCTTGAGAACGGGAGCGTCAGTTGGCAGGAAGTCCCATACGAGGAAGTTCAGAAACGTTCCGATATCATGCAGTTTTTCGGGGACAAGTATGGGGACAAGGTGCGTGTCGTTCAGATTGGTGGCGGTCGAGGGAATCTGGATGGATATTCCATGGAACTTTGTGGTGGCACGCATGCTTCAGCCACCGGAGAAATTGGCTTGTTCCGCATCGTGGCAGAGTCTGCGATTGCGGCTGGTATTCGACGTATTGAAGCGTGTGCAGGTATGGAGGCCTATCAAAGAGCGTTGCATGAATCGAAAACTCTACAAGCCATGGCGTCTCAGTTGAATACACCTTTGGGTGAGTTGGATCGGAAGATTGAATCGATTCTTGTTCAGCAGAAGCAACAGGAAAAAGAACTGCGTTTGTTAAGGGAAAAACAAGCATCTGGAACGGCAAATCAGTTAAAACAAACTGCAATTAACATTCCTGCCTCCGGTGATTTGGCCGAATGTCCGCTCATTCTTGCCAACCTTGGCGAGGTGGAAGGTAATACCATTCAAACCACCGGTGACGCTCTAAAATCAGGCTTTGATGGTGTGATCGTTTTGGTAGGTAAAAGTGGAGACTCCGCCGTGCTACTAGCGATCACCAGCAAGGAATGGCAGAAAGCCTATCCTGCCGGGAAAATTATCCAAACACTGGCTCCTCTTGTGGACGGAAGAGGAGGGGGCAAGCCTGCTTTTGCTCGCGGTGGTGGTAAAGCGCCTGGTAACTTGGAGGACCTGATCAAGCAGGCACCTGCGTTGATTGCGAATCTCTCTTAAATGAAGATGTCGGCCTGTTGATAGATCAGGTCAATTTGGAAGCACATGCAACTCTTCCTCAGGGTTTGTATTTTTTAAAGGAGATGCTGATTTCAGTTATGAACGAAGCTGTCCTCCATGGAAGATGCGTCGATAAGAAACCTTTTTTTCAACGGGGCAGGGTCGTTTTGTATGTTGCATAAGCTTTTTGCTCCTCCAGTGCGCATGCCTTGCCTTCAATCCAATGCCGGCATGAGACACATGCCAGGGAAATACTTGTTAGTGGTGGTATTTGATCGACGGGATATCGGCTGTTAATCGAGCAGCTTTTCTCAATTATATTTTTCAGAAGGTATCAAATAGGTCTTGCGTAAATTTTCTGGCAAAAATATCCAAATATTTGCTGAGGTCATTGCTCAATATTCCAGTCATCACAGGGGGAAGGATCAGCTATCTTTTAAATACACAGGCCCGACTCCCGCTAATATGCGTGATTGGATCAGGACTGATTTGAAATCCCCGAGCCTTGAATTCACCGAATCAGGAATGGTTCAACTGGTTTTTCTATTAAAAGAAAAAGCAATATGGCAACACTGAGTTGATAGACCACAAGGTTGTTTTTTTGATTGCAAGGTGTCAGTTACCACTGGGTCAAGAACGATCCTGTGGGAAAATCGTGGCACCCTCGCTCATACACTCAGGATATCCAGCGAAGTTGCTCAACTGCATCGACAGGGAAAAAACGAAGCCCTACGTTTGCAAAATAAGATTCGCTCATCAGGGTTTGGGCCCGGTGTGGCCTTTGCTCTTCTACATGTGATTTAACAATAGCTTAAAGCGTCCAGCCTTTTCGGTATTCTTTGTGCAGCATGTTTCTAGCTTTGCCAGGCTTGCGGGTGGTGGCGGTTTCTGGGATGTAGTCGATGTCTTCACCACTCCGATAGGAAACGCTACCCAAGAGTACGGTCTCCGTGAGTGCTCCTGCATAGTCAAAGTTGCATGTTGTATTTCCACTGCTGCGAATGGCTTCGGTCCATTCCTTGTGATGACCGATGGAATTGGGGATGAACTCATCAGGGCGTTCGAAGTCCTTGTAAGTTGATTCTGGCAACAGGCGGTGTTCGCCGTAGTTGGAAATGATCATGCCTTTCTCCCCCACGAATAATTGGCCGCTTCCAAAGTTCAATGGCTTGCCGTTTGAATCCTTCAGTGCCTTGACGATATCGGGAGTCCGGTTGCCATACCAGGTCAAGTGAACAGGTGATCTCTTTTCAATGGCTGGGTGGTAATAATCCACCTGTAAATGTCTTGGGGTAGTCACCGATTCTACCTCGGGGCCTTTTGTTTCAATTCTTGTGGGCTGGCGTAAGTTAAGCGCCCAATGAGCAAGGTCCATGTAGTGGCAGCCAAAGTCACCGAGTCTTCCGTTGCCGTAATCCCAGAAATGACGCCAGGTAAATGGATGCACCCCTTCACTGTAGGGTCGTTCGGTTGCGGGCCCAAGCCAGAGGTCCCAATCCAGATTAAGTGGAGCTTGAGTGCTGGTGGTGAATTTTCCATCCGAATAAGAACTGCCTATATTGACCCATACATGAACGCGTTCCACTTTGCCAATGGCTCCTGATTGTACCAGTTCGACTACACGACGGTAGTTATTCCCCGCATGAATTTGCGTTCCCATTTGCGTGACCAAGCCTTTTTGTTTGGCAAGATCACTGAGCACTCGAGCCTCATGAACGGTATGTGTCAGGGGTTTTTCGCAATATACGTGTTTGCCCATGCGCATTGCCATGGCTGCAGCGGGTGCGTGGGTGTGGTCGGGTGTTCCAACCAGAACGGCGTCGATGCGGTCTACTTCCTTTTCCAGCATGATCCGAAAGTCTTTATATTGGCGTGCGTCAGGTAATTTTTTCGCGGTGGCATCAAGCATGTTGGAATCCACATCTGACATCGCGACAATGGCTTCATGCGATGCTCCAGCGACATTCGCTGCAGCGCGTCCGCCCGTCCCGATGGCGGCTATCTGGATTTTGTCATTCGGGGATTGAGCTTTGGCAATCCATGGAAAGGAAAGACCGGAAACACTGGATCCAACCAGAATGGAAGATTGCTTGAGAAACGACCTGCGCGATTCGGAATACCTAGAGTTCATAGAAATACCATGTGCTACCAACGTCGAAAACAAAAGTTCAAAATGGTCAATGAAAACACCTCGCGCAACGGGATGTATTTTGCACTATCAAGGGTCAGTGCCATTCTTTTACAAATAACTTGCTCCGTGATGTATCCGTTCAAATAATGCAGAGCAAGGCGAGGCACGGATGAAAAAACTTTCATATTTGCAAAAACGTGACACTCCAAAGGCAGTCGCAACTCCTCATTTCCAATCAAATAAGGTGCTTTGGCCACGTTGCACTTGCGTTGATGAGCCATGAGCTTCTAATATGTTTCCACTTGGCGTGCTTCGGCTTGCCTTTGAACATTGAACCTGAATTTGAAAGTTTAGATAATGAACCCAGCTCCCATTCGTGTGGCGGTGACCGGTGCCGCCGGTCAGATCGGTTATTCACTATTGTTCCGGATAGCATCCGGCGCGATGTTCGGCCCCCACCAGCCTGTGATCCTTCACCTGCTTGAAATCGAGCCAGCACTTCCTGCATTGCAAGGTGTTTGCATGGAATTGGATGATTGCGCTTTTCCTTTGCTGAAAGGCATTGTGCCTACTGCTGATTTGAATGAAGGATTCAAAGGTGTCAACTGGGCGCTTCTAGTGGGCAGTGTTCCCCGTAAGCAGGGTATGGAGCGACAGGATCTTCTGGGGATCAATGGCAAAATTTTCATTGGTCAGGGGCAGGCTATCCAGAACAATGCTGCTTCAGACGTCCGCACTTTAGTGGTTGGGAATCCATGCAACACCAATTGTCTGATTGCCATGAACAATGCACCCGATGTTCCTCGTGATCGTTGGTTCGCCATGACTCGTCTGGATGAAAACCGTGCCAAATCCCAATTGGCCAAAAAAGCAGGTGTCGATGTGACCGAGGTCAGTCGTCTGGGTGTCTGGGGGAATCACTCAGCCACTCAATATCCTGATTTTACCAATGCTCGCATTGGGGCCAAGGCCGTGACTGATGTCATCAGTGATTCTGACTGGCTCGAAGGTGAATTCCTTAGTACAGTGCAGCAGCGTGGAGCTGCCATCATCAAAGCGCGAGGGGCCTCGAGCGCTGCCAGCGCAGCCAATGCTGTTGTTGATACCGTTGCCTCAATCATCAATCCTACCATGAATGGTGATTGGCACAGTGTCTGTCTTTGCTCTGACGGAAGTTACGGTATTGAAGAAGGATTGATAACATCCTTCCCGGTTCGCAGTCGTGATCAGAAGCTGGACATCGTGAGTGGGTTGGAAATCAATGCATTCAGCCAGAGCAAGATTGATGCGACCATCCATGAATTAAAAGAAGAGAAAGCCATGGTTGCTAACCTTCTACCTGGTGCTTAAGTGATGTCAGGCTCTGAAGAATCCTTTTCTGAACTGGCCAAGCATCTGGACTATACCCTGCTCAAGCCAGATGCAACGCTGCAGGAGATCAAAGCTCGTTGTCAGGAAGCTGCCGAGTTGGGGCTCTACGGTGTTACAGTGCACAGCTCGCGCGTTGTAGCCGCGACTCTTGTTCTAGAAGACAGTTCCGTCAATGTCACTTGCGTGATCGGGTTTCCATTTGGAGCGATGGATTCTGACATCAAGCGCTATGAGACAGAGGCGGCCGTTGATTTAGGGGCGCATGAAATTGCGCTCGTGGTGAATCCCGCTACGCTCAAAGACAATCAGCCCAAAGTTTTTTTCCGAGAACTGAGAGACGTGGTCGAGGCTGCGGATGTCAGACAGGTCAAAGCCGTATTTTGTCAGGGGCTTTTCTCCGAGAAAGAAGCGCGCGAAGCCATCGAGCTGGCGCGTGAGGCAGGGGTGCATACCATTGAATTGCTGGGCGGAGTCAGGCCCGAGCCGCTGGTGCCGGAGGACTTCATTAAGTTGCGGGATCAATGCCCCGAGGGAATGCAGTTCAAGGTGACGGGGCCTCTGCTCAGGCAAAGTGAAGTCCTGGGATTCCTCCAATCTGGTGTGCACTGGGTGGGAACACCCGAGGCACGCCTGGTCCTCGAAGGTGACGAGATCGACGAGCCCGATCAAAAGCCGTTCAGAGATTAGTAGTGATTGCCCTGGGAGGGCGTCTCACAGGCGCATGCAAATTCTTAATATGACGTAGAGGAAACGTCATTGAGCCAGAGTGGATTGCCTCCGACATCTACCTTTTGGTTTCATAATCTGTTTGTGTCAGGGGGATGGGGTCGGACGCCATGTTAAACAAGCGCTTGAATGTTTTTGATGGAAAGGGGCCTTCATTCATCCGAGAGATGATTCATGCGAAGGGGGCCTCAGCGGCATGAGAATTCAATGCAATGTCCTTCAATGCCACAAATATTACTCAAATAAGCATCTCCGGCATGACTTGCCAAAACTGTGCACGTCATGCTGTCGAGGCGCTCAACGATGTTTCGGGCGTGGAGCGGGTCCGGTTGCAATTGGAGCCTGGATCAGCCGAGGTTTTCTGGGCAACAGATCAGGAATCAGACATTTCCAAACTCGAGAAAGCCTTGGAAGATGTGGGATTCCAATGTGCTCAAATCGCTCCGGCCGAAGCCCATCCAAATTCCAGACCAGGGAAAAGCAGGTTTTCAGGTTGGGGTTTGAATCTTTTCCTGGGCGGCCCTGTTCTCATTCTCATGATGTTGGGGGAATGGGGGATGGAGTTGGGAACTTCCTCCAATTACCGCACCTTCTCTTTTTTGTTCGCATCCTTAATTTTATTTGTTGCCGGTAGCCGTTTTTATCGAGGTGCCTGGCAGCAACTGAAAAAAGGACGCTCCAACATGGATACGCTGGTTTCGATCGGCGCCAGCTCCGCCTACTTGTTCAGTATCTGGGGATGGATCTCGGGGAAAATGGTGCATCTTTATTTCATGGAAACAGTGGGCATCCTGACACTCATCAGTCTGGGGCATTGGATGGAGGCAAAAGTCAGTGCCAAAGCCTCCAGCACTTTGAAATCCTTGATGCAACTGGCACCTCAGCGAGCCCGCAGGCAACAAGCGAATGGAGCCTTTGAAGAGATCGATGTGTCTGAGTTGTATCAAGGCGATTTGATGGAGGTTCGCCCGGGAGACCAGATACCCACGGACGGGAATATTGTTGAAGGCAAGAGTTCCGTAGACGAATCCATGCTGACAGGCGAATCCATGCCTGTGGACAAAAGCGCAGGGAACAAGGTCTATGGTGCCACCCAGAACGGTCAAGGAAGACTTCTTGTTCGCGTTGTCGGGTTGGGTGAAGATACCGCTCTCGCCAGGATTATTCAAGTTGTTGAGCACGCACAGAACAGCCGCGCCAATATCCAGCGCATTGGGGACAAGGTCAGTTCGGTCTTTGTTCCTGTGGTTGTCATGCTTGCCTTGATCACGCTATCCGGTTGGTTTTTCTGGCCGTCCGGAATGCAGCATATTTCAGAATTGATTCAACCCTTGCTTTGGTCAGCCCACGCGACGGAATCGGTTTTGGCTGCTGCCGTGCTTCACAGTGTTGCCGTCTTGATTGTTGCTTGTCCATGTGCCATGGGACTCGCCACGCCTGCAGCCATCATGGCGGGAACCAATGCCGCTGCTGCTCGCGGTATTCTGATTCGAGATGGTGAAGCATTGGAAAAAAGTGGAACCATCACCTGTCTGGCGTTTGATAAAACAGGGACATTAACCCAGGGGAAACCCGAAGTCGCGGCCTTTGAATCGTTCAATGAATCAGTTGATTTTGATCACGTGAAAAAAATGACGGCTTCACTGTCCGCAAAATCCAATCATCCATTGAGCCGAGCCATTGCAAGCATGGAATGGGCCGAAGGAGGCGCAGACATCGATTGGAATGACTGGACTGAACATTCCGGTTTTGGGGTTCAAGCTTCACGATCCAGTGATGATGAATCGGCTCAGGATGACCTTGTTCGATTGGGTTCTTTAAACTGGTTGAGGGATCAGGGAGTTGCACTTGGCGCGTCTGATGCATTTCAAAAACGATGGATGGAGCAGGGGGCAACGATCGTTGGGTTTTCAGTTAATCAAAATTTGATGGCGCTGATTGCATTGAAAGATTTGATTAAACCCAAGGCATTCAAAGTCCTTGAGCGATTGCGTTCCAAAGGATGGGCGATTCACATGGTCACGGGAGATCATAAGCGAACAGCTTCAGCCATTGCCAGTGAGCTAGGAATCGAAGACTCGCACATCCATGCAGAAGTGAAGCCAGAACAAAAAGCGACCATCATTCGGGATTTGCAGGATAGAGGGGAACGAGTTGCTTTTATTGGAGACGGAATCAATGATGCACCTGCTCTTGAACAGGCCGATTTGGGCATCGCAGTTTCACGGGCCAGTGACATTGCACGTGAAGCATCCGACATGGTTTTACTTAAGGCCGACATCGACGCCATTCCTGAGGCGTTGAATTTGGCGAAGTCCACATTGAGGACGATCAAGCAGAATTTGTTTTGGGCTTTCTTCTACAATGCCGCCGCCATTCCTCTCGCCATGTTTGGCTTTATGAGTCCTTTGTTATGTGCGGCTGCAATGGGGTTCTCTGATGTATTGGTCATTGGAAATTCCTTACGCCTGCGATGGCTGAAAAAATAAAAAGAGGCCGACAAAACTGTCGGCCTCCGTGCAGTGATTTGTGATTTGTAATCCGAAAGATCAGTAACCGCCCATGCCACCCATGTCGGGACCATGATGTCCACCTGCAGGTGCAGCAGCTTCTTTCTCAGGGATCTCAGTGATCAACGCTTCGGTGGTCAACAACAGACCAGCGATTGAACCAGCATTTTGAAGTGCGGTGCGAGTCACTTTCTTGGGATCGACAACACCCGCTTTAACCAAGTCGGTGTATTCACCTGTTGCAACGTTGTAACCGTTGTTTGCCTTGACGCGTTTGACTTCCTGAACGATCAGTGAGCCTTCTTCGCCAGCATTGGCTGACAATGCGCGCAATGGTTCTTCAACGGCACGTTTGACGATGCTGATACCGATGTTTTCGTCGTCGTTGGCACCTTCACATTTTTCAATGGCAGGAAGTGTGCGGAGCAATGCCACGCCACCACCAGGAACGATACCTTCTTCGACAGCTGCGCGGGTCGCATGCAATGCGTCTTCCACACGAGCTTTCTTTTCTTTCATCTCGGTTTCAGTTGCGGCGCCAACGTTGATCACGGCAACACCACCCGCCAATTTGGCCAGGCGCTCTTGCAATTTTTCGCGATCGTAGTCAGAGGTGGTTTCTTCGATCTGGCGGCGGATTTGGTTTACGCGGCCCTGGATGTCAGAGGATTTACCAGCACCTTCAACGATGGTGGTGTTTTCCTTGTCGACAACAACGGATTTTGCGCTTCCCAAGTCGTCGATTGCAATGCTTTCCAACTTGATACCCAAGTCTTCAGTGATGCAACGTCCACCGGTCAGGATGGCGATGTCTTCGAGCATTGCCTTGCGACGGTCACCAAAACCAGGAGCTTTAACAGCACAGATGTTCAAAGTGCCACGGAGTTTGTTGACAACAAGAGTTGCCAAGGCTTCGCCTTCGATGTCTTCCGCAATGATCATGAGAGGTTTGCCAACTTTGGCTACCTTTTCAAGAATCGGGAGCAGGTCCTTCAAGTTGCTGACCTTCTTTTCGTAGATCAGAATGTAAGGGTCGCTCAAGCGGGTTTCCATGGAATCGCTGTCGGTTACGAAGTAAGGAGAGAGATAACCTTTGTCGAACTGCATACCTTCAACCACGTCCAGAGTGGTTTCGATGGATTTTGCTTCTTCAACAGTGATGGTTCCGTCTTTACCGACTTTGTCCATTGCGTCGGCAATGATTTCGCCGATGGTTCCGTCCCAGTTAGCGGAAACGGTTGCAACTTGCTTGATCTCGTCCTTGTCTTTGACTTTCTTGGCGATTTTTGCCAATTGTGCCACAGCTGAGTCAACCGCTTTGTTGATGCCTCGCTGGATGCCGATTGGGTTGGCTCCAGAGGTGACGTATTTCAAACCTTCACGGTAAATAGCTTCAGCCAGAACGGTTGCAGTGGTCGTTCCGTCACCTGCTGCATCACTGGTTTTGCTTGCAACTTCACGCACCATCTGTGCACCCATGTTTTCGTATGGATCTTCCAAATCGATTTCCTTGGCAACCGTGACACCATCTTTGGTGACGGTAGGAGAACCGAATTTTTTGTCCAATACGACGTTGCGACCTTTTGGTCCGAGTGTGGCTTTCACAGCCCTGGCAAGCTTGGCGACACCTGCCAGTAGTGCATGCCTTGCTTCTTCATCAAATACGAGTTGTTTTGCTGCCATATAAATTTTCCTTCTATTATTTTATATTGAATTCGTTAAATTTCGGATCAACCGAAAATGGCAAGAATGTCATCCGAGTTGAGGATCTTATATTCTTTACCGTCCACTTTTATTTCAGTTCCTCCGTATTTACTGATAAGTACGGTATCGCCAACTTTTACTTCGAAGGCAACTTTGCTGCCGTCGTCGCTTGATTTGCCGGTGCCCAAAGCAACAACTTTGGCTTCGGATGGTTTTTCCTTAGCGGAGTCAGGGATGATGATTCCACCCTGTTTCACTTCTTGCTCTTCCACTGCTTCCACGAGCACGCGGTCGCCGAGAGGTTTTACTTTTAGTGCCATATTATTATTATGTTTTGTTTTTGTTTGCGGGAATTTTAATTTCCGACACTCGCCGGAAATCTTTTAAAAAGCATATCTGAGTGATCAGTCTTTCTTTTCGTCAACTACTTCAGCATCAATGATCGGTCCGTCATCCTTTTCGTCGCCCTCTTGTTGCGGGGCTTCTGCACCGGCGTCCGGTCCAGGTGCTGCACCTTCGGGTTGTGGTGCATCTCCTCCTGCAGCAGCTGCCTGCTGATATAACTCGGCTGAAACTTTCTGCCAGATTTCATTCAACTTTTCTGAAGTTGTTTTGATCGTCTCATCGTCGTCACCCTTGAGGGCTTCCTGAACTGATTTGACAGCGTCTTCCAGTTCCTGCTTGTGCTCTGCAGAAACCTTGTCTCCATTTTCTGAAAGGAATTTTTCCGACTGATAAACTGAGTTATCAGCTTTGTTGCGTGTTTCAACAGCCTCACGCCTTTTACGGTCATCGTCAGCATTGGTTTCCGCATCGGCTTTCATTTTATCCACTTCTTCCTGTGACAAGCCGCTGCTGGCTGTGATGGTGATTTTCTGCTCCTTGCCGGTGCCGAGGTCCTTGGCACTGACATTCAATATCCCGTTCGCATCAATATCGAAGGTAACTTCGATTTGAGGCGTTCCTCGAGGGGCTGGTGGGATGTCTGTCAGCTGGAAGCGACCTACAGATTTGTTGTCTTTTGCAAACTGACGCTCACCTTGCAGGACATGTACTTCCACGCCAGGTTGATTATCAGCAGCCGTCGAGAATATCTCTGACTTGCGAGAGGGGATGGTCGTGTTCCGCTCGATCAATCGGGTGAATACACCCCCAAGCGTCTCGATCCCGAGGGACAGAGGAGTCACATCGAGAAGGAGCACGTCCTTGACATCTCCTTTGAGCACTCCACCTTGAATCGCTGCGCCGATGGCAACCACCTCATCTGGATTGACACCTTGATGCGGCTTCTTGTTGACCATGGTGTGCGCGGTCTCAACCACCTTGGGCATGCGCGTCATGCCACCCACCAGAACAAGTTCGTTGACTTCGCTGGTGCTGAGCCCTGCGTCTTCCAGACAGGATTTAGTGGGTTGAATCGTGCGCTCGAACAATGAATCGCACAATTGCTCGAGCTTGGAGCGTGTCAACTTGAGGCTGATGTGTTTGGGACCAGAAGCATCTGCTGTTACGAAAGGAAGGTTGATTTCGTATTCCTGAGAGCTGGAAAGAGCGATTTTGGCCTTTTCAGCCTCTTCCTTGATGCGTTGCAAAGCGTCAGACTGGCCGCGCAGGTCGATTCCTGAGTCTGCCTTGAATGTGTCAAGGATCCAGTCCATGAGGGTGTTGTCCCAGTCATCGCCGCCAAGGTGAGTGTCACCATTGGTTGCCTTGACTTCGAATACACCATCCCCGATTTCCAGTACAGAGATATCGAAAGTGCCACCACCGAGATCGTAAACAGCGATTTTTTCGTCACTTTTCTTGTCTAATCCATAAGCAAGGGAAGCAGCGGTTGGTTCGTTGATGATACGCAGGACTTCCAGACCTGCGATCTTTCCTGCATCTTTGGTGGCTTGACGTTGTGTGTCGTTGAAATAGGCAGGGACGGTGATGACCGCCTGAGTGATTTTCTCACCCAGTCGACTTTCGGCGTCTGACTTGAGTTTTGAAAGGATCATTGCAGAAACTTCAGGGGGACTGAATTGTTTGGTTTCCCCTTCCTGCTCAACCTCTACAGCGACGTCACCATTTGCTGCCTTCACTACATTGTAAGGGACACGTTTGAGTTCTTCTTGAACTTCATCAAATTTGCGTCCCATGAAGCGCTTGATCGAGTAAACAGTGTTTCTTGAATTTGTCACTGCCTGACGCTTTGCGGCATCGCCTACCAATCGTTCGCCAGACTTGGTAAATGCTACAACGGAAGGCGTCGTGCGCTTGCCCTCTGAGTTTTCGAGAACCAATGGATCGCCGCCGTCCATGACGCACATGCAGGAATTCGTGGTGCCTAGATCTATACCTAATACTTTTGCCATGCTAAAATCTTTCTGTTTCTTGATTACCAACAAGCACTAAAGATGCCATTACAAATTAAAGGCATAAGTTATACGAGTAGAGTGGTTAAGGGGAATTTGAAGTAAAGATTCTGCTCGCTGTGAGTTACGTTTCGAGACACTGTGTCGCGATGAGGTGTGCCTTAATGTGTGACAGTGTGGCTCATTTACTTTCGCAGTTTCCGTATATGGAACATTTCAGGATGAGGTTTTCTGGTCGGGTTCCCGTTGGCAACAAAAACATTGTTTTTAAGCAGATGATACACTCTGTCAAATGCCTTGCTGGTATAGTGCAGGTCTTATTGTTTCTCATCGCTTCAGTCATTGGCTTTGCGAGCTTCAGGTCAGGGATTGAGAAAATATCAAGTTGATGGATCTACTTCCCTCGCAAACCAAAGGCCAAGCCCCAGAAAATGAATGCCTCAAATCATCCATTGTTGCCCAACCTTTTTCTCGTAATCTTTTTTAATTAAAATTCCCGTTGACAAATGGCTTGCACAAATAAAAATTTAAAACGAACGTTTGATTGATTTTAATGAGCGACATCGATACCAAAACAGCCATCCTTGATGCTGCTGAGACACTTTTTGTGGAACAAGGGTTTGAAGGGGCTTCTTTGCGCTCGGTGACTTCGATGGCGAATGTCAACATCGCAGCCATCCATTATCATTTCGGTTCCAAAGACGCACTGGTTAAAGCCGTTTTGGAACGACGACTGAGCCCGATCAACCAGAAAAGACTGGATCTGTTGAATGCTCTGGAACTTTCCTGTGCGGACCGGAATCTACAATTGGAAGACATATTGCGCGCGCTGTTCGAGCCCGCGTTGAAAATGACCGGGTTTGGGGGTGGCAGCCATAGTAACATTGCCCGTTTGATAGGGCGTTTATTCTCGGAACCTTCCCATTCTTTACAGCTTTACTTGAAAGCGCGTTTTCAAGAGGTATTCGATCGTTTCAGTGCGGCACTTCGCTCTGTTCTTCCCGATCTACCTGATGTCGATTTTTTCTGGCGTATTCACTTCATGATGGGAGCGATGTCTCACACTTTGTGCGATCAGGAAAGGCCCAGACTACTTTCTGGGGGGATTTGCAATCCTCAATGTTTTGAAGAGACTTGCGATCAATTGATTGCCTTTGTGGCCGGAGGCCTCAGGGCACAATGCGTGGGCATCAAGCGAGAGGATGTTGAATGAGCTGGGTTAACATCGCTTCGAGCATCATCTTAATTATTGGATTCACAGGCTGCCGGTCTGGAAAAGATATCGACCCGAATGCTTCTCCCGTAATACCCCCTGGTCAGTGGGGAATGAATTCTGCTCCAATCGACGACCGTCTGCTCGCTTTTACCGAATTAAAGACCGGTGAACTCGATCTGCTGATCGAAGCGGCTTTCGAGCGTAATCCGGATCTGCGATCCATGGCCGCGAGAGTGCAATCAACGGCTGCAAATGCCCGTATCGCACGAGCCGATTTATTTCCTAACATTGGATTTGGCCTTCTTGGAAACCAGACCCAGCAAAACTTCATCGGTCTTCCGATTCCGGGCGCGGAGAGTGATGTGCTGACTGCACGGTTCAAATCATTCGGGTTCAATATGAATGCATCCTGGGAGCTTGATATCTGGGGGCGCCTTCGTCGTGGAAAGAATGCGGCCAAAGCGGAATATATTTCAGCCGAAAACGACTTCATCTATTATCAGCTATCGCTTGCCGCGCAGGTTGCCAAGACCTGGGCTCAGGCTTCCTCCGCTCAAAGTCAGTTGGAACTTTCCGTCGAAACCTCGAATAATTTTCAAACAACATCTGATCGAATTCGTGAGAGATTCCTGCAAGGCTTGAGCCCGTCTTTGGAATATCGTCTGGCGCTCAACAGCAGTGAGGCTGCTCAGGCCTTGTTGCAGCAGCGCCAGGAACAAAAGGAAGCGAGCGTCAGGTTGCTACAAGTTTTGATTGGTCAATACCCAGATGGTAAGCTCCATAGCGTATCGGCATTACCCTTTCCCAACGAGCCTGTTCCTGCAGGTCTTCCCTCTGAATTGCTTCAGCGCCGGCCCGATTTAATCGCCGCACAGTGGCGCTTGAAGGCAGCGGATCACCGTTTGTGGGCTGCGAGAAAAGCGCTTTTTCCACGCCTCAGTTTGACCAGCTCCACCGGAACGAGTACCCCGGGAATGAAGGATCTGCTGAACACCGATTTCACCGTCTGGAGTGTTGCGGGAAACCTCACCCAACCTCTTTTCCAAGGCGGGCGCCTGATGGCTGGTATTGATTTTTCCAAGGCGAATGTTCAGCAGGCACTGTCGGATTACCATTCCAGCCTGTTGCGTGCGTTCAATGAAGTCGAAACAGGATTGCAGACCGATCATTGGCTGAGAAAGCGACACGATCACTTGCGAAAAGCTGCCGAACAGTCTCGTGCAGCCCTGGCACTTGCGGAGGATCGATATGAAAGCGGCCTCGCTGACCTCTTTACCGTGCTGGAATCTCAACGGCGGCAATTGAATGATGCAACCCAACTAATCGAGGTGCGGCGACTTCTGTATGCTAATCGCATTGATCTGATGCTGGCCCTGGGCGGCGCTTTCCAGTCCACGAAATATCAGTCCGCTGCATCCATCTCTGATCCAAATCTTAATTTATCCCCCAATTGAATTTTTTCATGAAGCGCAAATCCATATTGCTTCCGATCCTGGTTCTCCTCGTATGCGGTGTTTTGACCGTCCTTCTGACTAAATTTGGACGGCAGGTGCAGCCCGTAAAGATGGAGCCTTACACTCCCTTTGTGGAGGCGAAGGTTGTCACATTAACTTCCAAAAAACTGATGGTGAAGAGTCAGGGAACCGTTGTGGCTTCAACGCGCATTCCGCTCATATCGGAACTGGACGGTGCGGTGACAGAAGTTTCACATGCATTTCGAGAAGGTGGTGTCTTTCAGAAAGGGGAGGTATTGCTGAGGATTGATGATACCGATTACAAGGCGGCTCTGGCTCAAGCGCGCGCGCAACTGGCAAACGCCAATATCCAAATGGAAACCGTCCAGGCGGAAGCACGGCTTGCTCAAGAGGATTGGAAAGAAATGGAATCCATGCAGTTGGGGGATCCTTCACCTTTGCTTTTCAGAGAACCTCAACTCGCTGGGGCCAGAATGGGGATGGCATCGGCAGAAGCATCCCTGGTCAAAGCCGAAAAGGACCTGAAACGCACATTGGTGAGGGCTCCATTTGCCGGTCGTGTTGTGAGTAAAATGGCCGATGCAGGACAATTTGTACGCCGTGGACAGGAATTGGCTCGGGTCTTTGATGTGAGTCGAGTAGAGGTTAAATTACCCATTCCAGTCAGTGAGCTTGCTTTTCTGGATCCTTCGCTGAGTTCCATTCAATTAACGGGGTCATCAAATCCCGTGCGGGTAGATCTGGAGGCAGAATACGCCGGCCAGAAGCGGCAGTGGACAGGGTATATCCATCGAACCTCTGGAGAAATTGACCCAAGATCACGAATGATTTCCCTGATTGCAGAGGTGGCCGATCCTTACGGAGTGAATGCCACGTCCAAAATGGCGAAATCTCCATTGTCGGTAGGGATGTTCGTCAAAGCGGACATACACGGGCGGCTCCTCCCCGAAACTTTTTCTTTGCCCAGGGCCGCCTTACTCGAGGGAGGGCAGGTGATTGTCCTGGATGAGTCCAATCGCATTACTTTCAGGGATGTCTCCATTGTCCGTTACGAAGCCAGTGATGCGGTGATAGAGTCTGGCCTCAATGAGGGAGATCGTGTTTGTATCTCGCGGATTGAAATTCCCAAAGAAGGCAGTCAGGTCAAACCTCTTGAACCCATGAATGAGGAGCAGCCATGAACGGAATCATTCATTGGTTTGCCCGCAACAGCGTTGCTGCCAACCTCCTTGTCATAGGTATCGTTGTCGCTGGCTTCACTGGGCTGACTTCGGCCAAGCGTGAAGTGTTTCCGACGGTGAGCACCGACATGATCTCGGTGAAGGTGGAATATCTAGGGGCTGCCCCCGCTGAGGTGGAAGAGGGTGTCTGCATCAAGGTTGAAGAGTCAATTGAAAGCATAGAGGGCATCAAGAAAATCACTTCCACCGCCGCTGAAGGCCTGGGGACAGTCATGGCAGAACTGCTGCCAGGGACGGACATGTCGGAGGCTCTGGATGAAATCAAGGCTGCAGTCGACGCCATTGATACTTTTCCTGAACTAGCAGAAAAGCCTTTGATTGAAGAAGTGTTTGTCGAAAAACAGGTCATTAATGTGGCCATTGCTGGTGAACTTGACGAGTTTACCTTGAAGCGAATCGGGGAGCGTGTGCGTGATGATCTTGCTGCCATTCCCGGCATCACTCAGGTGAAGCTAGCCAATGTGCGTCCCTACGAAATTGCAATCGAAGTCTCTGAAAATTCACTCCTAAAGTATGGGATCAGCTTTGGCATGGTGGCGGATGCGGTTCGGCTTTCCTCATTGGATATGCCTGGGGGAGTTGTCAAAACGGACGGCGGCGAAATCCTGTTGAGAACCAAAGGGCAATCCTACCGAGGAGCAGATTTTGAGAAAATAGTGCTTCTCACCAGGCCTGATGGCACGCGTTTATTGCTGAGGGATGTAGCGAATGTGGTTGATGGATTCATGGAAACCGATCAGGAGGCGACTTTTGATGGCATGCCCTCTGCGATGGTGCAGGTCTACCGTGTGGGAGATCAGAATGCGCTGGAAATATCGGCAAGAGTGCAAGAATACGTGGCGGCAAACAAAAAGCTCTTACCTCCCGGCGTTCTGATGACCACCTGGCAGGATGATGCTTCCTACCTTCGAAGCCGTCAGGACCTGCTCGTTAAAAATGGTTTGTACGGACTGACCCTGGTTTTTATCACGCTGGCGTTGTTTTTGCGACTGGGCTTAGCTGGTTGGGTTAGTTTTGGATTATTTGTCTCCTTTTTGGGGACTTTATGGGTGATGCCGATCATGGATGTGAGCATTAATCTTCTCTCTCTCTTCGCATTTATCCTGGTCCTTGGTATTGTTGTTGATGATGCGATTGTGGTCAGTGAAAACATCCACGCGCATCAGGAAAAAAACGAACATGCCCTGGAGGCTTCGATCCTGGGTGCGCAGGAGGTCAGCAAGCCGGTCATTTTTGCTGTGCTTACCACTGTAGCAGCCTTTTTGCCATTGCTCATGGTGTCGGGAAATACCGGGAAAATAATGAGGGGTATACCGATGGTTGTCATTCCGACGCTCCTCTTCTCGTTGATCGAATCGTTACTGGTGCTGCCATGTCACTTGAGTCACCGGGTCAAAGTCGAGGATGAAGGTGCAGGCAAAAACAATCGATGGAGCCTGCTAAGGCTTTGGCATCGCCTGCAAACGGCTTTCGCAGCAAGGATGGACAGTTTTATTCATCGGTATTACGCCCCTTTCCTCGAAAGGGCTCTGGCATTGCGCTACCTCTCGATTTGTGTCGCTGTGGGTATATTTTTTATCACTGTTGGTTTAATGACGGGGGGATGGGTCAAATTTCAATTTTTCCCCCCGGTTGAAGGTGACAATGTGGCGGCTATTTTGACACTTCCACAGGGGACACCTGCTTCCGTTACTCGAGATGCGATCAACAAACTTGAGGGCAGTGTCCTTCAAATGCGGAAGGAAATCGATCAGGATAGAACTGAAGAAGAGGGGAGCGTTTTCCGTCATGTACTTGCTTCGGTTGGAATACAGCCATACAGCAAAATGCAGCAAGAAGGGGCTGGCAAGTTTATCCCAGATATTTCAAGTCCTCACCTGGGTGAAGTACACGTCGAGTTGACCGCCTCAGAGTTACGAGAAGGTTTCAGCAGTAACGATCTTGCCAACATGTGGCGCACCAACACGCCCCATATCCCAGGGGTGGAGGAGTTGACTTTTACCGCATCTATTTTTTCCTCAGGTGAACCCATCAATGTTCAATTTACCGGGCGCGATTTTGATCGTCTCAGGGAGGCGGCTGCTCGATTAAAGGAGCATTTGATCAACTACCCCGGGATTCAGGATATTTCTGATTCGTTCAGGGAAGGTAAGCGGGAGATCAAGATGGAGATCAAACCTGATGCCGAGAATTTAGGGCTTACCCAATCAGATCTTGGCATGCAGGTGCGTCAGGCTTTTTACGGAGAGGAGGCGCAACGCATCCAGCGTGGTCGCGACGAGGTCAGGGTCATGGTGCGCTACCCGGAAGCGCAGCGACGTTCCATTGGTAATCTGGAAACCATGAGGATTCGCCTGCCTGATGGTAAGGAGATACCCTACGAAGAAGTTGCCGATGTGGAATGGGGGCGAGGTTACTCCACCATCCAGCGAGTCGATCGAAAGCGCGCTATCAATGTCACAGCAGATGTTGATATAGCCAAAGGAAATACAACCGAGATCATCAATGATCTGGATGCCAATTTTCTACCTCAGCTCATGGAAGAATTCCCAGAGCTGGCATATACATGGGAAGGAGAGCGTCGGGAGCAACAAGATACCATTATGGGCATCTTGGAAGGCTATCCCCTGGCACTCGTGATCATCTACGCTTTGTTGGCTATTCCTTTCAGATCTTATCTGCAACCTCTCATTGTGATGTCAGCCATCCCCTTTGGTCTGGTAGGGGCTGTGTGGGGCCATATCATCATGCAGCTTGATCTAACGATCCTTTCCATGTTCGGGATTGTGGCTTTATCCGGAGTGGTTGTGAATGACAACCTGGTGCTTGTGGTTTACATCAATCGTCAACGTGAATTAGGTCTGTCTCTTCTGGAAGCAGTGAAAAAAGCTGGTATGGCAAGGTTCAGGCCCATCCTTCTGACATCCCTCACTACCTTTGTAGGCTTGGTTCCACTTATTCTGGAGAAGAGCGTTCAAGCTCAATTTTTGATTCCCATGGCCATTTCGCTTGCCTTTGGAGTTATGTTTGCCACAGCGATTTCTTTAATACTGGTTCCTGCCGGATATCTGTTTCTTGAAGATCTCAAGACGTTATTTTCCAAGGCAACGCTACAAGAAAAATAATGATTGGTGGGGAGCTTGACGCATGACGGCGTTGTATTCGTATGACCCTCCGGGGATTTTATTTGCGGATTCTTGTGTTTCGTGGAATGAATAGCAACTGATGCTACCTGAATTGACCATGCGCGTTCTGCGCACTGCCGATCCCAAAGCCCTGTGGAAATTTGCCTGGCTTTTTGGAATCAAGGGCATGTTGTCGGTCGATCGTTTCAAGCGTCGCGCGAAAAAGGGCATTTATTTCCCCCCATTCCTTTACCTAAGCATTTTGAACAGTTGTAATTTGCGCTGTCAGGGATGCTGGGTTGATGTTGAAGCGCCGCGAGAAAGTATTGACCTACAACAGCTTCATCGCCTCATTAATGATGCCAAATCGCATGGTAACAGTTTTTTCGGTATTCTTGGAGGGGAGCCATTCATGCACCCGCAGTTGCTCGATTTACTTGAGCAGCAGCCAAACACTTATTTCCAAATATTTACCAATGGTCAGCTAATCACTGACAAAGTTGCTTCAAAGCTGCGTGCATTGGGTAATGCTACACCGCTTATCAGTATCGAGGGCAGGGAAATGGTGAGTGACCAGAGGCGTGGTAAGAAAAATGTGTTCAATCGGACCCTGAAAGGTCTGGACACTGCAATCCGGCACAAACTGCTGACCGGTGTGGCGACCAGTGTCTGCAAATCAAACATCAAGGATTTGCTGACTGAATCCTGGCTGGATGAACTGATCGATCGAGGGGTGCACTACGTGTGGTTTCACTCCTACAGGCCAGTCGGCCCAATGATGCATGATGATCTGGGGCTCACCCGTGAAGAATTGGTGGAAACCAGACGGTTCATTACCGAAATGCGTGCCAAGAAACCCATTGCAATCGTGGATGCCTATTACGATCATGAAGGGAACGCGTTGTGTCCCATGGCAACAGGTATTAGTCATCACGTGAATCCGAAGGGTGGCATTGAACCCTGCCCGATCATTCAATTTGCCAATGAGTCTATAGATGACGAGCGTGGTATTTACCGGACTTTGACCGAGTCCAAGTTTCTCAAGGATTTCAGGGAAGCTACCGCAAATGAAACCCGTGGTTGCATCATGCTGGAGCGACCTGATCTGGTTGAAAACCTGATTGAGCGAAATGGAGCCAAGGATGTGACCATCCGGCAAACTGCTCTTCAAGAGTTGCAGTCCATGAAACCTAGATTCAGTCAGTGGTTGCCAGGGGATGAAATCCCTGAGAAGCACTGGATGTATCGTCTTGCCAAGCGCTTTTTTTACACGGATTTTGGGGCTTACAAAAATATTCAAAATGTGAAACCCTTGCACGACTCTGATGGTCACGACAAGGGAAGTTCCAAAGGGAATGCCACCACGGATTTGATTGAGAAGGATTGATTTTTAGGAACGGATCGGAAAAAAAACATGGAATCAGTAAATAAAACTCTCGGGACTGCCCCACTCAAGCTGCCTAAGATGGCCACTGCGCAAAGAATCCGTCCACCCAAGGAAAACCTCCCGCAAACTCCAGAAGAGCGCACCCGATTCCTACAATACATAAGGAACTATGTCGCTGAATACAACCCAGTGCCGCCGATGCCAATGGCCGATGTCAAGGTGCATGCTGACAAAGTGGTGGAGATGCTGGGATGTGACCCGATATATCGCGATTACATTGGTGTGCTCATCAACAATGAAATGTGGCGTGATTCACTGGCCGCCATTCCTTATGAACGAAGGTTGCTGCTTCTCCCTAAATGTCTCCGGGTCGAAAGCAAATGTCCGGCTCCATTTGATGAGTTTGGTTTGCTTTGCAAGCAATGCGGTCTGTGCTCCATTCAGGATCTTCAAAACGAGGCTGAGCGTCTCGGGTATGCCGTATTGGTGGCTGAAGGTTCAGCCATCGTCATGTCCTTGATCCAGACGGGTAAAATTGAGGCAATCGTGGGTGTCAGCTGTCTCAGCGTGCTCGAGCGAGCCTTTCCTTACATGGAAGCAGCCGCTGTTCCCGGCGTTGCCGTTCCACTGCTTCAGGATGATTGCATCGACACGACCGTCGATTTGGATTGGATCTGGGATTATATCCATTTAACCAGTGAGGACAGGAGTCTTCGGCTGGATCTCGTAGGATTACGCGATGAAGTTGATTTTTGTTTTACGCCTGCTTCATTGGATCTCATCATGGGGGCTGGAAGAGGGGAGACGGAGCAGCTTGGGAGAGAATGGCTCATGCGAGCCGGTAAACGATGGCGTCCCTTTCTGGCTGCATCAGTCGTTCATTCCATGACCGATACGAAAGACGAAAGCCTGTCCGAGGATCTCAAGAAAATTTGTGTGGCCGTTGAATGTTTCCACAAAGCTTCATTGATTCATGATGATATTGAAGACAATGACGATAAGCGTTACGGCGAACAGACACTCCATGCATCCCACGGAATTGCGCTTGCACTGAATGTAGGAGATTTACTCATTGGTGAAGGTTATCGGCTGATTGCTGACACCCGCCTGTCTCCAGAACAAAAAAATCTCATGCTTCAAATCGCTTCCGAAGGTCACCGACAACTTTGTCGAGGGCAGGGAGCAGAACTCAGCTGGATGCGATCACCGGTCCCAATGAAAGCCGTTGAGGTGCTGGATATTTTTCGAAGTAAAACGGCACCTGCATTTGAAGTTGCGCTTCAGATGGGGGCTGTTTTCGCGGGCGTGGATGTGCATGCAGAAGTTAAGGATACCATACATGCTTACAGTGAAGCTTTGGGAATCGCTTATCAGATCAGGGATGATCTCTCCGATCACGGTGAGGGAGGAGATACAAACGATCTTGAACAGATGAGACCCAATCTTCCGATGGCCATCGCCTACGAGAAGGCCAGAGATGAGTCAAAAGAAATGTTGGAAACAGCCTGGAAACGTGAATTGAACGGCACAGTTTCCCACAAGGATATTGAATCTCTATGCGCAGATTTAAAAGCGATTGATCGATCCGAAAAACTGCAGGAGGCCTACAAGGAACAAGCCATTCGATCCATTGCAGAGCTGGATAATCCAAGTCTCAAGGGGTTATTGCGTCGTTTAATCGGGAAGATCTTCAATGATACTGAAATCAAGGGCTGGTGTGGTGAGGTTGTGGAGGATCAGCTACACGCTCCGCAACCCTGATTGAATTCTTCAATGAGTAACTCAGGATCCATTTGCTTCTCTGCATTTCGATCCTCATTTGTCTTGGCCATTTTATTTCGTCTGCTTCCGATCATCTCTGCAGATAATGCAAAACACAACGTTGATGATCTCAAGGATACGAATTTTTTTACTCAAATCGAGGTCTCAAATACTCCATTACGATTTTCAAGATTATTTCCTGATTCCTTACGGTTCGATAAGCCGGTATGGATGTCTCAACTGCCAAACACCCGAGACCAGTTCGTTGTTCTTGAGCATCGCACAGGCAAGGCATTCAGGTTGTTTCTAAATCCGGACGGTAGATACAATAAAGAATCCTTTGGTGATTACAGTGACTCCGTGAGTGATGGCCCATGGGAAGGGCTGATGTGTCTGGCATTTCACCCTGAATTTACCCGGAACCGGCGATATTTCCTGAAACATGAAACCATTCGAAAGGGCCAGCGCTGGACGGTTCTTGTAGAGCGTTTAGCTCATACGGATCGATCATGTGATTCCGGAAAACCTTCCAAAGAACTTCTGGCTATCAAGCAACCTGCAGACAATCACAATGGTGGAACATTGATGTTTGGTTTGGATAACTACCTCTATTTTGCCATGGGCGACGGTGGACCGCAGGAAGATCCAAATGGATACGCACAGAGTCTGTCTTCATTACTTGGTAAAATGTGTCGCATCGATGTAGATCACCCCAGCAATGGACGGCGCTATGGCATCCCGCAAGACAACCCATTTGCGGACTCAGTTGACCATAAGGTGCGAGAGGAAATCTGGGCGACTGGACTGCGTGAACCCTGGAGGTTTTCCTTTGATCGAGTCACGGGTGATCTTTGGGTTGGAGATGTGGGGCAGGGGAAATACGAAGAAGCTGTCATCGTGAAAAAAGGGGAGAATCATGGCTGGAACGTCTTCGAGAGCTTTGAGCCTTTTTCGAATCAATATCGAGCTGAAGGCAGTGACTTCGCCTGGCCTGTGTTCGTTTACTCACGTCACCTGGGGAATTCAATCACTGGTGGATATGTCTATCGTGGTAACGAGGCTTCTCCGTTCTATGGTGCTTATTTGTGTGCGGATTTCACGACACGAAGGACCTTTGCTATCCGGCAAAAAAAAGGTCGCACAATCAGTGCCAAGCAGGTTGGTCTCGCGCCTTCTCCTCCTGCTTCCTTTGCCGAGGGGCTGGGCGGGCAGATTTATTTGGTCGGTTACGACGGGTTAATTTACGCTGTTGATCTGGATTGATTTCATTTGCGATCGTTCGATCGCTCAATGTTTTTCTCAGAAGTGGATCCGGCTTTCGCTATCTTTTTCTTTAATGCGGTTTCACTGATCCCGCAGGTGATAGAGGCCTGCAAACAAAGCAAAACCCCATCCTGCAATCGTTTCCATGATGTTGGGCATTCAGCCAGCGCAATCCGTGGGACGGGAATATTGAAAGGCCCGGGTTTGTCGTCTCGGTAACCTTATCCACAGTCTATACCCAAAAAGGCTTTTCAATAAAAAATGAACAAACCACAGGGTGGATCTCCTCTCTTGCAGCCACTATTGAGGTGTTCACAACGGTGACACTATCCACGTCCGCAACCCCTTTTAAACCTTGAGATTACTGTCTTGCTGGAAAAGGGGCTTTACACAGAGATTGGCTCAGCATATCCATTTGAAATGCGTCGAAACTTTCCGGTAGCGAGGCGTTCCTTTAAGTAAGGGTTCATTCATTATGCCTTTAGTGACGATGGCAACGACAATGATTGAGTGTTTCCTTTGTCCCCTTTGTTACTGGTTTTCCTGCACGTGGCAGGTATGGCGCAGCGCAGTTTGAGCGAAGTTATCTAATTCCCTTTGCTTCCAGAGTCTTGATTTCCGAGCCCCACATTGCTCGTTGATCATCGCTGATGTTTGGATCGGGAAGGAGGCTGCGTCTGCTGCAATGGACCAGAGCTTGAAGTGTCTGATAATGTCTTGTCGTTTCAATGGCTGCTGGAAGGTGGTCCCGGACCACCTCTCGGATGGCCTTGAATGTCAAATGATCGGCCTTGTGCATCATTTTTTTGGCAACTAATTCAGACCGGAGGGATGCCATGGCGGCAGGTGAATGACCTTTTAACATACCCATCAATTCCTCTGACTCCTCCTTGCTGAGTGAGTCTTCAATGACTGGTTTTACGATCCACTTTATAAATGCCTGCTGATCTTCCTTGTCCGGGTCCAGGACCGGAATGATTAAATCTCCAACTCGACCCGGGCGGCGTAGATCCGGCGAGAGGAGATGAATTCGAGCTGTGATCAAAAGCCAGAAAACCTGCCCTTTCAATTTTGGATCAGACATCATCGCTTGAATTTTACCGGTTAAGCGTCTTTCTGTTTCATGAGCATTGGCACCGATAGCGCCGAATTGAGTGTCGGCTTCATCAACAAAGATCAGCACTTTGGAAAGAGCTTCCAGCACACGCTTCAAGCGTTCGAAAATGACATCGGTCTGACCGAACCACTGGCTACGGAGGTTTTTCAAGACCAGGACCACCATATCCAGTTCTGCAGCTACTGCCTCAAAGATAAATGTTTTACCACTGCCTATTGGTCCGCAGACAGCAGCTCCGGGGAGAGCAGCCGATCCCTTGATTTCAAACCTTGGGATCAACTCCTTACCTAGAAAGTGTTTGAGCTTTTTGAAACCGACCACGTCCTTCAGCCGGTGTTCAGGCTTTTTGAATTCGACTACCGAACCGCCCAGTTGATTCTGAATAAAGGACTCAACCTTTGCGACCACTTCGGCAGGTTGAAGTTTTTCCCTTGCATGGGCTGCTCCTTTCAAAAGTTGAAATAGGGCTTGCAGCGAAAGGCCTGCGGTCAAGGTGGCAAGTTGAGCCTGAGTACCCCACAGTTTCAGTTCTTCTTTCTCGTTCAGGTGCCGATTGAACCACGAAATGAAATGCTTGCGCGAGGGTTCGTCAGGAGACGGGATTTCGGTTTCAAGCAGGTAGGGTAAATTTGAGACGCGGTGATGGATCTGACTTCTGGATTCGGCCAGCATGATGACGGAATCCTCAGATCTAAGGAAACCCTGGTCGCTGAACCAGTCCTGACAGATGGCCACGCGCTGTCGACCGACATCGTTGAGCTGTGCCATGGGGGATTCTGGCAGTAATAAATCCGCTCCCTCTATCAGGATTAGTAAATTGGGTTCAAGCAGCGTTTTACCATTACTGATGGACCGGGAGCAAAGGCACATCTGTCTGAGCAGCTCCAGCGCCAGTGTGGGTTTGCCCACAGCTTTCTGAAGGTGCTGGTCGAATTCGGTCTCAATATCATGCAGGTCTTTTATGTCCCGCCCCTTGTTCAGCATGCGTTGAATAGCCAACTCCTCGCAGTTCGAACCCGTGCGCCATTCTACCCATGCGCGCTTCATGAGTTCGGCATGTGCTTCATGAAGAAATCGAATCGGACCGTTGAGTTCATGAATAATCAGGATGAAATTCGGTACATCCCAATGATGCACCAGAAAAGGAAGCAGGGGGACGTAATCTTCGATTTCATCCTCTTTTTTGAAGAACAGGTCGTGGATATTGCCTGTTAGCAATAAGGTGCGTGCCTGACCTGAATTCAGGATTTTGCCGGCTTGTTTCAGGAATGATGATGCAGAATAACTCATGGCAAAGTGGCATTATTTTAAATGGGACACTCTTGGCTCCCAGCGGTCTGGATTGAATACCTCATTTCGGAGGGCATTCCTTTGATCCTCAAAAACTTCAAATTCACGAATGTCGTGAGGTTCAAAGACTGGAGAGGTCTGATCATAGACAATGGATGCACCAGGAAACTCTGTGTGGCCCTCGGTTTTCCAGTCCCAGTATTGAGAAAGGCCTATCAATCGATCCCCGACGTAGATGGCCTCATTGAGTTCGTGCGTGACAATGATCAGGGTGTAAGGCGGTGCTTTGCCTGCTTTTTTTGCCTCCTGATTCTCGGCAAAAAGCAACAGTAGTGCTTTTTGAAGTTCCTCCCGTGTTGCTTCATCCAATGCCCCGAAGGGCTCGTCCAGCAGGATGATTTCTGGCTTCATCACCAGGGCCTGAGCGATTGCAACCCGCTGCCTCATTCCCCCAGACATTTCATGCGGGTATTGATGGATGGCATCACCCAGTTTGACTCGATCAAGAAAATCGGCAGCTTGCTTGAGGTGTTTCTTTCTCAGCTTCCTCCAAGCGCCCCATCGAAAGGTCCGGAAACCAATGGAGGTTTCGTCGAGTTTCAAACCCAATGCCACATTCTCTAAGGCTGTAAGAAAAGGGAAAAGAGAGTAATGCTGATAAACGATTCCGCGGTCCCTTCCCGGGCCCCCTACCTTGGTTCCTGTATCAGCAGGATCTTGCGAAAGGGTCAGGATTTCTCCCTTGCGAGGCAGGTGCGTTCCGACGATGGCTCTCAGTAAAGTAGATTTACCGCATCCACTGGGGCCGACCAGGCTGACGAATTGACCACGCTCTACGCTAAGGTTGATATCATGAAGCACCTTTTTAGTTCCGAACCAGTGAGAAACGGATTGGCAATCAAGGGAGAGCTTGGGGGATGTTTCAGTTTCCATGGAAATTCCTAATGTTGTTTCTCAAACCAGGGTGAAATTTTTCTCTGGAGGGTTTTCAGCAGGTAATCCATGGTGAAACCGAATCCAGCGAGAAGCACAAGATATGGATACACCACGCCCATGTTGAGTAATTTGGATTGGATGCGAATCCGATAGCCAAACCCTACATCCCCAAACAGCATTTCCGCTGCTATGAGATAAACCATCGCAGGTCCTATCATCAGTCGAAGAGAATCGATCAACTTGGGAAGAACGTAAGGAAAGATGATTGTCCAGATCACTTCCATGTGGGATGCCCCCAGCGTATAGGCTTTGTATTGCAATTCTTCCGGAAACTCCTTGACCGCCTGATAGACGCTGATCGCCATGGAGGGAAGAATTCCGAAGACAATCATTGTGATATACATCTCCATGCCGAGTCCAACCAATGCCATGAAGACGGCAATGACTGCCGTCGCAGGTACCTTCGCAAAAAATGACAGAGGAGGGTGGAAAAATGCTTCTATGGGAGCCATGCAACCCATCCCTATACCAAGGATGCAGGACCCTAGAACCGCGATACACAAGCCGGAGAAAAGTCGGATGACAGTTGCCTTGGCATCGTCTGTCAACCAGCGATCCTCAGTGCGTTCATTCCATTTAACGGACCTTTCCACCCCTTCTGCCAACTGGCTCCAACTCGGGATAGTCGTGTCATTGGGGTTTTCGAGATGTTGTCGGTCAGAAAGCCAGGAGTATCCAATCAAGAGAAAGGCAACGGACAGGACGCTCAGCAGGATTTTTGTGACAGGTTTAATAGGGCTGCGTATCATAGTTAATGACAACCATAAAAACGAAATATCACCCATTTGGCGATGATAAAATCTGAGATGGTTTGTAGTGGGTAGCTTCATTGTTGGAGCTTTTCCGGAAAATGAAAGTGTGGGTCCTGATGCAGGGTTTACCAAATAGGATGGATCAGGGCCCTGGCCTGATGATTCAAAGTTTCATTGCAAATTCGGATAGAAATCCTGAATATTGAAATATGATGAATCCGTTTTCGCGAAACCTGTTTATCCTGGGGCTGGTCGGACTCGCCTTGTTGCTCATCACTGACGTCTCAGCTCAAGACAAGGATCAACCGAATATTATTTACCTCATGTTGGATGAATGGGGTTATTTTGAATCCGGGCACATGGGTCACAAGTTGTTGCTCACACCCAATATTGATCAATTTGCCGGCGAGGGAATGCGATTTAATAATGCCATGGCAGGTGCACCTGTCTGTGGGCCCACGCGATGCACCCTTTTGACGGGCTTGCATTCGGGCCATACATCCATGCGAGTCAATAACGGTTTTGCCCCCATTAGAAAAGAGGAACCCACACTGGCCAGCATGCTTAAAAATCAAGGGTATGCGACTGGTGGTTTTGGTAAGTGGGGGATTGGAGGGCGTGGAACGTCCGGCGTTCCTGAGAAACATGGGTTTGACCATTTTTTCGGATACTATGATCAGGTGCATGCCCATACCTTTTATCCGCAATATTTGATCCACAACAGTGAGGAAGTGCCCCTTGAAGGAAATCCTGGCACCAATTTCTATGATGGGGAAACCCATGCTCAGGACGAGATTTTCAATCAGTCTATTCAGTTCATCAAGCGCAATAAGGATAAGCCGTTTTTCTGCTATCTTCCCTGGACGCCTCCACACGGTTTATGGGGCATTGATGCGAACGACCCTTCCTGGCATTTGTTCAAAAATAAAACTTGGACCGCAGGGCAAAGGACGGAGGATGACGCCAAAGTGTATGCTGCTTTCTTGCACATGGTAGATCGGCAAATTGGCGAAATCATCACGCTCTTGAAGCAATTAAAGATCGATGACACCACGGTTTTCTTTCTATGTGGAGACAATGGAGGCCAGGATTATTTCAAGGATGATGAACATCCGCATGGATTCTTTGGTCCCAATCTTAACCCACTCACTGGCGAGCGTTTTCGGGCTGGTAAAGGTTCATTGTACGAAGGTGGTTTGAAAGTTCCATTTCTAGTTCGTTGGCCAGGTAAAATTAAAGCAGATTCCAACTCAGATCATTTACTTTATTTTCCAGATGTGATGCCTACCCTGGCAGCATTGACGCATTCAGATTGTCCGAACACCGATGGTGTATCCTTCTTGCCTTCTCTCCTTGGGAGGGGACGTCAGCAACAACACAAATACTTTTATTGGGAATATCAGGGGCAAACAGCCGTGCGCATGAATCAATGGAAAGCTTATAAAGGCCGAAAGGGTGACTGGGAACTCTATGATCTCTCAAGGGACATTGAGGAGAGAAGTAATTTAGCTGTGATGGAATTACCCATGTTGAGTCGTCTCATTGAAATTGCAGAGGTGGCTCACGAGCCGGTTGATTCAGGCGAAATTTATAGCCGCACTTTGATTGAAAAGGACCGTCGTCAAGCTCCTCATTGACGCAATTCGAGAAAGTAACTCTGTAGATATAAACAAAAAAACAGAGAGGCAGGGGTTTCCTGCCTCTCTGTTGAAATGAGTAAGCACTATTTAGAACTTAAATTTTGTATATAAGTAGGGTCAAAACGTAATTCAGCTTTGTTATCCTTCTCAGTTTTACCATAGCTCAGGATGGGGGCGCGTCCTGTGATTTCATGGTCGACGCAGAAGGAGACGACTCGGTCCATGATCTGAGGTAGGTCCTGGCCATTGAACAGCGCAATGGCCTCGCCCGGGCTGGTCAGAAACTTGGTTTGGCGCACCACGTTGTTCATGGCGGCTAAATCGAGGCCTGAGAATTTTTCACCCAAAGCAGTCAGAGTGGCATCGCGCGTCTCGGGTTGATTCATGCGTGCAGCGACCGTGTAAAAAGTCTCCGCAATGGCAGACGCAAATGCCTCTCCACCCTCTTTATTTAAAGAATCTTGAGCCATGATGACAGAGTCGATGATTTCTGCTGGAATTCCCGTCGAGTCAAACAACACTTTCACATCGGAACGTTTTGAAAGGGTTTCCAATACAAATGGATTCCAGACCATGATGGCTTCGACATCGGCCTGTTTCTGCTGCATTGCAGCTGAAGCGGCGCTTGGGTCCATATTGCTGAATGAAAAATCCTTCTCTTTATGGCCTGCATTTTCAAGGCTGCGGACGAAACAGTATTCAGAAACACTTTTTTCCAGTCCGTAAACTTTTTTACCTTTCAAATCTTCAATTGAATTGATTGAGTCAACGACAATACAGGCATCGGCTCCATGACTGGTCGAAGTTGGTAGGATCATTGTCGAGCGTCGTCCGATGGAAGGATTGAGTGAATCCATGTTAGTGAGACAGGCTGCATCGACCTGGCCTGCACCATACATTGTGATACAGGTGTCGTAATCCGCTTCACGCAATACAATATCCACTTTCCATTTCTCTTCAATGGGTCCGAGTTCTCCTTCTTTACCATTGATGAATCCATCCACATGAGCGACACCGAAGATGCTCCATGAAGGGTATTCGCTCCAGGCCAGAGAAAAAGTAGGGAAACCGGATTCTTTATTGGAAACAGTTTCATTCTCGGATGAAGGAGTGCCAACCTCTTCGCCGGAACCAGATGTTGCTTGCTCGCTGCCGCAACCTGACAATCCAACGGTCAGGCAGAGAGCTGAAAATAACTGTAAATGTTTAAGTATGTCTTTTTTCATGTTCGATCTTTCAAATAATGCTTGTTTCGGGAGTTGCGAGGTGACCTTATTCTGGCAGAGATGTATCTTTCTTTTCACTGACCCCCGAGGATTTTGATTTATTTTCAGTTTCTGAGGCCAGCCCGATCAATGCATCAAATTCTGTGTTTGATTGGTTCTGGCGAGCGAATTCAAGGAACTCGGCTTCCTGAGCTTTAGTATCGGTTCCTGCAAGCTCCTTGGTGATCTTGGCTTCTGCCCGCAATTCCTGGCGCATGTTTCTTAGATTCTGGAGTTCTTCCGCCGTTCCATCCTGCGCAATACCTGTCAAGGTTTCAGCCAGCTCATTTTCCTGTTTGGCAGTGATCACATCAGCCACGGTATCGGCGGCTTCGGATTTAACCTTGTCAACTTCCCTCAATAATTGCTGAAGCTGGACTTTGTGATCACTGATGTTTTTGTGATACTCACTGACATCCTGCTCAAGTTCGATGATGCGTTCCTGTTTTTCGGCCAGAGTGGATGAGAAATCGTTGAATGCCGTCAGACAGCGTTTGTAATCCTCATTTGAATGAATTTCATTTTCCGGTTTACCTGAATCTTTGAGCCGCTGGACGGTTTGCTTCGCTTTGGCCAATGCACCTGACTTAAGTCTCTCCAGATTGGCGACTTCGTTCGTCAAATGTTTAATTTTGGCCAGTTTCTTTTCCTCTTGTGCGATGAGACCTGCGACTGCCTGCTTGTATTGATGAATACGCGCAATCTTGTCTTTGACGATCTCATCGTACTTAGCCTTGATAACATGAGGGTTTGTATCGATCACTCTGCGCGCTGCATCAATCTGACCGGTTAACAGGTATCCAACCGCTTTGAACCATCTTGTGACTGCTTTGAACATAATCTTACTTTATATTGTTATTAAACTCAGATATTTCCGGGTAAATCCTTCTCGGGACCTGAACTCCAGTCCTTCATTCTTGCTTCCACCTTACTTGCCACTTCCAGACTGGCATCCAGTTCCTGTCTCATTTTTTGCAAATCGGTGGTTGAGGCTTCGACATGGCCAAGTTTTTGTAATGAAACAAGCGAATGACTCAATTGTTTCACACAACATTGTATTTCATGGATAATTTGGTCGCGCTGTTCGAGCACGGGTTGCTTGGCTGCATCAGAGCTGAGTTTTTCTGCTGTTTCCCATAAATGATGGGTTTGTTCCAATAGACGCACACTATGCGAAAACAGAGATTCTACCTGCAACCTCACATCCACCATGATGGACCACTGAGCGGAGGGCGCATTTTTTTCCAGACTTTCAAAATTGTCTACCAAGGCTCTTAAATCTCGCAATGCTTCCTCCGGCCTTGGATCTTGATCCGATTGAATCAGGACTTGCTCCAGGTGATCCAATTCTTCCTGATGCGCGAGGTTTTGCTCGTGTTCAATTTCTGTCAGGATTTTTTGTGCCGTGGATTTGCCGGCAAGGAGCAGTTTGGATACAAAAGCTCCCGCTCCGATAAGCATGCCGGCGATACCTCCAAAAAGAAACAAACTGGTGTTTTTAAAATTAAATGCCCATGCTGAGATCATACCCATGAATCCAATCATCGCAGGTGCCAGGACGATAGGGTTGGCAGCCAGACGCATCAAGACTCGCTTTTGGACATCATCTTTTGCTGAGTCTTTAGGCTTCTGAGTATTGATTTTGGGTCTTTTCCCGCTCATTCGCTGATATAATCTAGCATATTGTCTCAAGCATGGGAAGAACCAGCTGGTAACTTCAGGACACCTCCACCGTAAAGAGTTATGATTGAGAGAAGTAGCACTCATCTTCAATAAGGTTGCTGGCCAACACTGAAAATAACAGATTGGAATTGTCCGTTTTGATTGCCCGAAGGGGCTGCTTTTGTTCGGATACGCCAATCAGAAATTCCGTTTTTTTCCAATAAGCTCGCCACGGCTTCAGCTCTTGCTTTCGCGAGTTGCTTGTTCGCGTCGGCGTTTCCCTCGGCTCTCGTCTGTCCGGTCACTTCCAAATAAAAATTGGGAAATGATTGAAGACGCTTAGCCAGAGTTGCAATTTCACGCTGACTGGAGCGGCTGACATTGGACGACCCCCTGACAAAGCCGATTGCATTTACCTGAAGTTCGCCGACCGGCATCAGGCCTTCCCACTGGTTATCATTTAATGGAGTTGCGGCGATTGCCTTGCTGCTGCCAGGGGTTTCTACTTTTGCTTGAAGATCTTTAATCAGGTTGAGATCCTGTCCCGGGTGAAATTGGCTGGATTGAAGACTCCTCATGACCTGATCATAATAGAGGGTGTGGTATTGCCCGTTCAGTGGGTCGGAAGGAATGCTTTTCGTCTTTATTAAAACACCCATAATATTTCCGATTATGTCCTCAAGGTAGGTTTGAGACATCGCAGTCGATTGCTGCTCAATTCCAAAATGAGCGTAGTTGTCGACTGTGTTTTTCCATTGAATCCCATCGGCCACCGCATTTGCCAACTGCGAGTCGAGGTTTTCCGAATCCAGCAGATTGGCATCCTGTGTGATCAATTTCTGGATGCCATCCGTTTCATTCTGATAATGGAACAACGCCCGGAAGTAGCCCTCAGTGATTGTTTCGATCAGGGAGGGGTTGTCTTTTAAAAATGAACGTTCAGCCACGAGTACATCCACGATGTATCCCTTCAACTGTGAACTGTCCAGCAGTACCTTGTAGCCTGATTCTTTCAATGCCTTGGCAACATGTGGTTCCCACATGATGAAAGCTTTCTTGTCGCTGGGGTTCGAGCGCTTGAGGTCTTTGAGAACATTGGAAGAACCTTCTTCTGCGCTCAACCATTTGTCTGACAAATTGGGAAGACTGAAATGAGCCAGAATGACGCGTGCAAGGAATTCGCTTGGTGAGTCTGGTGTCAAGACAAGGCGAGTCGATGGCTGATTGAGGTCTTGTATGGATTTGAAGGTCGACTCATGCGCAACGAGTGCATCACCGCCCTGAGTTTCGTCCAATACCAAAATGATCGACCCGGGAAAGGATCCGTTGCGTGTGCCGGCATTCAAATACGAATCGATCGTGAAGACTGCCAGTTGAGTTTTGCGTTCTTCCAGACCTTTCAGACGGTCTGAATAATCAGCGCCATCGTCAATGACATTGAGCTTGATCTGCTTGTCGGAGAGCCACTTTACAAGGAAAGGGGACCTTAAGACCGCATAGCCACTGAAAGAATCGGCGGCGATATTAATTTCGTGTTCGTAACGACTGCTGGAGCCCGTGTCTTCAGTCAGCTTGTTGGTGAAATATGGGTGGACGAGGAATTTGTAGGCGACGGCCAATATGAAAAAGATGAAACACCAAGCTACCGTTGCGATCAGGCACCCCTTTGACTTTCGTTCGCTCATCATTTTTTAATAAGTGCTTTCACAACAACAAGCAATACAACGAAGCCTACAAATACAATCAACATATAGTTCGATTCACTGCGTGATTTTGTGGGGGTATTGCTTTGAACCGTTTGACTTTCAGCGGTTCGGTATGGCGTTGGAGCCGAGCCAATGGGTTCGTTGCCCGAATTCGATAACGAGGCAATGGCAGTGGAAGCAAACTCAACGGGCAATGGCTTGAGTATGTCAAACGCATCCTCGCCAGCAAGGTTTCCCTGTTGACTTCCAACTTCTGCGAATACTTCAGCAATGGCTTGTTTGAGTGTGCTTGAATCATTTGCCCTGCGATAAGTATGCACTTGCGTTGCCAGTGTATGATCCTGTTTCATGGCCACGCCAATGACATCAACCCTCAATCCGCGGGACAACACTTCTGGGGTATGCGCTTCCACGAGGTCTCGATCATTGGCTTCACCATCTGTCACGATCAATAGACGATATGTTCCATAGCCGAACTGGGTTTTCCTTTCCTCGAGCAATCGATCTGCTCCAATTTTTATGTATTCACCGAGAGGTGTGCCGCGACTGGGTTGAATGGATTGAATCGCAGACAATAAAATGTTGTCGTCTCTTTGCCCGAGCGGGAATACCCAGGGATCACTGATGTCGGCGGCGCTGAAGACAACGAGGCCTACATGGGTGGACTGAGGAATATTGCCCAATACTTCGATCAATGCCTCTTTGGCGGCATCCATTTTATTTTGGCTGCTGCCGGGCATGTTTTGTTTCATCGATCCCGATGCATCCAACACAATGACGACTTGATCAATCGACGATTGCCCCAGCGCACTGGAAAAAGCACTCAACATGAATGTCAAGGCTGCTCCTGCCAGCAAGGGGCTCATTACAATCTTTTTCATAAAGTTATGGGTTTTGATTTGGGCTGATTCAGTTTCATGAACAAGCTACAAGGGTGGTGCTTCAGGTGTTTTTCTTCCTGAAATCCCAGTTTTAAAACGGATACATTTCGATTAAAAATCGAAATCAGACGCATTGGTTGCTTCTGCGGGAACTCGGATAATTCTAAACTCAACACGCATGTTTTGTTTGGCTTCGTTGAGATTCGAGGGTTTGGCGATAAAGGGTTCACGGATGCCAACCCCAACTGGTTGAATCTGGCTTGCGTCCATTTTGACCCCTTTGTCAGAAGCATACTTGCTCACTGCACCCAGAACTTGTTCGGCGCGCTGTTTGGAGAGATTGAGGGCCGCCTGCATCGTTTCCCTTGGATTAAACTCCTGCGCGCCATCAAATGCACCTGATTCAATCAGCTTGGCCAGATTTTTGGTGGCTTCCAGATCCAGGGGGCGACCCTTTAACGCGTAGGAATAGTTACCACGTGAGCCAGATCGCTTCATTACACCTTTTTGCAGTCCTGCTTTAACCAGGTCGAGTAGCGTCTTGGTTGGGTCGGAATGTCCGCGTATTGCGACCACTGCATTGCCGAATCGTTGTGAGGTTTCGATGACTCGCTGGAATTCAGCGCCATATTGTACCGCGCTGAATTCAGTCTGGTTGGGCTCGAAATTAATCGTAAAACTCAAGATCGTCTTATCGTCCAGCTCGCCACCTGAACTGAGCATTTCGATTTCCTCCCGAACCGCTTCCGCACGGAAACGCTCCTGACGCTCAATTTTTGTTTTTGAAAGGTATTTTAAGAATGTGTCGGATTGGTAATTTAATCCTGAGGGGAACAACCCCATTTTCTCTTTGGCATATCCCTGATTCACCGCCAGCATGAGAGCGGATTCCTGAAAGGCTTCAAATCCACTCAAATTGCCCTCCTGAGTAAAGAAAACGACGTTACCTGGATATCCCACAAAAGAACAATCAGAGATCAGGCCATGAGCTTCTTCCAGGACAGGTATGACTTCACTGCCGTAAATTTTCTGCGTCATATTTAACACCTGATCGTATTTTGACGAGCCACCTGCCTCGTATTGACGTTTCATATCGACCAACTCCTCGGTAGCTCGTAAATACCCCGCTACAAATTTGGTGATCAATTCCTGGTTGGAATCATAGAAATCCTTCCTGCAAACATAAACGTCAGCAATGGATCTTGATAACTCAGCCGTTGAGACAAGAACATGTGCGCCCTTTATAGTACCTTCAGCGCCCGTTCCAATATTTTCAAGTCCCCCGCACAATCCCAGCATATCGGGTGTGATTGCGAAGCAGGCGTCTATCTGTGTGTTCTTTTTCAGTAATTCTGCAGGTGAATCTGGTGAAGCAGTGAGGTCTTTGGTCCACCGGATTGTGACATCTGACCATGACAATTGAGCGGTGTTGAGGATGTCGTCGAGCATACCAACGTGGGGGCCGCCCTGTTGGATGGCGATTGTTTTTCCTTTGAGGTCAGACAGGGTCTTGATTTCCTCGCGCGCCACGAGATGATCGCCGGCTGACCATGTCATTTGCATGATGACAACGCCTTTGGTGCGGGGGTCTGCCCCGATGATTTCAGAGGCCATTCCCATCATTCGAAAGGTGCCACGCAAGAAAGGAGTCTTACCAGCCAGATAATCTTTGACCTGTTGAGCAAAGTCATCTCCGGGTTTCATGTCAAAGTTGAGCCCTTGCTTGTCGAATATGGAATCATCGGCAGTTTGAAGTCCGCCGTTGGCATGGAAAGTGGCCACATCGCCGCCCCAGGTGATGTAGGGTAGCTGAATTGGGCCTGAGGCATTCACTTGTCCTATGGACTGATTTCCGACAGCCGATTTAAAAGAGTCACCCTGCCCGTGCAGCGAAATCAATGGAGTTGACCAGAAGACCACTGAAAATAATAGCAAAGTTGAAAGTGTGCGTTGGATTAAATGTTTTCTTAATATTCCAAGTTTCATAATAGGTTCTCTTTTGTAATTAAATACATTCAAAATTACATCCTAGATCTTTCACGCAATCATATCGAAACAAGCAGGATGTGCCATTACATAATATGCCTTATTTTGTAGCACCCCCAGTTCAAGGCGCCAATGGGTTTTCTATCTGGTTTGATGGCGGCTTGTCATCTTCATGATTTGAAATTCGAACAATACTTCAACTTTTTGATCACTTTTCTGTCATGCCCCTTCTCGCCACTTGCACATCGACACACGCTTAATCTAACCTAGACCGCAGGATGAGCGTGTATTGTTCACTGGGACTGATGATATTTGGTCCGAAATGGCCTGCGATGACGATTGTGTCATCATGCTCAGTATTGATCGTCCTGCTGCGTTCAGGTTGCAGTTTAACCGCAGCTGCTGCAACCAATCGATAAATGCAGACGCTTTGTTTCATTGAGTTGAGTGGTGGAATGCCGGATGATTGGTGGGCATGACACATCAATTGTTGAAGCCAATTAAACATGAAAGCTGATTTCCTATCGGGAGTAATCGAAGGGTTCTACGGTCCACCTTGGACGGCAACTGAGCGTTCTATGGTTCTGAATTGGATGCAGGCGTTTCAACTGAACACATACCTTTACGCTCCCAAAGATGATCTGAAGCAGCGCCTTCTGTGGCGCGTTCCCTACACAAGTCAGGAAACTTCAGAATTGAAGGTTTTGATCGACAATTGTCATGCGCATGGTGTGCGATTTGTGTTTGCCATCAGTCCTGGTCTGGATATGGCCTATGCTCAAGCATCCGAACTTGAAACATTGCAGGGCCGCCTGGAGCAAGTGCATGAGCTGGGTGTCCGTGATTTTGCCATCTTGTTTGATGACATCCCTGACTCCATGCGAGCCGAGGACCGTCGACGCTTTGGAACATTTGCATTGGCTCAGAGTCATGTGGCCAACCATCTTTATCGATACCTCACCGGGCGAGCATCTTCCCGTGCAAGGTTTTTCTTTTGTCCGACGCCTTACTGCGGTCGTATGCGGCGGGCAGGATTGGGAGGGGAAAGATATCTTGAAGAAATTGGGGAGACCTTGGACCCCGGCATCGATGTTTTTTGGACAGGGCCTGAAATTATTTCTTCTCAAATACCAGTCAGTCATATTGAGTCACTTGCGAACACCCTCCGCCGTCCACCACTGCTCTGGGATAATTTGCATGCCAATGATTATGATGGTCAGCGTTTTTATTGCGGACCTTATTCAGGGCGACCGCTGGAGCTTCGATCAGAAATTCAGGGCATACTGCATAATCCGAATAACGAGGCGCTACTAAACTTCGTTCCCTTGAAAACTTTATCGGACTTCATTCATGCCAAAGCGACATGGAATCCCAGAGAATCATATCTCAGTGCGATGAAGGATTGGCACGCGAGTTTTGAATCCGCTGGTTCACCCATAGATTTGGAAGACCTGGTTTTACTGGGAGATTGTTTTTATCTGCCGGAAGAGGAGGGGAGCGAGGCAGCTCAACTCTTCCATAACGCCGAGCAATGGCTCAAAGCTCCCCTGGATAAAAAGCAGGATTTTTATCGACCCTTCCAGGAGGCAGCGACCAGACTTCGCAAAATATGCGGTGAAATTGTTAATCTTGAAGATCGCCATTTATTTTCGGCCCTGCACCGTAAAACCTGGGATCTACGAGAAGAAATGGAATTACTTCTCACCCTTGCGAAGCAAATGAAGAGTGATCCGACCAGTCAATTGCGATCGGATTATCATCTTTCGGGAACTTATCGCGGGGGGATGGTTTCCAAATTGCGCGGCCTGATTGAGCAGCGGTCCGATGGTAGCTTCATTCCAGTAAAATAGTCCTGTCATGTTCAAGGTGCATCACCATATGGAAAAACCTGAGCTGGCATGATAAAATACAAAATGTTAATTTTTCACTGTCAAGCATCGATAAATCATCAACAGACGAGTTCAATTTACGTTACTGATGCTGGGTTCGTTCGATGAACGCATCGGTCGACAGGGTGATCTTTCACCTCTAGGGATGGACAAATCAAAAAATGCCAATGATAAGTAGCCCCTTAACCGCAAGAATCGGCGCAAAAAAATGAGTACTTTCAAGGTCAGGAAAGGCAAGATGGAAGATCTTCAGGCGGCCTACTATATTTGCCTTAAAACGGGTAATCATGGTGCTGATGGGGAAAGGATGTATCAGGACGATCCCGATGCTTTGGGGCGTATCTTCGTTGGCCCTTACCTGGCCTTTGAGCCGGAACACAGTTTGATACTTGAGGATAATGAGGGAATATGCGGTTATGCGTTTGCAGCTTTTGATTCCAAAGGTTTTTACGAACGCTATGAAAAAGAATGGCGTCCCAAATTATGCGCCGAATTTCCAATGTCCGAAGCTGACCAAACGCAGTGGACCCCTGTGCAGCAAGTACATTCCTGGTATCATGAACCCGATTATCATTGTCCCGAACCCTATGAACAGTATCCCTCCCATCTGCATATCGATTTTCTGGAGCGTGCGCGTGGCCATGGATTTGGCCGGGTGTTGATGGAGGACCTCATGCGCCAATTAAAACAGGAGGGATCGCCTGGTGCGCATTTGGGCGTGAGTATTCGAAACACCCCGGCGCTTGGGTTCTATCCCAAACTTGGATTCAAGGAGCTGGATCGAGTTGGGGGGCCTGATGATGGTTGCATCTACCTAGGAAAAAAATTGTGAAAACCCTAACTCAGTTTCTGGATCGTCACCTGGTGCCACCCTTGACGGCCTTGAGTAATAACCCTTATTTATCAGCCATTCGGGCGGGCATGGTCGCGATTGTGCCACTCACCATCATAGGCGGGTTATTCCTCGTGATCTCTGAGATGCCCTGGCCGGCCTGGCAATCCTGGGTGACTCCTTACAAGGGGTTGCTGGAAGTTCCGGTGGCGGCCACCTTTGGCTTGCTGGCCGTGTTTGTCTGTTTTGCGATTGCCTATGATCTAGCCAAACACTTAAAGCTGGAAGCCCACGTGAGTGCGAGTATGGCAACGCTCATTTTTCTCATGGTGCAATTGCAGCGTGGTGAGGCTATCGATGGTGAGCTCGGAGCATTGGTTCTCAATATGGACGGCCTGGCTTCGGGGGGGTTGTTCACAGCCATACTGGTGGCGCTGGTTTCTGTGCGTGTACAGAAAGCGCTCAATGATTATAACCTCGTGATCAAATTGCCCAAAAGTGTCCCTGAAGTGGTTTACGAATCCTTTCTAAGTCTTGTTCCGATGCTTTGTTTGATGGTTGGATTCTTCGTCCTTCGGTTCGTCATGGATGTGGATATCAATCAAACGCTGCAAACCGTCTTTTCGCCTTTGCTCGTTGCCTTGAATACTCTGCCGGGAATCCTGATTTTCACCTTTTTGCTGACCATGCTGTGGTCGATTGGAATCAATGGAGACAACACACTCGACGCAGTGGTCGCCCCCATTTTCCTGATGTTTCTGGCTGCCAATGTGGAAGCAGCTCAGGCCGATGAGCCACTTCCTTACATCACCGCCCTCGGGTTCATTACAAGTTTCGTGAATGTAGGAGGCACCGGAGCAACCATTGCTTTGGCCCTGGTGATGGTTAATTCAAAAGATGCGGGCTATCGCCAAATCAGCCGCGTTTCATTGCCTACGCAAATTTTTCAAATCAACGAGCCTATTTTCTTTGGGTTTCCGATTGTTTTGAATCCTGTGTTCATGATTCCCTATATATTTAGTGCCATGTCGTTAACAACGATTACATACTTGCTCATGGACTTCGGTATGATCAGTAAACCGGTGATTCATGTGCCCTGGACAACGCCACCGGTGATTGGGCACTTTCTTGTCTCCGGAGGCGATTGGCGAGCTGCTCTTTGGGGAGCGGTCTCGATTCCCATGTGCATGGCTATTTACTACCCCTTTGCCAAAACAGCAGAACGCCAGCGATTGAAAACTTTGGAGCATCAGAAAACACCAGTAGATAATGGTAAGCCCATGAAATAAATCGACCTTGTAGCGCCCATTACCCTGAGTCAATGAGTGTCTTTTAAGTTGAAGCATCAGCCGTTGTTCTCTGGGGAGCTATTCACCCGATCCATGATACCACATTTATCATGCTCCATCTCAAGGTTACCATGTCATTGAAAACAATTGTAAAGACTCAGTAAGCTTCCTCAGTACACCATATGAAACAATGCTATTTATCATACATGTTGGCCTGTTGCTTCGCAGTCACTGGTCATCACCTGGCAGTCGCTCAATCACCCAATCATGTCGCTGATCCATCGGGACCTTCCTCGGGTCTGATACTGAAGCGTCTGGGGGCACGGATGGAAGCTGGTTTGAGCCTCGAACAACATCTGGCTTATCTGCGGCATTTTGATCGCATCGACGTGGATCACGATGGTCATCATTCAACCGCTGAATACATCGAAAAAGGAGCTTACCTTACGCCTCAAGCTAGACGTGGAATTTTTCAGGCAGCTGATGAGAATGGGGATGCCAAGGTTTCACGGGCTGAATATGTGTTGAACCGTGCTATCACCGATGAAGCCAAAGGTATTTTGCTGAGTATGGACGAGGACCGGGACATGGCCGTCACTTGGAGCGAATTTCAGGCCCATACTGACCTGGGTCCATCAGAATTCTCAACGACAGAAGTGTTTGATCAATTGGATACCAATGGTGACAGGTCTCTGATTATACCGGAATTCCTGAGAGTATGGGGTCGATGGGCAAGGCAAGGCCAAGCACCGGCGAATGTTCGATTGGACTTGAAACGGGAGCAAGAGCTGGATCGTTTTTGGCAGGAAGTTTCAATTACGGTTCAGGAGGGAGATTTTGAGGGCTACGCCGCTACCTGTCATGGCGAAGGTGTCCTGGTCTCCGGTTCTTCGAGCACGAGCTACCCATTGGCGCATGCACTTGTTCGCTGGGAAAAAGGATTTGAGGATACTCAATCCGGCGCCATGCAAGCTTCGGTTGACTTTAAATTCAGTCACCGTATGGGGGATGCGACCACCGCTCATGAACGCGGTATTTTTCGCTACGAAACTAAAAAAAATCAGGAAACGACTGTTGACTGGATTCACTTTGAAGCACTCCTTGTGAAAAAAGCGAGTGGGTGGAAAGTGCTCATGGAATATCAGAAATCCGCTGCTGGTGAGCATGAATGGCAGGCACTTCAGCCTTAACAGTCCCGGATGGGAGCGTTCTCTGATGAAAATGAATCACAGCATCTTTCGAAAACCCAAATCAAGCGTTTCAGTCATCCCATTCTGCGACTGGGCCTCCATGACGCTTGTTCTGTTTCTCTGCTTTGGTTTCCTGCAAGGCAATGCGCTTGAGAGGAAGCATGTTCTTTTTATCGCAGTCGACGACCTCACTGACACACTGGGATGTTATGGTGATCTGTTGGCGCATACGCCACATATCGATGCCCTGGCTTCATCTGGTGTGATGTTTACGCGCGCCTACAATCAATTGCCCTTGTGCAATCCAACACGTGCTTCCGTGATGACTGGCAGGCGTCCGGATGAAATCAAGGTCTATGATTTGGATCGCCATTTTCGGGATTCGATGCCTGACGTACTCACCCTGCCGCAGGCCTTTCTGAAAAATGGATGGAGAGCTGCGCGTTCAGGGAAAATTTATCATTACAACGTTCCTGCAAGCATCGGAACGAGTGGGCATGATGATCCCTCAAGCTGGCAGGAGGTTTTCAATCCGAGCGGTCGTGACAAGTCAGAGGAAGAGTTGATCTTCAATGCGGAACCCCATCGCGAAATTAGCGCGGCCCTGAGCTGGCTTTCGGCCGAAGGAAAGGATGAAGAACAAACCGATGGGATGGTGGCCAGTGAAGCCATCCGGTATATGGAAAACCACAAGGATCAACCATTTTTTCTTGGGGTGGGGTTTTTCAGACCTCACACACCCTTTGTTGCCCCCAGAAAGTATTTTGATTTATATCCTCTGGAGGAGATACGACTACCATATTCACCTGCAGGCGATCGACTCGATATTCCCATACCCGCCTTTGCTCATAATTGCCCTGTTCCAAACTATGGTCTGGATGAATTAACATTGAGAAAAGCGGTTCAGGCTTACTACGCATGTGTTTCGTTCGTTGATGCACAAGTCGGTAGATTGATGGAGGCACTCGAAAGGCTCCAGATTGAAGATGAGACCATTGTCGTTCTCTGGAGTGACCATGGTTATCACCTGGGTGAACATGGAGGAATCTGGCAGAAACGAACCTTGTTTGAAAAATCAGCGAAAGCGCCCTTAATCATTCGTGCTCCAGAGCTTTCAGGAAATGGGAGGCCCTGTCACCGGATTGTAGAATTCGTTGACATATTTCCCACCCTGGTTGACCTGGTGAAACTCAAGCATGATCAGAAGTTATCCGGGCGCACACTGGTTCCATTGTTGAAAAACCCTTCCCTGGAATGGAAGGGCAATGCCGTAACTCAGATATTGCGCCCAGCTGATGACCGACTTGATCAACCAGTGATGGGTATCAGTATACGCACGCACCGTTGGCGTTATACTGAATGGGGAGAAGGGGGGCGATTTGGTAATGAACTCTATGACTACCAATCGGACCCTGCTGAATTTACCAATTTGGCTGTTCAGCCTGATAAGAAAATGAACACACTCATTCGTGGCTTGCAGCAAATGCTTCATCAGAAAGCCAGTCCGACAACTCCGGTGACTCCCTTTAATCCGAGGCGACTCTAGACCATGTGTTCAATTCAAAGTGTTGTTACACATTTCTTTTCTACCGAGAGTATACTGACAGGGGCCTGTTCGCTTTTGCGATAAGGTATTTGCTCTTGTGTCTTGACATCACTTGGCATGACCGGAAGTCTAATCATACCCCTGAGAGGACTCACGTGATGCATCTATTCCATTGGAATGATCGATCAGGATGCACGCACTTTTGTCCTGCCTAATTATTTAGTTCAACATTTGTCCTAGTGAAAAGAACACTCAAAGGTGAAATACCGCGTCAGGCAGTTTATCGACTGTCTGTTTATATGCGTTGTCTGATGCGGCTCAAGGCCAATGGGCTTGAAACCGTTTCCAGTCAAGCGCTCTCAAGTGCTGCTGGAGTCAAGCCTACCCAACTTCGAAAGGACCTTACCTACTTTGGGCAATTCGGTACACGAGGTCTTGGTTATGATGTCAATCAGCTGACAGACATGATCGCTGAAGTTCTTGGAACGAATACCCTGCAGCCGGTAGTGCTCATTGGTGTTGGTAATTTGGGAAAAGCATTGATTTCCTATCGCGGATTCGAACGGGAGGGTTTTGAAATTGTTTCTGCATTTGATGCTGATCCCAATGTGGTGACTGCCTGTGTGAAATGGACAATACCTGTTCGTTCAATGGATGAACTGCCTGCCATTGTATCAAAGCATCAGGTTCGTATGGCCATTTTGTGTGTTCCCATTGAAGCCGCGCAATCTACGGTAAACAGTCTTATTCAGACGGGAATTACCGGGGTGTTGAATTTTGCGCCCATGGTGCTCCACGTTCCTGATGGGGTGACTGTCAATAACGTCAATCTTGCGATCGAACTCGAAAATCTAAGCTACTTCATTCAGGAACACGCACCTGAATCCAACGAAGAATCACCTCCCGAGATTGAAAGTCAAACAACGCCGCCAGCCTGAACCAAGGGGTATGACGCCTGCATTGTTGCAAAAAGTTTTTTTCACTTGGTAACATAGTGCAAACCGACAGATTGTTCATTGATCTAACGCGAACTGCCGCGCCCTGAAAAAAACCAACGGGTTTTCAGACCTTGCAGTGCCTGCCTTTGATCCGCATGAGCATTCAATTCACCGTCGGCGTAGATTACTATTATGGCGATAAAAATCAACAAAGCTGAGCTTTGGGCAACATGAATCACCTCCTGCTCATCACAATTGCAGCCGTGGTGCTGGTTGGTTGTGAGACTACTCAAGTCAATGTTGAGACTAAGAAAGTCTCCGCCAGAAAGCCTACACGTGTCTTATTCATTGGAAATAGTTTTACCTACTGGCATGAAGGCCTTTGGGAACAATTAAAAATCCTATCCGACTCCATGGATCCTAAACTGGGCTACAGGACTTCCCGTGTAGTCAAAGGGGGGGCTTCACTTGAAGTCATGTGGAAGGAAACCAAAGCTTCAGAGGTTATTGCAAAAGGAGGTTGGGACGTAGTCGTCTTGCAGGAGGACATCCCTGAAACTACAATCGATTCCTTTCGGACCTATTCGCGCATGTTTGTCAAAGCTGTGCGCGAAGTGGGAGCACGCCCCATATTGTTCATGGCATGGGAATACGACAGGCTTGGATGGATCTCAATGCATGAGATAGCGAAAGCCCACAAAGACATGAGTCGCGAACTGAACGTGGATGTTGCACCCGTTGGACTCGCTTGGAGTCGTTCCAGAACTTTAAAGCCGGATCTGGACATGTTCAGCGAAGACAGAGAGCATCCAAGTTTTGCTGGGATGTATCTGTCCCTAATAGTCATTGAATCAATCATTTCATCTGCCGATCCGTTATCACGAAACCCTGAAAAACTGCCTATTCGAGGTTTTAATCGTCTCGGTTCAGACAACGCAAAGCACTTGCGTCAGATGGCATCGAAAACTATCCGGATGTGGCAGTCGTCTCTCGAACCTCTTAAAGAATCGAGAGCAGAACAAAAATAAAGTGGCCAAAGACTCAGCTTTTATAAGCGAGCACAACGCCTGTCTGGTCGCTAAGAAATTCAAGGCTCTTCAAATTAAAGAATACGCCCCTTTCTAGTGAAATAGGCGTAATCTTTAGTCTGCTGTCGATAGTAGAGCAGGGGTAAATCCCATCTAATACCTGAAAAGTCTACTACCGAATCTATAGCAAAATATCAAGTGAGCTTAACTATATGTAAAACAAACTTTACATTCAGTGTATGGACCTTAAATTGATCTGTGTTCTCTTTAGGATAAAAAGCCATGAATAAAGAAATAATAACAGATATGTGTGATTCGACGGCACAAACTAAGAAAAATACAAAACGCCTTTTCTTTTGGTCCGTAATTTGGGTTTTGGCAACTGCTGGGGTTGGTTTTGGCCCGAAAAATCTTTGGAACTTCAATACATGGCTCACCATTATCGCTGTTCTGATTCACATCGGCCTAGGTTTAGGAATGATTAGGGTGTTTAAACAATATTTACAAGGGCTGGATGAATTACAGAGAAAGATTCAACTCGATGCGATGGCATTAAGCCTAGGGATTGGATTAGTGCTCGGCTCCAGCTACGAAATGCTTGAGGACATTAAGCTCATACCTTTTGAACCGGAAATACCTCATCTTCTTATTTTGATGAGTCTCACCTATGTTGTTGGAACTGTCCTAGGTAATAGGAAATACCAATGAAAAATCGTTTGAAATTACTTCGTGCAGAACGAGATTGGACTCAGGCTAATTTGGCTGATCAATTGGGTGTTTCAAGGCAAACGGTTAATGCGATAGAAAAAGGAAAATTTGATCCCAGTTTACCTTTGGCTTTCAAGGTTGCTCGATTGTTTGATTTGTCGATTGAAGATATTTTTCAAGACGCTCCAACAACTCCAGCATGACAGCTGAAGGGAAGTAAACGACCTCTTATCTCACCCTCCACGGATCCATTAATTGATTACAGATTGAGTCAAGCGTTTGAAAACTGTTGACCATCCAATGCAAACGAATACAGGTGCCAGAAAAAGTACAGAACTTTTCGGCGTGATCAACAACAGTGTACCCTCTTAAGCTTACACTGACATTTTGGATTGTTCAATGTTCATAGGCCCAGGAGCTTGGTGATGAGAACTCCTTCGAAGTGGCTTCCAAAACTGTTCAGTTTATTGCTATCAGAGGCATGATGTTTTGCCTTAGAAACGAGCAGCGCGTCTTGGTTGACTGTGACGTAGTGGACCCCCACGAATCATTTTACCCAACGTTTTATGAGTCAACAGTAAAGTGGTAGAAGCAGCGCGTTTGGGATCTCACTTTTTGGAATTACAGATATCCTGACCGATCGTCTTGTACCAGCTCATGAAAGCTTCGGAGCTGGCCATTGAATTCAAAATGGGAATTCCGCCAAGGCTTTCAATACGTTCTCCATCCTCTGGCTCGAAAACTCGAGCAAAGACAGGTGCAGCTCCGTCCACATATTTGAGCACTCCAGCGGCTTCCTCTGTGCGGCGCATTGAAGCAAGAATCACGCGTGATTTGCGAGCGTGCAATTGGTCCAGTAAGGCCCTGTCGGCTCCGTCGCCGCGGATGGCGGTGACTTTTCCCTTGGCTTGCAACTTTGCGACTACAGCAGGATCTTCATCAACCACCACCACCAGATCGCCTCTTTCAATGAAGGGTTGAATCACATAATCACCCGCACTTCCGAAACCCAGGACAAGGACATGATTTTTCCAATCAGAATTCACAGCGTGGCGATTTCTGAAGGGATGAAATCTGAGCAGCCAATGTGTGACTCGATCATTGGACAGTATAGGAGTGATGGTCATTGTCATGACCGAAAGAAGCGCGATTTGGCTGATCCGTTCAACGGGAAGGCCGCTTTCTGACAGGTGACCGGCAAGCCCCAGCACCAGGGCGAATTCACTCGTCTGGGCCAGTAATATTCCTCCTTCAATGGCATGACGCGCTGTCAAACCTGCGCGTTCAGCGATGAGTGCCACCAGAATCGGTGTCATAATAACAACAATCCCTGCAAAAACGGCGGCTTGCAGCCAGTAATAGATGGATAGTGGGATACCTGCATAGAGCCCCAGCGCGGTAAAAAACAACGCAAAGAAAAAATCTGAAAGTGACGTCATGACTCCTTTTGCCAACCCTTGAATAGGGAAAGAGCTCAGACTCAAGCCTCCAAAAAAGGCGCCTACGATCAAGGGTAAATCGAAGTAAAAAGAAGCACTGACAAAAAGAAACATGGTGGACAGTAAGATCAATAAAAATGATTCCTCATCCGAATCAAATTTCCGTAGAAAAAAGGTCCAGAAATATTGGCGAACGAACCAAGCGATTGTTCCCAGGACAATCGTGCCACCTAAGCCCTTGATGGTTGCCAGCAAACCAAGGTTGGATTTGACCAGAATGACCACCAGCAAAATCATCAACAGGTCTTGGATCAACAACACACCAATCACCATGCGAGCAAAGGGCTCATACATCTTGCGTCCTTGAATCAGGAGTCGAATCGCAAGCAGTGTCGAACTTGTCCCCATGGCGACAGCTGGATAGCAAGCCTCTCGCGGCGTAAACCCCAAACCGAATGCAACAAGCCACCCAATACCTACAAGAATGCTAAATTGGAGGAGGCTTACTCGCCAGACAATGGACCATTGATGTTTGAATCGACTTGGGTTGAGCTCCATTCCTGAGGCGAACACAAGGAAGATCAATCCTATTTCCAGCAGTTGCTCCAAATGAGTCGTTTTTACGGACCAGTCCAATTGCCCAGCAATCAAGCCGCCTGATATCCAGAACGGAATGGCAGGAAGTTTCAGTTTGCGGGCAAGCCCCAAACCGATAGCGGCGATGAATAATAAGAGAAGTAACTCTGTCATTTATCCAGTAAACCTCTTTTTGAAAGTTCCGCTTTTTGACGCTTGATTCCATCTGCAAAGGGAGTCATGAAATAACTCACATCCAGTTCGAGAAGCGCTGGCATGACGAGTGTGTCTGGAGCCATGACACAGCATGGGATGTCTGCAGCATGGGATCTAAACGCCAACAGCTGGTTGGCTTCTTCAATTTGCAGCGCTGAAACAACCATTTTTGCCTCAGAAAAACCAGCGGAGTCCAATAAATCCCAATCATGAATATTGCCGTGCAGCGTGTTGCAGGGGAGATTCTTTAATTTCACCGGATCAGAATCAATAGCGGTCACCATTTCACCTCTGCTTGCAAGTTGCTTCACAATGTCACGGCCCATGGCGTTCATGCCGATGACCAGAATGGTTTTCGTTGTTTCCCCCGAAGATGAAAGGCTTTTTGACTCCGGTTCGGTCCATTGGAACAGTTCGCACAAGCGATGATTATTTTGTATCCAATGCAAAATGGTCTTACGAAAAAAGACTCCATACGAAGAGACGGCGATGGTGATGATTCCCGTCCATGCAACCATGGTCTGGATTTCTTGCGTCACGAGTCCTTTTCTCCCCGCAAGAGCGATCAGGATCAGAGAAAACTCACTAATCTGCGCCAGGTGCATACCCACCAAAATGGAGCCTTCCTTACGCCGTCCCATTTTCCAGAGTACCCCGATTATAATCAGGCATTTCAGCAACATGACACACGCCGAGAGTGTGAATACCTGCAGCCACATGGTCGCTGAAAGGTTGAATTTTATTCCAATGCCAAGCACGACGAAGAAAATGACGACAAAGAAATTCATCAAGGGATGCACTCGACGTCTTAATTCTGACGAAAAACGTGACTGTGCAAGACTCAAGCCCGCCAGGAATGCCCCTATCTCATGTGATAAACCAAACCCGTGGGCGAGCGCTACGAAAAGAAAGCACCAGCCGAGGCTCCAGATAAACATCATCCCCGGAATAGGAAGAGACCAATTGAGAGCTGGATTCACGATGTATCTGGATGCAATCCAGGTGAATCCGATCAATATTCCCATACCTCCAACTGAAGTCAGTAAAACAGTGGTCATGGAAGTATCCAGGGATTCTGCACTGCCACCCAGACTGGATACCAGAGTAATGGCAGCCAAAGCCGCGACATCCTGCAATAATAAGACACCTATAGAAACACGGCCATGAAATGCCCGCATGCTTCGGTCCTCCTGAAGGAGCTTGACGACCACCACCGTGCTGCTGAACATGAATGCAAGTCCCAAGATGATGGAGGTTTGAAGAGGGTGTTGAAAGCTGAACGCCAATCCGAATACTGCGATGCAGGTTAAAGACATTTGCCAGAATCCCGTCCAGAGGACCTCTTTTCCCGCTTTCTTGAATTGGCCAATGTTCAATTCAATGCCAACAAGGAACAGAAGCAATACGATGCCCGTTTCAGAAATGTAATCCAGATGTGATGTTTCTTGAATCAGGCCCATGGCGGGTCCAATTGCCAGGCCGGCAAGCAAGTAATTGACAATCGCAGGTGTCTTGAGTTGACGCGTCAAGAGCATCATCAGACTCGCTGCCATGAGTATCAATCCCAAATCCTCAATGAGATATATGTGATTCATTCCATTCTTTGTTACCCAACCAGATTCAGGTTTGAGTGCTCGGACCGGAGACGGAGCTTGCCATGATGGGAGCTGGAATTCAATTGCCGTAAGCCGTCACTGATGATTGCGGAAATATTCAAAAATCTCCTTTCTTGCAAAGTATGAACGTTTTAAATTCTAAATGAGACGTAGGAGAGGAAAATCGTAAAAAAGATACCTCAATTTTTCATCCTTAGCTAACATCAAAGCATACGAAAGACGACATATGCAGCTTGATAAATTTACCATCAAAGCCCAGGAAGCAGTTCAAACTATGCAAACCCTGGCAAAGGAGAAAGAACATCAGGAGATTGACTGCGAGCATTTATTGACGGCATTGCTTGATCAGGAAGACAGCCTTGTCCAATCAGTCCTTCAAAAACTAGGCGTTCAAGTGCCTGTACTGGAAGAGGCCATCCATGCAATACTGAAGCAACGTGCCAGAGTAACGGGGGGCACCGATCAATATCTCAGCCAGGCTCTGCGCAAAGCCTTCACTAAGGCAGAATCTGAAACCAAGCGACTCAAGGACGAATACACCAGCACAGAGCATCTGTTACTTGGAATTGCTCAGGAGAGTAGTTCCGCTCTGGCGAAGGTCTTTCAACGTGAGGGTGTTAATAGAGACAAGCTTCTCAAGGCTTTGATGGAGCTGAGGGGAAATCAGCGTGTCACGGATCAAAGCCCGGAAGATAAGTTCAAGGCTCTGGAAAAATACGGCAAGGACCTGACTGCGCTCGCAAGGTCTGGGAAAATTGATCCAGTGATTGGGCGAGACGAAGAAATCCGTCGGGTAATGCAGGTTTTAAGCCGACGAACCAAGAATAATCCAGTTCTCATCGGTGAACCAGGTGTCGGTAAAACCGCTATTGTTGAAGGGCTGGCGCGGCGCATTATCAGTGGAGATGTACCCGACTCGCTGAAAAACAAGAAACTCGTGGCCATGGATATCGGGGCCATGATCGCTGGCGCTAAATATCGGGGTGAATTCGAGGATCGACTCAAAGCGTTTCTCAAGGAAATCACAGGCAGCGATGGCAAAATCATTCTCTTCATTGATGAACTTCACACCATCGTCGGCGCAGGTAAAACAGAAGGCTCTGCTGATGCCGCCAATATGCTGAAACCTCAGTTGGCTCGCGGCGAATTGCGATGCATCGGTGCGACCACTCTGGACGAATACCGTAAATATATCGAAAAGGATCCCGCACTGGAACGCCGATTTCAGCCAGTTTCAGTGCAGGAACCATCGGTCGAGGCAACCATTGCTATTCTGCGTGGGTTGAAAGAACGCTATGAGAACCATCATGGTATTCGTATACAGGATGCTGCCCTCGTTTCTGCAGCAACCCTGTCCAATCGCTACATCGCCGATCGCTTTTTACCGGATAAAGCTGTCGACTTAATGGATGAAGCAGCTTCGAGATTGAGGATTGAGCTGGATTCGATGCCCACTGAGATCGACCAACTGGAGCGCCAGATCATGCAACTTGAGATCGAACAGAGGGCTCTCAGGAAGGAGAGGGACGGGGCTTCCCGAGATCGCCTTGCCAAATTGGAAAAGGAATTGGCTGATTTTAAGGAATCTTCCTCTGAACTGAAGGCCCAATGGCAAAATGAAAAGGCTGCCATCAATGCGACGAGTGTGATCAACAGCAAGTTGGAGGAAGCCCGTTTGGAAATGGAACGTGCCGAGCGTGAAGGAGATCTCAACGGAGCCTCACAAATTAAATATGGTACTATTCCAAAGCTTGAGGCTCAGTTGCTATCCGCTGAGAAAGCCTTGAAGGAGCAGCACGCCCAAAACCGCATACTGAACGAGGAGGTGAGGGAGGAAGACATCGCTCAGGTAGTTGCCTCCTGGACGGGGGTGCCTGTATCGAAAATGCTTGAATCCGATCGGCAAAAACTGGTGCAAATGGAAACCAGGCTTCATCAACGTGTGGTTGGGCAGCATCAAGCAGTGGAAGCAGTGGCCAATGCCGTGCGCCGAGCACGCAGCGGGCTGCAGGATCCCAACCGGCCAGTGGGATCATTTGTTTTTCTCGGGCCTACCGGGGTGGGCAAAACAGAAATGGCCCGAGCACTTGCTGAATTTTTATTTGATGATGAGCAGTCGATGGTGCGCATTGACATGACCGAATACATGGAGAAACATGCTGTGGCCCGGCTTATTGGTGCGCCTCCCGGTTATGTTGGTTTCGAAGAAGGCGGGCAATTGACAGAGACTGTTCGCCGAAAGCCCTATTCGGTGGTTTTGTTTGACGAAATAGAAAAGGCACATCCGGATGTCTTCAACATCCTTCTGCAGGTTCTGGATGATGGACAGTTGACTGACGGACAGGGGCGCAAAGTTGATTTCAAGAACACGGTCATCATCCTGACGAGTAACATAGGCTCCCCTTTGATTCAGGATTTTTATACCAAAGGAAAGAAAGGTGAGGATGATCAGGCAGAAATGGAGCGTCATATCCAGGAGGAAATGAAGCGCTATTTCAGGCCTGAGTTTTTGAACCGGCTGGATGACGTCATCGTATTTCACAGCCTGAGCGAAGAGGACCTTTTGGTGATTGTAGATATTCAACTCCAGACCCTTTCCAAGCGATTAGAACAACAAAAGCTGACTCTGCAGTTAACAGATGCTGCCAAAAGGATGCTGGGTAAAGAAGGGTTCGATCCTCAATTTGGTGCGCGGCCACTCAAAAGAGCCATTCAGGAGCATATTCTTGACCCCATGGCCATGCGGTTGCTGGACGGAGGAATTCAATCTGGCGCCAAAATCCATATTGACGCCAAAGATGGCCAACTCGTCTGGAATGCTTCCTGACGTGAAGAGGCTCAAAAGATCCCATGTGAATCAAAACCAAGTTGAGTCGAACTAAGGGGTTGCCCCGGACAGTGCTGTGGGACGTTCAATATCAACTTTGTCCAGCATGATGCAGGTTAGATTTTTTTGAATGGAGTGCAGCCCAATGCTTGCTTTCATCTCGCTCGTGGCTTTAACTGATCCTCCGAACGGGTGACCGAACAAAAGCATGAACTTAGAAACAATCACCAAAGCCAAATCCTTCGGGTTTTCAGACAAGCAAATTGCGAATCTTGCTGGTAAATCCGAGCAGGAAATTCGCGAATTTCGCCATCAAAACGATTTATCACCAAGCTACCGACTGGTAGATACATGTGCTGCCGAATTTGAGGCTTACACACCTTATTATTACTCTTCCTACGATCGTGGTGATGACGAAATTCGGGCTTCAGAGACGCGGAAAGTCATGATCCTTGGCGGAGGTCCCAACCGAATCGGTCAGGGAATTGAGTTTGATTACTGCTGCGTGCATGCCTCATTCGCCCTGAAAGAGACAGGGATTGAAACCATCATGGTTAACTCCAATCCCGAGACGGTTTCTACTGATTACGACACGAGCGATAAACTTTTTTTCGAACCTCTGACTCTTGAGGATGTGCTCAACATTTATCATCGCGAAAAATGCTGGGGAGCCATTGTCCAATTTGGAGGGCAAACGCCCTTGAACCTTGCGATTGGTCTGCAGGATAATGGCGTTAACATTATTGGCACCTCTCCGCGCAGCATTGAAATAGCCGAAGATCGTAAATTATTTGCGGCCATGCTCACAAAGTTGGATATACCTCAACCAGAAAATGGGCTGGCGGTGAACGAAGAGGAAGCCTTGGCTGCTTCCAAGAAAGTAGGGTATCCTGTGTTGGTTCGCCCGAGCTTCGTGCTTGGTGGGCGGGCGATGCAGATTGTTTATTCTGATTCCGAATTGCGGGAATACATGCGCTACGCCGTTGAAGCTTCGCCGGAACGGCCTGTTTTGGTAGATAAATTTTTAGAAGATGCTACTGAAGTGGACGTGGATTGCATATGCGACGTGGGGCATTTCGATAATCCGGAGGAGGGAACCATCGTCATTGGTGGTATGTTGGAGCACATTGAGTTTGCCGGTGTTCACAGCGGCGATGCCGCGATGGTGCTGCCTCCCCACACACTCAGCAAAGAAACCATCGAAACGATTCGTTCCTACACGCACGCCATGGCCAGGGAATTGCGAGTGATAGGACTGATGAATGTTCAGTATGCGGTCAAGGATGGGGTTGTTTATGTGCTGGAGGTCAATCCTCGAGCTTCCCGCACAGTGCCTTTTACGAGTAAAACCATTGGGGTTCCCTTAGCCAAGATGGCGGCCAGAGTGATGGCAGGTGCCAAGCTCATCGATTTGAGCTTTACTGAGGAAATTTGGCCGGATTACTGGGCAATCAAGGAATCCGTATTCCCATTCAACCGCTTTCAGGGGCAAGATATCCTGCTTTCGCCCGAAATGAAATCCACCGGGGAAGTCATGGGGCTGGATGCTGATCTGGGGACGGCTTATGCCAAATCTCAAATGGCAGCCAACTCGCCTCTGCCGCTTGAGGGGAAAGTGTTCATCAGTGTTAACAAATCAGACAAGTCCCAGATTGCAGACCTGGCAAAGCAGTTTTCTGATCTTGGATTTGAACTGATCTGCACCGAAGGGACCGCCAGGGTGATTCAGGAAGCAGGTATGGAGGTGCGCGAGGTTCGCAAATTAGCCGAAGGTCGACCCAACTCGCTGGATCTACTCAAGAATGGTGAAATTCAATTGGTAATCAATACACCTTCAGGGCAGGCTCCGCGTGCCGATGAAGTGAAGATTCGTACGACTGCGGTCTACAGTCGGGTGCCCATCATGACGACACTCAGCAGTGCCAAGGCCGCCGCTTCGGCGATCGCAGCGCTCAAGAAAAATGGATACCAAGTAAAACCTATTCAGGAATATCTTTGAATAATATTCATTGATATCAAGTCAGGAATCGGTAGCCAAATCTGTTTGAGTATCACTGACAATTTTGCATAGTCCTTTTCAAGACGCTTTGAGGGAAATAAAGAGATGAGAAATCTAAAAGAAACAAATGTTATCCGGCTCGCATGTGCGGTGCTGGTATGTTGCTTGTCAAACTTTGCTGTTCAGGTGCATGCCCAGAGCCAGGTGCGCGCCCTGTCCTTGCAGGAATGCTTTGAAACGGCTCTCGAAAATAACCTGACTGTCCAGATCGAAAGGGTAAACCCGGAACTTTCCCTCTATGATCTGAGGATCTCGCAAGGTGCCTATGATCCAAGTTTCTTCTTTTCCTATCGCCAGCAAAATCGGCAGGAGCCAGGAAGGTTTGACCCAACCATCGGTAACATCCCCGGGTCGTCCAGTGAGACAGACTCTTTCAGCACTGGGATTTCAGGCCAACTTCCCACGGGTACCCAGTATTCTTTTCAAACCTTTGTTTCCGAGACTGAAGTCAATAACCTGGGGTTTTCATTCAATCAGTTTTCTGGTAACTCCGCTTTTTCTCAACTGCGTCAACCACTTTTGAAAAATCTCTGGATTGATGGAGCAAGATACAATATCAAACTCTCCAAAAACCGCCTGACCCAATCAGAGTTGGCATTGCAATGGCAGATGATGAATGTCCTGACCCAGGTAGAGCTTGCCTACTACGACCTGATCGCTGCTCTGGAAAATGTCAAGGTCCAGGAAAAAGCTGTGCAATTAGCCGACCGTCTTCTTGCCGAAAACAAAAAGAGAGTGGAAATTGGCACCATGGCTCCTCTTGACGAAAAGCAGGCTCAATCACAAGTTGCTGCTCGGCGAGCTGATTTACTGGGTGCCAGACGTACACTTATTGTTCGTCAGAATGCTTTGAAAAACTTACTCAGCCAGGAATACTCCGATTGGGCCTCCGTTTCTATTCAACCCTCTGAAGGGCTGAGAGCTGTTCCTGTCGTGACAGACTTGCAGGATAGCTGGCACAAAGGCCTGACTCAAAGGCCCGATCTCCTTCAATCCCGCAAAGGTATGGAGAATCAGGGGATCCTTGTGAAATTTCGACGGAATCAGCTCTTTCCCCAATTAGACCTGGTTGGAAGTATCGGTTATGCGGCTCAATCGCGTAATGGAAGCTACAGCGACGTTTTTGATCAACTCACTGGACGTGACAACCCCGTCTGGTCCGTCGGAGCAGAATTAAGCGTTCCGCTCACGAGACGTCAGGAGCGCTACAATTTCAAATCTGCTAAAGCACAGGCAGAGCAACTTAAATTAACCTTCAAGCGGTCTGAGCAGCAAATCATGGTCGACATCGAGAACGCTGTTTCACTAACCAAAATCAACCTTCAACGTGTCGAGGCAACTCGGCAGGAACGTGAATTTAGTGAAGCTGCACTTGATGCAGAACAGAAGAAACTCGAGGTTGGTAAAAGTACAAGTTTCATTGTTTTACAGCTGCAGCGTGACCTTACCGCTGCGCGCTCGAGCGAAATCAATGCTCTTGCTGAATACAACAAGGCATTGTCCCAACTCTCCCTAAGTGAAGGTTCCGTCTTTGACCGCCACTCGATTGATGTAGATGTGGTGGAATCGGACTCTGAGGTCAATCCGCTCCTCGAGCCTGTTTACTCAGAATAGTCCTTCCGATGAAGGAAACGACCAACGCTGAAGCGGCCAAACAGCTATGTACTGATTGTGGGTTCTGCTGTTCTGGTGTGTTATTCATTGATGTCCGGATCGAAGACAAGCAGGAGCTGGATCGCGTCGTCAACTGTGGTGTCGAGCTCGAACAGCATGACAACCAAAACTTCTTGATTCAACCCTGTCATTGCCTTGATGAAAGCCATCATTGCAAAGTTTACGACAAAAGACCCAACATGTGTGCATCCTTTGAATGCGGTGTCCTCAAGCACCTGAAAACAGGGAATTGGAGTCTTTCGAAATGCAAAAAGACGGTCCAGGAGGCTCAAGTCCATGTGAGCGCCCTGACAAATACTCTTCTCAAACTGGGTAACCTTGATGTTCATGTCCCACTCTTCCTGAGAACGGAAGAGGTTCTTTCCCAGCCCTGGGATTTGGATGGACCCGATTCGGTCCTCGAATTAAGAGATGAATTGTTCCAGCAATCCGCCGATTTGAGTTCTTTTCTGGAAACCCACTTTCTAAGTGAAGAGGAAGCACAGGAAAGAGAAGAAAGCTAACTTTACCCTGGCGCTTCATGGAGCAGAGTATACCAGATCTGTCGTCGCGTTCAGTTGTCAATTCAAGCGAATTGCAGCAAATCCCTCCTTGTGGCAGTTCCTGTGGTTCCCAGTTGGTGGATAACACATGAGGCTGCACGCATGGAAAGTTGCAGCGCCTCGTCAAGCGATGCTCCAGCTGCCAGGCTGGCGCAGAGATTTGCTGTGACTGAATCACCGGCTCCTACAATATCAATGGGCCCCCGCAAGGGAAGAGATGCTGCATGGGCTTGATCACCCTTGGGAATTACCCCAGTGATTCCCTGATCGGCCATTGAAACAAAGACTGGCTGTCCTGATTTCCGTGCCATTTGAAATGATTCATTTTTCACTTGGTCGATAGACATCTTTGAACACCCCTTCCAGGCAGCCAGTTCATTGGCGTTCATCTTATAAGTTAGATTGGGATAGCTTTGAAGGCCTCGTCGGCTGTCAGCAATGATTAATTTTTCAGGGTTTTGTTCTTGGATCTGCCCCAAGCGTTCAAGGATTTGTGATGTGATGACTCCCGTTTCTTCAATATCGACCTGATCCATGACAATGAAGGCATCGACCTTGTGAATCAGTTTTTCAATGCCCTCGCATATTTGACCGGAAATCTCTTCTGGTGTGGCAGTCCAGTTTTTTTGATCCAGACGGTTGAGCTCGACAGGGGGCTTGTTGAGTTCACAAACGAGGGGTTTTGAATAGGTGAATGTATGCCTCAGACTGGAGCTGAAGAAAAATTCCGAGTTGACTCCTTTCAGCTTGTGGAGTGCCTTGCGCAATAACCAACCCTCGGCATCTTCACCACAAAACCCGATCGTGTGAATTTCCGGTATGCCAAGGGCAACCAGATTGTTCAATACCGTTCCTGCGGCACCTGCCTGGGTGCGCACGTTGGTGACATTATAAACTTCCAGACCTGTTTCAATTGATTTTTCAGAACGTGATGGATCGATTTCAAAATATCGATCAAGACAAAAATCCCCAACGATCGCGATTTTTAATTGATCGTAGCAATTAAGGATTTCGCTAATACGATTTGGATTCATGCTTGTTTCAAGCGTTTGTAAAGTTGATGTATAAATATGGCGTTATCGCATTGTAAATAATGCATGATTCCGCCCATACGGGAGTAACTCTTACAGAACCTCAAGTAATAGGCAGGGCTGTTCTTGGGAGGTTCACCCTTTGTCCAATCCCATTTGCCGCCATCCTGCAGGTCCACGACATGAATGGAATGGCCTGTGACATTTTGGCGGTCTTCTTGACGCCTCACGTTGTGTACGCAGCTCAAACTCTTTTCAAAAACCTGCGGTCCCATGATCGCTGATCCAATAGATAAAACAGAACCTTGATCCAGTCCCTCCACTGCTTTGCAGAAGAGTTCGAAATCTGATTCTGCTGCACGCCCTACGATGCTTCCTTTGAACATAGGGTGATTGGTAATGATATCATATCCAATGCCAGGATGCACAGAAACAGGGACTCCATGTGCATAGGCATTTGCCAGGATGGATGCTTTTTTATTTCTGTTTTTGACCGCGTGAAACCCAGGTTTGAGTTGAAACTGACTCATCAATCGAAGGCAGTCTGCTTGTGCTGCTGCTTGTCTGGAAGCTGGATCTTTGATGATAGCCTCCCTCAGCGTTTCGGGAGAAGGAAGTTCGCATCCATCTTGAGTAATGAATTGACCCAGTGAGCATCCGTAGCCTTTGTTTTCCAGTCCGCCCGCTGCCAGAGCCAGCATGATGGAACGTCCCGTTTCATCCCATGCCCCAAACGTGCCGGTTTCGACGTTTTCCCTCACGGATTCAGTGGATCGGCCCAGAAAAGCATATTCAAAATCGTGAATGGTGCCTGCACCGTTGGTTGCAAGATGTGTCAGCCAATCTTGCGCCATCATTTCATCAAGGATCAGTGCGGCACCATTGCGTAATAAATGAGCTCCATAGATGAGCATGACCGAAGCTCCACGATTCCGTGCTTTTAGAATGGATTGAGCGCAGGTGTCTATTTGCGAAGCCAGATCAGGATTCACCTCACCTGATTTCGACTCTGGATCCACCAGAATATCTTCCACGCTGGTGAGGCTTTTTCTTTCCTCGATAGGGAAAACCTTCAATCGCGAACGATCAAAGGGAGGTTCAAAAATTTTATTCATATGCTAAGGTAAACTCTTCTTGTCAACCTGCTCTTTCCGGCTTTCTCGCTGTCAGCTTTTCCCGCATTGTATCAAAAAGCTGGTTGATCGGTCAGCTGTGGCATCAATACCTCTATATCCCGATAATCAGGAATCAACACATCGGCACCCACACCCATCAAACGCTTTCGTTTCCATTCATCGATATTGCCACTTCCATTGTTGGCTTCATCGCTGGCCACTGCGACAGCGAGTCCACCCACTTCCTTTGTGTTTTCAATTTCCACATATCCATCACCAAAGGATAAAAGACGTTCACCCGGAATGTTGTTTTCGCGTAAAATTCGATCAATGACCATTTTCTTTGAGAAAGATTTGTAATCGTCCAGGGCGCCATAAATGTGCCCCTTGAAGTAATGGTCCAGCCCGAGGATCTTTGCTTCTTCCTTGACAAAGGGTTCGTCAGTCCCACTGGCCAAATAAACGGGGAGGCCCTTGCTGGTCAGGAGATCAAGCATGTGGCGAGCGCCGTGGACAACATGTTCATCGGCTTTTATTTCACCTGACAAGATTGCTTGTTTGCGGTTTTGAATGCGGAGATCCAGACGCCTTAAGTATTCGTGCTTGTACCAAAGAGGTTCTTTGGGAGATCCTCCTCGCTCCTTGATTCGCTCTGCAAGTTGGATCATCTGGTAGATAGTTTGTTTTCCGTTCAATTTCATGATGTCGTCGAGCAGCATGTTTTTGACGGATTCTTCTGACTCTCCCGTTTTGTCTGGTAGCATCTCAACGAACATCGGGAGCATGACCTCAGGCCAACCTTCACGGACAAGAGACAAAGTGCCATCGAAATCGAACACTACATATTGAATGGAATGCCTCTTCCTAAAATGAGGTGAAAATTCAACATGTCCTGAATACTTGTTCTCCAATTGTGCCATGTTCGACATCCTGCCAAACCCTCACCTGGCATGCAACGCTGCAACTTTTGAATAGAAGCGAATTTTCAGTTCGTGATTTTTTATCAGGTTTTACTGGTCTTTTTCCCCTGGCTTGTGAACTATATTTCAAATCATGAAAAAACTAATCTACTCACTAGTCGGAGTGTTCTGTGTTTTTTGCAGTACTCTTCATGCCGATCACCACAAAGCCACAGTCAATCTCGCAGGCAAATGGGATGCGTCCGCTTCCATTGATGAATTTGAATCACGTGATTCAGTATTTACCATTCGGAAAAATGGCGATAAGTGGGCCGCAAGCATGGTCAATGAAGAAGGGGTCAAGCAGGACATGGATCGCGTTGAGCTGGATGGTAAAACATTAGCCATCGCTTTTGATTTTGAAAGAGATGGCAACAAGGGAGTCATAGGCGCCAAAGCAGATTTGCAGAAAGACGGCAGTTTATCGGGGAAATGGTTTGTTCGCTCTGAGGATGGGGTTGAGCAGATGTCCAATGATTGGAAAGCTGTCCGTTCTCTCCCACCTGTCTTTGCTGGTAAGTGGGATGTTGTGGCAGAAACCGACCAGGATCTCATGGAGCATGCTATGATCGTTGAAAAATCAGGCTCGGGTTTTTCTGCTCTGGCTTCCACGGACGATGGCGAAACAAATTACAACCGTGTCAAAGTGCTTAAGAACGGGCTGAAAATGGAAATTCCTTTTGGCGGAGGCACAGTCAAAATAGCTGCGAAACTCTCAGCTGCCCAGAAGTTGGTCGGCGAGTGGAAATATTACGATGATTTCAACGAAGAAGTGGCTAAAGGAAACTGGTCGGCAACCAAGACCAAGAAGTAACTGATTTCCCTGCTTCATTAAACTTCATTTGAAGACCAGACCGACGTTTAGCCACGCCTGTCTGGTCTATTGCACACAACAAGGTCACTGAAATCTCAAGGCTGAATCCCTGAGGTCACCCTGATATATATTGATATCCATGAAAATCAACGGGGCCGCGTTCATTATCTTATCCTTGTTATGTTCAATTCCTTTTGCTCAAGCCGAAAGATTGGTCCTCGTCGGGGCATCCTATGGGAAGAACATATTGGCGATTTGTGATTCCCGGGGCGAACTGCTCTGGTCCCACAAGACGGCAGGACCAAACAAGGGCCATACAGGGCATCACGATCTGCAGTTGCTTGAAAATGGGAATATTCTTTTCCACGATACATGGACTACCTTGACTGAAATCACACTGGATAAAAAAGTCGTGTGGACGTATGACTCAGCGACGATGAATGGGAATGAAGGTAAAAGAGTGGACGTGCATGCATTCAAGCGACTCCCCAATGGTCACACCATCATCGCTGAAAGTGGAATAGGGCGCATCCTCGAAGTGGATCAAGCAGGGAAGTTGGTTCACTCATTTCCACTCAAAAAAGGGGGGACGCAATCGACTCGTCTTCTGAGAATGACCCCTGATGGGAATTACCTCGTATGCTCTGAGAATCCGGGAGTTGTTACAGAATATGACCGTTCTGGAAATGTCGTCTGGGATTATGTAATCAACACACGGGTCTACGGTGCTATTCGACTGAGCAATGGCAATACGCTTATTGCTTCAGGGGGGGGGGAACAGTGTCCTTGAAGTTACTCCGCAGAAACAAGTGGTGTGGGAAATCAACGGGCAAGTGCCAAAAACAGATATTGAGTTGAAGTGGACAACGTGTCTGGAAGAGCTGGAGAATGGTCATTTCATGGTAGGGAACTGCCACGCGGGTCCCGGTAATCCTCAAATTTTTGAAATCACGCGCGAGAAGCAGATTCAATGGTCATTTGATCAATTCGATTTAGTAGGCAATGGGCTCGCCTGCTGGCAAATCATCGAAGGTAGTCAAGCGGCAATGGTACGTCAAAAATTAGCGGCCTTGAGGCCTTAATTGATTCTGGATTCAGTCCAGCAGTCAAAGCGCATCCCCCCCCACTGAAATCCAATGCATCGTCGATTTCGGCTTTGCGATTTTTGTTGAGTTCGAGGAACAACTTCCCGTTCCGTATTTCGAACGTTTTCAAATGATCAAGAAGCTTCGTGGTTTCCGGATCCATTTCCGCGTTTTCAAACAAATTCACTCCAATAATTACATTTTGAACCGCAGCGGGCAAGGTTTTGCCCTTGATTTCAATGGATTGGATGATCACCGACAGCTTGCCTTCCCGAACCGATATTTTAAAACTACCCGAGCCGTTAACGTATCGCCTGGTATCCGAGTTCAGATTCAATTCATCCAGGGGAATACTGACCTGTCCCTGCAGGGCATTTCCCTCGATTTTCAAGTAAGCCCTTCCTTTGAGCTTTTCAAGCTGGGCATCATGGAAGATAAGTGCATTGATTTCTTCAGTAGTGAGTTCGAGTGGTGGAGAAGCTTCTTTGGTCTGAATGGCCTTTCTGAATCGCTCGACGCGTTGTTTCAGCATCGACAGTTCAGCTTCCTCCAGTAATACCTCTGGTAATTGGATGGGATCTTCATCGGTGTAATTCTCGACTAATTTGCCTGCGGCTGCATTGAATGCATAATAAAGCACCAACGGCATCGCTACAAAAAAGACCAATCCGAATACGATGGACGTCAGGCACCCATAAAAAAGGCAACCTTTTTTATTTTTTTCCGTTGCGCACATGATTTGATTTCTTTAGCTCAGATCGAAGTGCATCCACAATACCCGTCTAAGAAAGGCTAATGCAATGCTTAGCACCTGTATGCCTCCATTAGAGAACAAAACCCTTTCGATTATCTTTAATGGCAGCCAATTTGCTTTAATTATAGACGAAACGAGCATTGACAGGCCATTGATGCATAATTACTTTGTTTCCAATCAAAATTTAAACTTATGGCAGACGATCAAAAGACTCCGCAAGGTGGAGCGGCACCCGCCGACAGTGGCAATGTGCAGCCCAAAAAGGAAACGGTAAGAATCAATCTTCCTCCAAAGCCTACTGCGGCACCGACGGTTAAAATTCCTGCACCCTCGGCAATAGCAGGTGCAAAACCCGGTGCGGCTCCAGCAGCGGCTGCGGGCGGTGTGGCTGGTTCAACCCAAAAACTACCCTCAGCAGCACCTAAGGCAGCACCTGCAGCTCCTCCCATGGGAGGGAAATCTCCTGTGAGGCCTTCACCTGCCATGGCGCCAAGAGCTTCTGCATCAGCAGTTGCCGTGAGTGGGACTGATAAAGGTCTGGCGATTGCCGCCACCATCGTGACCCTTGTTGTTGCTTTACGCTTATTTTTCCTCTAAGCCCCCTGTTCACTGTATTATATATTAATTCATGGAAAGTATTAACGAAGCCAATTTCGACGAAAAAGTTATCCAATCTTCTTCTCCTGCCTTGGTTGATTTCTGGGCAGAATGGTGTGGTCCCTGCAAGATGCTGACCCCTGTTCTCGAGGAACTTTCGAGCGAGAATGAGTCCAAAATCAACATTTTCAAAGTCAATGTTGATGAAAATCAGCAACTCGCTGTAAAATATGGAATACGGTCCATTCCCACGCTTCTGCTCTTCAAGGGAGGGGAAATTCAAGAACAGATCGTCGGCCTGAAGAGCAAATCTGATTTACAGACCAGCATTGACAATATGGCAGACTGATTCATTTCGGGGAGCGACCTTCGTCTTTCCGTGAAGTACCACGGAAACCAATATCATGGCGTTCCTTTTAAATGCAGGGTCATCGGCCCAACAATCTGAATTTTATCACCAGCTTGGCACCATGTGCGAAGCTGGTCTTTCTTTGCCGCAAAGCCTTGAAACTCTCGACCGTTCAAAAGGGTTCCGTGCCTACCAACAGCGCCTGAAGGATTGGCGCGAGGCGATTGGTCGTGGAGAAACCTTTGCTGAAGCTGTCTCTCATTCCAGAGGAGAAGTGCCAGATTTTGATCTAGCACTTCTACATGCAGGAGAGAATTCAGGGCGACTGGACGTGTGCTTCAGGCTGCTTTCTAAGTATTACAGTGGTCGGGCGGATAACATCCGTGAATTTCGGGGCACTCTTGCGTATCCAGCCTTTATCTTTCATTTCGCAGTTTTCATCATCCCTTTTCCAGCCTTGTTTCAATCAGGCAATCTTGCTGCCTATTTGTCAGCGACTTTAGGTGTTCTGATTCCGATTTACATGGCTTTGTTTGCCCTTTCGTGGGCTTCCAGTGGAACAAGAGCTTCAAGCTGGCGGAGAATGATTGAAGCAATGATTCGATTTGTACCGTTTCTTGGAGCGGCATTAAAATCCCTGGCATTATCACGATTCTGCCTGGCATTAGAATCCCTGCTTAATGCTGGCGTTTCGGTTTCCAACGCCTGGATCACAGCTGCAGATGCGAGTGGCTCGCCGTCCTTGATTGCAGAAGTAAGCTCTTTTCCCGATGCCATGGATTGTGGTCAAACTCCGTCCGAGTGGTTGGATTCCGCCTCCTTCTTCCCAGAGTTGTTCAGAATGTCCTATACCAGCGGCGAAGCTTCAGGACGCTTGGATGAAAACCTGACTCGATTGAGGAAAGTATATGAAGAGGAGGGTAATCGAAAGCTTCGCACCTTTTCACAATGGTTACCAAGGTTGATTTACTTTGGGATACTTCTTGTGCTGGCCTACTACATTATTTCTTTCTGGACTGGGTACTTCAACGGTATACTTGACTCGGCTGATATCTAGCCTCTTGATGAAGGGCTTATGTGGACCATAGAAGAAATACAATCTGACGAATCGTTGCGTCGAAAAGAATTTCCAATATGCAGGGATCAGACTTTTCTGGCACATGCTGCCGTTTGCCCTGTCCCTGCGAGCGTATCCAAGGCCATTCAAACCTATGCTTCTGCATGTGAACTGGGGGATCAGGAAGATCAGGCGGGACTCCTGATTGCAGAAACTCGGGCGCTTGCGAGTCAGTTTCTAGGGGTGGGAGCGAATGAAACCGCTCTGGTAGGTCCAACCAGCCTCGCTTTGAGTTTCATTGCGACCGGTTTTTCCTGGCAGAAAAATGATGAGGTCCTTGTTTATTTCGACGATTATCCATCCAATGTTTATCCTTGGATGGCTTTGTCCGAATGGGGAGTCAGGGTACGCTTCCTCAATGTACCGAAACCGGGACTGATCCGTCCTCAGGATATTTTAGGGCAAATCGATGAGAATACCCGTATGGTCGCTCTTGCTTCCTGTCATTTTCTCAGTGGATTTCGAATTGAAGTTGATGCCATCGGGAAAATCCTCAAGGACCGAGGCATTGCTTTTTGTCTGGATGCCATTCAAACCATTGGGGCATTTCCAACGCCACTCAAACACGTGGATTTCATGGCAGCCGACGCGCATAAGTGGATGCTTGGTCCCTGTGCTGCGGGCTTGATGGTTGTTAAAAAAACAATGCAAACATTGTTACAACCAACCACTTTTGGTTGGCACAATGTTTCCTGCCCTGATTTTGTTGCTTCCGAGGAGTTTGAGTTAAGAGATGATGCACGAAGATATGAGGCTGGAAGTCATAACCTGATGGGGCTTGCTGGTCTGAAGGCTTCGCTCTCAATGCTCCAGCAATTAGGTGTCGAATCCATTGCCAAAGATTTGTTGGAAAAACGTAAATTTCTATCATCGATTCTGATTGAGAAAGGCTATCAGGTTCTGCATGCCGAAGTTCCCGAGGCAAACTCAAGCGGTATAGTTACTTTCCATCGCGACGGGGATGACATGTCACTATTACATCAAAGCCTGAAGGAAAAAAAATATCAAACCTCCTTGAGAACGGATCGAGATGGAAACCAATTTATTCGTTTATCACCTCATTTTTACAATACATTCTCTGAGTTGGAACAGTTTCTTGCCCTAACTTAGGGGCTTTTCTGAATTAAGATGGATTCGGTCAAAGAGCCAGGGAAACCCAATTACGAGCAAGAAAGTGGCGCATCCTGCCAGGAAGACCAGCATTGGATTGGGGATTTCGTATAAACCCGGAACAGCGGTTTTCTGAGACAGGTAAACGTCATAGGAAAAAACGCCCAACAATAACCCGATACTCACTCGACCTGCGCGTTGCCCCACCGTTCCGTTGAGTTTTAATTTTGGCATTCGATTTGATCGAATCCACAGCCAAAATACCAGGCTTGCATAGCACGAAAGATAAATCACGCATCCTCTCGCCGAGGGAGGACGTATGATCTCAGTGCTCAATCCTTTTTCCCGAAGATTAGATAGCCAGTTTTCAGGCGCTTGCCAATGGAGGTTGAATTTGTAAATCGCAAAGGCTAGCAAGGTCAGCAGACTTATCATGATGGCATCGCGCACTGCTTCTTGTGTGTATGCCGGACGAACGGGTTTTGGATGGAAGAACTTGGAGACAATTCCCACAAATACCACCACTCCAACCATCCATCCTGCCACGACTTGCAGTGGACTATGCAGTCCAAGGGCCACACGAGAGAGTCCCGTCAACAGAATAACGCTCCATCCGAGGCATCGCACTGGTTTGGATTTACAGTGAGCCATCACTACCAGCCAGACACAGGCCATCATTGCGTGGCCCGACGGCATGCCGAATCCACCTGCTTTCCCCAAAGTCTGGATTTCAGGATGCACCCAGAAGGGACGAGGGGCGAGCAGCAGGTCTTTTGATAAACTCATCACGACTCCGCTCAAAGTCAAAAATTTTGTCAACTGAATCCCTGCTTCTTCTTTCCATCCCCAGTAAGCAAAAAGGATGAGTGACAGCATGAAAGGCGAATGTCCCAACTCACTGATCCAACGCATGCTGAGTATAAATGCATCCGGTGAATGCTGTAACCAGAGGATCAGGCTTGCCTCCCATGGCCACAATCGGTGCAGCAATTCAATCCAATCCATCATGAGCTATGCCCTGTGCGACTTGAATGCAGTGGACGTGACAGGCATGTGTTTTTGCCTGTGGATACGATCAGTTGGGATAGGGATTTTTTTCATTTCATTTTCAAGGTTCGCATGCTGTGGAACTTGATGTATTCTTCACGCGAATGAACAAGGCCCAATCATCGAATGTGCCCAAGCAGAACGCAAGGCAAAGAAAGCGAACCCCAAAGCGGTCAGCTGGTTGCGATCAGGTGCTTCGTGAATGGCGGCGGGCAAGTTGCGATGACCAGGAAAAGCTGGCACAGTTCAAACCGAACCAGACCTCTGACCTGGTGAACAAGGCACTGAAAACATTGCGTTTGGATCAGCGAACCTCTGAATCACAAATACTGAAAGCGTGGACCCACCTCATCGATCCCACGTTGACAGCTCATGCCCAACCGGTCGGAATCCGCAAAGGTACTCTATTCGTCAATGTGGACAACAGTGTCTGGCTAAGCGAAATTGTAAGGTATCGGCGTGAGGAAATCCTCGAACGCCTCCAGACCTGCTTTGGCAAAGAGATGATACAACGTATCTCTTTTCGGATTGGCTGAGTGGCTATGAAAATAAGTATCTGTAATCATCATGCAATGAATTCATACCCCCATCCGCGTCGCATTGTCCTCGCGAGCCAGTGATTCGCATCTTCATTGTTGATGAATCTTTCCGTTTCGGGATTCCAGTTCAGTTTTCTTCCAAGTCTCATCGCGATCACTCCAAGATGGCAGACAGAAGCAGAACGATGGCCGATTTCCACATTGCAGATGGGTTGTTTGCGAGTTGAGATACATTCAAAGAAATTTCCCATGTGGTTGTCGCTGTGATAAAGTCTTTTCGCATTTGAGGGGAGGGGAGTATCCAATAAGTCCTGATCGCTCGCCTTGATTTCCCCTCGTGTTACCCAAATCCATCCCTCCGTGCCTTCAAACATGATTCCGTGGCGTTTACCCTGTTCACGGACGCGCCCTCCGGAAGGGTTGTCGTCCGCAGTGCTTTCGGTGGTATGTTGGACTCCGTTGGCATAGTTGTAATGGATTTTGTATTCACTCGCTGCGGAGAAACCACCCTCTATCATGCTCACTTTTGGCTTTCCCTCAATGGATACCGGGCCACTGCGGTCTAATCCGAGTCCCCAGAGGACGATATCATGATGGTGTGCGCCCCAATCGGTCATGGTGCCTCCTGAATAATCATACCAGTATCGAAATGATCCATGCGTACGTTCCTTCACGTATGGCACATCAGGTGTCTGTCCCTTCCAGAATTCCCAGTCCAGATTTTTTGGCACATCGCTTGAAGCAAAAGGTCCTTCGTTTCTTCCGGCTGGCAAAAAAACCTTCACTTTTTTTACTTTGCCGATTCTACCGTTTCTTACCAATTCACAGGCTAAGCGGAATCTGGCGTCACTTCGTTGCTGACTCCCTGTCTGGAGGATTTTGCTGGTGGCTTTCGATGTGCTTACCAGGCGCTTGCCTTCATCTATTGTCAAGGTCAGTGGCTTTTCACAATAAACATCCTTGCCTGCTCGCATGGCTGCAATCGATACCATCGTGTGCCAATGATCCACTGTCCCGCAAATGACCGCATCGATCGAATCAAGTTCAACGACTTTTCTGAAATCATCATATAATGTTGCTTTAGGGAAATCCTTTGTTCTGGTTTCAGAGAGGCGTTGCTGATCGAGATCACATAATGCGACGATGTTACCAAACTTCGAGGCCAGGCGGGCATCATACCTTCCCATGCCACCACAACCAATCAAGGCAACATTGGGCTTGCCATTCGCGCTTGCTGTAGAGGATGTTTGTGGCGTTGCCAATAATTCCTCCTGATACCAGTGAGGGAGTGTCGATGTCGCTGTTACGGTGAGGATCGCTTTTCGCAAAAAAGATCGACGTGATATGCTGAGATTGGAGATCATGATAGTTACTTTAAGTTGTTTGATTTGACTGGATGGACCATTCAGCGATTTTCTGGTGTCCAACGGCGAATATTCGGTTTTGCTCGTCATTGAGTTGAAATTGGTGCACATGCATGGGCGCTTTAGGTTCATGAATCGCTTTCTTTGATGATGCGCTCAGGCACATCAGGAAACCCTTGTTGTTTCCTCCCCCGGCAATGAGGTGTGATCCGCCTTGATGGTAATGCATGTCTTCTATGAGGCCTTGGTGAGTGTCACTCTCAAACAAGCCCGTTTGTTGACCGGTAGAAGGATTGAACCACTCGATGCGTGCCTTGCCTCCCAACCCGTCCACGTTGCCTACGTGTCCCATTCCCCCCACTGCGAGTTCATTTTGATCAGGCGAAAAGCAAAGTGAGCGAATGCCTCCAATGGATCTTAATCGCTGGACGTCATCGAAGGTATACATGATCGGGGCATGCAGTCTGCGCTTGAGGGTGCCGGAATGTGTGTCCCACAAAAGAATTTCACCGATACGATCTGCGGTGGCCAGGGTTTTGCCATCCGGAGAAAAGGCACATGTGTACAACATGGTTGAAAATCCTTGCGGAGTTTGGTGTGCATGGCCTTGAAGTTCGTGGATCAATTGGCCTGTCCGCGCATTCCAGACTCTGGCCACCATATCGTCTCCCACCGTTGCCAATTGCGTTTCATCGGGTGAGGCTGTGATGTGCCTGATCCATTTTCGATGAGCCAGTCGACTTGAAACCAATCGGCCTTTTTCAAGGTCCCATTCATTCAGTAATCGGTCATAGCCTACTGACCACAGCCGTCCCGCTGCCGACTTCAGGCCGGTCACATAGCTCTGGTGGCCCTGGAGTGCAGAGGGGAGCGGGGATTCATCGGAAAACGGGATGGGGTGAATCGAGTGATCTGAGCTGCCAGCCAGCCAGGTATCCTCGAATCGCTGAAGACAGAAAAGGATATCTTCTCGCTTTTTCTCCTTAACAAGTTTGAATTCCATGATGACTTTGGCTGTGAAAAAGTTTACTGATTTTGCATCTCATCGAGTGCGTCAGGTCAAGATCTGGCGGATGGGTTCAATGCCGTAATTAACCAGTGGGATCGGTCGTGGGCCAACATAGTAGTTCTTATCATGTTGAATGCCCACTGCATTCAACATCGTCGCGAACAGTTCGCCTGCACCTACCTCACCCTCAATGACCTCCTTGCCGTGTTTGTCGGTTGCCCCAAAAACGGCTCCGTCTTTGACACCGCAGCCTGACATCAAGGCACTCCATGCCCTTGAAAAATGGTCGCGACCAAGGCTTGCATTGATTTCAGGGGTGCGTCCAAATTCACCCATGACGACGACAAGCGTGTGATCGAGCATGCCTCGCTGGCGTAAGTCATCCAGCAATGTTGACAAGACATGATCAAGCTCAGGAACCATTTCCTGGTGCGTTTCAAAATTCTGTCCATGACTGTCCCACCATGCCCGTCCGACCCGAATAAAGGGAACCCCTGATTCAGCCAGCCTGCGAGCCATCAGCATTTGTTTGCCAAACTGGGTAGGGCCATACTTTTCACGGATGGATCTGGGTTCTTTCTCAACATCGAAAAGAGACTCACTACTCATGAGCCCCTGAGCGCGTGCAAATGCAGAAGCATGACTTTTCACCATATCCGAACTGTGCTGGCTGGCGAATTGTTGACTCAGGACCTGCTGCAGATCCGCTCTTGAAAGATGGGCGATTTCAGAAAGCTCCTGCAATCGTTTCAGATTGGGCGGAGTCATGTGATCCGAAAGTTCCATCGGCGCATAACGAGCTCCAAGAAAACTTGGGGTCAGCTTCGAAAAATTCCTTCCTTCAGTTTGAGAATAAAATGAAACGTAATCTGGTACCTTGCTATCTGTGCGAGCCAGCTCTTTTGCCAGTATCGCACCCATATCGGGATACTTGAGGGAAGGCTCATCCTTGCGTCCGCGCATGATCAAGGCAGAGGCTGAATCATGTCCGCTGTCCTTGGTGTTCAATGAACGGATCAGGCATGTCTGGTGCATGCGTTTCGCCATTTTGGGCATCAGTTCAGAGATGTGGAGGCCCGGAATGCTGGTAGGTATCGTCGAAAACGGTCCCCCTTTTGGGCTGCCGGGTTTCGGGTCCCAGGTCTCAAATTGACTGGATCCACCCGCCAACCAAACCAGGATGACGCTGCGCCCCTTCGCCTTGAGTTCTCTGGTCATCGGTTCCTGATCGAAAAGGTGGGCGGAGCCTGTATTTCCTATCAGACCACTTGCACCAGCCATGCTTACCGCCAAACTGTTCATGAATAATCGGCGGCTGAGTTGATGCTCGGAATGTGAGCATTGTCCAGGGGGAGTTTGATTGGGTTTCATGATGCGTTGATTAGTGATTGAGGCGGCTTTCCGGGCTGGTTAATAGTGCCCATACCATGGATTTGAGTTGTGTTGGAAATGTTTCTTTTGCGACATTCAGGAATGATTTCAGTAATTGAGCTTCTTCCTGCGTTGGGGGGCGATGATAAATATGCAGGTAAGCTTGCTGGATACAGTGGTCAAGATCTCCCTCTTCGGTAAGTGTGTTCAATAATCCAACTGCAGAGGAATCAAATAAAATGGATTGAACTTCTTCTCCGTTGCTCAACTGCAGGGCCTCCTCGACACTGAAATGAAAAGTCTCTGTGGGGCGTTCGAACCACGATTTTACCTTGGAAAGATCCTTGAAGGCTTTTTTCAAGCTCTCCTTGTGTCGGGGGGAAGAAGGATCAAGGTTATTCTGCCAGTCCGACGGGGAAGTGATACCCATGAGAAGTGTGGTTGCATATTGACGGGGGGTGAGTACGCGGATGTTTGCCACAGCGTAAAGATGTTTTGCAGGACGCTCCGCGCTCTCCCAGGCGCTCGACCTCTGGTAGGCCTGGCTGAGAACAATGCCTCGAATCAATTCGTTCAGGTCGTAATCATGTTCGATGAACCAGTGGGACAGCCACTGCAGTAATTCCGGGTGGGAGGGATCATTGTCACCATGCATTTGATCCAATGGTTCTACGAGTCCGGTGCCCATGAGGCGGTGCCATAACCGGTTGACAATGGCTCTGGCAAAATAACCTGCCTGATCCTCAGCCAAGCCGGCCTCGACAAGTCGACTTCGACGGCTGTAAGCGGGTGGGGGAACAGGTTTCTTTTCTTTTTTCAATGATTCCAGAAGTGCTTTTTCGCTTTTTCTTTTCTCATCAGTCCAGTTGCTCAGTGTTTCCTTCAATGCATCTCCTTCTAAAAATTGAAGTGATGCTTTGAGTGTATCCCCTTGAGTGTTTTTATAACTGACTTGGCCATATTCCTTTTCTGCCACAAAGCCTCCGTTTTCGAAGGTGCGGCCAAAAAAGGATTTCATCCCGTAGTAGCGTGCTTGTGTCCAGTCGGTGACATTGGGATGATCATGACACTGCGCGCAACTGATGTTGACACCGAAAAAACGCACACTGACGTCATTGGTCAAACGATCGATATCCCGCACACGATCCTTGATAAACTCAGCGGCGCCTTCCGAAGCCACATTGGAATAATCTGCCAGAATAATTTCTTTAAATATCCGATCCCAGGCCCTGGATTCACCGAGCGCAGTCTGGAGGTAAGGTTTCAGTTTGCCTTTCTTGCTATCCATCAGCAGCCAATTGAATTCCTCAATCTGTTGTTCAAGGAAACAACTGGTTTGAGCGAGGTAATTTACAAATTCCTCCTTGCGGGTTTTAGACGGATTGAACAAGTAATCATTTCGCTCAGAAGGTGTGGGGGGGCGTCCTGCCAGATCCAGCGTGATGCGACGCAGCCAGGCAGTTTCCTTAGCAGGAGGTGCTGGGATCAGTCTCTGGATCCTTAGTTTCTGAAGGGTGTAATGGTCGATCACTTCCTCAGGTTTGGAACTTAAAGGGAGGAGTGATTCAGGCTCGATTTCGTTCCACCAGGATTCTGCGTTTTTGGAACTTGCAATGAGTCCATCAGGGAAAACAGCTCCAGCATTGATCCATGTTTCAAAATGCCTCATTTGTTCCGGAGTCAGTGGATCGTCTGGTGGCATTTGAAGATCTTCGTCCTCATAAGTAATGGCGCTGATCAGCAGGCTCTTCGCTGCATGTCCAGGTTTGATGGCTGGTCCGCTATCGCCACCTTCCATGAGGCTTTTTCGGCTGTCCAGGAACAAACCTCCTTTGGACTTGTTTTTTTCGATTGAATGGCATTTGTAACAGGAATCTACCAGGATCGGTCGGATATTGTTTTCGAAGAAGGCCAGTTCATCTGCCAGTTCAGCTGCTCGAATCGGTAATGCGAGTATGAGTGTCAACAATGCAGAGGGAAACGCTATCACTTTCAATTGAAGCAATAGTATGCACAGACTTTTTTGCCCTTGCAGGTTGTTCATTGGATTCATTCAATATTGTAACTTTGAACGTCAGAATCTCAAGTGAATAAAGACTGTTTTTGCTGGAAGCTTTGGATCGCCTTGAAGTCCTTGTTTCGCGTGATTTATTCGCCTCTCAGATAAGCCAATAAATCTGCCACCTGCTGATGAGTCAAGGCGTTCAGAATACCTTCGGGCATGAGTGAAAGATCCAGATTGCGTAAGGCTCCCTGATTGCGTTGAAAGGTGAGATTGATTCCAGAGGGTAATTGCATGCGGATTTGATTTCCATTGTCAAAGGCCAGAAGGCCAATGAACGTCTCACCGGATGTCGTCCATTCCACCCCTTCAAATCCGGATGTAATTTCTCGATTTGGATCTGTGATGTGCAGCAGAATGCTTTCCTTTGCTTGATTGCGAATGCCATATAAATCCGGACCCAGTGCCTGTCCTGTTTGATCAAGTCGATGGCAGGAGCTGCATAGGTTAAGAAAGAGGTTCTTTCCTTTGGCAGGTGTTCCTTGCATTTTTGCTGCAGGTTTCAGTCGTTCAAACGAAGCCAGTGCATCGATTGAAACTTGTTTGCCTGACAATGACTCAAGTCGTTCTTTTTGTCCCCCTGACAAGACGCGATTCCATTGATTTCGAAGATGGATGTTCAGCATTCCAGCGGGCAGTAAGCCATTCTCAATCGCGTTGAAAACGAGTCCTGCATGCCGTTGATCGGAACAGGCTGTTTGAAGGAATTGGTTGCGCGCGGCGTGCGGCAGCCTGGTCCAGATTGTTGGGGTAAAAATCTCGCTCAAAATCTCATTTGCCAGGGCAGATCTTGAAGCTTCTATCACCAGATCAAGTAACGCGGCGTCATTCAGATCCACGGCTTCGTGCAGTTTCCATACCCAGTCTTCCTGACCAGACAATATTCGAAAACGATGCAGTACGGATTTTTTTTCTTCTGTTAAATGGTCTGCAGAGTAAACGGACAAGGTTTTCTTCACCTTTTTCCAGGCTTCCAAAGATGCTGGGTCTCCCCACTCAAGCCAGACTTTGGTGGTGTCAGGCGGTGGAAGTTTTCCCGATTCATGCATGCCAAGAAGCATCGCTGCCAAGAAGAAAGCGTCTGCTTCCCTCCGGCCTTGTTCATTCGAGTGTTTTCTGGCCTCCAAAGTGAGATTAGCTCTGTTGCCAGGCACGATGTCTCGATGGTTGTATTTTCTTCCTATGAGAACGGTATTCAGAATATCAGAAGGATTCGCTCCTTCCAGAATGGCTATTTCTGAAAGCTTCTCTACGGAGACCAGCATACCTGCATGGTTCAACGCGGGTATATTTTGAGATTCGGATTCGTTCAGGTCTGAAATTTTGAAGAGAGACAAGAAAAGTTCTTTCAACAATAACAAGGCATCACCTTTTGAAGATTGTATGACTGCGGACCGAGTCCATTCCCATCTGGAATCCCTGGCCAAGATCATTGCCAAAACTTCAGAGCGATGCGGCTGATTCCATGAATCCATTTCTAAAGCCAGTCGAAACCGTAACATGGGTGGCAGTGTTTCATCCGATGGGGTTGAGGAAGCAAAAGTGGATCGATACCACTTTTCTATTGCGTTATCTGCGGCATTTGTCTCTACACTTTGCTGGCCAATGGTTTTGATGATTGCGGTCCTGCCTTCAGGTGTTACTTCTGCCAAGGCATCAAGCAGGTTCCTGCGATGCGTCTGTTGTTCCTCATCGAGTAGCGACAATAACCAATGTTGATAATCCGGATGGACTGTTTTCCACGCTTTCATCAATGCTGAAAATGCTTCAAGGCGTGTTCCCTTGCTGCCTGAATTTTCTGCGATTCTTCTGAAAGAGGACTCTATTCTCCATTCATTGCCTGTGTACGTGGCTTCACGAAATGCACGCATATCTTCTGACTGGCTATTTGCTTGTTCATGGGGTGCCTTCGTTTTCAGAGCTGAAGCTGACTTTGCGCGCACTCTGTAAATCCGGCCCATGTCATTCCCGTTTTCAAAATCAGTGCGTTTGCGGATTTCCTCTGGCAGGTAATCAGGGTGTTCAATTGTTTGGCGACGCATGTCACACACATACAGAGCTCCCTCGGGACCCGTGGTCAGGAATACTGGACGGAACCAGGGATTCCTTGATGCGACGAATTCAGTCTCGGATTCTTGTCTTTTTACCGCAAAACCGGGCCCTTTTGGTTCGAGGTAATCGAAATGAATCAAATTGCCTGTTGGATCGCATGAGAAGACATGACCGTAATATTTTTCCGGTAATCCATTGCTCTCGTAGATGGTGACGGCACAAGCGGCGGTGAATGTGCCAGCATGAGAGTCAGCGGTCGTCTCATGTTGGGTAAGTGGGAAAATGCGTGCGCCCGCGTTGTAGCCTCTCAGTAAATCATCCACTCGTTCTTTCGGAAGGTTCTCCACCGTTTGACTGAATGGAAAGAAAGGGTGATTCCCCCAATCGGATTCCTCTGCCATCACGTGTTGCACCTGAACGCGGTTCATGCAGATGAATCGATTGCCCTTGCGGTCAATGTCCAATCCATATTGGGATTTCCCCGTCGTCGCCTTCAGTTGCCAGGTATATGGGTGAAAACGTATGTCATGGCGGCGCATGTCAATGATCGAATCATTCGATTGCCAGGGGGCCTTGACTCGACCACCGCTCAAACCTCCCGCCAGATAGATCCATCCCCCTGGTCCAAGGGTGGGATCATTTACCCTGAGTTGAGTGGACCGACTGGTGTCAAACCCAGTGAGCAAAGTCTGACGAACATCACTTTTCCCGTCGCCATCGGTATCTTTCATGAACAGGATATTCGGCGCGTCAGTGACGATGACACCGCCTTCCCATGGAATGACACCGTTAGGATAGGACAACCCCGTAGCAAAGGTTGTTCGTTTTTCGTAGCAGCCATCCAGATTCGTGTCCTCAAGGAGTGCGATTTGTCCTTGTCTGACATCAGGAGCCACGGATGGATAAGCCCGGTTCTCCGCCACCCACATGCGTTGATGCTCATCAAATGCCATGGCTACCGGGTCGATGACCAAAGGTTCACTCACCACACATTCAATAACAACATCCTCGCTGGTCGAGAATTCAGAAACATCCAGCGCGCTGAGAGTGAACCCTGACAATAAAAACAGCAGGCATGATACACGCTTTTTGTTCATGCTGGGGTGGTGGAATGCCTGGTCACGATTAAGCTGGCTCATTGTCAGAGGTTCATCCCTTGATTGATTACTGCTCGTTGGACGAATGGAGACTATGCGCCATTGCTGAAAGCAGATCGGTGATTTTAATCGAAGCCTGTCTCTCAAGATAGCTGCTGCGTGCACGCCATGTTTCATATCCTCCCCATGCATGTTGTTGAGGAGTCGGGAGGTAGCCGTTGTAACCGTTCGCCAGTTCCACAATCATCGTTTTGCCGAAAGGTGAGTCGTTTTTCAATTGAAGCCCGATCTCTGCAAAGGTTTCCGTCGGCAGTGTCATGATTCCTAAATCGCCTATTTGGATTACCTGGAACTTGGCTGCAACTTGATCTGGGAAATCTTGAAGCAATAAGGATTCCCTCGCATAAATTTCCGGCTGACTCCAGCGGCTGAGATCTTTTTCCTGTGCTTCTTTCAGTATACGATGTATGCGATCCATTTCGTGTGGTTCAGGTTTCCTGACGCCCAGTGGTATCTCGCGCTCGATCGATTTCAACGGGAGTGATGAATGCCATTGAATGTCCTTCATTGCATTCATCACAGAATCCGCCACATCGTTGGCGACAAATTGGATCTGCTCATACAGGGCCTTTCTGGCTGGAGCTTTCTGTAATGCATAATTCAGATTGTTGACGTCTCCACTTGCGCCGTTGGATAATATGCCAATGCAAGGCTTGGTCTGGCCACTGGATTTGAGTTTCAGTGAAAGGGCATTCGCGAAGGCACCGAAATAATCAGCCGACAGACCTTGGACCCCACCTACGTAGTGAAGGCTGTAGTTCGCATAAATGCACAGAGGTGAACCGTCTGGGCGAGCAATGGCCAGGATGGATACATCGGGATCGGTTGGCCCTGCAGGACCTTTCAAGTCGGGATTGCCGTATCCAGGGTTCATGCGCACTGAATCGGCATCGGAGCCAAAGGGGTTTTCGTAGGTGGCTCCGGGCTTGAGATGCCAACGACGGTTGTGGACATGTCGGGGATTTGTGGTTTTTGTCCAACCGGCTTGAGCTGGCTCGAGTTGACGATAGGTTTTAACGATACCCTTGGCAATTTGGTCAATCAGTAATGGTAAATAGTCGGTTTCACCGTCATTCAGAAAGAGACCAGTCAATGGCGGGGCGGAGTGTGTATGAGTGGCTGAAAGCATCATATGTGAAGTTGGAATACCGGTCAGTGCAGACGCTTTGAGTTTGGCCTGATCGAATACGCTCCGGGGAATGACGCAATTATCTATCGTTCCCAGAACGAGAGTGGTCAGGCTATTATCCAGAACGAGGATTCTTGCTTTAAGCGGGTCATGAATTCTCTGGGCCTGATTAGGCCTCATGGAACCAGCCATTCGGATGGGAAGATAAGATGGGGTGATGTCCGTTACCGTTGCAGCTGCTCTCAAGGCCCTTGTTCGGTTTTGTGCCCGGAGTGTCGATTCAATACAAGTTCCCCAAATGGCAATGAGAACCACCGAATAGCTCAATAAACCGGGCATGGTAACCTTTCTCGAATGGGCACTGCAAAATGACGAGTTTTTCATGATTGATGATGTTTAGTTTTCTTCGGGTTCTTTGGCTTGTGTCTTTGGTTGAATGGTCAACCAAAGGTGATGGATCTTCCGATAAACCTGATCCAGATAACCGGATGGCACTCCGTTGTTGACTTTTGTAGTGACGGTGGCTTTTCCCGCCAGAAACGTTTTATTCCAATCATCCTGTTCCTTCCCGATGATACTCAGCAAGCCTTGAAACTGAGATGAAGAAGGGGTTGCATGCAGGTTAAGAGTGATCTCCTTGCGTTTTTTATCGGCAATTACCGGGGCGCAGGAAACACCTGCGGGTAAATTGGCAGGTTGAATGATCAAAGTTCGGGTGTGACCATGTCTGCGCTCAATGCCAACTTTGATTTCAAGTGATTCACCGGGCTTCAATGCGAATTCGCTCTCGCTCGTGGTCAGTTCACATGTGGGCTGTTTGATTGAATGAATGAGTCGGTAGACCTGATTGTTGCCTCCCTGATGTGTCAGGGAGGTGACTTTGAGAAAGTAAGGTCCGGACTTGGGCGATTTCCAGATGATCCTTGGATCGTTCATGGTGGCCGCATCGTCATCGGACTTGATCTCTTTCCCGTTTGCACCATAAAGCTTCAACAGTAGATCGGTGGGATACCCCAGGCGTGCCGATTGAATTTCAAATTGATGCCATGCCTCATTTCCGACATCGAGGGAGAACCAGTCAACATCTTCGTTCGATTGAATGATGCCTCGCGCACTTGAACTCAAGGGGGTGGCATTCTCCTTTGAGTTGTTGGGTTCAATTTCAGGGTTCACACGGTTGGCAAAAATCAAAGCGCTCTGAAAATCAGTGGCCAGTTCCATGGAAGACTGGAAAGAACGACCTCTTTTTTTTAGCGCGCCCGGTGTCGCAAGATTCCAACCGGTCAACGTGAGGTCGCCCTCGCTGGAGGCGTTCTTTTCGCGGATGTAAGCTGAGTCACTCATGAAGAGCCTGTATATATAACCGTCGCCGCCACCCAGTTCTTCGCTGGAAGTTGCGGGGTAGGGGAACCCCATCACCTGGATCCAGTAGTAGCCCGTTGATGGCACTTTATAAAGGATGCAGGGGTCCAGGTAATAGTGGTCATGATTCCAATCCAGAACTCTGTTGTCCTCATTCAACAGGCGAAGAATGGCGTCGGTTGTTGAACCCAGAACATAGGCATCCAGTCTTGCAATAAACGTTTGACCTGCCTGGAGGTGAAGCCGAAAGATGTCGGTGTCTTGTCTGCGATTCAGCCTGCCGTGAGTCAGGACGGGGAGATCGTGGATTGAATTTGCCTCACCGATCCTGTCATTAGGCTCCGATTCTTCTCCATCGCTGGTCTGCGAGACAATGATGTAGCGTGGTGTCGATGCGCCTTCATCATTGTAGAATCGAACAAGCCTGGGGCCGAGTGGCGCATTTTTATCAGCAATCACCCGCCATACTTTTTCCTTTTCCTCTGGTTCAAAGAGAACCCCGGTCCCCGAAACCCAGACTTGAGGTGGCCAGGGATCGAGTTCTCCTGTTGATCGAATTGATCGGGAGGCACCTGCACTGATGCCGGCAGGGTAAAGATGTTGCAATGTGGGTGAAGCTGCTTGCGCTTTCATTGTTGCGCCGCAGATAACAAGTGCCGTCACTAGATACCTCACTGCACGGGAAACTCGATTTGGTAAGCTCTTTCGCAAAGACATGATCAGGGTGCTATGTGAAATCTAAATGAAATGTATTCGATGCATCAAGTTCACAGTCGAAAGATTGTGACTTGTTTCGTGCATGGGCCGAACCTATGTTAATACCATGTCGATCATCGTCACCTTGCTTGTGGTTGGAAGTCTGCTGCTACTAGCCGAGATTTTCATTCCAGGCATGATTGCCGGAACCATTGGCGCTATTTGCTTTCTTTTTGCCATCATGGCTGCTTACCGAGAATACGATGCGCCCGATAGCCATTATCTTGCAATCGGAATCATTTTGTTGGCTGGAATTGAATTCATTGCGTGGTTGCGTTTTTTCCCTGACAGCAAACTGGCTGAACGATTTGTGTCGAAAGGTTCAATCGGAACTTTGGGTAATGAGCGTCCTGAGTTGATTGGACAAAAGGGGGTTGCGGTGACTGACTTGAGGCCAAGTGGAGCTGTGCGCTTGGATTCAGGCGGCAAGATTGACGTGGTTTCCGAAGGGAATTTGATTGAGTGCGACACGCGGGTCGGGGTCATTGATGTCGAAGGACTCCGGGTTGTTGTTCGTCAGGAGGATTAAACTCGGATTTTTTCCACTATGTTTTGCAATCTCACCCTCGGCCTGCTATTCTGTTTCCATAAACAATTTACTTCTTAATCAACTACGCATATGTCTACATTAGAGATTTTCGGCTTGGGCCTAGCCATCGTCATCGTCCTTGTTGGAGCACTGCTCATGATCAACTTCTTCACGATTTGGTTAAGAGCTCTCTTCTCAGGCGCTCGAGTATCCATCACCGAGTTGGTTGCACTTAGATTGCAGAATGCTCCGGTTGGTCTAGTCGTTAATGTCAGGATTACCGCCATCAAATCCGGAATTTCGCTGAGCATTGACGATTTATCGGCCCATTTTCTTGCCGGTGGCAGTATTGAAATGGTGGTGCAATCCCTCATTGCTGCGCGCAAAGCGAACATTCGGCTCGAATACGATCGTGCCTGTGCTATCGATCTCGCTACCAAGGGCACTGGTAAAACGGTCATTGAGGCTGTCAAAACTTCTGTCAATCCTCGTGTCATCGATTGTCCGAACCCAAATGCCGGTAAAGGCACCATCGATGCCGTTGCAAAGGACGGGATCGTGATCAAGGCGCGTGCCCGAGTGACTGTTCGAACCAACCTTGATCGCTTTGTCGGCGGTGCCACCGAGGAAACCATTGTTGCAAGGGTGGGTGAAGGCATTGTTTCTACCATTGGCTCTTCTGACTCATACAAAGATGTTCTCGAGAATCCAGACCGAATTTCCAAGACTGTCTTGGGCAAGTCATTGGACAGCAATACGGCGTTCGAAATCCTGTCAATCGACATTGCAGATGTAGATGTTGGCGAAAATGTTGGAGCCAAACTGCAAGCTGAACAGGCTGACGCCAACAAACTCATCGCCCAGGCTCAGGCTGAAGTAAGGCGCGCAGCCGCGGTCGCCACGGAACAGGAAATGGTTGCCCGTGTCGAGGAAATGCGTGCACGAGTGGTGGAAGCCGAAGCTCAGGTCCCACTCGCAATTTCCGAAGCCTTTCGTAGTGGAAATCTGGGTGTAATGGACCATTATCGTCTAAACAACATTCAGGCAGACACCACCATGCGCGATGCTATCGGCAAGGATGATGACCGGCCGGATGCCTCCATCGACGGCTGATTCTTGCTCAAACAGTGAAGGTCCTAATGGCAATTACGTGTGATGCTGGCATTTTTAGATAACGGTTTTTTCCTTTTTCTGGTCATTGCTTTGTTGTCTGCTGTGTCCGATTGGATAAGCAAACGTCGAGCTGCCAAAAAAGAGGATGACAGTTTATCGGTTCCTCCAATCACCACCGGGCGTGCAACAGGGGTTCCTGAACCAGCCCTTGGAGATTCACCTCAACGCAAGCTTCCTAAGATTTTTGCGCATCTTGAGCAGGAGCTAAAGCGTCTTGCCAAGGAGCCGCCCGTGGTCGAGGTTCTCGAAGAGCCTGCTGTCCGCAGGGAAAACTCTTCCGAATCTTTTGGAGAGCAGCATCGTGAAATATTTGGAGAGCAGGATCGCGAAACATTTGGAGAGCCAGATCCTCTGGCTGCCCAGAAAAAGAAATTAGCGGATGCTGAGCGTATCAAAAAGGAAGCGGAGACCAAGTTAGCTAACGCCAAAAAAACTGCCCTCCGGAAAAAAGCTACTTTACCTCAAAAAACAACACACGCCCTTCCCCAAATGGGTATAACCCCAAGAAAATTAAGGCGTTGGGTGAGGAATGCTCCTCAATTGAGGGTTGCTATCGCTCTGAATACCATTCTAGAAACTCCAAAAGGCCTTCAGCATGCTTCTCAAAAAAATCCGGACCGTGGCTTCTAGGTTGAGTGGCTTCAAGGGTTTGTAATCAAGTGCCTATCTCGCGCATGGATTGCTTCAGCTTATCCAGTCCTTCATCGAAAGCAGCTGCTAGCTTAAAAACTGTTACGCCTTTTACTCTTCGCCTGAACTTCCTATAGTAGTCGACGGCCTCTGGCATGTCCATTTTGTTGGCGGCTACGATGAAAGGTTTTTTGAGCATTTCGGGATCGTATAATTCGAGTTCCTGTCTCAGCTGATCGTAGTCATCCCACGGCTTGCGTGCATCTGTTCCAGCCATATCAATCATGAGAACCAGAGCCTTGCAGCGCTGAATATGGCGAAGAAACGCGTGACCGAGCCCAACGTTTTGATGCGCCCCATCGATCAGACCGGGAATGTCGCAAACGTTCATTCGATGATAATCTTCAAACTCCATGACTCCTATCTGAGGGTGAAGCGTCGTAAATGGATAAGCAGCAATCTTGGGGCGTGCTTTGGAAAGCGCAGTCAGAAGGGTTGATTTTCCTGCGTTTGGATATCCTACCAGGCCAATTTCCGCCAAAATGCGTAATTCAAGAATAAATGTACCCTCCTCGCCCGGCTTGCCTGGCTGTGCAATGCGGGGCGTCTGGTTGCGTGAATTGGCAAAATGTTGATTCCCCAGACCACCCTTGCCTCCTTGGCACAGCAGAATTTGCTGGCCATGCTCCACCAAATCAACCACTAATTCCCTCTGAACGGCTGAATCAGCTTGGTCGTCATCCTCCTCTTGGTGCTCCAAGTTAAATTCCATTCCTTTCTCAGGCCCTCTTTGTCGAATTTTTGCGGATTTCAGGGCTTCATTTTCTTGCAATTCCTGATCATCATCCTCGATTTCTTCCTTATCTTGATTGGATCGAAGAAGGGGCATCTTCTGGCTAGGTTTTGCGACTTTGGGTGCTGAAGGATCAATGAACCTCCAAACGGTCGTCCCGCAGGGGACTTTGATAACGACAGGTGCACCACTTTTTCCGGTTTTGTTTTTGCCCAGACCCGGAAGGCCGTTTTTAGCACGTGTTTTCGGACAGTAATACTGTGCGACAAGATTATTAATATCGTGGCTTGCCTCGAGAATAATGTCACCTCCCTTGCCTCCATCGCCCCCCGAGGGGCCACCTTTAGGTCGGAAAGCTTCGCGCAACAATGCGATGCAGCCATTACCACCGTCTCCGGCTTTGGCATAGATTTTGACTGAATCGATGAACATATTTAAAAGAAGGTGAGACGTGAGCGGGACCGTTTATTCTGTGTAACAGCCTGATTAACGGACAAAAAAAGGCGAGGCTCAGCCTCGCCTTGTGTAAATGCTTTGTTTGAGACTTCTCCGAGGAGTCGTCCAATGGAAAAACTAGGCTACAGATTCGACGTTCACGCGGCGGCTGTCCTTGTCGAAGAAAACCTTGCCGTCTGAAAGTGCGAATAAAGTCCAGTCGCGTCCTTGTCCAACATTGACGCCAGGAACAAACTTGCTGCCGCGCTGACGGATGAGGATGTTGCCTGCGCGCACGGTTTGACCGCCAAATTTCTTCACGCCAAGACGTTTGCTGTTACTGTCGCGACCGTTACGTGAACTACCCTGTCCTTTTTTATGTGCCATGCTTGAATCCTTGTCTTATGCGTTGATTTCTTTGACTTGAATGACGGTGAGCTCCTGACGATGACCGATGGTTTTTCGGTGAGCCTTACGGCGTCGCAATTTGTATGTCAATACCTTGGGGCCTCGCTTGTGCTTAAGCACATCTGCCACAACTGTCGCTGAATCGACTGTCGGCGCGCCGACTTTCAAGTCTCCATCATTGTTGACCATTAAAATTTTATTAAACGTCACAGGCTTTCCAGCCTCGACGTCTAAACGTTCGATCTCTAGCTTGTCGCCAGATTTCACTCGGTATTGCTTGCCACCTGTTTCTAGAACCGCGTACATAATCCAAATTTATCCCTTAAGTAGGAACGACAATAAAACCAAATAAGCCTTTTGGTGTCAATGTCTGAACTTAAATATTTTGAGTCATTATTCACACATTCAACATCCGTCCGGTGCCACTCACCATCAAAATCATCGGCGTTGATTTCAAGTTCCAGAATCAATGGATCTGAGCTCGTAGATCGCCTGTGTCCTGATCTGATGTTGGCTGATCCGCTTCACCTGAATGGATCGTCTCAGGCGGCTGCGTGGTTGCGGGCAGCGCGGTGTGGTTTGAGCTTCGCAAGCGGTAGTCTCTGGATGACTTGGCAGCACGCCCCTCCATTGCTTCTTCGCTGACTTTGCCTCGGTCTTGCTTGATCACTTGCATTGTATGCGTATATTGGGCACAGATTTATCAATTTCTTCTCTATATGTCATCCTTCCCGTTTCCTATTGCAAATTCCCGATTGATGGCGTTACTGATTGGAATAAGTTTGTTGACCTTGCTCTTTCAGCGAATCGGATGGGGAACAGTATTTCCCATACTTGCCTATATCGGTTGGCAGTTTCTTTGGGTGGGATGCTACTTCCTCCTGCCAATCGCGCTGGCTGGACAGGCCTGGAGAACTTTGTTTGCCAAAAACCGCGATCGTGGGTTCTGGACTTTCCTCCTCGCCTCCTGGATTGGGCTTGCCTGTAATTGGCTGCTGCCCGTAGCGCAAATTGGTGGGGAACTGGTCAAGGCGCGGCTTCTCGCAAAACCCAATGAGGACATCGAACCTTGGGCGACCATGGTCATCGACAAAACATTCCAGGTATTGACACAGATATGTTTTGCTCCCCTCGGTCTTGTGTTGTTGATGTTTCATCGCTGGGACAAGGCTGTCTTTATCGGTGGCGGCCTTGCCATGCTGATTTTGCTCGCGATGGTTATCTTCCTGTTGCGGATTCAAAAACGGGGTTTGTTTGTGATGTCTTCGCGTCTGCTGCAAAAAATGATGAAGCAGGAAAAATCAGAGTCTCTCAGCCGCTTGTCTGAATCCATGGACCTTCGAGTCAGAGAAATTTACAGCACCCCGCTTGTGTTGATGCGTGCTTTTAGCTGGCGGATGGCTTTCCGATTTGGGATGGCAGGTGAAATATATTTAATCATGATCCTGATGGGACATCCCGTCAGGTACCATGAAGCGGTCATCCTCGAAAGCCTTGCACAAACGATTCGAATGGCGGCATTCCTCATTCCCGGCGGTCTCGGAGTTCAGGAAGGGACGATCACCCTCATTGGTGCCAGCCTGGGCATTCCTGTAAGTCAAGGGTTGGCACTTTCGCTAGCAAGAAGAGCTCGGGAATTGATGGTTGGTTTGCCAGCTTTACTTGCTTGGTGGATTTCATCCCTGCGAGAAAATGATGCTGCTTATGACTGAAATGTCAGCTGGACATCATCAATGAGATCCAAGTCAACCCATCCTTTGACTTGGATCTCAAGAAGCCTGCGAAATCCTCATTGTCTTTCTTCTCTGCCAAAACCGGTAGCAAGCCATGGGTTCCAAGGTGGGACTCACCATGAATCGACATCATCCTCTACCCATTCGAGTTGCTATATGATCATCCTTCTGAAAGGATCAAAATATTATGGACATCCCCCTCAATAAGGGCCTACCAAGTTTTTTTTCGGTAAATGACTTCCACCCAGAGAAACTGCAAGCCGAATGCGAGCATCAGCTCTCTCTGGAAAATTATCCGCACGCTGAAGCTGTAGAACAGAATATCCTTATTTATCAGGGGGATCATCTCAGGGCTGCCTTGATGGATCCGAGCAAGGAGCTCGTTCTTACATCTGAACTCTGTCGTTGTTTGCGGGATGGGCCTGGGGTTTTTGTGATCCGGAACGCCTATGAGAATCTTTCGCATGTAGACCAAATGACCCAGGTTTTTCAGTCGCGGATTTACCAGGAAAAACTCGATGGGCAAGTAAAGGGGGACCATTTTGGAACCAATGAGCGCATCTGGAATTCCCTTCAAAAGGCTTGTAGTGTAGACCCTGGGCTTTGCCTGGATTATTATGGTAATCCGCTGCTTGCTCTGGCCTCGAGAGCCTGGCTTGGGCCGGGCTATCAAGTCACTGCTCAGGTCAATAATGTGAAACCGGGTGGGGAGGCGCAATCGGTGCACCGTGATTATCATCTCGGATTTCAATCTGAATCGGTCGGTCACCAGTTTCCTGCCCATGTTCAAATGGCATCTCAATACCTCACACTGCAGGGTGCCGTAGCGCACACTGACATGCCCGTTGAATCCGGACCTACCTTGTTGCTCCCTTTTTCACATCATTTTCCAGCAGGTTATCTTGCTTATCGTCTTCCTGGTTTCATGAAGGTTTTTGAAAAATATCGATCTCAGCTGGCATTCAAATGTGGAGATATGCTGTTCTTCAGCCCTGCTTTATTTCATGCAGCTGGTGCGAATCGAACGGCGAAGGATCGCATGGCTAATTTGCTGCAGGTTTCGTCAGCATTCGGCCGTGCGATGGAGCAAGTCAATCGAACTCAGATGGTCAAGTTGATACATCCTCGACTCCTGGATCGGTTGAAGGAAGGGGCAATCTCGGATCGACAACTGCGAGACGTGGTTGCCGCCTTTGCCGATGGATACTCCTTTCCAACCAACCTGGATTCTGATCCTCCCATGCATGGCAGTGCGCCAGAAACATGTCAACAGCTTTGGTTACGCGCATTGAGAGAACGATGGGATTCCGAGCGATTGAAACAGGCGCTTTTGGAGCGCACCACGACTAGACAGGCCTGAAAGGAGCTTGCCTTTTTCTCGGGTTAAAGGCTTTTGTATGCTCACCTTGCGGCCAGAAAAAGTTTTAGTTTTTCAGCCGTTTTACCACCAAACCCTGGTAATTGTGATATTTCTTCCATACTTGCTGTCTTAATGCGTTGAACGGATCCGAACTTTTTTAAAAGCGCGGCTTTTCTGGATTGACCGATCCCCGGGAACTCGTCCAGTAAGCTTTCTGAAATTTTCTTGAGCCTCAATTGCGCGTTGAAGGTGTTTGCGAATCGATGCGATTCGTCACGGACGCGTTGAAGGAGTTTAAGCGCACCGGAACGATGGTCCAATCGAATGGGGTCGGGTTTTCCGGGTTGGTAAATTTCTTCGAATTCCTTTGCCAGTCCTATGATGGGAATCTTGCTGAGGCCGAGTTTGGCAAGTTCCTCGCAGGCTGCTCCGAGTTGTCCCTTGCCTCCATCAATCAGGATCAATTCAGGAAAAGGTGATTCACTGGATTCCAGATCCGTTTTTTGCTCTCCTGCTTCTTTGAGCAGTCTCGTGTACCGTCGTCGAACTGTCTCCGCCATGCAGGCAAAATCATCCTGCCCCTGCACGGTTTTCATTTTATAGCGCCGGTAGTTGGATCTGTCTGGGCGACCATTTCTAAACCTGACCATGGAGGCAACCTTGAAGGTTCCACTGATATTGGAGATGTCGAAGCCCTCGATTCGGACCGGTATTTTTCGAATGCTCAGAACTTTTCTCAGCTCTGTTAAATCAGATACCGGGTCGATAGCCAATGGTAGTTTGTATGGAAGGCGTGAAAATTTACCTGTTTTCTGAGTGGCTTTCTTGAGGTCCTGAAGCATGTCGCGCAGTTCAGCGGCTTTCTCGAAGTCAAGCCTTTCTGCCGCCTTTTGCATCATTTGCTTGAGATCTTTTTCCATCTCTTGCGATTGCCCTGTTAGGAACTCGCAAGCTGCCTCTACCTGCTTCAAATAATCTTCGGTGGATATGTTATCGATACAGGGTGCTGTGCAGTGCTTGAGATGACCGTAGAGGCAATGCTTGTAATCGTGCTTGTTCGGGGTCAATGGGCGACAGCCTCGCAGGCTGAACTTCTGTCGCACCATGGTCATGGTGCGGCGAATAGCACCAGAATTTGCAAATGGGCCGAAATACCTGGCGCCATCATCTTGTCTCAAACGCGTCAGTGTGAACCGGGGAATGGGATCTTTGAGATTGACCTTCAGTAAGAGGAAACGTTTATCGTCCTTAAAACTAACGTTGTAACGAGGCTTGAATTCCTTGATCAACTTGCCTTCCAGCAAGACCGCATCAGGCTCACTCCTGACCTGGTGAACATCAAGGTCGTGAATAGCCTCGACGAGTGCATTGAGTTTCATGTCCCAACGTTGGCGGCGTGATGGGTGAAAATACTGGCTGACTCGCTTCCGCAGACTTCGAGCTTTTCCAATATAAATGACCGTGCCAAACCGGTCCTTCATCAAGTAAACCCCGGGTTTATGGGGCAGACGGGAAATTTTTTTTCGAATGGCTTCGTTGGCAGGCATGGTCAAGAATGCCCGGTCTTACGCGTATCAGGCACCACGATGGATCTGCATCTTTCCTAATGCTTCAATGAATCCAGTTCCATGAAAGCATAACAGAGCATATGGCAGATGCCCATATGACAATCCTCGACCCGACCGTAATGCTCAGAATCAATGACAACCAGGTGATCGGCAAGAGGCGCAAGGCCTCCTTGTTTTGCTCCGACAAATGCCATCACAGTCAGATCTTTTTCTTTTGCCCATTGAACGGCTTTAATGAGATTAGGCGAGTTGCCGCTGACGCTCATGGTGATCACGATATCTCCTGGATTGGCATAGTTCTCCAACTGACGTTTGAAGATATCCTCATAATCATAATCATTACCGATGGCCGTCATCCAACTGACATTGTCATTCATTGACAATACCTTGAATCGCTTGCTCATGATGTCGGAGGAACCTTTTCCCAGATCCGTGGCAAAATGAGATGCATTGGCAGCACTCCCTCCGTTTCCAAAAACGAAAATGTTCTTTTCTTCCGCCCATGCCTTCTGCAGCACTCCAACGCAATCGGCTACCTTTTCAGTAGGGATGGAGTCGAGCGCTGCTTTTTGAGCCTCTATGTAAGATTTGATCCAATCGTTCATGTGTGTGAAATCTTCCATGGGTGCCACCAAATGTCACGTTCAAATGCCGGCTTGTATCTGTTATGGGCTGTCTGTCATGATTTGAAACATGAACGCACGCATTGATGCCAAGCCCTTGAGGATTGTGCTTGTTGGAGCCTTACTCTGGTTGTTTTTTCTGACTCCGGTGCTGGAAGCTCAATCAAATCGAAAACCGGCGCGTGATCGCCAAAATCGTAATCAGGCGAGTCGTGACCCTCTTTATGAACAATATGCGCTCTATCGCAAGAATGCGCCCAGGGCAGAAGTGGCCGGGCAACCTCGCACCGTCTCCTTGCCGCTTGAATTAGAAAAGGGCGCCCATATCGCCTTTATCGGAAATACTCTGTTTGAGAGAGCTGGTCAGTTTGGTTTTTTCGAAGCCATGTTGCATGCGCAATTTCCCAAACATGCACTTACTGCGAGAAACTTATCATGGTCTGCAGACACACCAGACCTGCAACCGCGCCCTTCCAATTTCGCGGATGTCGAACAGTATTTGTTTCGGGAACAAGCGGATGTGATCTTTGCCGCCTTTGGTTTCAATGAATCGTTTGACGGTGAGGATGGGATGGAGGCTTTCCGGAATTCATTGAGAGAATTTTCATCCCGTTTGCAATCGCTGGCATTCAACGGACGCACGGGGCCTGAGATCATTTTGGTATCACCCATTGCATGTGAAAATATAAAGGGAGTTTCTGCCGACGACATGAACCATGAACGTCTTCTGGCTTACACCCAAGTGATGGAGGAAGTTGCAGGCGAGTTGAATATCGGATTTGCGAATGTGCTTGCGAGTTCACGAGCTTGGCTATCCGATACCAAAACAGATTACACCATCAACGGCGTTCATCTGACAGAGCAGGGATATGCTCGATTTGCTTCGGATTTATTCAATGCGGTTTTTGACAAAGAACCCCCAAACGTCAGTGAAAAACTTCGTGAAGCAGTCGTCGAGAAAAGTAAGCAATACTTCCAACGTTATCGTCCCTTGAACACCTACTACTACACTGGGGCACGTAATAAAACATACGGTTACCTCGATTTTCTGCCTGCCATGCGAAATTTTGACATCATGGTCAGTAATCGAGATGAGTGGATATGGCAATTAGCTCAGGGCAATTTACAAGCCAACCTGGATGATTCCAATATCCCCGCAATGCCACAAACCCCTCAAAGTCGAGGTGCCAATCGTTGGCTTTCTTCCGAGGATGAGTTGTCAGAATTCAAGATCGATCCCCGATTCGAGGTGAATCTATTCGCTTCAGAGGAGCAGTTTCCCGATCTGGCATGTCCTATCCAGATGCGTTGGGATGCACGAGGGCGCCTATGGGTCAGTTGCTCAACAACCTATCCCCATGTCTATCCGGGGAATGAGCCTGGTGATAAAATCATCATCCTTGAAGACATTGACAAAGACGGTCGAGCGGATAAATCCACGGTGTTTGCCGATGATTTGCACATTCCGCTTTCTTTTGAACTGGGTGATGGAGGTGTTTACGTATCGGAAGAGCCTTTCATGAGCTGGATTGGAGATACGGATGGAGATGGGAAAGCCGATAAGCGTGTTCGATTGCTGGCCGGCTTCGGCAGTGAAGATTCGCATCATGCCTTGCACGATTTTGTTTGGACCCCGGAAGGAGATCTGCTTTTCAGAGAATCCATTTTTCATCACAGCCAGATCGAGACCCCTTATGGTCCCGTGCGCGCGGACAATAGTGCCTGGTTTCAATTTCGACCTGATAGCCATCGACTTACGTCTTTTGGCAGTTACCCCAATACCAATCCTTGGGGAGTGACTTTTGATGACTGGGGGTATCATGTGGCCAGTCATCCTGTTTTCGCCTCTGCCTTCCATGCCCTGAATCCACCCTATCCCCAGCAACACCCCAGAGCGGCAGGACTTCCTGCATACTCCGGCGTTTGTGGTCATGAATTCGTGGACTTCGATTTCTGGCCTGAAGAAATGCAGGGAGGTTTTGTGAAAGTGCGATACAAGCCGTCCAACCGTGTGGAGATTCATCAATGGATCGAGAAAGAAGATCATTTCGAAGAGGCGTATCAGGGTGACATTATTTATTCTTCCAACTTAAGTTTTATCCCCGTGGATCTTCGCTTTGGACCGAGAGGTGCCATGTATGTTTGCGATTGGTACAATCCAGTGAAAGGGCATGCCCAGTATTCTTTGCGGGATGAACGCCGAGACCGTCGTGCAGGACGGATCTGGCGAATCGTTCCAAAAGGAGCCACACTTCAAGATCCTCCATTGATCCATGATCAACCGATTGCGTCATTGTTGGATGTGCTCAAACGTCCCGAATATCGGTATCGCTACTGGACACGCAATGAATTGCGATCACGATCCAAACAAGATGTCTTCAAGACGCTCACCTCATGGCTGAGCGGCTTGGATCGGGCTGATCCACGATTCCGTCATCATCAAGTCGAGGCTCTTTGGTTGTATCGCAACATCGGGGCAACCAACCACGATTTATTGAGAGAGCTGATCCAGTGCGAGGAACACCACGCCCGTGCAGCCGCTGTTCGCGTCTTGCGCAGTTGGTATGGAGAAATGCCGGATGCACACGACCTCCTTGCCCAAGCCGTTTCGGATAAAAATCCATTAGTGCGACTTGAATCTGCCATTGCGGCCTCCTGGTTTGGGACTCAGGAGGCTTTGGATGTTTTATTGCGAGTGGCCGATCAGCCTTTGGGAGATCACTTGCGTTATGCATTTGTATGTTCACTTGGATCTGAAAATATGCGCCGTCATTGGGAAGGCAATACTCGTTACGCCTTGGTGCCTGTCATGTTGCGTGATGCCAGGAAGGTGGAATCATTTCTTGAACCGCCAGGCAGCGCCAAAGATGCAGAATTTGATTTGCAAAAAGACCTCGTCACCCTGCGCATCGCCTGCATCCCGGAGCAGATGCGATTCACGGAGGAAAAGGTTTCAGTCAAGGCTGGTCAACCTGTCAAATTGATCTTTACCAACCCAGATGCCACCGATCACAACTGGGTTCTGGTTCAGCCGGGCTTCATGGATCAGGTTGGAATGGCTGCGAATGAAATGGTCAAAAACCCGAAAAACGCCCGGTCCGATTTCATACCCAAGGATCCAGATCAGCACATACTACAATACACCCCCTTGATTGGCCCGAGTCGAAACAGCAAGGTGAATGTGCTGAGATTTATTGCTCCAAAGGAACCCGGGATTTACCCCTATCTTTGCACCTTTCCCGGGCATTGGGTCGTCATGAATGGTGCTTTGTGGGTGACGAATGATGAAGTCAGTGAAGAAGATCTTCAGCAAAATTTATCTATTCCGATCTTTGTCAAGGACTGGCAAATGGCTGATTTCGAAGCCATTCAAGTTTCCAAAGATGAGCATGCTATCATGCGTGGGATGAAATCCTTCCTCGATGCTCAGTGTCACCAATGCCACCAGATGGACGGACGTGGCATTGAGTTGGGACCGGATCTATCCAATGTGAGTGAGCGTTTCCGGGGGAAGGATTTGCTGCAACAAATTCTCAAACCTTCTTCTCATATAGATGAACCCTACAGGTTAGTCCGCGTTGAAACCAAAGAGGGTGAAGAATGGAGTGGTAATCTGGTAGATGAAAATGAACAAAGGATCCGGTTACGTCCAAGTTTGTTCGCACCTGATGAGCTGTTGAGCCTCCGCAAAAACCAGATCAAGACGCGAGAAACTTCGGCTGTCTCACCGATGCCTGAAGGGATGCTTTCCACCATGGACCGGCAAGCCATTCTTGATCTCCTGGCCTATCTCGAAGCGGGAGGGCATGCCGGGCATCAAAAGCAATAATTGTTATTCATAGGTTAAATATGTTGATCTCTTTGCGCTCCACGCGGCCGTTGATTTTTCACCTCAGCCTGATCAGTGCCTGTGTCGGCTTTAGTCTGAGTTGTATGTCCTCTCTGGAGGCTGCCAGTCCAGACTATTCGGTAGCGTCCATTCAATCCATGGTTGCTCCTCTGGAAATTTCAAGGGATTATCGTGTTGCGTTATTTGCGGCCGAACCGGAGGTGCTGAATCCTGTAGCCATTAGCGTGGATGAGGTTGGTCGTGTTTATCTGGCTGAAACCGATCGTTATCGGGATGCGGTTTTTGATGTGGTAACTCAAAAACCGGAATGGCTTCCCAAAGACCTGTCATTTCGCTCTGTTCAAGACCGCACGGACTTCCTGAAGCAGACTTTCAGGCATCATCTGACACCCTTGACGCGAGGTTCTGAGCGGGTTCGATTGCTGGAAGATAAAGACAGGGATGGTGCTGCGGAATCGAGTCGGGTGCTGGCTGATGGATTTTCTTCCATTCCAACAGGCCCCGCAGCAGGAATCCTGGCGCATCATGGTCGAGTTTGGTTTCAGTGTGTTCCCGGGCTGTGGCGTTTAGAATGGGATCCTGAATCACATGCGGTCAACTCAGCTCAAGAATTGCATAACGGATTCGGTGTGCATGTAGGGGTTTCCGGACATGATTTACACGGCATTACATGGGGGCCGGAGGGACGACTCTATTTTTCCATGGGAGATCGAGGGTTGCATGTCAAAACGAGTGAAAAGACATTGCATTACCCAGACACAGGTACCGTTCTGAGATGTGAACCAGATGGATCGAATCTGGAGGTCGTTGCCTATGGACTTCGCAATCCTCAAGAGATTGTCTTCGATGCCTACGGAAACCTGTTTGCGGGAGACAATGATACCTCGGGCAACGATCAATCGCGGATCATACACATCGTGCCTCACGGTGATTATGGCTGGAGATGCTCCTACCAGCATATGAAGGGATTTGGTCCGTGGATTGAGGATGGTTTTTGGAAAGGGGATATCGATGATATTCTTTCCTCCTCAGGCTACGTTTCACAGGGGCCTTCAGGGTTTGCTCTTCACCCTGAAGCTGGATCTCGAAACAACATCCCAGGTCCTTTTTTCATATGCGATTTCCCCGGAGGGATTCGTTCATTTGATCTAAGCCCAGAAGGGGCAAGTTTCACCACCTCGGATAACCAGAAATGGCTTTGGAATCTCTGGCCGACCGATCTGGCATTTGGACCGGACGGTGCGGTCTATGTATCGGACTGGGTGGAAGGCTGGCCTCAGCCTGAAAAAGGAAGGGTTTATCGCATTACTGCCGAAGATGAAGCATCTGCGCTACTGGGTGCGGATGTCAGGTCTGTCATTGCCAGCCTGAATGCCATGGATTCACCTGAACAAGTCGCAGGATTTCTTGGGCATCCGAACCGCTGGGTTCGAAGAGAAGCTCAATTTCGCTTGGTAGATTTGGGAACCGTTTCCGAACGGGTTTTGGTTGATACATTGAATCAAGAAGCATCTGTTTTTGGACGATTGCATTCGCTATGGGGATTGAACCAAATGGGACGCACTATCGGTGCTTCTGATCAGTCACGACATGTGAGAGCGGCGCAAACAGGCTTGGCAGATTCTCATGNGGCTGTCCGCAATGCCACCTTGCAATGGCTGGCTGAAAAGCCCCAGTGGAAAGTGTTCCCGGATGTCATGCAATGCCTCCACGATGCAAATCAGTCAGTTGTCATGAACGCCTTGATCACGCTGGGTGAATGGTTGAGTGACAAACGTCTGAGCTGGAATAAATCGCAAATCGAACAACTGATCACGAGTCTGGAACCCTTGATTGAAAAAGCACCTCTCAAGGGGGATTCCCATTACAGGCATGGATTTCATTTTCTGCTAAGCCAATGCTTCCAGCATCCTCAGGCTGAATTGGGGATACTCAACGGATGGATGGATCATGAGTCGGAAAGTATCCGGATGGCTGTTCTGCAGGCTTTGCGGCGTATGGGTGATTCACGGGTTACCCTCTTTCTTGAGGATGATTCACATGCAATCCAGGAGTCAGCGGCGAGGGCAATCTATGATGCGCGTATCGACGAAGCACTTCCTTCATTGATCAAGTGGAAGTCAGGCTACCAAGTCAATTCAGGGGCTTTTCGTCGCTGGCTCTGGGCACATGAGATGGTGGGTGGGGACGATGAAATGGAAAAACTTTTTGCCTTCCTGATTGAATCGCAAAGCAAGGTTCATCCCGCCTCATCAGAGGAGCTTCTGGCTGCATTGGATGTCATCAGGAAATGGGGGGCAGCGCGTTCTATTGATCCAGTGACAGGCCTTTGGCGACCTGTCATTGCCAAAACAAATCATCTGCTGGATGATTTGTTGATTCAAAACCAAAAGGCCCTGTTTGAGTTTGACGATGGGGCATTTTTAACGGCACTCATGGATTGGCTTGTCGAAAGGAATCAGAAGAGCGCTGTACCTCATCTGGAAATACTTGTTGCCGATACACGCCAACAAGCAGATACCCGAGCTGCAGCGCTCAGCGCTTTGATGCAACTCAATTCCTCGAAACGTTCGCAATGGTTTGAATATGGAATGAACAGCGAAATCGATCACCTTCGCACGGTGGCATTGTCTGTGATCGGGGAGGTGAATGATGATGCTCTGCTGTCTCAACTGCTCGAATGGCTGGAGCCTCACCGTCAATTGCGTTTGCGTCAATCGGTGATCATTGCGGTTGGTAGATTGAAATCCGATAAAGCGCGTGAAACAGTCTTTGACTGGTGGAAGGCCATGTTGGCTGGACAATTCCCGGAGCCACTAAAACTTGAGCTGCTTGAGGTGGTCCAAAGCAGTTCACATCCCGACTTATTAGCCTTGTGGCAGAGCTACCGTGGTCAGTTTGGCAATGAAAATGAGGCGATATTACCTTTCGAGGTGCTTCAAGGTGGCGATGTGCAAAAAGGTGGAATCTTGTTCAATGATCGAGCTGAGATTGCGTGCCTGCGATGTCACATCGCCGAAGGGCAGGGCGGGGTTGTCGGGCCGGCTCTGGATGGGTTGGGCAAGCGTCTTGACCCTTCACAAATATTGAATGCTGTTCTTGACCCCAATGAAAGCATCGTTCCCGGCTATGCCTCCGAGCGTTTTGTGATGAACGATGAAGAGGAATACTCGGGCGTCGTCCTTGAAGAAAATGACAAAAGGATACTCATCAGGCAAGGCGACGGATCAAGTTTATCTGTTGCCAAAAATATGCTGCAACAAAGATTTGCGACGCTATCTCCCATGCCGGAAGGGATTGCTTCCGCACTCAACCATAGGGAGCTGCGTGATTTAATCGCCTATCTCAAGTCACTCTAGCGAGCAACGAACACGGAACATGCAGCATACGGCACCACGCTTTCTGCGGTGCTGCCAGGCAGGATATGCTTGAGCCCTGTATTTCCGTCTGTAATGAACCAGGATCAAGTCATGAGAAAACCCTCTGGCCATGCGTCATATTTGCTTCAAGGGGATTCCAGTTGCTGTTTTTTTTTGATCCGTCCCTGCAAGTCACCTGCAAACAGACGCTTTTGCGCCAGGTAACAACCCCCCATATTTCCCCGGTTTACCATCATCAACCTAGGTGGGTGTGACGGTAAGAGAATGGCATCTTGCATTGATGCTGGTAGTGGATTTAAGGGGGTAGCGAAAAAGGTCCTGTGGCGACTCGGGTAAATCAACGGGAACTAAAATGTTATTGAAGCCTTTGCTGGAGTATTTGACGCCGATTTCGGTATTCGGTTTTGCAGGCCTTAAAAAAAAAAGGGGGGGGCTTTTTCATGAAAATTAGCCAATTTATCAAACGACACCCAATGCCCCCAGCTTTGCATGAAAACGGATACTTGAAAAATACTTGAACCCCAGTCGTTTTGAGCGTGACCTCGTGGCTGCTGCGAGTCATACTCCTATCCCGTGACATCTGAAGAAGCGGGTCAATTATTAGATCAATTTCAAAACGGAGCAGTTTCAAGGGAGAACGTCCTTCGAAGTTTTCAGCAAGCTCCCTTTGTGGACATGGGGTTTGCCAAAGTCGATACCCATCGTGCTCTGAGAAAAGGTTTTGCCGAGGTGATCTTTGGTCAGGGTAAAACAGATGAGCAAATCCTCTCCATTCTCCAGAAAATTTCAGAATCCTCCAAGGCAGCGCTCGTCACTCGTATTTCCGCTCCCACGGCCTCGTTTGTTCAGGATTCAATGGGGGGCGTTACATGGCATCCCCTAGCTCGGTGCCTTGTCTGGCAAGCTGAACCCGTGAAGATTACTTTGGGAAAGGTTTGTGTTGTTTCCGCAGGTACCAGCGATTTACCGGTGGCGGAAGAAGCGGCTGTGACTGCGGAAGTCATGGGGAATGATGTGGATCGGGTTTATGACGTTGGTGTTGCCGGACTGCACCGCATCCTGGGGCAACTGGATCGCCTTCAATCTGCCAACGTCGTCATTGTCGCTGCAGGCATGGAAGGGGCTCTGCCCAGCGTGGTTGCTGGCCTGGTGGCACAACCCGTTATCGCAGTCCCAACCAGTATCGGATACGGTGCCAGTTTTCAGGGTGTTGCAGCTTTGCTGGGAATGCTCAATAGTTGTGGCAGCGGTGTGACTGTCGTGAACATTGACAATGGATTCGGAGCGGCCTATGCCGCGAGTCAAATTAATATGATGATCACAAAACAATCGCGTGATCAGAAGCACATTCAACATGCATGAAGACACTCTACCTTGATATTTTCAGCGGCATCAGCGGAGACATGTTTCTTGGTGCCATGCTGGACCTTGGGTTGGATGAACAGCATTTGAGAACACAGTTGGGACTTCTACCGGTTGGTGATTACAAACTCCATGTCCATCGAGATGTAAGGTCCAGTGTGGAAGGCGTGAAGTTTGACGTGATCCTCAACAATCCAGCCCAGACACATTCACATTCTCATGACCATCATCATGCCCACTCGCATTCCCACGGTGGATTGGAAGATCATGGACACGATGACGAACACTCCAGAAATTACGCTCAGATTCTCGAGCTCATCCGAGCCAGCCCTTATTCAAACTGGGTCAAAGAGCGCTCCATGTCGATGTTTCATCGCATAGCGGTTGCAGAGGGAAAGGTGCATGGGCAAGCACCTGAGGAAGTGCATTTTCATGAGGTGGGGGCCGTGGATTCCATCGTGGATATCATTGGTGCAAGCATTGCTCTTGAAACTTTGGGATGCCCTCAAGTCCTTGCAGCGCCCGTCGTTGAGGGGACTGGATTCGTTCATTGTGCACATGGTAAGTTTCCTGTCCCAACGATGGCTACTCTCTCCATTCTAGGGGAAGCGGGTGTCGCTTTGACTCAATGTGACCTTCCTTATGAGCTGGTGACTCCAACAGGTGCTGCTTTGTTGGCTGAATTTGCTGACTCATTTGGCCCAATGCAGGGATTGGTTGCCGAAAAGATAGGCTATGGTTTGGGCGGCCGGGATATCCCTGGTCGACCTAACGTGCTTCGAGCTGTGTTGGGGGAAACGGCGTCTGCTGATTCTGGTCATGACTGGGAAACGGATACGGTGACTCTTATTGAAACCAATCTGGATGATTGTCGGCCGGAGGTATTGGGCCATCTGGTGGACCTAGTTTTGGAACGCGGGGCATTGGATGTCTTTCATACGCCGATTCAGATGAAGAAGAACCGTCCAGGTGTTCTCTTGAGTGTTTTATGTCAACCACAGGATGTAGACATATTCCGAGCCATGATGCTTTGTGAAACTACCGCTTTCGGCGTGCGAAGCATGCACATGGACCGATGTAAACTAAAGCGTTCAATCGAAACGATAGAAACCGATTTTGGGGCCATCCAAATAAAGAAGGGTTTCTGGCAGGGGAGGACTCTCCATTTTGCCCCTGAATATGAATCTTGTCGAGCTGCCGCACGAAAATTCAACGTGCCTGTAAGAGTGGTTTACGAAGCCGCCGAGAGAGCGTTTCCAAAGGCCAATGATGAAGCTTGAGCTTTCAATTTCAAGTTGCTGCGAAGGGGTATCTGGCACACCTGAAGAGTCTGATCAATTTGAACAAAGCATTGACACTTTCCTCAAAGCATGACAACTAATCCTAGTCCCTTTACAATAGAATTTCATGAAATTTAATCCCTTTCATATACTACGCCGTCGCTCATCTTTCGGTTTTACACTGATCGAATTGCTGGTGGTGATTGCGATCATTGCTATTTTGGCTGGCATGCTTCTGCCTGCTTTGTCCAAAGCAAAGGAAAAAGGTAAGCGAGTCAAATGTCTTAACAATTTGAGACAGCTGGGGATTGCAATGACCATTTATGCGGATGATAACAACGACACCATGTTGCAGGCTCGATTCAAACAGGTGCAGATTTCATTGAATCCACCCGAACAATCTGCTGCTGCAACTGTTGGATTGACCATCAGTACCAACAATGCGGTTTCCAAAATCTGGACCTGTCCCAATCGCCCAAGTTTTCCCACATTTGAGCCCTCCTTTCCTCAATGGAATATTGGTTATCAATATTTCGGCGGTATCGAGGAATGGACCAACCCTCTGGGACGTTTCAAGTCCCGCAGTCCGGTGAAGTCCTCCAGCTCTCGTCCTGGTTGGGCGCTTGCAGCCGATGCGGTCATGAGAATTGATGGGAAATGGGGTGGTGGCCGAGCGGAAGCTTTCAAGAACATGCCTCCTCATCGCAATTCACAAGGGCTTCCAGAAGGCGGTAATGAGTTATTCATGGATGGTTCTGCACGATGGATCAAATTTCAACAGATGTTCTTCATCCACAGTTGGAGCACCGGAGGTGCGCGTGATGCTTATTTCTGGCAAGATGACCTAGGTGAAGAACTGGCACCCAGAGCCGAAGGTATTCGCGCCAAATACTAGCGCGTGCTTGCTGTCACCAAACGAACACTGCTCTTTGGGCTTTTGCTTTGAAAAGCGAGCCCTTGTGCCTGTTGTTTCTTTCGATTCAGATTTTTTTTCTTTGAAAGAGGTTACCCCTCCTCTTTCATCGTGTTGAGGTTGGTTGAGCATGCCTCAGGCTTGAGACAGCGTTAAACATTATTTCTTCAAGTCAACATGGAATCCCCCAAAAAAGACGCTTCTTTTTCTTACCGAGAGGTCGATAGCGACTACTTCGAAAAGCGGCAGCTCAAACGGTTCGCTCGAGTATTTCATTTGTGGGCCTTAGGGGTAGGGGCGGTTATTTCAGGTGACTTTTTCGGATGGAATTTTGGTCTGGCATCTGGTGGGTTTGGTGGCTTGTTCATTGCGACCAGCATCATCACGCTCATGTATGTCGGGCTTTGTTACAGTATTGCTGAAATGACCGCAGCCATGCCGCACACCGGAGGTGCGTATTCATTTGCGCGAACGTCGATGGGACCGTGGGGTGGTTACTTGACGGGGCTTGCGGAGAACATGGAGTATGTATTGACGCCTGCAGTGATTGTTGTGGGAATTGGTGGTTATCTAGGAGCTATTTTTGGTACGCCCGAAAGTTGGGCTCCTTTATGGTGGCTGGGTATCGTATGTGATTTTTGTCGGGCTTAACATATGGGGCGTTGAAATCTCCTTCCGTTTTTCAGTGTTGATTACTCTGGTGGCTCTTCTAATCCTGCTCGTCTTTTACATTGGAGCTCTTCCCCACTTCGACTTGAAGCATGCCTTTAATATTCTGCCTGAAGAGGGTGGCAGCAAGTGGTTGCCGATGGGGGTCAAGGGTGTGTTCGCAGCTTTACCTTTTGCAATATGGTTTTACCTGGCCATCGAACAATTACCCCTGGCGGCTGAAGAATCGCATCAACCTCAAAAGGATTTGCCTAAAGGGATCATTACCGGTTTGTTTACTCTCATCGTGTGTGCCTTTGCGACGCTTATTTTGAATGCAGGCATCGCACCCGGCGCCTCTGTGATAGGTGAATCAGACGAGCCCTTGTTCGAGGGATTCAAAACAATATTTGGAGAGGGACTCGGCAGTCGTGTTCTGGCGCTGGTCGCTGTAGCTGGTCTGATTGCCAGTTTTCACACGATCATCTATGCCTATGGCAGGCAGATATACTCGCTTTCACGCGCAGGATATTTCCCTCAAGCCCTTTCCTTGACCCATTCGAATCGCAAAACTCCCCACATGGCGTTGATTGCTGGAGCTGCGGTTGGTTATGTGATTGCTCTGGTGATTCATTTTGCAGGGTCAGATAGTCCTGTGGGGGCAGCTTTGCTCAATATGGCAGTATTCGGAGCAGTGATTGCCTATATCTTTCAAATGCTTTCCTTCATTCGCTTGCGTAAATATTTTCCGCGTATGAAACGTCCCTACAAAAGCCCACTCGGTACGGCAGGGGCATGGTTTGCGTTGCTGGTTTCATTCATCACTCTGATCGCTTTATTTATTGTTGATGATTCCTATCGCTCTGCTGTTCTGGGAGCCGCGATTTGGTTTGCTGCTGGAGTGGTCTGGTTTGCTGTCATCGGTAGAAAACGACTCGTGCGTGCTCCTGAAGAATCCTTTGCTCTTCAGGAAGAGGAAACGGAGTCTTAGGGTTTCATCGAGATGCTTTTCAAGCCAATCGCTGGATGAAAACACTTCCTTTTTATTTCTGGGATTGACACGATCAGGTGTCAATATACTGTTCAAATGAACAGTATGAGTGAAGGTTTAACAAAGCGACAACAGGAGGTTTTGGCATTTATCGCAGAGCATCAACAGGTTAATGAGGCTCCTCCCAGTTTGCGAGAAGTGGCGGCGCATTTTGGTTTTCGAAGCATGACAGCTGCGGCGGACCATGTGAAAGCATTGCGGCGCAAGGGGTATCTGAAGCATCGACCGCATCAGGCGCGTTCGTTGCGGGCAGTGCCGTCACCATCGACACCTTACCAACCTGCTTCGAGGGCCAGGATTGTTGATGTTCCGGTTTATGGTTGCATTCCGGCAGGTTTTGCTGATGAACGGCGACAAGAGGATGTGGAGGGCTGTATCTCCGTGGATGTGGATACGCTCGGTGTCAAACCCTCACCTCGAACGTTTGCGCTGGAAGTGAGAGGGGATTCGATGATCGGACGACATATCATGGAAGGAGATTATGCTATTCTGGAGCATGGCATGGACCCCAGACCAGGGGATGTGGTCGCAGCCTTGATAGATAATGAATCCACTCTCAAAACCTTCGTCAAGCAACGCGGTAAACCTTGTCTCAAGGCGGAAAACCCGAAATACCCCAATCTCATCCCTGCACAGGAATTAGTCATTCAGGGGGTCATGGTCGCCCTCATAAGAAAGGTCCGCTGAGGAAGGAATCGTTTTTCGTGTTTTTTGAACAGTATGATGGGTGCTCCTCCATTGAAGAGAACAGTGGTTCATCTGGATGCGGATGCTTTTTTCGCTTCGGTGGAGCAGGCGTCGGATACGCGTTTACGTGGCAAGCCGGTGGCGGTAGGGGGGGAGAAGCGGGGTATCATCGCGGCGGCTTCGTATGAGGCGCGGAAGTTCGGTGTTTACACCCCGATGCCGACGGCACAGGCGCGGAAGCTGTGCCCGAAACTGATCCTGCTGCCGGGGGATTATGAAAAGTATGAGCGCTTTTCACGTTGGATGTTTTCGTATGCCTACGATTTCACGCCGGACGTGGAGATTACTTCGATCGATGAAGGTTATTTTGATTTATCCGGTGTAAGGCGTTCGGCTTCGGAAATTGCGCGGACGATTCGCAAGGCCATCGGCCAGACTCTGAAGATTACGGTGAGCGAAGGGATTGGTTCCAATAAACTGGTCAGTCAGATCGCTTCCAAATTATATAAACCCTTTGCGTTTCAGGAAATTGAGACAGGTTATGAAATCCCGTTTCTTCACCCTCTGGCCAATCACTGGTTACCCGGGATTGGGCCCAAAAGCGCTTCACGTCTGAACGCGGCCGGTCTGGCGCGTATCGGGCAAATCTCCGCCACCGAGACGGACCTCCTGCATTTGATCCTGGGGAACATCGCTCCACGTATCAGGGAATATGCGGATGGATACGATGAACGCCCGATTGTTCCTAGGGTGGCTTCCGCTAAATCTTACGGAAAACAGGAAACATTTGCCGAAGATCAGACAGACGAAGATCAGATCGAAGCCACTTTGCGACGCATGGCAGATGTGTTGATGGCAAAGGTGAGGGTTGACGGGAAATGCATCCGCACCTTGACGGTCAAGGTGCGCTACAACGACATGATGGAAGATCAGTGCGGTGAAAGTCTCGGTGAACCCACAGATCTTGAAACGGATATTTACGGACGCCTGGGTATTCTGCTGCGTAAGGCATGGCGACGTCGTGTCAGCCTGCGTCTGGTATCGCTCAAACTATCCAATGTTTATGACAGTTTTTATCGCAGTGAACTGACTCTTGATGGCGCTTCTGAACAACGTGAATCGCGACGTCGACTGGCTCGGATCGTGGATGATTTGAAACGGCGTTGTGGTGCTGGAACCATTTTGCGTGGACATGATTTCATTCTGCGAGATGCGGCTATCGAAAAAGCGAAAACCAAAACGAAGGGAAAAGATTTTAACATTCCGTTTCCTTCAGTGAACAATAAACGCAAGTATCCACCGGCAGAAAAAACGACTCGGGACATGGTTTGCCGTTCCCCTCAGACGGAGTATGAAGGGAACAAGGGGCGACGAAATGTTGTGAACGCAAAACCCCCTTCAACGGTGCATCGTACGGTGGTCCCCGTTTCGTTGAACGTCAAAAGCTATTACTCATTCCTGAACTCGACCTTGTCCGTAGAAGACATTGTGCGACTAGCCCGCGAACAGGGGCAGTCTGCGGTAGCCATGATGGATCAGGGAAATTTGCATGGTGCGGTACCTTTTTACCAATGTGCGCAAGAGCAGGGGATTCAGCCGTTGATAGGTGCCGAGGTGGGAGTGGACGGCAAGCCGCTGTTGCTGTATGTGGAAAATGCCGTGGGTTATCGTAATCTGTGTCATCTGCTTTCAACCCGTTCGCCCGTTCAAAAAACAGCAACCGCATCCGCGAATAAGGGACGTGCCAGAGGGAGGAATCACCGAGCGATCACACGGGGAATTCAACCGGTGGTGCGACGCATCTGTGGGCATGCCAACTGGACCTGTGACCAGTTGGCAGCTTTGCCGCTGGAAGGATTGATCGCGGTAGGGCAGGACGTGCGTCTGCACACACTTTTCGAAGGGCGGTTTTACCTTTCGGTGTCTCACCCTGATTCGATAAGGAATCTGCCAGCAGACGACCCTCGTTGGCCTTTGGTGGCGATATTACCTGTGCATTATGAATCGTCCATGGATGACTGGAAGTTTGATGTGGTTCAATCCATTCGCACCTTGACCCTTCTGAAACAACGTCACCCAGACAAAGCCCAGGGAAGCCGTTTCCATTTTCCGACGACGGTGACGTGGCGAGAGCTCTGGAAGAAACATCCGCTGCTTCTCGAGCGTACTTGCGAGATTGCTGCACGTTGTCAGGGATTTCAGATGCCGGTGGGACCTCCACAGTTCCCGGACTATCGACCTGTCGATGGATCATCGCCTCGAACGTTTTTACGCAAACTGGTCATGCGAGGATTGCGGGAACGCTACCCGGAATCACGTCGAGCTTCTATGCAACGCCAAGCAGAAGAAGAATTGACCATCATTAGTGATGTCGGTTACGAGGAATATTTCTTGGTTGTCTGGGATTTGTTACAGGACTGTCGGGCGGAAGGTATTCATTGGATCACCCGAGGCAGTGCGGCGGATTCACTGGTGTGTTATTGCCTGCGGATCAGTGATGTTTGTCCGATACGTTTTGATCTCTATTTTCGTCGATTCCTGAATAAGGATCGCATGGCCTTGCACAAGTTGCCGGACATCGATATGGATTTTCCGCATGATCGGAAAGACGATGTGATAGACCTGGTATTTCGTAAATACGGGGAAAAGTATTGTGCCGTGGTGGGAGGTTTTTCCACTTACAAATCCCGCGGAGCGATGGGGGATGTTGCCAAGGTGTTAGGAGTGTCGGAATATCAAATTCGGCGTGTGACTGAACGGTTTCCATACGCAGGTGCCGGAGACATGAGCACGTTCGTTGCAAAAAATCAGGAATGTCAGGGTCTACCCTTACAAGAGGAACCCTATCGTACAGCTCTGAAAATGGCAGAGTTTCTCGATGGTTTTCCGCGCTATCCCAAAATGCATCCTTGCGGTGTTGTACTGTCGCGTCAAGCGATGCAAGACCTCACCCCGACTTTTACGGCACACAAGGGATATCCGACTACGCACTTTGATATGGATGCGGTGGAGGCGGTTGGTTTGGTCAAGATGGATGTCCTGGCGCAGGGAGGGCTTTCGGTGATGCGAGACGTCAAGGCGATGTTGCACGAGCGAGGTATGAGAATGGATCTGGACCGTTGCAAGTGGCGTGTCATGCAGACCGGTGAAGAATCTCTACCTGAGATGATAGCAGCGCCTGAGCAGGATCCGTGGACCGATCCCAAAGTATGGGCGATGATTGCCGGGGGAGGGGCAAGGGCTGTGCATCACATCGAGAGTCCGGCGATGGTCAGTCTATGCCGGATGTGCAACGTACGCGAGATTGATGGGCTGGTTGCCATCGTTTCAGTGATTCGACCGGGAGCAGCCAATGAACATAAAAAATTACATTTTACCCGACGTTATCAAAAACTGGAAGATCCTGTTTACCCTCATCCCTCTTTGGCCCGTTGCTTGAAAAGTACTTTTGGTTTGGTCGTTTACGAGGAACACATCCTGCAGATTTGCGAGCTGTTTGCTGGACTTGCCCCGGGACGTGCTGATGTGTTGAGGCGTGCCTTGAATAAACGGAAGAAGAAGACAATCGAAACTATCCGGTGTGAATTCGTTCAATCCGCGATCAAGCGTGGGCATTCGGAAGAAAAGATTCAGGAAGTGTGGGTATTGGTCAGCGGGTTCAACGGGTATGCTTTTTGCAAAGCGCACAGCACGGCTTATGGAGTCGAGGCCTATCAGTCCGCCTGGATGAAATGCTATTTCCCTGCTGAATTCATGGCCTCGGTTCTCACACAGGGTAAGGGGTTTTATCATCCGCTGGTTTATGTGCTGGAGTGTGATCGTCTGGGGATTCCTCTGTTCCCTCCTTCAGTCAACGCACCCGGACCTGGTTATGGTGTGGAACGATTAGGTGGAGATGCGCATGTGCGTTTGTGTGGAGAGCGTCATCGACATGCAAAACACGGTATTCGTGTGCCATTGAGTGCGGTCAAGGGCTTGACAGGGCAAACGGTGGAGCGTGCTCAACGGGAACGTATACGCGGACTTTTTACCTCCATGTCGGACTTTCATCATCGTGTGTTTCCGCTGGCAGATGAAATGGAACGCCTGATGAGGGTGGGGGCTTTTGACGGATTTGGAAAGCCGCGCACCTCTCAATTCTGGATGTCACAATTTCTTTGTCGCAGCTTTTCAGATAGACAATGCCCGGATCAAGGCTGGTTGTTGCCTCCGCCAGATACGGATCGTTTACCCAAGACATCATTGAAGGAACCGACATGGCAGCAACGTTTGGAATGGGAAAATGAAGCTTTGGGATTTCCTGCTTCAGGCCACCCTTTGGAACTGCATCCGGGAATCGCCTGGGATACCTATTGTCCGGTGGAACGTCTGGGCGCTTATGTCGGGAAAGAGGTGACAACTTGTGGCTTGGTCATCGAACAGCGCTTGCATCATCAAATTACCGGGGAAACGATGAAGTTCCTGACTCTGGCGGATAAGACCGGAATCGTAGAAACCGAATTGTTCGCATCCACCTATCGGAGTTATGGTCTGGCGACGGTACGTTATCCCGTTCTCGAAGTCACCGCCCGTGTGGAACCCTATGAAAATGGTCGCGGGTTTTCCCTGCGCGTTTTAAGAGCCAGTAAGCCGCGGACGCGTTGAATCACATGCTTACGTCTGATGAGATCACGCTCTTGTTGTGGGTGTTGAGTCAACCCATGTATTGAAAGTCAACAAAGGGATGCGTGTTTCATATTTACCCAAGCAGTGGAAGTATCAATGCTCGGAGATGCGTCGCGTCATCAAGAATGATTTTTTTGAGACATACGAAAGAATATGGAGATCACTGTGATTAGATAGATGATGCAAAAGCCAAGTAAGGGATACAGAAGCCATGGATATCGACGCATGACGCTATCAGCTAAATAAGCTTGAGCAAAACACAATGGTGCCATTCCAAATGCTGTGGCTGACATGACTTTCCAGATTGGAATATGAGTTAAACCTGCTGCATATGAAACCAGATCAGATGAAGTGAGGGGATTGACTCTCAGGAGGAAAATGAGCCAAACACCTCGTCTGCTCAGTTGTTCTTGAGTCCTTTCAAGTTTTTCTTCAGGAAAGAATTTCTGCATCCATGCATTTCCAAAGCCTCTGACTGCGGCACAGCAAATTCCGGCACCCAATGTGTTTCCGGCAAGGGAAAGTATACCGCCCTGGAAACCTCCAAAGATAACCCCACCGGGAGCGTAAAGCATTAAACCTGGAATAGGGGCGATGATGACTTCAACTGTGACACATAAGACGTAAACCCAGGGAGCTAACAGACCAAAGGAATTGAAAAAATGTTTGATCTTTTCAAGCTTTAGCGCCGGTTCGAGGTCGGTAATGAGCATGGTCCAGACAATTCCATGAAAGAACCAGGACCACACAACGATTCCCAGCGCAAACATAAGAGCAATCCATGCTAGAATCGCATAGCGCATCTCCCAAGTTGTTGATGAAAAGTATTTAATAATAGGTGAGAACTAATGGGTGTGTTCTGTTTGTCCGTCAAACTATTGAAGACAGATTCTGGTAATTGTCGTTAAATGGGATTCTAATTCTTTGGATAAGTTTCCTTGCGTGCATCCTTTGTGAACTTGCGTCAGTAGTCATTTTATGAAAAGATGGAAAACGTTCCAGTACAACACGAAAAATTATCATGCGAAATTATTTTCCCACTCTATTTTTTAGTTTGCTTTTGAGTCTTCTCTTCTTGAATTCCACTGTGGGGGAAGTGTCAAAACCGAATTTTATCATTATTTTTGCCGATGATCAGGGGTATGGCGACTTAAGCTGTTTTGGTTCCAAAACGATCAGGACACCCAACATCGATCGGCTAGCTACTCAAGGGCGCAAGTTTACCAGTTTCATGGTTGCCTCACCTGTGTGTACGCCTTCACGCGCCGCACTGATGACCGCTTGCTATCCCAAACGAGTGGGGATGCATCAACATGTCCTGTTTCCATCATCAACCAAAGGGCTGCATCCCGAGGAGCATACGATTGCAGATCATCTGAAATTACAAGGCTACGCCACTGCTTGTTTTGGTAAGTGGCATCTCGGTCATCACCCAGAAGTGCTGCCTACTTCCAATGGATTCGACACCTACATGGGGATTCCTTATTCGAATGACATGAATCATCCTGATAACAAGGGTAAACCGCGTGGTGGAACGGCGGGGATGGACATTCTATGGAATGACCCGGAATCGACATTGACCCTATGGAAAACCCCCTTGTTTGAAAACGAGGAGATAATCGAGTTACCTGTTGATCAACGCACCGTGACACGCCGCTATACTCAAAAGGCGATCGCTTTCATCGAAGCGCACCAAGATAGTCCCTTCTTTATTTATCTACCGCATTCAATGCCTCACATTCCACTGTATGTGCCCGATGATATTCGTGACCCGGATCCCAAAAATGCTTATATCAACACGATTGAGCATATTGATACCGAGGTAGGGCGTTTGCTTGATGCTGTTGATCAATTCAATCTCAGCGCTAATACCTATGTGATCTATACAACGGACAACGGTCCCTGGTTGCAGTTCAAACATCATGGAGGCTCAGCCGGCCCTCTTCGCGCAGGCAAGGGTACTACATTTGAAGGAGGTCAGCGCGTTCCTTGTCTGATTCGAGGCCCCGGTATTCCTGCGGGCACGGTCTGTGACCAATTGACCGCTACCATTGATGTTCTTCCAACTATCGCGGCAATCACCGGAACGGCATTGCCAGAAGATAAAAAGATTGACGGCATGGATGTCACTGGGCTTTGGGAAGGAACCGCTGTTCAATCACCACGCAATGAATTTGTCCATTATACCTCGGTGGGAAAATTAGAAGGGCTGCGCCAGGGGGACTGGAAGCTTTTGGTGAAGCAGGCAAGTTCCCGCCGAAATCAGCAGGGTGAAAAAAAACTTCCTCAAATGATGCTCTTTGATCTTAAGAACGATTTAGGCGAGCAGAATAACCTTGCCGGCCAATATCCTGAAATTGTTCAAAAACTGCGTAAGCGTATGGAGATTCTAGATCAGGAAATCACCATCAATGCCCGTGCTCCATGGATTAAAAATTGAGGGTCGGAGTCATAGTAAAAAGGTTCTACAAGTAAAATTCCATTCATTCTGCACGGATCACACCTCAGGAATTTCAATTATCTCTGCAGGGTTTGCTCGTTTCGGTGGTTTGGACTCCTGCATCATTGATTTGTCGAGAGCCTCGTCAATGAGCGGGCTTCTTGGGGGTTGCAGCAGATTTCAGCTCAAGAGTGGCCCAGACCGGGCGATGATCCGAGAGTGGCTTGCCGTATTGGATCCATTCTTTTTTGTAACGAGACATGGGCTTTTCTGACACTGGTGGATTAAAAGCATTGTAAATGATGCCTCCCTCGATAGCACGTGTGTTTGAAATGGAATCAAAATAGATATGATCGATGACGCCGGATTCCTTGCCCGATTCAATGTGACGGTGGGTGCTGAGATGGTTTGTGTTGAATCCAAGATCATCCCATATCGATCGCATTCCTGTTTCCTCCAATTGAACCAAAGGAGGTTCGCCGGGGCGATTGTTCAGATCCCCAAGAAGAATCACATGATTGGCAGTCTGGATAGAATCGGGAATAATGGAATCCGCCATGAACGCAGCAGCCGAGTTCTCGGCAGCAGGGCGCCCGGGGATGTGTGTTGAGTAAACCAATATCGGAACTCCGTTGATGATTGTTTCGGCACCCACCATGGATGCAGGTGACCAGCCTGCGCTCTTGACCTCAATTTCATGAGTGTTCAGCAGCGGGGTATGGCTCAAGATTGATTTGTATTTATCTTTGTGATGGGCAGAAGAAGTTTTACCCACATAGGCATGATCCATTCCAAGAACCTTGCCTACTCGTGCCGTCCAATCACCATTGGGAACTTCGCTGAATCCGATCACATCCAAATCATAAGCCTTCAATATCTCCCCTACAGATTCTGGTCTGGCCCAGATCCCAAACAGCACATTGTACGCGGCGACGCGAACCTTAGTCGTGACAGGCGCATCGGTGGCTGGTTCTTGATTCAAAACATGGACTCTGCCACGTCGATTGTTGTCAAAGCATGCTCCTTGGAGCACCGTATCATTGTTCAACCTTGTGATGCCGTAGCTGAAATCAGCAGGAGAAGTACCTACCAACTGAAAATCCTCGTTCACTTTCAGCAGGCCTGGATTGGCCGGGCTTCCATAACACCCGAACCACCAATGGTCATTCATATAACTCGCTGTCTGGATCCCTAGTCTTGTCTGTCCGGTAGGTAATACATGGCGTTTCAGGAATTTGAATTCAGTATCATATTCGAACAAGTAATTTTTTTTATGATTACCTGGTAAACCCCCTACCAGTATGAATCGGTTGTCGTGGAATGCAATGCCACCGCAGCCATGGACAAGTTCCGGGACAGGATATTTGGACAACAGCGCGAGGGACTTGGCATCGTAGACATAAACAGAGGGTGCAGACTCACCCGGAGGTCGGTTGAACTTGCCCAGTTCTACAGCTACGAAAATCTTTTCGTCATGGTAGGTTAAATCGCCGTGATGGTTGGGCACATCCACCCGGATCTTGACCTTGCCGGTGAGGTCGGTCTTGACCAATTGCATCGTGTGTGACCAATAAAGAAAACGGCCATCTGAATCGACTCCCTGAAGGTGTCCTCCATACGTTCCCTCGCATTGGATCATGGATTCTGCGCGGGGGGTGCTGGAAATAAAATTTTCCCCGGAAGTGACTGAAAAAGTTCCACCACATAAGAAGAGACAGAGAGCGAAACCCAAGCCGATCGAAGGTGAATATTTGATCGTAACCATGACAGCACTCTCTCAACTGGCTTCAAACTTTCAAGAGGTTTGTGTGATTTGTTCCCATCTGCGCCTGGGGTTCGAGCCGCAAAAGGGGAGGAGTACTGGTTTGGTAGTTTGAAGCGCTCTTGAATCTCCTTTGCAATGGAGTGGTTTTGGCTTATTTTTTGGCTTTTGTAACGCATCACCATGGAACCGTTGATTATTGCACTACTGGCCGGGATAGGCTTCATCGTGGCTTATCACACCTACGGACGTTGGCTGGGACACAAGATTTTTGCTCTGTCGGCAAAGACTGTTTGTCCATCCTACAAACTGAAGGATGGAGTGGATTATGTGCCGACTTCCAAGGGAGTGGTATTCGGTCACCACTTCACTTCCATTGCCGGCACTGGACCTATTGTGGGACCCGCTATTGCGGTCATGTGGGGGTGGCTGCCAGCCTTACTCTGGGTGGTGTTGGGGTCGATTTTTATCGGAGCCGTTCATGACTTCGGCTCGCTCGTTGTTTCTCTTCGAAACAACGGTCAAACAGTAGGGGATATCGCGGGGCGTGTCATGAATCGCCGTGTGCGCTTGCTTTTCTTGTTTGTATTGTTCATGGCGCTGACGATTGTGCTGGCTATTTTCGGCCTGGTTATTGCATCCGTATTTAAAATGTATCCTTCCGCCATATTTCCATGTCTGGTGCAGATCCCTCTGGCTGTCCTTATCGGAGTTTGGCTGCATCAGAAGGGCGTGCGTTTACTGCTGCCCTCGCTATTTGCTCTCGGAATCATGTATGCCACGGTGGTTTTCGGTGATGTGGGCATACTGCATCAAATCAATTCCACACTTCAGGCACAGAGTATTTTTACATGGGTGGTAATTCTACTGGTTTATTCCTACATTGCTTCGGTATTACCGGTCTGGACGCTTTTGCAGCCGCGCGATTTCATTAACTCCCTGCAACTCATTACTGCTCTCGGCTTGATCGTTCTTGGCCTTGTGGGGGCGGCATTCATGGGGGGGGGCGCCCATACCAGGCAACCCTGAGCGACCGCCTTTGGAGATTGTGGCGCCGGCCCTCAACTTGATGCCGGAAGGTGCTCCTTTCATCTTCCCGTTCTTGTTCATTACCATCGCTTGCGGCGCGATAAGTGGGTTTCATTGCCTTGTCAGCAGCGGGACAAGCAGCAAGCAATTAAAAAGTGAACCGGACGCACGCTTTGTGGGCTTTGGAAGCATGTTGATCGAAGGTTTTCTGGCGACATTGGTGATCATTGCATGCACGGCGGGACTTGGGCTGGGGGCAGAGGTCAAGGGCGAATTACTCACCGGTGATAATGCCTGGGCTGCTCGGTACGCGTCCTGGAGCTCAGCGGGTGCTCTTGGAGCCAAGGTTGGTGCCTTTGTGGATGGCGCAGCCAATTTCCTCAAAGCCATTGGCATTCCAGCGCAGGTGGCGTTGGCACTGATGGGAGTACTGGTGGCTTCTTTTGCCGGAACCACCTTGGATACCGCATGTCGCTTGCAGCGATATGTGGTTCAAGAGTTGGCCAGCACGTTCAATCGTAAAGAGCGCGGAGTTTCGAACCCGCTGGCATTGCTGCAGAACAAGCATGGAGCCACCTTATTTGCCATCCTGATTGCGGCCCTTGTCGCGACCGCACCTGCGCCCGGGCAGTTGAACTGGTCGTTTGAGACGGCAGGGAAGGGTGGGATGATCTTGTGGCCTCTCTTTGGCGCCACCAATCAATTACTTGCAGGCCTGGCTTTTCTTGTGATCACCTTTCATCTGTGGAGGCGAGGCAAGCCTGTTTGGTTCATCGCACTACCGATGGTATTTATGCTGATCATGCCTATGTGGGCGATGATTGTGCAGCTTTTCTTCGGCAGTGGAGGCTCCAAGAGCTGGATCGAAAGCGGCAATTGGATTGTTGTCTTGGTTGGATTAGCCACAATTGCACTGGAAATCTGGATGCTTGTCGAAGCGGCTTTCATGTTTCCCAGAGCCAAGGGAGTTCTCGAAGCCCAGGCTCAGGACGAAGGGATCACTCAATCTGTCGAAATATCCTAGATATTCATGGGAAAACAGCGAATAGGACTTTTTGGAGGCACCTTTGATCCGGTGCATCTTGGGCATGCCCTTGTGGCACAAGCAGCGATGGAAGAAGCTCGACTGGATCGTTTGTTTTTTGTCCCTGCAGCGCGATCTCCGTTCAAGGAAGCCTTGACTCCCAGTTCGGGAGCGGATCGGTTGAGATGGCTTCGATTGGCATTGTCTGGGCATTCACGGTATGAGGTGGATACGAGTGAGGTTGAGCGTGGAGGTGTGTCCTTTGCAATTGAAACCGTCAAGGCATATCAAACCTTTTTTCCCGGGGCGCAACTCTATTATCTAATCGGAGCGGACCATGTTGAAAAGCTACCTCTTTGGCGTGAAGGCCAGCAGCTGGCAGAATCATTGCATTTTCTGGTGGTGCCGCGCCCCGGAGAAAGAGAGATCGCCTTTCCTGAACCTTTCCAGGGAAGCTATTTGGCAGGTTTTCCATGTCAAATTTCTGCATCGTTAATCCGCAACAGGGTACGACAGGGACTGTCGATCAAAGATCTGGTGCCATCATTTGTTGAAGAGGATATTGTCAATCGACAGATTTACAGTTAGTAATGGTGTGACGGGTATACTAATTGCCCTTGTTACATAATGGATTCCAAACAACTAGCTCAATATTGCTGTGCTTATGCGGACGACCGCAAAGCCGAGAGCCCCGTGATCATGGATCTTCGATCGATTTCTTCAATCACGGATTTCTTCATTGTTTTAACCGGAAGCAGTACACCTCATCTTCGAGCTATTGCCTCGGAAATCATGGATAAGGTGTGCGAAGACCACGACATGCGTCCTCGTCAATTAGATGGAAAAGGTTCAGGCACTTGGGTTGTGATCGATTATTATGATGTGATCATCCACATCATGAGCGAGGACATGCGGCGAAGATACGATTTGGAGAGTCTATGGGGAGATGCACCCAAGATCAAACCTCGTAAACCCAGAGGAATGGGGCCTCGAAGTCGAAAACCCAGACCGAACGAGGTCTGAAAGATGAATCACCTCCATTACCCGTATTTGATGCATCTTTCTGGCTCTTGTGCTTCTTGTGGAGTTCTCTGATTCGCGATCGTTTGCATCGCGCAGGGGTTTTCCCTGCCTGATGGACTTCTCTGAGCTCTTTAATTTTCAAGGACGAGCTCCAATGCGGGGTCAGGCGTTGCCGCCGAAAGTCACGTAGTCATCGAGATCCAGAAGTTCAAACCATGTCATGATATCCAATCGGTGCGGAGCAGCTTGTAAGTGGATGTCGTTGAAATACTTTCTGGACTCCACATCCAGTGGGGCTCGTTGTTCCTCCAGCAATGACCAACCTGCGATTTCCTGAGGGTTTCTCTTTTGGCTGGCCGTTTTTTGTATCCAACCCAGGACGGCACCATCTGATTTACCGCAAGCCAACTGATTCATCAATGTGTTGGCGTTAATGCCTACATAATCGAAAAATCTTCTGTCCATCGGGCAATTGAAATTATACGAACCATTCTTGGCTGCGATGGTTGCTCTTCCCTTGTCCAACAGACGAGGAAGTATCACAAAACCACCAAGTCTTACCCTTGGGCTGCGCGGCGAAGACTGAGTTAAATCTGGACCTGTAATTACCATTATTTATAAACTACCCCATTTCTTGTTTAAATTGCCATGAGTAAGCAAGGAAAAAGTCAATGTTCTCAGTTATGGTTTCCCGATAGTTTATATCAATTTGGACTGAGATTTTTCTTTGTCGATCAGATCACCAAAGCTTTGGACTTCAAATTTACGGCGTTCAATGATGTCCTTTCCGATCATCGGATTGTAGGAGACCGGGTATTCCCCATTGTAACAAGCCATGCAAAAGTTTTCTTTCGGCTGATTTGTAGATTGTACCAGACCATCCTCACTTAAATAGCCGACACTGTCGGCACCAAGATGCTGCTCGATTTCTTTGATGTTGAATTTTGTCGCCAGAAGCTTGGTTCGGTCGGGGAAATCAATGCCGTAAACACATGAATAGCGGTGCGGGGGGCAACTGATCAGTACATGCACCTCCTTGGCCCCAGCTTCCTTAAGGGTGCGAATTCGGCTTTGGCTGGTCGTTCCCCGAACGATGGAATCATCGACGATGATCACTTTTTTTCCTTCGACCAGTCCAGATACAAGATTCAATTTGACCCTGACGTTGAGACTGCGAGAAGTCTGGGTCGGTTGAAGAAAACTTCGCCCCACGTAATGGTTTCGGACAAAAGCCATCTGGTAAGGAATGTCGGATTCCAAAGAGTAGCCAAGAGCAGCGTAATTTCCGCTATCGGGCACAGGAACCACCATATCAGCCTCGATTTTGTGCTCTCGTGCCAACTGGCGGCCCATCTCGATCCTTGATTGATAGACCTCCAAACCTGCAATCGCGCTATCGGGTCTGGCAAAATAAACGTATTCAAAAATGCAGAAGGACCGCTTCTTCTGTTCAGGGAAGGCGTCAATGCTTCGGAGACCGTTCCCATCAATGATGACCACTTCACCTGGCCTGACATCGCGTACAAACTCCGCCTTGATCAGATCAAATGCGCAGGTTTCGCTTGAAAGAACCCATTTTCCATCAAGTTTTCCCAAACTCAAGGGGCGGAAACCATGGGGATCTCTTACCCCAATCATTTCCTTTTCTGTCAACATCACCAATGAATAAGCCCCTTGAATGCGCCTGATGGCATCCAGTAATGAATTTGCATCCGGAGAGGCCGAGGGCCGAGCGATGAGATGAAGGATGATTTCGCTGTCGACGGTCGTCTGGAAAATATTACCACCCGCTTCAAGTTCGTCCCTCAGTTCTGCCGCATTAGTCAAGTTTCCGTTGTGTGCAATGGCAATGTTGCCCTGATTGCAATCCACAATGAGAGGTTGCACATTTTGCACGTGCGAAGAACCGGTGGTGGAATACCTCGTATGACCAATAGCGTTATTTCCCTTGAGTCCAGTCAAGGCATTGCCCTTGAAGACCTGGGGGACAAGCCCCATGTCTCTATGGGAATAAAAATCTTTACCATCGCAAGTAACAATCCCGGCACTTTCCTGGCCGCGATGTTGAAGTGCATATAGTCCGTAATACGAGATTTCTGCCGCGTTCGGATGACCAAAAACGCCAAAAACACCGCAGTAATGCTTAGGATAATCCTGCATACCTTTCACTGCCGGCAAGCCTGTCTGATTACGTGTTGTCTTGTCAAACGTCGAGTCACCAGAATGCACTTTTTTATTCATCATATAAGCTTTTGGCCTAATCTAGAGTCATTTTCTGGCCCCAGGTTTCCATCGTGTGCCTCCCAACGCCAGGAACAAGGGGATCATGGCCAGGCAAAAAGCTCCCAAGCCCGATGCAATCAATGCATATTCTCTTCGAGTGAGTCCTTTAAACGGATCGTTGGAAGAAGCCTGAGTCATGCGTTCGAGTATTTCTGAGCTGATGTGGCGGGCGTTGCCATCATGGTAGGTTCCACTGAGTCGAGTTGCTAGCTGGCGCAATGTGCTGGCTTCCTGTCTGGACTGATAACCATTGATGAAAGAACCAGATCGAGGGTCTCCCACGCCGACTACCAGAACATCAGATACGGAAGGAGGCATTTGCGGCAGTCCTGTCGTTGGAACGGTATCGCCATCACTTAAGACAACGATCGTCGTGCTGTTTTTTTGCCATTTCTTCGCAATTTTTGCTGATTCTTCGAGACCGGTGAATAGTTGAGTCTTACCAGGGTCAAAGGCCTGAGACATTGGGAGGTCATTCAAAATGTTTCTGACGACTTCCACATCGCGTGTATCCACGACGACAGGTTTGGCTTCCGTATACACGGCAATCACACTCAGGCGCACTTGCTCCATGATTACTCTTCGGAAGAATGATTGCATGAGCTCACCCGCACGTTTTCGGCGACTGGTGCCTTTCTCTGGACCTGCGTCCTCCAGTCGCATGCTGGGTGACACATCAAGTATCAGTACCACATGCCTTATTTCCTCATCCTTTACGGCGTCTGGTTGATAAACTTTGGGTTCGATAAACAACAGGGTGACAAGCCCCCAGGCCAGAAGACCGGCGGCAATGGGGCTCATCCATGGTAATAACCGGCCCAGTGGAGAGGCTTGACTCGTTGGGCCAAATGCCAGATACGCTATTCGTTGCACGCGTCGGGCATGTAATGCCTCCGCTGCCATGCACAGCAGAAAGATCAAGATAGATGCAGTGATCGCTACCATGGTGTGTATCTCAATCCAAAACCGAAAATGGTAAAAACCCCTAACAGGCTTATTCCGGCAAGGCAATAGGGGTGAAAATGATCCATTGTTTCCGCAGATGTTTTTTCAAGGCGAGATTTCTGCATGGCATCAATGTTTCTGAAGACAGCCTTCAATCCTTCAGGATCTCCAGCGGCAAAGACCTCTCCGCCGGTGTAAGAGGTGATATTCACCAAAGGATCGGGGGCATTTCCGGGGCCAATATGAACGGCAAAAACCGTTATATTTTCTTTTCGGAATTCTCGTGCGAGTTTTTCATCTGCTCCATTGTTGAGGTCAAAACTGTAACCGTCCGAGAGCAGAATGATCAGGCGATCTCCCTCTTCCCGCTGCATCATGAGTTTCCTGCACTCCTTCAGGGCACGTCCTATCGAAGTGCCCTGGCTGAACCATCGGGGCAGTTTGCGTGGATTTAGGAATGGTGGCGCATATTTCAAGGCGGTGGTGTCGTCTGTCAATGGAACCCAATGAATAAAATGATCCCCAAATACGGTTAACCCGAATGCGTCTCCTTCGCGGTAATTGACAAACTCATTGATCGATTCCATTGCTGCCTCATAACGATCCCCATCACCAAATTGACTCATCATGCTTCCAGAAACATCCATGCAGAACTGGATGTTGGTGAGTACACGTTTTGTTTTTGGGTCAGAAAGCCGCTGAGGGCCCGCCAGAATCCATATCACAATTCCAAGGACCAGATAAGGTAGACATTGCGAAGTGTTCAGAGTCCAACGCCACCACTTTCCCTTCTTGAAATGGGCAGGGCGGTGGTCAAGAGGCAATGTCAGTTGCATGTCTCGGCGCTGGCATTCCCAGAGGATCAAGGCGAACGGAATGAAAAGAAAAAATAAGACCCATGGATAAGTGAAAGTCATTGGTAATTAATATTTTACTTTCACTGGTGGCGGGTCATCCTCCGTCCAGCGGATCGAACGGTAGGGTTTCAGGATGCTCTGTATTTCAGCATCATCAACAGAGGTGGGGCTGTGCAGCCATTGTTCCAAAGCGCAGATCAATGGTCTGGCTTCAGGGTGCTTTTTCAGCTTTTGAATACGTTCTGAAGATTTGAATTTTTCAAGGTCGAGTTTTTTGCTCCAAAAGGTCAGCAGAAGTCGCTCCAGCTCGGCTTTATCACTACTGGAAACGCCTCCTGCCGCCGCCGCTTTGACCAGCGGCTCCAGTTTCTCTCCGAGGCTCAAAGTTGGCACTGGCTTTGTATTGCTTCTGTTTGTTTTTTTCTGCTGGCGCATGAACCAAAGGATTCCCATCAATCCCAGGATCCATAGGATGCCAAGAGTGATCATCCATTGCTTGTAACCGCCTATCGCAGGAAGGAAATGATGCTTCAAAGCGGCAGGTTCTGACTTCCCCGGCGGCAGGATGGATTCAATGATGACGGGTATGGATTGAACCGTATCCAATGAGGAGCCGTCTTTTCTTCTGAGTTGAGATCTCAGATCGAAAGTACCAGGCTCCAGTCCATAAAATGAAAAATCATAACGAAAACTAGACCCATGGGGCCACGTCGCTTCAATTCGCAACACAATGGGTGGTTTTGTTTCTGCCAAGGGAATCACTTCCAGTTCCGTGCCCTCGATCACCACTTGCTGAAGGGAAATGGATATGCCGACATTCTCTCTTATGGCCGGCAGGGGAGACTTTTTTGCAGCCGCGCTTACATCCGCTGTCCATAGCCATGGCAATGTCCAGAAGATCATCTGAACACTCAATCTTAGGGCGATGGGTGGCATTGATGGTTTTACCAGGAAATCCATTGTCAGATGCATGATGGCCTGTTTTGTTGTCTTATGAGGAGTCCAGAATTAGAGACTGGAATCCTGGAGTCCTCACATCGCTTACATTACACATTGGAGGTAAATTGTGCCATGAATTTCTGATCCACTGAATCAATTGAACTCCCTCCCATCAAAGCGAGAAATAGAGCTTCGAATTTCTTTCATGAGTTTCCAACCTGGTCGTTCCAAGGAGGTAAAATCAAATCAGTCTGTTGCTCATGAGCTGGGTGTTTGAATTTAAAGTTTACATTCCTGATCATGTGGCCTTGCTGAGCGTGTCACTCCAGCTTTCTGCTTGTTTTAATATATGACTTGAAGCAGATTAGGCATCTCAACCCCTTTGAATCTATGAACAAGATCAACATACCTCCCTCTTTCGAAAATAAGGCTTATCACGCAGCCGCATCTGCTGTGAAAGATGCTCAGACAAGTCCTGAAACTCCGCAAACTCTATCGCATGCTTACAAGCTGGCATTCCAAGACCAAGAATTTCTTTTGACTGATGAGATGCGAGGCGTGCGCTTGCATCTCGAGTATGAAAAACCGGAAACCATTCAGCAATGGCATCGAATTGAATCAACCATTGTCATGTTTGGTGGTTCACGGATACTTGCCAAGGATGTGGCTCAATCAAGGCTTGAAGAAGTGGAGGCACGATTGAAAAATTCGCCGAATGACCAATCTCTCGAAAAAGAATTGAAGGCGGCTCAGCATATACTCAAATGGTCCAAATATTACGATGTGGCCCGTAACCTGGCGCGGATTGTTTCGTCCAATTGTCAAATATCTGGGGTTTGTAATTTTGTCGTTACAACAGGCGGAGGGCCAGGAATCATGGAAGCCGCCAATCGCGGTGCACACGACGTGCAGGCAAAGAGTATTGGCCATAACATTGTTCTGCCACATGAGCAGAATCCAAACCCCTTCATTACTCCGGAGCTTTGTTTTCAGTTTCACTATTTTTCCGTTCGCAAAATGCATTTCCTGATGCGTGCGAAGGCGCTGGTCTGCTTTCCTGGCGGTTATGGAACTTTGGACGAATTATTCGAAGCCCTGACATTGATACAAACCAAGAAAGTGGACCCGATTCCTGTTATTCTGGTTGGCCGAGAGTTTTGGGAACGATTGATTGATTTTGAATTTCTCGTCGAAGTGGGAACTATTTCAAGATCGGACTTGGATATTTTTCATTATGCTGAAGAGCCCGCTGAAATCTGGGATTATTTATGCGACTATTATGATTTGAAGGTAATCAATTGAGGCTACTTCCAGTTGACGTCTGCACACAAAACATTAAACTCAGCGAACCATGAGAAAACATCTGAAATTCACCCGCCGTAGTTTTCTGGGCTCCTTGCCCGCAGTGGCAGCAAGTATCCAGATTGTTCCGCGCCACATACTCGGTGGCCAAGGGGTGTTAAGCCCCAATGAAACACCTACCAAAGCCGTTATTGGAGTTGGGGGAATGGGACGTGGTCACTTAAAGAATATCAACCCCGGCGCCAAACTGGTCGCTGTATGTGACGTGGACAAAGGGCATTTAAAAACGGCTCTCGATCAATCAGGAGGCGATGTCAAGGGTTATCATGATTTCAGAGATGTGTTGAGTCGCAAAGATGTGGATATTGTCCACATCCCGACCCCTCCCCACTGGCACGCCTTGATTTCGATTGCTGCCGCAGAGGCAGGTAAGGACATCTGGTGTGAGAAGCCAATGACAAGAACGATTTACGAAGGTGAAAAAGTCGTTGAAGCGGTTCAAAGAAACAAACGCATTTTCCGTCTCAATACCTGGTTTCGATTTCGCTCTGGTTTTTACGGTATGGGAACCACTGTTGAACCTATCAAAAAAGCGGTTCAAAGCGGTATGCTTGGATGGCCTCTGAAAGTGACTCTCAATCAAGCCACGGGATTCAACTGGAAGCATGGTTGGAGCGGGCGTACTGATTTGACGCCTCAACCAGTCCCGGAAGCACTGGATTATGATTTCTGGCTAGGCCCCGCACCTTTCAAGCCTTATCATCCGCATCGCGTCCACGCGACATTCCGCGGCTATTGGGATTATGATGGAGGTGGCCTTGGAGACATGGGGCAGCATTACATCGACCCCACCCAATATATTATGGGTAAGGATCACGAAAGTCCGGTCGAGATCGAAGCTGACACCGATCCTCAGGATAAAGACGCGGTAACTGCATGGCGTTGGATTCGTTTCAAGTATGCCGATGGCTGTGAAATCCTATTGGACGGTGAAAATAAGTTGAAAGACGCAGCTTACATCGAAGGACCGAATGGCAAGCTTTTCAAGGGGTTCAAATCAGATATACCGGATTTTGAAAAGAAATTGGCACAGTTTCCTGATCCTGAACCACAGGTTACCGATTTTCTTGAGGCAGTGAGAGAAAGAAAACCATTTGCTCTCAATGATCAAAATGGTCATCGATCCTGCACGATAGTTAATCTTGGTAAGATTGCATTGAGGACAGGGCGTGTCTTGCGTTTCGACAACAAGACGCAAAGGATCATCAATGATGCTGATGCCAATTCTTACATCAAACAGCCCATGCGTGCGCCTTGGGTGATTTGATCACGGAAAAGCAGCATCGAGTTTTCAATCGCACAACTCATAAAGACGCGTTCAGGAAAAGAGCGCAGGAGCCATGCTCGCTTTCGCCCTTAAGGTGGAGAGGGCCTTCCATTATCTTATCCATGACTGCCAACCATTATGTCTGAGCATGTTCTGACGCAATTGACACTGATCCTGTTTCTGGGAATCGGGTCTCAATGGTTGGCATGGCGTTTAAAACTGCCTTCCATATTGATGCTTCTGGTGGCTGGATTCATTGTCGGGCCCGTGATGGGGCATCAATATGTGGATCCGGATGCCTTGTTCGGCGATCTCTTGATGCCATTGGTCTCAATGAGTGTCGGTTTGATCCTGTTCGAAGGTGGCTTGACACTTAAATTCCGTGAATTGGATGATGTGGGTCCTGTTGTAATCAAGCTGGTCACCATCGGTGCCGCCGTTACCTGGGGACTGTCCATTGTATTGGCCCGCCTGTGTCTTGGTTGGGACTGGGCTCTATGTGCTTTGCTGGGAGCTATCCTGGTCGTCACGGGGCCGACCGTCATCATGCCACTCCTGCGGTATTTACAGCCCAACAGGCAAGTTTCGTTTGCCTTGAAATGGGAAGGCATCATGATCGACCCTGTCGGGGCCTTGCTTGCCCTGCTGGTCTTTGAAACAATACACCATGGTTTAGGTGCAGATGGAGTGCAATGGTCGAATTTCCCCGTTCAAGTCGCACTGGGATTTCTGAAGACATTCTTCGCAGGAGGAGTGACTGGGGCCATTGGGGCTTTTTGGGTTTACTTCTTTTACAAGCGTCACTGGGTGCCAGAATATCTCCACAGCCCATTTGCCTTGATGGTTGCAGTGCTGGCTTTTGCCGGTGCCAATCATATTTATGATGAAGCGGGTTTGCTGGCTACCACTTTGATGGGCTTGATTCTGGCCAATCAGAAGCGTGTAGACATGCGTCACGTACTCGAATTCAAGGAAAATATTCGAGTAGTGCTGATCTCGGTGCTCTTTATTGTCTTATCAGCAAGGTTGAATTTATCAGACTTTTCAGCATTACCCGTTGGTGGTGTTCTGATGTTTTTGATGGGGCTTTTGTTCATTGTCAGGCCAGCCACTGTATGGCTTTCGTGTGCAGGATCATCTCTCAAAAGTACTGAACGATGGTTTCTTTCATGGATGGCGCCACGTGGAATTGTGGCTGCTGCAGTTGCTTCTGTATTTTCCATGCGTCTGGTCGAAGAAGGGATGAAAGGGGCAGAATTACTGATCCCTGTGATATTCGTTGTCATTGTAGGAACGGTATTGGTGTATGGATTGACCTCGGCCAGTGTTGCCCGTCGCTTGAAGGTCTCCAATCCGGATCCTCAGGGCGTTTTGATCGCGGGAGCAAATGTGATGGGCTGCAAACTAGGTGCGGCGCTTCAAGAGGAAGGCTTTAGAGTCCTGATGGTTGATAACAACAGGCAGCATATCAATCAGGCCCGAATGGCGGGGCTACCTGTCCATTATGGGAGTGTTTTGGCCGAAGATGCAGTTGATGATTTAGATCTGGCTGGGATTGGGCGCTTAATTGCACTTACTCCCAATCACAGAATCAACTCATTGGCAGCGATACATTTTGCTGAATTGTTTGGACGTACAGGAGTGTTTCAGTTGCCTGATGTTGTCAGTAAATCCCAAAGAACAGAGGCATTTTCTGAAGGTCTGCAGGGCCGTACTCTTTTCTCAACAGAGGCCAACTACGATTTCTTTGGCGCCAAGTTGCATGAAGGTTTCCTGATCAAGCGTACTCCGATTACTGCAGCATTCGACTTCGAATCCTTCCAGAAGCAATATGGCGGAGAAGCGCTTCCGATGTTCATCATTACAGAAACGAAAAAATTGCAGATGGTTACCATTGAAGAACCCTCGGAAGCAAGAAACGGTCAAATACTCATCAGCCTGGTTCCCGGTAACTCCGCTTCCTGCCGCCAGTGATGGACAGAATGACATTTTCAATGCACTGAAAATGGTTCCCAGCGAAGTTTTGGATTTCTTTTCTTTCCCCGGTTTTGATGAAAGTCCCAATAATCTGTGTTGGGAAACTTCGCTGAATGTCCATCGAGGAAGTTAAATTGAGCGCCTCTGCTGTGCAGGTTGGTATGCACGTTGTTATGCTGGGCCACCGCTGCTTTTTTTCCATTGTCAAAAAGCCATATGGTGGTCGTAGGGGAGGGGACACTGCTTAATTGAATCTGATTTCCTGTTCCGGATCCATTGACATGGGCGTTCAGGCAATAGTGGAAAAGATGGTTACTACGACTTCGCTTCCGGTTAGCTGGGCAAATCCATATACTTCTGGGCAATAAAGCGCTGGCATTCGTTCGCCATGGCATTTGGTGATAATTCGGGATGTTCAGCATGACTGGTAAATCAATATACCAACCACTTTTTAGAGACGTTCCGTTGGGGGACCCATCTCTGGGGAGCCAGTCATCGTAATCGATTGCATATAAATGAGTAGCCAGGCCCCATTGCCTGAGATTATTCAGGCAGACAGCTCCCTTTACTTTTTGTCTGGCTTGGGTGATAGCTGTGAGGAGAAGTGCTGCAAGAATGGCGATGACCGCCATCACCGTCAAAAGTTCCAGCAACGTAAAGCCTTGATCGTTCCTTCTGTTCTCGATCCATCCGAGCATGATATTGTTTCCTTCTCATGCTATCAGGTGAGGTGTAATAAAAATGAGTGGGTAAAAATCGAATTTGTCAAAAAAAAACGGGACGCACAGGGCGTCCCATTTCATGGTAAAGGATGTTTTTTGCTAACAAATCACTGGAGCTTCTGGAGCGTCTCTTTGATTGCGTCAAAATTAGGCAAGTCCTTGGGAGTGGGAGTTTGTTCTGCGTATTGAACGATGCCTTCTTTATCAACCACGAATGCTGCCCTTGCGCTAGTTGCCCCAAATCCCATCAAATCATCCAGAAGGACTCCATAGTCCGCTGATGTTTTTTTGTTGAGGTCGCTGGCCAGAGTAATGCCAATGTTTTCCTTCTGTGCCCATGCTTCTTGAGCAAACGGACTGTCCACGCTGATGCCAATGACCTCCGCATTCAAGTCAGCATACTGACCCAAGCCCGCTGTCACATCGCATAATTCAGATGTGCAAACGCCGGTGAAAGCCAATGGGAAAAACAGGATGACCGTGTTTTTCTGACCGTTGTTATTGCTGATGGAGACGTCAGAAACGCCTTCACTATTTTTGGATTTCAATACGAAATCAGGAGCTTTTGTTCCAACTGTGATTGCCATGTCCTTACAAATATTGTTATTTATTATCTCGGTTACGCGTCTTCATTTATACGTTCTCGCTCTCTAATTGTCAACGGGGATAAGGCAGGCCAACAGGAGATTTACCATGGATTGTATATGCCGCTGATAAAATGTGGTAGAGCAAGAGCTTGGAGAAAATGAAGGGTTTGTGGTATGTTGTATCTCCTTTGCGCGTCAAACGCATCATTTTAACGAAGCAGCTATCACAGCGAAGGCAGTGAAAATGGATTGTCAGAATTTTCAAAAGAACGGAAACATGGTCCGGATCCCGCAGCAATCGAGCTTTGGAAAGAGGCAACATTTGTCCGTCTGTTTCTTATTTGTTCTGATTTACTGTACGCCTTTTTTGTTTGCTGTAGAGAGCCAAGCTCAGAACGTTGACACATTTGAGATTTCAGTAGGACAAACCATTGGTGCAGATCAACCTGTTTTGGGTAGTGGTCATATTGAGGAAGAGGGTGGCCAGGATATTTACCTTTTTGAAGGCAGGGCCGGGCAGACAGTTTTCCTGGAAATGCTTGCTCATGAAGCATCTTTTCGGCAAATGATCTGGTCAGTGACAGGGCCCGATGGAAAAATATTAGCCCTAGAATGTTTTCGGTGTCAGGATCCAGGATACATCAAATTGACACGCACTGGTAAACACCAGATCGTCGTCGGCAACACCTCTTTAACCGAAACTGGTGTTTACTCCTTCAGTTTGCTGCCTGTTCCAGAACCAGACGTTTTTCAGCTTCAATTAGGTGTGACCGTATCGCCCGACTCGCCGGCGAACGGTGCGGGACGCATTGAGAGTCCAGGAGCGAGTGATAAGTATCAATTTGAAGTTCAGGCAGAACAGAGATTTATTTTCCGACTTTTGAGTTTTGACTCATCTCTTGATTCAGTGAATTGGAGCCTTCAGAGTCCTACGCTGGGCACGCTTTATTTTGGGGATCTAAGCCAATACCAGCCAAGGATATTCAGTCTGGAAACCTCCGGAGTTTTTGACCTCATTATTGGAGACAAGAATAATCCAGCTACAGGAGAATACGAATTTGTTCTTGAAAGTATTCCTCCTCCTGACGAAATCCAGCTTTCAGTAAAAGATCCCATTGAAATTTTCAACGACGGTAATGGCGGAGGAATGATCCAGTCCTCGGCTGCGCAGGATGTTTATCATTGGACTATGGATGCACCGGGTTGGATTTTCCTTGATTTAAAAGAAGCCGACAAACGTTTGCAATTTGCCCAATGGGAGCTTTATGGGCCTTCAAATCAAAAGATCTATTCCAAGTTCTTTTTCTCCGGTGATCCTGGGCTGATTTTTTTGGAAGATGTCGGCGATTATCGCATGATCATTGGAGGGAATCTGAACAGTGGAACGGGTGACTATCGAATCCACATCCAACCTGTACCCAATCGAGAAGTTTTCGATCTGACGATTGGCGAAGAGGTGAAATCGAATCAACCAGAAGAAGGTGCCGGTATCATCAACGTGCCGGGCGCACAGGATGTTTACCATTTTCACGCAGAAGCGGGGCAAGAAATATTCGTTGAAGTCCTTCAATCGGAGAGGTCCCTTGGATTCTTGACCTGGCAACTGGTGGATGACTCAGGAACTGTCTTATTTGACGAGTGCCTGCGCTGTGTTAATCCCGGTAAAATCACACTGCAAAAAGGGGGTGATTACCAGTTACTTGTTGGTGGGTTTCAACATGCGGGGACTGGCGCCTACTCGTTCCAGATCTGGGATGTTCCAGAGCCTCAAGTATTCGAAATCGAATCGGGCGGTTTTTCTATCCTGCCTGATCAACCGGCAGCAGGCGCTGGAAGATTGGAATCTCCTGGAGCTCGGGATATTTATCAAATCCGAGGTATCAAAGGGCAGGTATGGCATTTAAAATCAACGCTAGCTACCCGGTCGCAAACCCTGAAGTGGCGACTCACTGCTCCCGATGGTCTTGTGTTGTTTGATACGTCCTTTCGGGCCACTGAATCAAATGCGCAATTTTTGTCATTATTTCAATCGGGTAACTACTTGCTGGAATTCTATAAACCTTCAAGTAGTTCCTCAAACTATGGGTTTGATTTTTCTTCAGTCGATGGATGTAACTCCAATGCTGGGGAAGGTCAGTTGCCCCTGCCTAAATTGACCATAGCCTCACCTGCGTCAGGAGAGATCGTTCGTATGAGTAAGCTCTCCCTTCAAGGAGCGATTGGGCTCAGCCCAGGTTCCCAGGGGATGGATCTCATGCTGGTATTGGATAGTTCGGAAAGTCTCAGGAAGAATGATCCGGATGATCTGCGTCAGCGAGCGGTATCCGAGTTTGTAGCTTCATTGCCTCAGGGGGTGAACATCCGGCTGGGGTTGGTTGACTTTGATCATAACGCCAAGTTACTGCAGCCTCTGACCGAACATTTCGATTCTGTCCTGACGCAATTGGAAACATTGGATCAATCAGGTGGAACCGATATTCAGCAAGCCTTGGAGATTTCCATGGAAGAAATTGTTGAAAAAATGCGAGTTGGTGTGGCTCAGAATATTATTTTATTTTCAGACGGTGAATCCTCGGAGGGCAGTCCTGCAGATGCTGCTTTTATTTCAAGGGAGCTGGGTGTAAAAATTCACACGGTCTATCTGGGGGAATCTTTATCGGCTGGTTCTTTGCTTTTGAAGTCCATATCAGATGCAACATGCGCCAATTTCCGTCATGCAAAATCAGCCTCCGAACTGGCTGATATATTTCGTAATATCGCCAATCCCATCCCCATAGATCGGATGGAATTGATCAGTTCAGTAGATCCAGATGAAATTCATCCGGTGTCTTTCGGTGGCCAATTCTGGCGGGCGAATGACGTGCCAGTCTCCACAGATCCCGGTTCCACTTCATTGTTGACTGTTCGCTTGTTCACGGACGAGGCAACTCCGCGCATTGTTGAGCATTTCGTTAAGGTGCAATACCAAGAAGTATCCAATCAATCGCCCATACTAGGCCCGATTCGTAATCGAACCATGTTCGAAGACAGGATGACACTGGTGAATCTGAATGTGTCCGACCCCGATCATGCCTCGGACACGCTCATCTGGTCATTTGAATCTGATCGCCCTGACATTATCTCTGTTGAGAATGGTTTAAACCTTCTTCGAAAAGGGGATCGATTCGAACTTGAACTGACCCCTGTGTCCGATGCCTTTGGAGTGGTAAACATCAAGGTCATGGTCAAGGATCCGGAGGGAGCGATGAGTCAGGGTAACTTCCTTCTTTCGATCCGGCCAAGAAATGACCGACCATCTTTGAATCAAATTGACAGCCTCGTCCTCAATCCGGGGGAGGCATTCAGGAACCTGACTCTAACTGGGATTTCGGATGGATCTCATTGGGAGGATCAATCCCTTGAGTTTTCAGTGTTGATCGCTGACACCTCGATCATTTCTCAAGCCGAGGTCTTGTATGGTCAGGGGAATGTTGTTGGAGAGGTGCAGTTGACGAGTGTTCCCAATGCTGATGGAGTGACCGAAATATCAATTACATTATCGGATGGTCAGGGAGCCAACCACTCCATCACGCGTGTTTTTCAGGTAACGGTACTTCCTGAAATCAATGAGCCTCCATCCATTTCCTGGATTGAGCCTTCGGATGACGTTACCTTTTTTGAGGGGGAAATAATCATGCTCAAAGTTTCAGCTCTCGATCCTGAAGGGGGCATCAATCGAATCACCTTTTATGCTAACGGCAAACCTATTACTCCCCCTTCCAATATCTCACAGGAAGTGCAATGGGAACCGAGTCACCTTGGAACGTGGCAGCTACATGCCGAGATTGAAGATGATAAAACGGCAAGTGCAGAGACTCCGGCTATCACCGTTGAGATTGCAGAAAAACCTCCGGAATTTTCTATCAGTATTCAATCACCTGCAGACCAGTTCGTGGCCTGTATGGGCGAAACCATAGAAATAGGTGTTTCACTTGAGGGAGGAGCCCCCGAGGGAACTGTGGTGTATTTGTTCGCTGGAGATCAATTAAAGGGAGTTCGAAATACCCAGCCTTATCTGTTTCAATGGGATATTCAGGAGATGGGTGATTTTCTGATCACTGCCCATGCGTTTCGTGAAGATGGTTCTGTTATTCAATCAGAACCCATTCGCGCTGGTATTTCTGATACATGTCGCCAAGTAGCCTTGCTGACCTCAGAAACCCCTGTTGAGGACCCAGAGGTCATACAGGAATTACTATTTGAAATGGGAGTTGGAATGACTCTTTTCTCAATGGCTGATTTGAACGTGGACTCCCTGAAGTCATTCGATCTTGTGCTTGGGATCGAAGATTCGGAGCTAGGCGTTACCTCTGAATTGCTTGAAAGTTTGAGATCAGCCTATGTTGATTTTGAGCTTCCAATATTTATACTGGGGAACCGGCTGTCCTCTCGCACCGACTCTTTGTCACGCGCCGAGCGCGACCAATGGAGAGAATTGATACATCTGCAATCTCTTGGAGGGGAATGGTTTGGTGATGTTTTTGAATTACAGGAGAGAGGTTTTTTCAAATCCATACTCAATGGTCGTTTTGGTATGGTTGAATCGTTTGAACTGCCTGTATCCCTCGACCGTGCTTTTGCTGACGCATCAGCAGAAGTGATTGCCTTTACGGGGAAATCCGACACATTCATTCGCTATCCTGCCGGAACTGAACCTGATTTTGATCAGCCTAGAAAGATCATTCAGAACTTTCCTCTGATTGATGGCGGAGATTCGCATAGTTCCACTCAGCGCAAGCGCCTCTTTCAAAACGCAATATGCTGGTTACTAAGGTGTAGCGCTTGTTCCAGTGTTCACCTTCAGGTTTCGCCACGTGTATGGAATCAGGCAGTGGAATCTGGTGAATTGGTTCGCCAATCGTTTCAGATCGTCAATAACGGTATTTGTGAATCAACAGCTGGGCGTGTGTTGATCGATATTCCACCCGGCGTAACTGTTGAAGACGTTGAAATGTCCAAAGGCTTGGGGTGGAAACGTGAACTCGATGGACGTCGGGTTTCCTTGAACCTCGGCCGTCTGCCCGCTGGCGAAGAGAAGGGGGTAGATGTTCAATTGCTTCTTCGGTCCCTGACTCCGGGAGAATATTCCTTTCTTATTTGTTCGGAATCGATCCATACGGAGCCTGTCTGTATCGAACAGCCGCTCTCAGTAAAAGGTCTGCCGATGGTTCCCCCGAGGATCAGCATTGCGAGAGGGAATACAGGTAATCTTTTATTGGTTATCAAGGGGCAACAAGGCATGCGGTATCGGGTGGAATCTTCCTCTGATTTTCAGACATGGGAATTTCTGGGTGCCGCCAATGGCATCGAGACCAGCATTCCGCTTCCAACCAATCAGGATGGTGTTCCTTTGAACCTTTTCTATCGAGCATCCATCGCTCTGTGATTTGGCATCTTTTTTCCTCTGTGCATATTGAATTGATTTCGTTATGAATGCGTGTGCCTGTCTTCCATGATAGATGAAATGACCGGCTTAATTGGCCTTAATCTTATGAATAAAGATTGTTTTTACGGATGTATTCCTGCTCTGATGACTCCTTGTAATCTGGATAGGAGTCCCAACTATGATGCGCTTGTGGACATAGCAAAACAACTGATGGATGCCGGAATGTCTGGAGTTGTTTATTGCGGTTCGATGGGTGATTGGCCTCTGTTAACAGACCAAGAAAGGCAAGCAGGTGTTCAGAAACTGACGGAAGCAGGTGTTCCTGTTGTTGTTGGCACAGGCGCCCAGAACACTCGTTTAGCAGAGGCACATGCACGGCATGCTGCAGAGGTCGGTGCTGCTGGCTTGATGATGATTCCACGTTTACTCTCAAGAGGAACCTCCCCCGCCGCTCAGAAATCACATTTCGCTACCATTCTGGAGGCGGCACCCGATTTGCCTGCAGTGATCTACAATAGTCCCTATTACGGATATGAAACACGAGCCGATCTTTTTTTTGAACTTCAAAATCGTTACTCCAACCTTATTGGGTTCAAAGAATTTGGAGGTCGAGATTCACTGACCTATGCAGCAGAAAATATCACCAATACTAAATCAGACCTTGCGCTGATGGTTGGAGTCGACACACAAGTGTTTCATGGATTCATTCATTGTGGTGCAGTGGGGGCCATTACAGGTATTGGTAACGTTCTTCCCAAAGAAGTACTGCACTTTATCCGACTGTGCAAAGCAGCCGTTGGCGGTGATAGCCAAGCTCGCCGTTATGCCTCCGAACTGGATGAAGCTTTTACCGTTCTTTCTGCCTTCGATGAAGGTCCGGATCTGGTGCTATATTACAAGTATTTGATGGTTCTGGAAGGTTTTGAGGTCTTCAGACTTCATTTCAATGAATCGGACGCTCTGTCGTCAAGTCAACAGGCCTATGCGGAGGATCAGCTCAAACAGTTTAAGTCATGGTGGTCAAATTGGGAGGGGACGAGCTTTCTACCTGCTGGCTGCTAAGTGTTGGTAAACATTTTTGGGTGTAACTTTTCTCTGTTTCCTCCATGTCTCAACTTAATACAAGCGTGCGGGTGATTGATTCTCACACGGAAGGTGAACCCACTCGCGTGATCATTCAAGGTGGACCAGAGTTAGGGGAAGGCAGCATGCGTGAAAAGGCGGATCGATTTGAAAAAGTATTTGATGACTTTCGCAAGTCAATGATTCTTGAGCCACGAGGTTCCGATATTTTGGTTGGAGCCTTGCTTTGCCCTTCCTCCAATCCTGATTGTGCCAGTGGGGTCATCTTTTTTAATAATGTCGGTTTGCTTGGAATGTGCGGGCATGGAACCATTGGTGTCGCAGTCACTCTGGCTCATATAGGTCATATCCGCGAAGGAAATCACCGATTGGATACGCCTGTTGGTGAGGTAAGTTTTGAACTCAAGGAGGGGAATTGTGTTACGATTGAAAATGTACCCAGCTGGCGCGCTAAGAAAGATGTGACCTTGGATATTGATGAGCTAGGGGAAGTTAAAGGGGATATTGCATGGGGTGGTAACTGGTTTTTCCTAACAGCCTTCTGTCCTTGTCCGCTGATAAATGAAAACACCGAAGAGCTTCAAAGAATAGCCATGAAAATTCGAAGGCATCTTGATAGGCATGGAATCACCGGCGATAATGGAGAAGCGATTGATCACATTGAAATGTTTTCAGAGCCCGTTGCCAGGGATGCGCACAGCCGTAATTTTGTGCTGTGTCCTGGAGGTGTTTATGATCGTTCCCCCTGCGGTACGGGAACCAGTGCCAAGCTGGCCTGTTTGGCTGCCGACAAGGCATGGGAATCAGGACATACTTGGATTCAGGAAAGTGTGATTGGAAGTCGGTTTGAAGGCACTTACAAACGCATCGATGACAGGCGCATCATTCCATCGATCACTGGTAACGCTTATGTCTACGGTGAAACAAACTTGCTTCATTCGCCAGAAGACCCGTTTAAAGCCGGGCAATATGGCTCGCATGAATAAAGGAATTGAATGATTCAAGGCATGAACGCATCCACGGGAAAAGTCCTGATTGTTGGCGGTGGAGTGATTGGAATTGCTTGTGCCCATTATCTGATGCGCAGTGGGTTCAAAGTCACTGTTATTGATCAAGGTTCGATGGGAGGAGCATGCTCTCATGGTAATTGTGGTTATATTTGCCCGAGCCACGTGCTTCCATTGACCGAGCCTGCTGCGTTGCGTGTGGCGATCAAATCCCTTTTTCAACCAGACGCCCCATTCAGAGTCAAACCTACGTTTGATCGCAAGGTTTTGCGCTGGTTCTGGGAATTTGCTCGCCGATGTCGACACCGCGTCATGCTGGAATCTGGACATCATCTGAAAGCCATTCTAGATGCTTCCATGCACGAATATCACCACCTGGTGAAAGAGGAGTCGATCGAATGTGAATGGAAATCATCGGGCTTGCTTTATGTGAATCAGACAGCGAAGGGCATGCATGAGTTTGCGAAAACCGATCAATTGTTGAAGAACGAGTTCAACGTGGCGGCTCGTCGAGTGGAAGGAGATGAACTTCCGTTATTGGACCCTGCTTTGAAGCCTGGACTGGCAGGAGCCTTCCTTTACGAAGGTGATACCATGTTACGCCCGGATCATTTGTGTGCTGAGTGGAAACTTCAGTTGCAGGCGCAGGGAGTGGAGTTTATCGAACATTGTAAAGCGATTTCTGTTGAGCGGGAATCGCATCGGGTTAAATTTGTCATTACTTCAAATGGCCCCATCACATGCGATCATTTCGTTTTTGCAGCAGGCTCCTGGAGCAGTGAATGGGGAGCTGAGCTTGGGATTGAGATTCCGATCCAGCCGGGCAAAGGATATTCAGTCACGATGAAACGTCCGGAGGTCTGTCCTCAATACCCCATGCTTTTTCCTGAGCATCGAGTTGGGGTGACTCCTTTCGATGATGCTTATCGATTGGGTTCGATGATGGAATTTGTCGGGTTTGATCAATCCATTCCAGATAAAAGAATTCAACAGCTCAAACGCTCGGCAGAACCCTATTTAAAACAACCGTGGACCGAAGAAATATTTGAAACCTGGTATGGCTGGCGGCCGATGACATGGGACAGTCTACCCGTCATTGGACAAGCTCCCGGTTTGGATAACGTATTTTTGGCAACGGGCCACAATATGCTTGGCCTGAGTCTTGCCCCATCGACTGGCAGATTGCTAGCTGAAATTGTTACCAACAAGAAAACGCATATCGACCCCGCTCCTTACTCCCCGGAGCGATTTCAAGTGGCTTGAATTTTATTCATCAACCCAATGAGGATAATCGATTTTATGACGAAAAAACGGGAAGGCTGTCGCCCTCCCGCTGAGTAAAAAAAGACTTTGTGTGCTTCAGTTCGGAATGACGACCACGTCATCAATGTAGAACCCGAAGTTTTGTTCAACGGTATCCGTGACCAATCTGAATTCAATACGAATCTTGCGACCCGCATTGGGGCCTGCCAGTCGTATGTTTCGTTGGGTCCAGTCAGCTGTGCTGCCTGCCTGAAGAAATACTTGCTGGATGAGATCCCCTGAATCTCCATCCAGAATATTTACACTGACATTGTGGAAATCGATTTCCACATCCACCGCATGAAATTCGGAAAAAGACAGGTTGGCGATAGTGACTTCGGTGAGATCAATAACCGGTGAAAGTAACCATGCATCTGTGTTTGGTTCGAAATTACCATCGAGATCAGTAGCGAAAGCATTCGAACCGGATGCAGCTCCGTTTGGACCCGCGGTTGGAGTGCCGAGTTCCCATTCATCCTGACTGCCTCCATGAGTCCATCCCTTTGCTCCCGATTCAAAGTCATCTTCGAAGACAGGTGGCGGTGGCAATGAAACGATTTGATAGAATCCCATGTTTTCCGGGGTGGCGAAGGTTACGGAAAAGCGTCCATCTCCCTGATCTTCCATCGATAATCCTTCAAGATCACTCCAGGGACTGTCCATAGCCTCCTTTATCTGTACAGAATGACTCCTCGCTGAGAAAGGGGTGAAGAAGGAAAGGGTGAAATTGTCTCCATCTGCTGCAAAGGACTCAATGGTGATTGGATCGAGCTCTTCTGATAACGGTTTCCCACTGAGTCCATTGGCATAGATTGAAAGAATATCATTGGCAGAGAGTGCCCGCTGCCAGATACCCAAATCATCCATTCCTCCCTGGTATGGGCGATTGATCCAGCTGTCGTCTTCGATCTCGTAATTCCCCAATACCAGTGGAAGCGTGTTCAATTCGCCGAGTCGCCCGCTTAATGGGTTGCCAACGGGTTCGCCATTTTTGTACCACTGTATGGTGCCTGATTTTGTGACATATGCGAAGTGCTGCCAGATTTCGGCATCCACGGTGTTTCCCGGAGAGGAGTAAGGTGTCTTACCGATGCCATGGACGCGTGCAACACCTCCTTTTATAAGAACAAAATCATAATTGACATCCTTTCTTATCACTCGATCAAAGTCGCTGCCGCCCGAAAATAGCACGGGATTCAACCAGACAGAAACAGTGGCATCGGTGGTCAAATTCAATAAATCGCTGTGCGGTACTTCAACAAAATCATCCTCTCCATCGAAAAATAAAGAACCGCCAATCATACCTGTTTGAAAAGCTCCATCATCAAAATTGAAAAGTGTGCCCGACATTTTATTGTCCGTCACATCCCCAACGGTCTCTCCCGAGGTTTCATCAAAGGTGAAATGAGCAGCCAGGCCACTGGTAATGGCTCCCAGTTCCTCGATCGTGAGCACGGCGTTTTCACTTGTTGCGGCTCCCTGGGTATTGGTGATTTCTACTGAGTAGGCACCGGTATCTGATGGCAGTAGTCGCTGAAGTGTCAGTTGGCGATTAGTTGCACCTTCAATGGATTGGCCTTTATGCAGCCATTGGTAACTCACGGGCCGCATGCCCGTTGCAACAACACTGAAGGTGACGCTAGTACCCTCGAGTTTCTTTTGTGCTGCGGGTTGAATTTCGATGACGGGAGCACCGGCGATGTCTTTTCCGGCAACTTCCAGGATCTCAGCTTCACTGATAGGGCGTTGCCAGATGGAAAGTTCGTCCAACGCGCCATCAAGGAACCGAAGAGCGGTATCCACATCATCATAGGAACCCATTGTCAGTGGAAGATCATTCGGTGCGCCTAAATGGCCTTCAGCCGGTTCAGCCAAGGGAATCCCATTTTTATACATGGTCACCGTGTCGTTTTTGTAAACGATGGTGAAATGTTGCCATTCATCCAATAGAATCAAACCCTGAGGAGCATTCAGTTCCCATCCCTTTTTTTGGACCGCTCCGTTGTCATTGCCATCTCCTGCACGCACTGTCAGAGTGCGCGTGACGGTTCCCGGATCATTGACTAAGCGAATTCCGAGATGATTGCCTTTGCGTAAAATGTAGCTGGAAGCTCGGGTATAACTACCAGCTTCTTCTATCTCTCCATAAGATCGAGGTTTAACCCAGAAAGCGATGGAGGCTTCCGTTTTTATTTGGTTCAGGTTGTCGTCGTGACCAATCGCTACCAGTGCACCCAAACCGTCAAAATCCAATCCATTGTTGACTTGGGCACTGGTGAAACCATTGCCTGCAAATCCAAGTAATTCTCCGTCATTACGATTAGAAGAACCGTCTGCCGCGGTTGATCCACTGGATTCATCAAAACTCCAATAAGCCACGCGGCCCGTTTCCAATCCAGTGACAGGAGTCACGGTGACTGTTGCTAAAGCACTTTTGATTTCTCCAGCATTGTTGCTTATGGCGACACGGTAATCTCCAGCGTCCTTTGTCGAAACATCGGTGATGAGTAATTTGGCAGTGGTCTGTGATCTAAGCATTTCGTCACCTTTATACCATAGAAAACTCAGGGGTTGCTCCCCATCTGCGCCCACCTGCAATGACAGGGTGCTACCTTCAAAGATGGTTGTTGATTGAGGGTCAGTTGCAACAACTGGCACTCCTTGTGGTTCACTGCTGGCAATAATGTCGTTGATCTCAGCTTCGCTGACAGGGCGATTGTAGATCAGCAATTGATCCATGAGACCGTTGAAGTGGTTGCCGGAATCGTCCGACCCTATAAAAAGAGGCAGCTGCGCGTCATCGACAGGGCCCCCAATATCAACGGTGTTCTTGAGCACGCCGTTGATATAGACACGAATCTCAGTTTCGTCTACCACACCTGTAATGTGATACCAGACACCTGCGTTCAATGTCTCTCCTATGCCCGCCGTTCTATTTGAACCACCATCCTTCACCAAAAAGTTCATGCCACCGTTGGCAACCCCTTGGAGAAGAAAATAACTGTTGCTTTTCTCAAGCATACGGTTTCCTGCCCCATTTGCCGCCAGCTCAACATTGGATTTAAACCAGGTCATAATGGTCATCGAGCTTGTAATATCGCCTCCAATGGAAGGGGCATCGGGTACTTCAATATGATTCGATCCGTCGAATGCGATTGCACCGCCGTTTCTTCCGGCGACCCATTGTGAACCATCATCAGCGAAGTTGATGAGAGCGCCGTTGTTGTTTCCTGAGCTATCGCTGGCGGTTAATCCGCTGGTTTCATCAAATTCCCATTGCGCTACCAAACCATCGGTAACCGGTATTTCAGCTGATGAACCTGACCATGTAATGCATATTAGCGCAGCCAAGGTGGCTGCATGTAACATTGATTGTTTCATGAATATCTTGGGTTGAATAAATAAGTTTGGGGATTAGTAACATTATTTATAACGAAGATTTTTTGGGTGACAAGCATATCCCGGAGCGCATTGGGACAAATAGATATCCCATCTGCGATCAAGAGAAGGTAGATGGGTTCCTCCCTGACCCGTTTTCGCGTTAGAGTAAGGAGTTGGTCATTCTATAGTTAGAACAGACCGTCTTGCTAATTACCATCAAACAGATACGTCGGGCGATTAATATCGCTGTTCAGGTCGAATCTCGGAAATGCTTTCATGGAGATGACGAGCGCGATGGTGTAGTCGCTTTCCTGATTTTCGCGAGGATTGCGCATTCGAAGGCTGAAAGCGCCGGTGAAGCTTCTGAAATCTCTGTAAACGGTGTAGGATTGTTCTTCCATCCGATTATCCCGTGCTTCAAAATGGTGGTTGATGCGTGCACCCCAGTTTTCGTTCAATCGATAATAAATGCGGGTGTAATACGCGTTATTCCCAGTTCCCCAGTAGGTTGGTTCGTCGCGTATGAAAATATTTCCAACTTGAAGACTCCAAGTGTCATTGGGCGTCAAGGTGATACTCTGATCTGCCAGACGGTAATCTTCATCTTCCAGGCTGTAACGCACCTGCGAGCCCATATTGAGCCAGGAACGGGGACGGAAATTGATATCTGAAGTCATGTCCGCAAAATCATCCTGTCCCACCTCAGGATGGAGTCTCCAGTCAGCGAATAAATTCCAATAAACAAGATTCTCGATGATTTCATCTTCACCTCGTTTGGTTTGAAGTTGGTTGCGCAAGCCAACTCGCATCACATTGCTGGTGTCAATGGCATCAATGGCATTGAACGCCGGGAAACCAATCGGTAGCATGCGCAGGCTTGGCATGTCGTAATCGAACTGTGGAATACTGTTTGGGCGTGCGTTGGGTTTGGGGACAAAAACATAATTTACCGAGGGAACGACAACGTGTTTAAGGCCCCTTGCGTCAAAAATGTTGCTTTTGTATTGAGGGAAGACACGTGACAGTTTTACAGAGGCTTCAGTACCGGTGTTGAAAATAAATCGCGTCTGTTCGTTCAAGCTTGTTCCAGTTCCCGTCGTGGAAGAATAGTAACCGTAGCGACCGCCAATTCTGGGAGTCAAATTCAGCCAGCCAAAATAATTTTTCGGGTAAAGTATTTGATGGAAACTGTCAAACCTGGCCGCATCAAAGTCCGGGAGATTGTCATACATGTATTCACGGGAGAAATAGCCAGCTGAGGTTTCACTTTCGTAAAACAGAGGAGTGACCCCGATTTGTTGCCTCAACCCGGTGAATTTGATTTCCGGTAGCCGTTCGACACGGTTGAAAAAATCATTCATCCTTGGTTGGGCAAGGGCGCTCAGCGCGAAATTACGCCACTGTTGGTTTAACTCAATGTATGATTTTGGCTGCGTGTTCTGTCGATGAAAGGTTTCGAAAAAATCTCGGTTCAGCAATGGGTCGGACATTTTTTGAATAGAAACTTTTGCGGTGAGTTGATCGCTGATTTGCGCTTGATGAAACCACCCAAGACGGAAGCGGTCATTGGTGATCCGATTTCCCTGCGCATCCAGTTCTGTATTCCGATCATCTAGATAGTATGTCTGTAGCTCGCCAGAACCCCAAACGGGACCCAAATGATAATCAAAATCGGGGCCTCCAGCAAAACCTCTGCTGGTGCGGTAATCAAAGTTAAATGTCGTATCCAGGTTTTCGGAGGTTTGCCAGTTGTATTCGTTGAGAAGGAAATAACCAAATCTGGAGCGATATCCAGGGGTTGTATTGAATTGACTGCTGCCTCTATCGAGGTTTCCACGTAACTTGGGTAGACGAATCAACGGGATTTTCCCTGCATAGACAGTTGAACCCTGGGCCTCGAAACGTTCCTGGTTGATAATATCAACCGATTCCATTTTTACCTTTAAAAATGGCTCCTCATGATCGTCTGTGCTTACGTAAGCGCTACCTATGCGATAATTGCCGGCCGTGGGATCTGCGTAAAGTTCAGTTCCAGATGCTACAAAAGGTGATTGGCCTGCCCGGTAAGCTCCTGCAGCCAATATGCGCGTTACATAGTTGTAACGAATCTCTTCACCCCGCCATACCAGGCCGTTTTGATGCATGGAGACGTTTCCTTCAGCAAGTATGTCCCCGATTTCCGCATCGATTGTGATGCGATCGGCTTGAATCGATGCACCTCCGGAAGATGGGTCACTGATGTTGATTGCTACGCCATAAAAGGCAGTGGCGATGTTGGTCTCATGATTAAATGACCAGACACCCTCGTCTGTGGGGACGATTTCCCATTCGACGTCCGAAAAGTCAGCAGCAAAGAGAAAACCACCATTCACCCAGAACAGGCACAGCAAGTAACGAAATATGTTTGTCCAATCGAGCATGTTTGAGACCATCCTGCCACTTTCAAAACCTTGTGCCAAGTGCAGAAGCAGCTTCGTGTCATTCAGTCAAGCGAGCATGAAGATCAGTGCCCCAGCGAGACCTCCTGATCCTGGCGCTGTGAATGATTTCAGCTCCAATCTGATTCAGGTGGGGTATGTTATTTTAATGAGAATTTCGTGGTGTGTTGATCTCTTCAATATAGAGGTGAGGAAAATGATCGGCATGAGGTCACTGGTCAATTTTTTCGACGCTCATGCTTTGTCCATCCATTTCGTAAATGCCTACAAGATAGCCATTCTCCAGAACTTCACCTACCTTCAATGTGCCATAAATGGTGACAGGTTCGTCCATCACGGGTTTAACACCCTCTTCTTCCATACGAACGCTGACCCATTCATTTATTTTCGGCACGGTGCCATAACAGCACATGGATTGATCGCGCATGATCAGCATTTCAGTGACACTTCCTTTCTCAACTTTCAAAGGCAGCATGAAACCCTTGAGTGAAATAGGCTTGTCATTCAATGCCTTGATTGAGGCGGGGATTTGCTCTTTGTAGACTTGACCTTCCTCGTCTGCTACTGGCTCAGTCAGGTCCTCTGGCATGGTGTATTCGAAAGAAGCGAGTTTATCAAAGCTGATGGAAAGATAATCTCCATCCTTTGAAATCAAATCGGCATCTTCCTTCACGATCTCCAGAAGCACTTCGGGCTCAGATGCTGTTGCTACGACTTGACCTGTCGCCTGTGTGACTTCGTTCGATTCAAGCACAGAAGTATTGTCAACGGGTATTTCCGTTGTCCGGATGCCAGTGTGATCCGTAGCGACATTAGCAGGTTTGGTATCCGGCGCTCCTTCGATCGCTGGGGTTGAAAGTTGTGTTTCTTGAGCGGTTTCAATGGGGTCTCCCTGAATCAACTCACCTTGTGGCGCTTGCGACACGTTTGCTGAGGAAGGGGAACTATCGGAGCACCCCAGGCTTGTGATCAGGATGAGGCAGGTTACCACGCTGCAAAGCGCCCTGAATGCATGAGTGAATTTATTGGTTTTCATGTTTATTGATTCAATCAGTCAAAACCGATCCTGCATGGTGCTCAGTGTGTCTCGTTTCCCTCTGGGTATTTGAAGGCGACATTATCAAATTGCTGTCCTGAAACATGGACCGCAAGGATATTTCCTTCAAATGTATTCTTATCGGGAAGTGCAGACAGCTGAGCGTGAAATTCAGAAGTATCTCCAACCTGCTCGCCCGTTGCTCGATTTCCCGCGGCATGAAAAGTCCACTGAAGCTTCGGTCCATCGGCTGGATGCACGGATACGTCAAAGGATGCCTGCGTGATGCGGATGAATTTTTCGAGATGACCGTCCATGATGAAGCATCTCATGACCCCAGCTTCGAGATCTTTGACCCATTCCATGTGAAATGATTCATCCCCCAGTCGAATCACTGTGCCACCATGGGGAGGCTCATGGTGATGACCATGGGCTGCGTGATCGTGTGAATGTTCTGCAAGCGGGGGATTTGATGCTGATTTCCCGCATCCGATCATACACATGACTGCCACTGTCAAAAGAGGGATAATTTTAGCAGCAGAGGATGGAAGGTCAGCTCTCATGATACAGGCAGAAGGTTTTCGGCAACAGGGGTTCGGTAAGCTTTGGCGGCAGGTATACAACCTGTCAACGCTCCAAGTGCAATCATACCTGCGGGTGTCCATATCAGTGCGCTGTGCAAGGCAAAAGGATTGAGCACAACACCGGTCTGAAATCGGATGACAGCCGCAGCCGTGGAAAAAATGATGCCATAAAACGCAAATGCCATGACCATTCCAATGATAGAAATGCATGTGGATTCAAAGACGATTGCCCCAAATATGACACGTCTTCGGGCGCCAAGTGCACGCAGTATGGCAATATCCCTTTTTCGTTCATTCATGGAATTGTAGATTCCCGCAAGCACCGAACCCGCAGCTACCAAAGCAACCAGATAAGCGATTATTTCCAATACTTTGTCAAACCAGCTGATCTTGCGAAACAGTTGAGCCATGATCTGATCAATAGGCCAGGCAAATGTCAGGCGGTTTCCTTGTTTGTTATACATCATATCAAGCCTGAAACCTGATTGGGGATTTCGAAGCTTAATCAAAACCGCACTGACATCCGAGGCGGATTCAGGATTGTGTCCGCTCATCTTCTGCAATCCGGCCAGAGGTATCCAGATCACGCGATCAGCAGGGGTGTTGCTTAGCTTCATGATGCCAACAACAACGTAAGTTTCTGCATGCTCCTTTTCCTCATCAAAAATTAATCCATGGTAAGGATGGAAGTTGTCTCCCACCTTGAGTCCCAATTGTGCAGCTGCAAAGCCACCCACGACAGCCTCACGTCGCGAAGGATCCATCCATCGTCCGTTTGGCTCCAATGCATATTTGGATCCCTCACGATATTGCGTTTCCGTAAACAATTCAGGGGTGACTCCAATAAGTCGGAATCCCCTGTAATTGTCTCCTACCGCAATCGGTATCGCGCTTGCAACCCCGGGATGTTTGCGAATGTCTTCATAATCTTCCCAGGCAAGATTACCAGGAGATGCTTCGACATGGAAAATAGAGTTAAGCACGAGTTGTAGTTTTGACGAACGAGCCCCGAGTACTGCGTCAAAACCTGCATTCACATCGGTGAATGCAGCATTGGATTGATCTTTGATGATCCAGACTGAGAGGATTAACCCTCCTGCAAGGGCAATGGAAAGAGAAGTGATGGTGGTAGACAGCAGATGCTGTCTCAGGCTTTTCAAAACAATCCTTAACAAAGTCATTGATCTGCCTCCTTACTTGCTTTGTTGATGGTGGCAAGGTCCCAGCAATGATCGAACGACTTCAGGATGTGCCTGTCATGGCTTACCAGTAACAGGGCGGCTCCATTTGCCTTGCAAACCTCCCGGATTAATTGGAGCGCGGTCATCGCGTGCTGCCGATCCAGATTCCCAGTGGGTTCGTCTGCAAGCACAAGCTTTGGTCGGTTGGCCAGAGCTCGAGCCACAGCAATACGCTGTTGTTGGCCGGTTGAAAGCTGTCGAGGGTAATGGTGAAGCCGGTCTTCCATACCTACCTTCTGCAGTAATTCGGTGGCATAAGCACGGTCGGAGCCCGGACCAAAACTCATGCCGAGGAGGACATTTTCCAAGCAGGTGTAGCCTTGCAGTAAATTGAAGGTTTGAAAAATATAGCCTATTTGGAACGCCCTGACTCGATCCCGCTCCGATTCCCGCATCGATTGAATATCCTGACCATCCAGCTTGATTTGACCTTCATTGGCGGTGAGGATGCCTGCAATCAAGTGAAGAAAAGTCGTTTTCCCAGTTCCGCTGCGGCCACAAAGTCCCACTTGCTCTTTGGGTTGCATGGAGAATTCGGGAACATCCAGCACCGTGTGGATCTGATTGTCCGGAGACCGATAATTTTTCTTCAGATGGGTGATTTCCAGCAAAGCCATAATTATTGTGAAACGCATCATATATCCGAGGTGTAAATAAAACAATGCCGAATGGATTGTTAGGAAGAAAAACAGGGATCAGGTATGTAATGCCATTGATTGCATGGGGCGGTTTTATCTTTTCGATATTGCCTTTGTTGCCGTTTGATTTTTGGATGCTTGCTTTGGCTGATCATTTCAGAATGCATTACGTTCTGCTTGCATCGTTAGCGCTGATCTTTTCTTTGTGGTTGAAACAATTCAGATACGTATTCGGAATATTTTTTATTGCAGGGCTGAATCTTTATGTGATGTCCCCCTGGGACTGGGCGAGGCCCTCACTAAAACACAAGCATGATGGTTTTTCCGTGCCAACACTGTCATTGATTTGGTTGAACGTGCATTCGGATAATGAAGCAAAACAGGAGGTTATTGATTATCTTTTAGATAAGAATGCCGATCTCATCTTGTTGAGTGAAGTCAACGATCAATGGATTCAATCGATGGAGGTCCTGAATAAGCGATGGCCTTACCAGATACTCCATCCGCAGGAAGACAATTTTGGCATGGCCGTTTTTTCCAGATTTGAATTCGACTCCCATGCACGATTAAAGTTGGAGGCATTTGAGGTGCCTGCGGTTGAAATGATACTGCGTTTCCGGGACGGAAAAACCCTTGCTGTTTTCGCCGTACATCCTGTTCCCCCTATTGGGAAAAACTATACACAATCACGAGATAACTATCTGGCTAACCTCAGTCGCCATCTGCATGGGCAAAAGAAACCTTGTATCGTGATCGGTGATTTCAATGCGACCCCGTGGCATCCCCCTGTGCGGCGTCTTTTGAATCAAAATCAATTAATGTATGCCTTGCCGGGTTCGTCTATGTTTCCATCCACCTGGCCATCTGCCTTGCCGGGTATAGGAATCCCTATCGATCTCTGTCTTGTGGATCGCTCAATTCGACTGCTGGATCATCAAGTAGGGCCACGTGTTGGATCGGATCACAGGCCCTTGGAATTGCAGTTTACTCTTGAATAATTCAAACTTGTGCAATCAATTGCAGGAAGTTTTATGGTAAATGGCGGAAGAAAAGTGTTTCTTCTGGGGTGGGGGTCACATCTTTGAGGGGAAGAATGACGTTCCCTTGATCAAGTGAGATTTGCATCCAGTTGACCAAATCTGTTGACCATTCAATATTCCATTCACCAGAATTTGGGAATGGGTTTTGGGCAAATACGGCATGCTGTTGATCGGGCAGAGGAATAATTGCCAGAGGGGTGTCGATGATTGACGGACTGTTATGGATGACTTTGATGGCTGTGTTGTTTCTTTGATAAGGTTCACTGTTGTTGGTATCTACCATGGCCATGATGGTTGAATAGGTTTCTGAGTCTGGTTGAAATGTGAACTCAAATATTTCCTTGCTGGCGCTGGTCACAACCCCAAGGTGGAATCGGAATCCGTTAAGAATAGGCTCCATCCAACCTGCGCTGGCACTCCATTGAACGAGATCAAGTGATTCAGACCACTGTATCTCAATGACGGTTCCTGACGCATTGCACTCACCTTGATGTCTTAATTCAACATACACCTTCTGATGTGTATCATGATTTGGGGATGGGTTTGGCGTGGATATGCCAACGGATAAATCCATGTTCTCGCAGGGAGCGCAATCCATGCACCAACACACCGTATTCTGAAACAGTGAACGCAAGTCGGAGGTTTCACCGTTAACACCTGCTGGTATCATCGGGAAAAGTTGGATTGCTTTTTTTCCCTTCACGGTTGATCCCTCTATCATGGGAGGGACTGCGGCCATGACTGCATCTCCGGTCAATCTGTGAGTCAAGATGGGGATGGAATCAGGGTGGCTGGTCTGAGCTGTGACGCTTGCATTTGTCCGTAACGGAATAGTGTGAATGTCACCGTATTGCCCCATGAGAAAGGTCTTGTTAGATGGGCTAAGAACAGTTTCTGCAATGAGTGTATCCTCAACAAAGTTTATCTGTTGGAAGTTTGCCAATGCATACCATTCATTTGTGGGGAGATTATTCCGGTCTTCTGCTATCAGGGCCTCTTGTGTCATGAGGTAGACAGGGTTGCCCGATAGGTTCCAATGATGGAGGGTGCTTGTCAGTTCTGGGTAAATAATGGAGTCGGTGATGGACTCCTTCCATATGGCGAGCTCAACTCCAATCAAATCCTCCGCATGGATCTGTGCCGGATGCATAATTCGAAGCTGAATTCCCATATCGAATAATGCCTCTTTGATGGATTGAGTTTGCCTGTTGCTGGATTCTTCAATCAATAGAACTTGCTTTGAATAATGGACGACTTGCACCTGAATGGGATTTACCCAGATGACATTATTCGCAGCATCTTCGATCTTGGCTTCCAATAGAAATGCACCCGATCTCTCCGCAGCCCACATGATTCGAAAAGGACTGCGGGTGAATCGGTGGATGAGTTGATGGTTGGCAAACAATTCAATCGAAACGATGGGGTTCGTGTGGTTCACATCCAGTTCGATGGGGATCTCAACCACTGGTGACGTATTATCGAAATTTAATTTAAAAATTTCGTGGTCACCAGGGCTGGTGAATACAGCGTCAAGTTCAAGTTCAGGTTCAAGTTCAGGTTCAGGTTCAGGTTCAGGTTCAGGTTCAGGTTCAGGTTCAGGTTCAGGTTCAGGTTCAGGTTCAGGTTCAGGTTCAGGTTCAGGTTCA
>KB911980.1 GCA_000383715.1 Verrucomicrobia bacterium SCGC AAA164-E04
TTTGATCAAATTTACTGTCTGGCCGACTTCATCGGCATTGAGAGCAGCGGTCTGAATGGGGCAGTTTAGCTCAGAGGCAATTTGGTCACACTTGGATTGCGTACGACTTGCCAGGCAAATATCACTGAAAACATCCGGTAGTTGAGCGCATTTATGCGCCACCACTCGCCCTACTCCACCAGCCCCGATGATCAAAACTCTACTCATGTCTCAGATTTCATACAACGAAAGCCCCTTTCATATCAATGATCTTAAACAGGAATGCGCTCATTCATTAAACCGGGCATTGTCAGCTGATTGAATATAAGCTAGCGTGCAGTTAAGTGAGTGTTCTCACCAATTCAACAGGAACATGATTCGACTCAAGGATATAGCAAAATCTGGAGGTGTGTCGGTGATGACAGTGTCCAAAGTAATGAGGGATGCTCCCGATATTTCCGTGGCTACTAAGGAACGCATACGTCGTCTGGCAGAAGAGATGGGCTATGTTCCAGACATCACGGCCAGAGGGTTGCGTAATCGTAAAACCAGACTTCTTGGACTGGTCATTTCTGCTGCTACAAACCCCATTTATGCTCGCGTCATGATGGCCATTGAAGAACGAGCTTATCAAAGTGGCTACGATATCCTCTTTGCGCATTCATTGAATAATCCACAGCGGGAAGCAGCCTGCATCCGAAGGTTTCTCTCACGTCGAGTCGATGGATTGTTTATTTCGCCGGTATACCGACTTGAGGAAAATGCTCCAATTTATCAGGAGATCCTTAAACACAAAACTCCTTGCGTGATTCTGGGACATCGAGCTCCATTCTGTGAAAACTTTACCAACGTTGAGACCGATAGTCTTCAGGCATCCATGATGGCAGCACAACACCTGATAGGACTTGGCCATCGTCGTATTGCTTTTTTCTCCGGCCCATTGGCTGCTCCCTGGGCCAAAGATCGGTTGGAGGGATATCGCCTGGCATTACGGGAGGCCAGAATCCCCTGGGACGACCAGTTGGTCTTCCAAGCAGGGGGAACGGTACAAGAAGGAGCCCAGACGGCGGCACAAATGCTATCGGAACAAACAAACGCAACGGCATTGCAGGCGGTTAATGACCTGGTAGCCATAGGCGCGGCTGGCCATTTGATGGATCAAGGTGTCCGCATCCCAGAAGATATTTCTGTGGTTGGGTTTGGTAACATTCTGACCAGTGAACATTTCCGGGTCCCCCTCACCACCGTCCGACAGCCAAAATTGAGGCAAGGTGAGGTTGCCATGGACCTGATGGAAGGATTGCTCCAAAACAAGACGGTGGAGTCAAAAGTGATTCCAGCGGAAATCGTCATAAGGTCGAGCACGAACGAACTCGATTGTGAGGGATGACATTAAGATACGGTCTAAAAAACAATAAATGCCCATACAGCGGCAAGATTGGGATAGTTGAGCTGACTTTAAACTCTTTCAATAGACTGCAATATCTATGAAAGAATTCCCGCATCCTGTAACACGTTCAAACAAATGCCTGATTTGTATCTATCATGCACTGATAACGGGCTTAATGAGTTTTGCTTCCGTTGGGCATCACAGAGTGATGGGAAGCGACGATTTCCAGGGAGCCACGCACATGATGCCTTTCGAAGAAGCTACGATCGGATATGGTGACCAGCACGACACCAGCTTGGTAGCGCGTCTCCAAGAGGCGATCGAAAAAGGAGAGGTTAACTTAGAATTCGTAGACGATGGGCGAGGTTATCTGCTGTCATTACTTGAAAAACTGAATATCCCTGTTGATTCTCAGGTTCTTGTTTTTTCCAAAACTTCATTCCAACGACATAAAATCTCCCCCTCTACACCGCGAGCGCTGTATTTTGATGACAACACCTACGTGGGGTATGTTCAAGGCTCCGATCTCCTGGAAATTTCGGCAGTGGACAAAAGCCTCGGAGGTGTCTTTTACACTCTGGAGCAAAATCCTGGGAAAAAACCTGAAATCATACGAACAGATCAATGCCTAGAGTGTCACGCTTCGTCTAAAACCATGGGGGTGCCGGGCCATTTGATCCGGTCTTTTGAAGTAGATGAGATTGGAGTAGTTGACCTCACTTCAGGCACCAGCCAAGTCAATCATCGCACTCCGTTAAAAGATCGCTGGGGTGGCTGGTTTGTTACGGGACAACATGGCAACCAATTACATCGAGGTAACTTGTTTGGCAAAGCAGCTTATGAAAAACAGAGAGAATCCCCCAACTATCTCGGTAATCTGCAGGAACTAAAACAGTTTTTCAATCTGTCGCCTTACCCTAGAGCAACAAGTGATATAGCTGCCTTGATGGTACTGGAACATCAGGGGCACATGCATAATTTCATCACGCGCATGCACTATGAAACAAAGCTCATGTTGAGCACCTATGGTCACCTTCGTTATCTCAAACATAAAATCGATGCCTTTTTGAGATACATGCTTTTTGTTGATGAAGCACCTTTAAAGCATGCCATTCATTCCTCGTCCAGTTATGAAAAAGCCTTCAGGAACATGGGGCCTGAGGATTCTCATGAGCGTTCCTTGAGAGATTTTAATCTTGAAACAAGACTCTTCGAATACCCTTGCAGCTACCTCATCTACAGTGAGTCCTTTCAGTCCATGCCAGAAAGGCTAAAGTCTAAAATTTACAACAAACTCTGGAAAATACTGACGGGGGAAAACAATCAGCCTGAATTTTCGAAAATGTCGTTTGCTTCACGAAAAGCGATCCACAGCATACTCGAAGAAACACTTCCAGGGCTCCCCGATTATTGGTAGTTTCCACAGTGTAAGATCATGGAAGAAACACTCCCTAGCCTCGATTGCAAAATAGAGCACATCTTTATTTCAGAAGGTCATAATTACATCGGTCACCACGGCAAACCACCTGGCTGCAATCAGATCATTGAAGTGAAAAAAATTGAATGCGTTGCAGGCAGAGGATTAACCGGAGACCGTTTTTTTGACCACAAGGAAAACTACAAAGGGCAAATCACATTTTTTGAAATGGAGATCTATGAAAAAATTTGCAATGAGCTCAACGAATCAGGAAAAGTCCCGTCCGATTTCCGTCGCAACGTTCTGACGCGGGGTGTTGATCTGAATCAGTGGATCGGAAAACAATTCAGTTTGCAAGGCATCAAGTTTGAAGGTGTGGAAGAATGCCGGCCCTGCTATTGGATGAATCAAAGTTTTGGACCCGGAGCTGAACTCGCCCTAAGAAATCAAGGTGGCCTACGAGCCCGCATCCTGAGCACTGGATCACTGCGAGTCACTCTGTAGGATTCAACAATAACGCATACATGAGCTTGGCTGCTATTTTGAATTGAACATCAGCTCTGCTCCCTCATTCTCTCTGTGCATGGAAGGGAAACCTTGCCAGCACGAAACTCCAGACACTGCAGCAGTCCCGTGAGTCCAATCCATGATAATTGAAACATGTATTGGCAATCTGAAAACCATCTCAGATGGAAGGCTGAGACAACAATGATCCCTCCAAACAGACCAAAACAGCTTTAAAACAACATGAGCCATTTTTTTACTGTGTGGTTTTTGGTGGGTCACACACCTGTCCCATAGTTAAAGCAACCCAAAGCCAATTGAAAAAGATAAACTAACTCATTACGTTACAATTGTTTACCAAAACATAATTAATAACGGAACAAAGCTCAATTATTTTAAGAAATAACCAGCTCAGCATGCGATGGTTAACAAAACGGAAAAAAACCAAAAAAAAACTTAAGTTCAAACTGTGACAATCCGATTGTTAAATGGGGATGGATCAGACATTCATCTTTGAACAACCGATAAGTTTTAACAGCTGAAAATAAAAAGCACTGTGACTGAGCAAGCAGGACCACTACCTTTGTTGATTTTAGCCAGTATTTTTCTGGCAGTCTGGAACATGGACCCCTTTTTCATTGAAGAGGGAGATGCCACCACCAGAAAAGAAGAACCGGTGAGCGCAAAGTATTCAACGGTTCAATCTGATCAAAAAACACAAGAAAAAAGTGACTCGAGCTACATTCTGCCGCGCTCAACAGCTTTTAAGACCGGTAATACGAATCAATTTCAACGGAAAGAGCAGCCTGTATCTTCTTTTTGAAGAAGGACAAACACTCAAGGAACTTAGCCTATTCCTTAGTGTTACTTTTGGCTGGATCGGGCTTTTCCCTGTAGTAAACCGCTACATGCCCCACCCGAGTGACCAAATGACTTTGAGTCTGCTCAGCAATTTTAGGCGCTAACTCCTTCTTTTCCTCCTTGAACTCGACGAACCGCACTTTCACAAGTTCATTTCGCTTCAGTGCATCGTCAAGTTCCTTCAAGAATCCATCAGTTAAACCGTTTTTCCCTATCTTGATTGAAGCGTCCAGACGCTGAGCAATGGCTTTGAGCTTACGCCTTTGGGCGGATGTTAATGCATCACTCATGGCTTTTCAAAAACATCAACTCTTGCTGGGGGGAAGTTCATCCAAACAACGCGGGTGTTGCGGCGATGAAAAGCGGATAAAGCAGGATTTGGAGTCTTGCGTATGTCGTAAGTAAATTGAATGAACCGACCTCCGGATGGAAGAATTGACTGAGCTTCGGCAAGAATGGATTCAACCACCGGGGTGGGAAGTGACCTCAATGGAAGGCCAGAGACAATGCAAGCCACCGATGAGCTTTGGATGCCAGGATCATCTTCAAGAAGCTTTTTGAGTCTGGAGGCATCTCCCTGAATGACTTTGACCAAAGGAAATCGATTACGCAGGTGGCTGGACATAGCCTCTGATCGCTCGATAGAAACCAACTGCTTGCCATCGATTCCGCTTTTGAGCAGCTGCGTCGTGATAGCCCCTGTTCCTGCTCCAAGCTCAACAACATGCTGACCTTCTTTAAGAACGGGAACTTGCATGGCCATACGCATCCCCAAAATGGGACCACTTGGAGCAGCGGCACCAACAGGTGCCGGATTGGCAATGATTTCCTTGAAAAAAAGACCGATCGAAGCCAGTCCGGATGTGGGCGTATCCATCATCTTACAATTTATTAATATTCAATCTCCCTCTCGAAGAAAGTCTCTATCGGCTACGAGCCGCGCGAAGGAAGAAGGACGCTAACATCCCCGGACAGGGGTGTCAAAAAACTTCGAAATCTCGGATTGCCTCCAAGGCGCTGATTCATGCAGATTGACAAGAGTCATGTTGAAACGCCTTAGTCGCCATCCATTCAGATTTACAGGGAAATTCATTCACCTCTTCACCACGTTGACATGCGCTGGACTGGATGCCGCTCAGTTAAATTTCAGAAAAAAACTCACTTTACAGCAAAAAAACCAATGGCAATCAAAATGGAGTCAAAACATTCTCAGAGCATTGAGGATTCAAGTCCGCTTTGAAGGCTCCCCTCCCAGCAAAGGGATGCTGGTGGCGAATCATCTTAGCTACGTGGATATCATGGCAATCAGCTATGTGTTGCCGGCCACATTCCTGAGCAAAGCCGAAGTACGCAAATGGCCTTTAATTGGTTTTTTGACACAATTCGCAGGTACTCTTTTCTTACGCAGAGAGCGAAAAAGTGATTTGCACGCCTTGACGGAGACCTTCTCAAGAGTGTGGAAGGAAGATTCCATGATTGTCATGTTTCCTGAAGGTACCAGTTCAAATGGCGATACCGTTCTACCGTTTAAATCTTCCCTCCTGAAACCAGCATGCGATGAAAGCCAGCCGGTCACACCCGCTTTGGTGAAATATGAGTGTGTTGGCGGTTCTCTGAAAGAAGACGTCTATTTCTGGAAAGACATGACGTTTGCTCCTCACTTGATGCGGCTCCTGAGTGTTCAATCCGTGAGGGCAACGGTTACTTTTGGCCAACCACAGTTACCGCCTCACACAAATCGCAAACAACTGACCCAATCCCTGTGGCAGGATGTGCAGAAGATGCATGCAGCAGCACGCGAGCATTAAAATTGTATTCAAAATCGGCGCCCCACTGATCACAAAACAATGAAGAGCACGATGTCATTATTGTTTTCTGGCCACCACAAATCCATTGAACATGCCGTATTTCCAGATGGACAGGTTCAGGCAAAAGTCAAGCAGAGGGTGAACCGGACGATCGGTGCATGCCACTGATTCGATCAAGCAACCCCCATGACGGAGAAATGCAGAGATTTCCATAGGATTGGTTGCAATGATCGCATCGTCATCTGGCGTGAATGGGTCTTTGACGATGGGTTCCATACGGTCGAATCGCCAGTGATTGAATGGGCCTTTCAGAACTTTTCTTTTTTGCAGAAGCCGACAACAGTTATTCCATTTGTTTCCAATCCCACGCATACGAGGGTGATAGTCCCTGTAGCCGATTACACGAAAAAAATTAGGGCTTGAAACCACTATTTTACCGCCAGGACGTGTGACACGTATGATTTCTTCCAGGAACCGCTCGGGTTCTTCGACGTGCTCAAGCACGTTGAAGGCCCCCACCACTCCAAATCTGGAATCTGGATACGGAAGAACTTTGCCATCATAAACTTGACAAAGGTCGGAATACCTTTGTGCCTGCTCAATATTGGGATGCGAGACATCGACTCCATGTCCATTGACACCCTTTTGCAGCAGAGAACCCACGACCTGCCCCACTCCACATCCTACATCCAGCACGGAATCGTCCAGACTATCGGGCACCAGATTATCGATATATTTTTGATAAAAAGAAACATCCCAGCTTGCCAGGAATTCGGCATATTCCTGATTGTGTTGATAAGATTCCTGATGTCCCATGGTTAATTGTATGATCGATGCTTCTAATACCCGAATCAGCAAAAGTGCAAATGTCTCATGTCTGAGGAGCAATACCCCAACAAATCCAGCATCTGCTAGGTGCCAGCATCCATTTCCTTTCCAACTCCGCAAGAAGAACAATGAGTCAATAGAGAATGCCTCACATCATGACAAGCAGAGCATTCCTCGAACAAGCCTGTCCCACAGGAAGGACAAGTATAGGCCTGCTCGTCTTCATGCCTAACTTGATGCACAACAGTTTTGTGAGCTGTGCGGCGGGTCCAAAAAAGAAAACGTCTGGGGCCGGTACGTATGGGGTATTCACATATGGGACAAAGGAATCGTTCATAAGCTTCGCGATACTGTTTTTGTAACCAGCGTTTACCCGGAAAGGATACCAGGCGAATGGCATAGACTAATATTTTACCGACTCCAAACAGCATCACGGTGATCAGGATATACTTCACATATTGAGCAGGAAAATACTTATTCATTACCCAATAGGATTTAATCAGCGTTGCGATTCCAAAGGAGAGAAAGACAGGAAAGTAAACGTTTTGTGATTTGCGTAAAACAAAGAATGCAGCCGCGGCCAAAAGCGGAATCAAGATGATAAGCTGAAGCGTCGCAAGCCAAAGTCCGTGGAGCTTCAATTTCATGTAATAATCTTTTTCAGCCGGAATACGCTGCCCATCCAGCTGGTTCTCTAATTGCTGCTTTTCATCTTCCGCAAGACGTTTTTGCTCGGCCTTTTCATGCAATGTCTCATTGAAGGCCTGAAACTCGGTCTGGGTTGCAAGAAAACCATTCAGTGCACTGGTAAGGTTTTCCTGATCGGAATCCGTAAGCGCGACTTCTTTTTGCAGGGAAAGTTTCTGCATCTCAATCAATTGACCAATGGTTTGCTGCAGATTGCGTGAACCATCAGACAAGATCTTTTGCTCATCTTTTTGCCGAGCTATTTGGCGGTTCAAGTCTGCAATCTGCGAGGACAAGTCCTTGGATTTTTGTAACAGCGCAGCGTCTACATAGTTGGCTTGAATGGCTCCGCGGTCAGGCCCATCAATACTTTCAATGTCTCGCAAAAAGAAACCTTCGAGCAAATAAACTAGAACACCAAAAACCAGTGTCAGGACCCAGATGATCGCCCGATTCAACCAAGGTCCTTTGGGTTGGGTATTGCCTTTGTGACTCATTGTCTGCTTTTTCATGGAATGATCTTCATATTGATTCATGAACAGGGTGACTCCTGCCCTGATCTGATAATGATTTATTGACAATTTGCCACTCAGCAAGAGACCGAATGATTCAACATTCAGGAAACAGTGAAGGATTAATCCTTACTGTTGACGTTGGTCCCGCTTTCTCCCCGTTTGACGCCATGAGAAGCGACGTAATCTTCAATGTATAAGACGTTGTCCCCCGCATGCTGGATCACTTTCAATAAATTATCCATCGTGGCCAGTTCCTCCAATTGCTCATTGATGAACCACGACAATTGATTCTGGGAAATAAAATCAGACTCATCAACAGCCAACTTCATCATATCATTGATATCCCGCGTAACCTCGCGCTCCCAGTCCAATGCCAGTGAAATGGCCGACTTGATGTCAGGAAATTCATTCTGAGGGCCGGCAATAGGAGGAATGGCGACCTGCCCCCCGGCATCAACGAGGTATTTCACAAACCGCATGGCATGATCACGCTCCTCATCGGCCTGTCGGTAAAAGAAGTCCGATAGCTGGGTCAGTCCTTCTCCATCAAAATAAGTCGCCATGGATATATACTGAAGTGAAGCCGCAAATTCTCGACCAATCTGCCTGTTGATTGCTTCATTCATCGATCGGCTAATAATGTTACCTTCATTTTTCATATCGTGTGCTTGGCAGGCAAGCATAGAGCACTCGCTCAGCAAAACAAGAAAGCAAGTCTGATGGGGTTTGAACTCAGAAAAGAGAGGCAGATACACCCGCCCGAATTATAGGTCGGTAGTTAGACCTGCTGGGTAGCCCTAACAATGGCAGTGGAAGCACCAATGATCGGCAAAGCAGCAATCTGGCGACGAACAGATCGCTCAGGAATATCGAGTATTTCTGCGATTTCCACTTCACCCATTCCCATGAGAAGACTTAATCTGACCAGATCAGAGCTCCACGGGTTCTGCTGGCAGTAGGTTTCAACGGCGTTGATTATCTCAAGGTTGTCTTCCGGCAAGCAGGCAAAACAGATGAAAATGGAGGTTTTTCGTTCCTCAAGCTCCTTGTATATCTCGACCATGGCAAGCGAAGCTTCGGAGTAGTAATTCCGTCGTATAGACCACAATTCAGGATACGCTACCACAGAGGAGAGAAAAAGTTGATGCACGAATGATACCGCATTCAATCGACGACGGGAGGAAGGTGAACTGTTTACTGTCAGCCAGACCAGCGAGCGAAGTTCCCGGTGCGTCCAGGATGGAAATGTCTGGTTACTTTGAGCCCAAGGTGACTGCATATCAGGTTGGCCCATGGATCAAACTTCAAGGGCAGTGATAGCATATGCCAAATTCAGTTATTTGAAAAGCTCATCTTTGAAGGAGACTACTTACCTTTCCAGGCAGACTTTACCACCGCGGCCGCGTAATCACGGTTGAGACGAGAAATGAAGTCCAACGAGATTTCTTTGGGACAGACAGCTTCACATGCTCCAGTGACGGTGCAATTGCCAAATCCAGCTTCGTCCATGGATTTAACCATCGAAAGAACACGTTGATCTTTCTCTGGTTGACCTTGAGGGAGTGTACCAAGATGGGAAACTTTGGCAGAAACAAACAGCATGGCAGATGCGTTCTTACAGGCTGCCACACAAGCTCCACAACCAATACAAGCTGCAGCATCCATCGCCGTGTCGGCATTTTCCTTGGAAACAGGAATCGCGTTGGCATCTGGTGTACCACCTGTGCTGGCAGAAACGTAGCCGCCAGATTGAATCACCTTGTCAAATGCTTGGCGGTTTACAATCAAGTCGCGAATCACAGGGAATGGTCGAGCTCGCCATGGCTCGATGGTTATCGATTCACCATCCTGGAAATGACGCATGTGGAGTTGGCAGGCTGTTGTTGCTTTCTGCCCACCGTGGGGTGTTCCATTGATCACTAGCGAGCATGTGCCGCAGATTCCCTCTCTACAGTCGGAATCGAATGCAATTGGGGCATCGCCTTTGGATGTAAGGCCCTCGTTGACAACATCCAGCATCTCAAGGAAAGACATATCTGGACTGACATCATTTGCCTGATAGGTGACAAACTCACCGGCATCGTCGGCGTTTTTCTGACGCCAAATTTTTAAAGTAAGATTCATTACTTATAGCTCCTCTGGGTCATTTTGACCTCTTCATATTTCAACGGCTCTTTATGCAGAATGGGTGGTTTGTTATCCCCTTGGTATTCCCAGCCAGCAACATAAGAGAAATCTTTATCGTTTCTAAGCGCTTCACCGTCTGCTGTTTGGTATTCAGTCCTGAAATGACCTCCACAAGATTCATCACGGTTGTGCGCATCACGACAGAGCAACTCGCCAAATTCCATGAAATCTGACACTCGTGAAGCCTGTTCCAGAGCCACGTTCAGTTCGTTGGCACTACCGGGCACACTGACATTTTGCCAGAATTCTTCCCTTAATTCAGGAATGCGCTGAATCGCATTGGCAAGACCTTCCTTGTCACGCGCCATGCCGCATTTTTCCCACACGAGACGACCGAGCTCCCAATGCATGGATCGTATGGATCGGCTGCCTTTGATGGAGAGCAATTGACTTATTTTTGTATTCGCTTCTTCTTCAGCAGCTTTGAAAGCAGCATGGGAAGTGGAGGGTTTAAACTGATCGTGGGAGGCAAAATAGTGCCCGATTGTGTAGGGAATTACAAAATAACCATCAGCAAGACCTTGCATTAGCGCACTGGCTCCGAGACGATTCGCTCCATGATCTGAAAAGTTGGCCTCTCCAAGAACAAATAGGCCCGGGATAGAGCTCATTAAATTATAATCAACCCACAATCCACCCATGGTATAGTGTGGAGCAGGGAAAATACGCATGGGCTGTTTATAGGCGTTTTCCCCCGTGATTCGCTCATACATGTTGAATAAATTACCGTAGCGCTCTTGAACCGAATTTTCACCAAGACGATTGATGGAATCCTCGAAGTCAAGGAAGACTCCTAATCCGCCAGGACCAACGCCCCGGCCCTCATCGCAGACCTCCTTGGCAGCTCGAGATGCAATGTCGCGTGGAGCAAGATTACCAAAACTGGGGTATTTGCGTTCAAGGAAGTAGTCACGTTCCGTCTCGGGAATGTCGCAGGATTTACGTGCGTCTCCCTGTTTTTTGGGAACCCAAACACGCCCATCGTTGCGCAGTGATTCGGACATCAAGGTGAGTTTGGATTGGTGCTCACCACTCACCGGAATGCATGTGGGGTGAATCTGCGTGTAGCAGGGGTTTGCAAAGGCAGCACCACGTTTGTAAGCTCGATAGGTGGCAGTGACATTGCAACCCACCGCGTTGGTGGAAAGATAGAAGACAGGGCAATAACCGCCGGTAGCCAAAATCACCGCATCTCCCGAGTGAGATGAGATTTCTCCAGAAACCAAGTTGCGCACCACGACTCCCTTGGCATGCCCATCAACCAGAACAAGGTCCTGCATTTCCGTTCTGGAAAACATTTGGACGTTGCCGAGACCAATCTGTCGACTCAAGGCCTGGTAGGCCCCAAGCAGAAGTTGCTGACCTGTCTGCCCGCGAGCGTAGAATGTTCTTGAAACCTGCGCTCCACCAAAGGATCTGTTTGATAGGTAACCACTATACTCCCTTGCAAAAGGAACGCCCTGAGCCACACATTGGTCGATGATCTGGCGGCTTACCTCAGCCAGACGATGGACGTTGGCCTCCCGAGCTCTGAAATCGCCACCTTTGATTGTGTCGTAGAAAAGTCGATGGACACTATCACCATCGTTTTGGTAGTTCTTCGCCGCATTGATACCGCCTTGAGCGGCGATACTGTGAGCGCGTCTGGGACTGTCCTGATAGCAAAAGCATTTAACCTTGTAGCCAAGTTCGGCCAAGGTGGCGGCAGCGGAAGCACCAGCCAGGCCGGATCCAACAACAAGAACTTCAAATTTTCTTTTGTTGGCAGGATTGACCAGCTTCATGTCAAATTTATGACGTTCCCATTTACTGGCCAGTGGCCCCGAAGGTATGTTGGAATTCAGGTTCATTATTTCAAAACCTCCTTACCAAAGCCGAGAAGAACGGCAAGTGGGATGGAGGTATTACCTATGAAAATAATCCATGCCGTGGCAGAAGCAATTCCATTGAATAAGCTGCGAAACTGCCCTGTGCTCAGTCCCAGTGACTGGAACAGGCTTTTGACTCCGTGGCTTAGGTGAATGCAAAGCAAACAATTGGCAATAAGGTAGAAAATGGCGGAAAACGGGTTGGAAAAGCCGAGCACGACCATTTTAAAGATATCGTGGCGGCCTTTATCGTCATGACCGGTGTAGTCCGGCGCGATCGTGAAATCGAAAAGGTGATAGACGATGAAGGCAAAAACAATCAATCCACTCCAGATCATCGTCCGGGAGGCAAATGAAGTACCCATGCGCTTGACTTGGGCATAGCGATCAGGACGGGCTGCCCGGTTTTCACGAACAAGTTTGACTGCCGCCCAGATGTGAAGCCCCACGCAGGCCAGAAGCCCGATGCGGGCCACCCACAGCAATTTAGGCATGGATTTCAAAAAAGCTCCGTAAGCATTCAGCTTATCTTGTCCTAGAAAAATCTGTAAGTTCCCGACCATGTGTCCAATCACGAATCCAAACAGAGCAAGGCCCGTCAGTCCCATGATATACTTTTTCCCTAAGGAGGAATGAAAAATGGCTTTGAAGATGTTCATTGTTGTAACACGCTCTGCTGGTGATGAATTGTTAACCTTGTGAGACTACCTACACTTGGCAACTAACTATATAAATATCTATAAGGTTAACTGCTTGAAGTCAATGAAAGCAGAAAAATATTAGAAAAACTAATAAAGAACATTAACTCAGCTCCCAGAATAATCAAATCCAGGCTTCAGTGATTCTGGGACTTAATTCGGTGAGTCGGTCGATCACTTCAGTTCCACATTGAGCATTCCTATCCAGCAACAAGGAATGCAGTCCTGCATTCCGAGCCCCTTTTAAATCTTCATCTGCTTGATCTCCTACATGAAGCATCCTTTCCGAAGGCAAGCCAAACTTGCCGATGGTATGCTCAAAAATAACAGGTGAAGGCTTGGTGAATCCAATATCGCAGGATACGCAGACAAAATCGAAAAAGCCATCCAGCTTCAATCGCCTCAGCAGCGGCTTGAGGCGGTTATCCCAATTAGAAACGATCCCCAGACGAAACCCACGACTTGCCAGATCATCCAAAGCAGGCATGACATCGTCAAATATCCGCCAAACATCCGGGTCTTCAAAACGCCGATATAATTTCGGAAAAAGCTCAATGCATGCTTCACGGGAGACCATGCCCTCGAAACTTTCGATCACGATATTCTGCCAATGTTCGGGGCTGTAGTGAAAATCTGCTTTGGCTTTCCAGGCACCCTCGAATTGATGGTTCAATCGATCAATGTCCAGGGTTTTCCATCCCGAACCCTCAGCAACTTCCGCATACACATGGCCGATGGAAGGCCAGGGTTCCATCAAGGTCCCCCCCACGTCAAAGAGCACCGCTTCCAAAGCAAAAGGGGCAAGGTTTTCTGAATGATTATTTGTCAAATCCATGAATGCTCAATCCGACAGGATAGGTAAGATCGTTGAGACAATGGGAGTGCTATCTAATCAACCCCGCGAGTGCAAGCGAAATTGAATGGAACCAAGGCACAATCTAAGAAGACTTTTCATATCTTCTCCAGAAATTGATCAAAACCTGCCATTTTATGGTGAGTTTCACACTCATCCGCCGCATGACCATGGGCCCAAACTCCATAAGACAAGGTGGACAGTGGATCACTCGCCATGGTTTGCTGCGCCAGTAAGCCTCCCAGATATCCCGCAAGTATATCACCTGATCCCCCCTGAGCCAGAGAGGGGTTTCCACTTGGGTTGACATACAAACGGCTTGTCGAATTTCCAACAAGCGTTTGATGCCCTTTCAAAACAACATAACAGTTTCCAAACTTTTCTGACAATTGCCTCAGCGAACCAGGGCGATCTGCTTGAACTTCAGACGCCTTGACGCCAAGCAAACGTGCGGCTTCGCCTGGATGTGGCGTGATCACTCGCAGCGCCTCGGTAACAGGTCTGCCAGAGGGGATCCAATCCAAAGCAGTCGCGTCGACGATGACCGGAGCAGGAAGCGATTCCCAAGTTTCAACCACCTGCGCCCGCAGCTCTTGAGGTAACGCAATGGACGCAAGCCCGGGGCCGATCACGACGGATGTCGCTTTGGCTGGAATCGAAAACAGTTTTTTAAACGGATGAACCATTACATTTTGCAGTTGTGCAGCAACCGGACCATAAACAGCTTCATGAGTCGCCAGTTCGACCAAACCGGGCCGCGCCTGTGTAGCTCCGCGCGCAGCCAGAACCGCGGCACCATGATAACCAGAGCTTCCCGCAAAGAGCGTCACACAGCCATGTGTTCCCTTGTTTGACTCCAGAGATCTTCCTGATTTAAAGCCGGCGAAATCTGAGGCTTCTCCGTAAAATAGTGGACTGGAAATATCTTCGAGCCTGAGGAGCCCTACATCACTCAGCACTTCAAGGCGCCCGACAAATTGGCTCGCACCTGACTTGAGTAACCCGGTTTTAACAGCCCCAACAGTCCACGTCTGGTCAGCCTTGATCGCAATACCCAGGGGTTTTCCATCATCGACATGCAGCCCGGAAGGGATATCGATGGCGACCGTAGGTGAATTGCAATCATTCACCAGTCCCACGATACTTTCCCAGGCTCCCGTCAAAGGGCGATTCAATCCAATTCCAAATAATCCTTCGACGACAAGTGATGGTGCCCGAGCAAGTGCGTTTTCAAGATATGGCAATTGAGAGATGGGATCCCGGAAATTGATCAAGGTGATTTCACGCTCCAGAATCCATCTGCAAGCAGCACGCACATCGTCACCGTTATGCCCCATACCAGCCAGCAAGAGCACGGAATCTCCGGGAATGGTGGCATCCATGATCCGTTGACCAATTTGCTGACCAACACGGGCAATCACTTCCTCTTTCAGAATGCCTTCAGCCCAGGAATCGGCTTCCCAGGAGCGCATGAATTCACGTGTCAGGACAGGTATTGCCATGAATGAATTGGGGATATTGAGTCAAGACAAGTCCCAACCCTCTCGATAAGTTCGCTTCAAGTAACGCTGATCATCCTCCAAGTTGGGCATTCTCATCTCGGCGTGATTCCACTCAATGCGTTGTCCCAACCGATAAGCCACGTTTCCAAGATGGTTGGCTTCTGTCAATGGTCCCGCATAACCAAAATGGCAGGTGGTGGGAGCACCCGTTTTACAGGCATGAATCCATTCCTTATGATGACCAATCGATTTGGGAATCCACGGTGTGGGTCTTTGAAAATCCGCAAAACGCCCCTCCGGCAGCAGGACGTGCTTGCCGTAATCCGACAGCAGCATCCCTTCGTCTCCAACAAATAAAACTCCACTGTTCCACTGAGGTATTTCGCCACGCTTCCAGACATCTGGTTTGTGTGTTCCCTGATGCCAGGTTAATTTCACTGCAGCACGATCCCCTCTGGCTGGATAGTCATACTCGGCAGCCATCGAGGCTGGAGCAATCTCCGCATGGGGGGGTGGCCCCCATGCTCGCACCGATGTTGGGGCATCAAGGCTCAATGCCCAAAATGGCAAGTCATTCCAATGACTTCCCAGATCTGACATGGTGCCGTTGCCAAAATCCCACCATCGATACCACTTGGGTCCCGGAAAATAAATATCATGATAAGGACGCCATGGCGCTGGACCTAACCATAAATCCCAGTCCACATGGTCAGGAACGGGCTTTTTACCCGCAGGACGCTCATGACTCCACACCAGATCTCGATGAGCCTCTGCTTCGCTCTTGCCCTGCCACCCCCATGCTCGAGACACCCATACATGAACCTCAGATACCTGACCAATTGCACCGCTTTGAATCAGTTCGACAACGCGCCGGTAATTATCGCCTGCATGAATTTGTGTCCCCATCTGCGTAGCTACACCCGCTTTGGCAGCAGCTTCCGTGATGATTCGAGCTTCATGAACATCACGCGTCAGCGGTTTTTCACAATACACATGCTTGCGACGCTTCAACGCAGGTAACGTTGCAAACGCATGCGTGTGTTCTGTGGTGCTGACGACTACTGCATCATAATCCTGGTCATCCGCATAGAACTCTCGAAAGTCTTTGTAGGTGTTGGCACTGGGATGTTTCTTTTTGGCGACGGCCAAATGGTGTTGATTCACGTCACAAAGAGCCACGATATTTTCACCCCCCATTTGCCCCATGTTATGACCACCACGCCCCCCTACTCCAATCACAGCAATATTGAGTTTACTGTTTGGAGAAGCACTGGAGACCACAGCTGGGAACCCTATGGCTCCCAGAGCCATGGTGCTTAGGTTACGCTTCAGAAACTGACGTCGGTTGATTCCCTGTTTTCGGATAGGCTTGCTGGGGTTCATGAGAGAATCTTCGCATGAAATGATGCGAGAGACAATCAAGGAATCAGTTACTTGTTTGGATATAAATGGATGCACTCCGCACGGATATCGAGGGCAATACCGGGCGACCGATGCATGTTCAGGCCAACTTCAAATGATGATTGAGGTCTACTCAAGCCCAATGTTAATTATCCGTTTTTATCCCGAATATCACGGCAGATACCGCGCTGGGATGACTGGATAAATGTCAGCACCTGTTGACATGGGGCTGATGAAAACAATTCCATCCCTTGGATCACAGCTTCGCTCAACCGCAATTCCCCCGAGTACAGGTGGTGGTAAAGTTTTTTTAATTCTGTTCGCTCAGCTGGGTTGAAACCTGCACGTCGCAATCCCACGGTATTCAAACCACAAACGGTATTGTTCGCCATCGACATCATGAAAGGAGGAAGATCTTTACTGATACCGGCGCCACCTTGCATCATGGCAAGCGTCCCAATCCGCGCAAACTGATGCACCATGCAGTTACCCGAGATAAAGACACGATCCTCAATGGTGACGTGACCGGCAATCAACGCTCCATTGACAATCACATTATGGTTTCCGACATGGCAATTATGGCCAAGGTGAGAATTTGCCATGAAAAAATTCCCCTCCCCAATAGTTGTGTCTTCATCGGCAGAATTCGATCGATGCACGGTGACATGTTCCCTGAAAATGTTGTGATCTCCAATGCGAAGACGTGTAGGTTCGTTCAAATATTTCATGTCCTGAGGGGTATCTCCAATAACTGCCCCTGCGTGAAACTGGCATCCCTCCCCTACAGTCAATTGCCCAGTTAAATGCACATGCGGACCTACAATGCAGTCGGAAGCAAGCTGCACCCCTTCATCAATCACAGCAAAAGGTCCGACATCCACTCGGATGTCGAGTTCAGCCTTTGGGTGAATAATTGCGGTCGCATGAATCGCCATGGGCTCAACTTAAAAACCCGTGTGATTGGGGACAAGTTTATAGGTGAATTAAATCAACCAATCGACACGCTGAAACCGGGTAAGCTGAAGCACGCAAGACGGAAGAAAAGCAATTAGACCTAAAAAATCATTGATTAAAATAACCCAACTCGCGCAAGGAAATGAAATCCCTGGAACGTCCCTCGCTTGCCTGCCCCATGATGATGTGATCCAGAACCTCTATTTTTAGTATCTTGCCCGCACGGATTAAATCACGTGTCACCCTGATATCCGAGTCGGAAGGATCGGGATCTCCAGAAGGGTGATTATGTGTCAGCACCAATGCGGAAGCCCGGTACTCCACGGCAGCACGAAAAACCTCCCGTGGATGAATAAGGACAGAGTCCAGCGTCCCTTGAGTGATGTTCACGATGCGTATCAATTTCCGTCTCGTATTCAGCAAAACAACTTGAAAATGCTCCACATCACGCATGCGGGCATCCTCCCTCAGAACATCTGCAATGCGATCCGGGGTATCCAGCAGGGGGGACTCCATCTGAATCTCGCGAGCCATTCTTTGTGCCAGGGTAAAAGCCGCCTTCAAGCTCACGGATTTGTCAGGGCCGACTCCAGGCACCTTTCGCAACTCTTCAAGACTCGCCTTGGCCAAACGTTGCAAGGAACCAAATTGCCTCATTAATTGTTCGGACAAATGGATAGCAGAGCTCCCTCGTAAGCCGGTCCTCAGCAAAATGGCGAGCAAATCAATATTATCCAACGATTCAGCTCCGATTTGCATGAGGCGCTCACGCGGTCTTTCCCTCAGGGGCAGATCTTTGATACGCACGTTTCGACTCATCATAAAAGGACTTCATTCCAAACCATAAATTGAAATAGAACAAACATGGTTTCATCATATCAGATAGAATTTCCAAGCTGTGGATAGTCGTGTTTTGTGGATCGTATTTTTACCGTAACTTTTCCGGGACTTTCCGTCACGTATGATGATCGTTGTGGAAGCAGAGGTGAAACCCATTCACCCGTGGAAGGGGCAATACTCAACAGAGAGCTCCTTACTGTAATTTCTCAGCGGATTCTCTGGAATCCATGTGTGTTGGGACCTTGTCTGGAAATGGCGGGATTCGACTTGCTCAAGCATTTGGCCAAATGAAGGAAGTTCAAGGTAATGGCCACTCTCTTGAATCGGATCGAGCAGACGCCAAATAAGATTCAATTTTTTTGATCATGCGCCGGTTGCTTGATGATACATCCTGTGTTTCACCGGGATCAATCGAAAGGTCATAAAGCTCGAGCGAGGCATCCACACCATGTCTGACAGCCTTCCAGTCGCCCATTCGAGCTGCTTGATGAAAACCCTTTTCATGAAACTCCCAGTAGAGCGGGGCATGCTTTTTTATTTTCCCGTTCAAGAGAGGTTCCACCATGGATTCACCATCCAGCCCCAAAGGCACTTTCAGCCCGGCAAGCTCGGTTAAGGTGGGAAACACGTCCCATGCAGCCCATACCTGGTCGCTTGTTTGGCCTGGTTGAATTTTCCCTTTCCATCGCACAATCATGGGCGAACGAATGCCTCCTTCGTAAAGATCACGTTTAATCCCTCTGAAAGGGCCTGAAGATCGAAAAAAACCGGGATCAATACCTTCTTGATTATGGGGTCCGTTATCACTGCAAAAGAAGACAATCGTTTCTTCGGACAGACCTTGATCATCCAGAGCATTCAGAATTTTACCCACATCACGATCCAATCGATAGATCATGGCTGCGAGCATTTTCTGAGGTTCAGGCCACTTTTCATCTTTGTAGGGTTTAGCAGTCGGAGCAATGACATGCTTATGTGGCAAGGTGTAGGCCAGATAGAGAAAAAAAGGGGCTTCGCGGGGTGTTTTGATATAGTTGATTGCCGCATCAGTAAACTTATAATGTATGAACAATCCTTGTTTGCCTTCGCTGTTTTCTGGAAACTGCCATAGTTGTTGATTTCTCCAGACGACCTCTGGAAAATGATTGTGAGCTTTTTTTTGATTCAAAAACCCGAACCATTCATCAAATCCTTGCAAATTAGGCAACCCGGTTGATCCAGCTTCCCCCAAGCCCCATTTCCCCAGGGCACAGGTGTCGTATTTTTTCTTTTTCAGTATTTCGGCCAAAGTCAGATCGCCGTAATCCAAAGGCACGTTCCCGTTGCCTCGGATGCGCGTATGCCCGGAGTGAAGTCCAGTCATCAATACCGATCGCGAAGGGGCACAAACCGTGCTCCCTGCATAATACTGGGTAAAACGGATTCCTTCACGAGCCATTTGATCGAGACGCGGCGTTCGAAAATGCTTTTGTCCGTATGCTCCTATATCTCCGTAACCAAGATCATCAGCCAGTATAAAAATGATGTTGGGTGGCTTGGCGTTGACCTGGGCTGCTCGCAAATCCTTGGCAAGGCTCAAGCCGAAAACCACTAGCATCAGTCCCAGAGAGCACGAAAGGGCAGGAGCAAGAAAAACAACTCCAGCGATAACGTGATATCGTGGGGCAGACATGAAATTCAAAAGGCGCATATGATTCGCTTAATTTATCCCCCATACCTTTCAAGTGTAAAGTCCGGATGCTTCGATGAAATTTCCAGGCCCTGATTGAATCTTTTACCATTTAACACATATTACCTGCAGGATTACCGGTTGACAGTAGCATACGGGTCGATCAAGTTGAGGTTATTCTCAGTAGACCGAACCATAATGAAACCATACAAGGACAGTCGACCGAATCAGATTGTGATCATGACCATCTTGCTTGGCTGCTTGATGTCCTCACAGTGCTCTGCTCAGCTTTTGTCCGGCCCGAGATCAGGTGGACGTGGATCTGAAAGATTGATCACCGAGCCCGGTCCAGCATCACGTGCAGGTGTGCCAGATTGGGATATTGATAATGACTTTACAGACGACATCTTCACTTTTGTACGCATCATGTACAGTGGCAGGGGATGGGGAGGACGAGGCGGGAGCTGGAGAACAGATTTCCCCAATGCAGATCTGAATTTTTCTTACCGTCTGGAGCAACTCACCTCCATGATTGTTGATCCTCAAGGAGGCACCATCGATTTACTGGATGACAAGCTTTACGACTATCCGTTTATTTTCATCATTGATCCAAGAACTCTGTCTTTCAAAGACAATGAAGCAAAGGCCCTCAGACGCTATCTACTGAATGGAGGATTTCTCATGGTGGACGATTTCTGGGGTACGACCATGAAGCGTGATTTCTTGAGCGAAATGGAAAAAGTATTCCCGAACAAGAAACCGATTTCTCTGGAATTGTCTCACCCCATCTTCAACGCAGTTTTCCCTATGAAAATAAAACCTCAAGTTCCAAGCGAAGATTCCGCTGAGCGCAACAAAGGAAGAGGTGTGTATGAAACATACGAAGATGAAATCATCAATCGCTACGGCGAAGGCCCCGCGCCTGCCGATTATCTTGCCATTCTGGATGACAATGAACGTATCATGGTGCTCATATGCCACAATACGGACTTGAGTGATGGGTGGGAAGAGGAAGGTAAAAGTCAGTGGTTCTTCTCAAGATTTTCGGAGTCACTATCTTATCCAATGGGAATCAACATCGTTTACTACGCTTTGACACATTGAATTTTATGGCGTCGTAGTCGTAGATTGCCTCGTTCGGTGAAATTCAGACAGCCCCCTTCAAGAAAACATACTTTTTCAGCTATCAAGACTGAGAAAGGAAAAATCCGTTTTATCACCACTGATTTCAACGATTGCGACCGATCGTCGAGTATGCATCTTACGTCGCCCTGAGTAGCCTGGATTCAGGTAGAGGGTGTGATTCAAGGTCTGTGAAAAAGCCTGATGCGTGTGCCCGAATACCACCAGATCAGGCCGAGTCGAAATGATCCTGTCGCGAATAGCCGGGGCTGGCGTTGGCAGACTGACAATGTGATGAACGAGGATATTTCGACCCGAGAGGGTGACTGATTCCGTTTCGCGCACATCAATATCAAAATCAGTATTTCCCATCACCGCAGTCACCGGTGCAATCTCTTCAAGTTCCATGACGATGTGGGGTGGACCAATATCTCCCGCATGCAAGATATGATCGACTCCTCGAAAAAGCTTCTTTACTTGAGGATCAAGAAAGCCATGTGTGTCTGAGATGACTCCAATTTTAAAATGCTTACTCATGCTTGACTAGAGACGCTTACCAATCTTTGGATCTTGGTGATACCAGTGAAAAAACGTGGACTCTTTTCGTTGCGCGAAGAACATTCAACCGTTGGTCGCAACTCAAACAGTCGCTTTTTCAGGCTCGATATCCTCGGGTTCATTTTCGGTGTCGGACTCTTCCTCGGCAGCTGTCTCACGCGCTTCCATCCACTTGGCAGCGCCTACAAACAGTCCGGTGAAAAGTCCACCGCTGATGAGCGTGTTACGCAGAAACATCCAGGTGGGTGGAAGGCCGCTCGTTCCAGTGGTCAAGGCCAATAGCCAACCTGAGAGATCACGTGTGTATTCCTTGTTCTCGAAAGGATTCAGGAGCCAGGCCATGGTGTTCGTGATGAGGTAAAACAAACAGGCTCCAACCAATCCTCCACCGATCAGTTTGGTCCAATGGTCTTTTTTACTCATCCACTGGCCTAAACCAATCAAACTGGCATATCCCAGGTAATTACTAAGTTGATACCACTGCGGCCAGTAACCATAATACGCATTCAAGGCCAGATCTGTGACCGCCAGCGTCCCCAGAGGGATCAGCCAGGCCAATTTAGGAGGGAAGTAGAGCCCTGCACAGAATGCCAACGCATAAGCCGCACTAAAATTCATAGGCATGAGCCCTGGCCATCGTGTTCCTGCAAACACGATCAGCATGAGGGCAACCAGCCATTTATTTACCTTTTTTTGAACCACGTGGGTTTATATTACGTCATTCATTCTTGATGACAAGTAGGGATAAAGCTGGATCTTTTTTTTGAAACCCTCACACCGAAATTCCTGTCAGATGTTGATGAGACAATCAAAATTCCTGACACCGAGACTTGCTTTGAGGCAAATTTTTAGTTTAGGGATTTCCCAGACATGACAACATCACTGGACCCACTTTTCCCCATTATCTACGAAGATGATTCCCTGCTGGTGCTGCACAAACCGGCCGACTTGGTCTGTCATCCAACCAAAGGGGATGTTTACTCCAGCTTGATCAGCCGTGTTCGGCTTTATCTGGGCGAAGCAAATGAAGGCCAAATGATCAATCGAATTGATCGAGAGACCAGTGGCGTTGTCCTCATCGCAAAGAACAAGGAAACGGCCCGTAGCTTGCGCCTGCAATGGGAAGCCAGAGAGGTAGTCAAAATATATCATGCCATTTCCTATGGCTGGCCCAAGGAGGATTCGTTCAGTGTGGAGAAGCCTCTTGGCAAAGATATTGAAAGCGAAGTTGCCATCAAGGATTGCGTGAGGAGGGATGGTTCTCCGTCTTTCACAGGATTCCGCGTCCTGAAGCGGTTCGAAAAGAATCGATCCAAGTTCGCATTGCTTGAAGTTTGTCCGCGAACAGGACGCAAACATCAAATCCGTATCCACCTTCAGTATCTGGGCCATTCCATCGTTGGGGACAAGCTCTATGGACTGAATGAACAATTTTATCTGGATCTGGTTTATGGCCGTTTAACCGATGATCAACGAAAGCAACTTCTACTCCCATTCCACGCCTTGCACGCGCGTAGTGTCACCTTGACACATCAGGACCAGGAACGAACGTTTGCATCTGAAGCTGAGGATTGGTTCCGCAGCTTCCATGAAGGGTGAGTTGTCTCACTCAAGCCTGGCATCAACTTGGATGTTTCGAGGTTTTGCAGCAATCATGGTTGTGTTAGTTGAATCGTGAAATCTTGCCTTCTGTAAAGACAAGTTCCATTGATTTCTTCGCAGATATTGTAAAGAGCATAGCCTTTGAGTTCGTGTGAGTTTTCCCCCATGTGTTGGACTATTTCAAACTCAAGAGATCGTGGGGATTGATCGGTGACCATGGGGGGATTGGGGAATTGAAGAAATACCCTTTCCGGCCCCCAGCCTTTGCTCGACTTAAGCCAGACAGTCAGAGGCTCGGCTTCGTTGTTCCAATGAAATGCGTGGGCAACGTTCGGTTGCAATCGCAAGTGAATACGTAACGCTTTTTTGCTCGCATCCGTTGCGGATACAATTGTCGATTCAATCTGAATCGCAGGCAGAATATCGCGAAACACCCTCCCTCCAGGATCTGGCTCTGAAAGTTTCTTGATGGAATCAGTGTTTTTTTCAGCTGGATAGGCAAACTCGGCACCTCCTGGCTCAACTCGCAGGGGGAAAGGTTTTTCTCCTCGGGCAGTGATTTCCTTACGAGCCTGGTTCACCCAATCATAAAATGAATAGGGTTTATCCAATCGTGGGCCGTATTGCTGAATCCTGCGGCGCCAGATATATTGATTCGGATCCAGCTCCAACGCAGCCTGCCACGATTCAATTGCTTTGGTGAAATCTTTCGAATTGGATTGCTTCAGATCAAAAAAGCTCCGGTGGGCAACCCCCATTCTGAAATGCAGCCATCCATCATCAGGCGCATTGGAGGAGGCCATCTGATATGCATGAATGCATTCATCCAGCCGCAGGTCTCCTCCCCAAAGAAATAAGGAATCAGCATAGGCTGCCCATGCCTCAGCAGTCTGCCGCATGCTGGCTCTGAGCTTGAGTTTTTCCAAATCCGGACTGCCGGGAAGTGCATTTATTGCGTCGTCGCACTCATCATGAGGAGATGAGACCGAATCCACAAATGTTTCGAATTCTTCCTGTGAGGGATTGATGGACCGAACGATTCCCTTTTCATCGATCAATACGGTGTAAGGAACGGCCGCCACTCTCAGGAGATTGAGTGAATCTACAAGGATAGGCCAATCCATCTGATGCCACTGCATGAACAGTCGACAACGGTCTGGATGTTGTTCTTGAATGATTCCGAGAACTTTAATTTTACCATCAAGGCGGAAGGGCTCTGTACGAGCGTGCCACACGGGCACGTGCTGACGACATCCTGCTCACCAGGAAGCAAAAACATGCAATACAACCTTCTCACCCCAATAATCATGAATCGAAACCGGTTTTCCATTTTCAAGCGCTGGAAAAGAATACTGAGGAAAGGAAGAATTTTTTTCAAATGCATGGCTCATGACTGTGAATAGTAAAAAAAGAACGCATGGAATCGAATGAATAAGAATCGTGTGATGAGTTTTTTTCATGGCAGGTGACTTTGGACATTAGGCCGTCAGAAAAAAGAAAGCAAATATCACCTGACTTTCGTCTTAAAATAAAACCTGAAGGTCAGGCAAAAGGCAGCAACTCCCAGTCCTACAGCCAGACCAATCCAAATCCCCAAAGCTCCCTTCTGATAATAAAAAGCAAGCATACAGGCCATCGGCATGGCCAGGAGCCAGTATGCGACAATCGCCACAATCGCAGGTATCCTTACATCCTGCATCCCGCGCAATATGGAAATCGCGGTCACCTGAAGACCATCAAAAACCTGGAATATGGCGGCCACCATCAGCAACTGGACAGCTAGATCCTGTACCTCTTTCGATTCCACAAACCAAGCGGCCATCGTCCTGCCTCCAAAAAAGAATAAACAGCCGAAACCAGTCATCAACACGACGGCAGTGATCAAACTAACCAGCCCAATGCGCCGCACACGATGATTCAATCCGGCCCCGAGGACTTGCCCGACTCGCACTGAAGCAGCCATTCCGAGACTCAGGGAAAACATGAACGTTGTGCTGGCACAGGTGAAGGCAATTTGATGAGCAGCCAAAGCATTCGCCCCGATCCATCCGAGCATGAGTGCCGCGAAGGCAAAAGATCCCATTTCCAGCAGGTGCTGAAGCGACACAGGCAAACCCAACTTGAACAGCTTCCTTAAAACCGGTAGATCTCTCGCACCCGACCAGGAACCTTGACGAAAACGCGCCAGTGATTTGGATCGCACCAGCCAAGCAATCATCGCAGCAGCAGTCACGATACGAGCCAGAAGGGTTGCCAGTCCGGCTCCGTTGAGCCCCATCGCAGGGCAGCCCAGATTTCCGTATATCAACATCCAGTTGAGCAGAATGTTAAGTAAGACGCCCCCGATCATGAGTAGCGTGGGGATCCATGGATGGTTCAATGCTTCACAGAATTGTTTTCCAGCCAAACCAAGCAACATCGGCAGCAAACTAGGCGCAAGGAACCAAAGATAACCTCCGGCGGCATCAACAACCTCGGGAGGTTGTCCCAGAAAAGGCAGCATCCAACGGAAGGCCATGAAGATGACCACAAGTAAAGCAGATGTGGCCAGCGTCAGAACGGCTGAGGCTCGATAAACGCGGCCCACTTGTAAAGGGTCATTGGCCCCGAAGGCATTGGCGCTGAGCACGGAGACAGAAGTCAACATACCAAATCCAAACACCATGGGAAGGTGAAACAAGTTGATCACCAAAGAAGAGGCAGCCAAAGGAATGACCCCCACCTGCCCCACCATCACGGTATCAGCAATACCCATGAGGGTCTGTCCGACGAGACCGGCCATGATCGGCAAACTCAATCGAAACAAAGAACGCACTTCACGTGCATATTTCCATAAAACCCTTAAGTTACGATAATTCATTCATTCCCAGAACTTGCTGCGATACGGATACAAGAGATGATTGAATCAGAGATCAGGCAAAAGTCTTTTGTAAGTAATCAAGACTTTGCTGGGCAATGGCTTCTGGGCCTTCTTCGAATTTAAATACTTCGACGGAAACATAGCCCTGATATCCAACTTCTTTAAGTGCAGAGGCAATGGGCACAAAATCGACATCTCCAAATCCAGGTCCCTTGAGATTTGCATCATTGGCATGAAAATAAGCGAAGGCTGGCCAGGATTCCCGAATGATATCAGCAATGGGTTTACCCATGGAACACATGGCTTTGACATCCAAAATGATCTTGAAAGCAGGCGAAGGGATGCGACGGATAAATTGAATCGCCTCTTCTGCCGTGTTCATAAAATTAGTTTCAGATGGCGCCAGAGGCTCAAAACAGATCGTCACTCCCTTGTCTTCGCCGTCTTGAACCGCCGGACGAAAAACCTCAGTCGCCCACTCAGTGGCCTGTTCCAGAGTAACACCTGATTCCAGATTCCGCTGATGAGGTGATCCTACAACAATCGATTTCCCTCCCAAATCCTGGCAGAATTGGACCAAGTCGCGAAAGTATTGCTGCGTTTTGGCACGGATACTCGCATCCGGATGCGTCATGTGCATGCCCTCAGCCTCTACAAGCACCCAATGGATACCTGAGATTTCCAACTGATGTCTCGCAGCTAAATCCTTGATTTCAGAGCGACGCTGCTTGGAAACATCGGTGACGTACTTGGCACAGGTGAAAGGGGCAATTTCAATCCCGTCGTATCCTGTTTGTTTGACAAACTCAAAGGTTTTTTCAAACGACCACTCCTTGAATATTTCATTGCAGACACCAAATTTCATGAGGGGCATTGAGCCAAATTTAAGACTCTTTTGCCATCGCTATTTTCAATAAAGATCAGCAATGGAACCTGCTCATAAATAAAAATCGCTCACTTCATGATTTGTATTTTCCTCCTCGCCCCTTTCCAGTTCCGATTCATTTTGAAAATCAATGGGGCGCATTTCCCTGTCATTAGCCTGCCAATCCTCTGCCGAATCTACCGCACGTCGCATTTGATCGAACCACCAGGAGGCTCTCTGTAATCGTCTTTGCGAACGGTGACGGAAACGAAAGGAGGCGTTTCTTTGCTGACTTAATCCGAGTTCAAGTTGTTCTGTGTTCCATTTCATACATCGCTACTATGCATCCAGGCCTTGGACATTTACTGTCCCACGCCAAAGAAAGTAGAGTTTTGAATGAATGCGGCTCGTTTTGATGCAATCATGGCATCATTCATGCGGTTTTTACTTGCATTTTCAATCACGCAAATGTAAACACAATGTAAATACAAAATCCGTGTCAACTTCATTCGAATGAGTGATCTTTATTTGATACTGATAATAATCAAGCAAGGGCGGATCATATGAAGCCAATCAAATACCTTCCACTGGCATGTCTCTTTCTAGGGCTAAATCTCGAAGCCCAGATCACCATCACCTCCGATGACATGTATAACCAACCCGGGGAATATTACAGATCCTATATAAATCAACCTCCGGCTCTGCTGCAGCGTTTTCCGGTCACGGTTGCTGGTAAACTAGGGGAGTCTGGCGGACCGAATTTTTGGGACTTCACAGATGGTCCGACAGATGAGGTCTTTCGATATGATTATGTCGCAAAAGCCACCTCGATTGTTTTCAATGACTTTCCGGAGGCAAGCTTAGCCGAAAGGTCATACAGGGAGAGCAAACCCAACGATGTCAGCTGGATAATGTTTGATGATGTAGAAAACCTGGGACGAAAAGTGTTTGGGTTCTGGATCATCAACGCGCAATTTGATGATCCATCCAATCGCTTCACTCTGCCGATCGTCGATTTCCCGGCAGAAATCAATTACGGAGACACCTGGACCACTACTGCTGAATACCAAAACTCATTATTAGGTATTCCTGCCATCTATAATGAGGTGCAATCCTTTGAAGCTGATGCGTATGGATTTATCGAACTACCCGAACTGGGGGTGTTCGAATGCTTGAGAATCAATTCATTGAAGGATTTTTCTGTTGCGATTGATTTCAATGGAACGGCTACTTTTACGAATGTTGAACGCCAATTCACGAGGATTTATTATTGGTTAGTTCCAGGAAAAGGTATTGCCGCTCAAATCGTTTCAGAACCAAGTGGCAACCCTGTTGCTGAACAATTTAATCTTGCGAGCATGTTTCAGCGCACTTTTGAGACCAATAAGGAGGAAAAAAATGCAGGTTGTCTGGAAGCCGCTGCAGTCACCGGGCTGGATATTATTCACCAGCCAAATCTTGTACGCCTCAAATGGAATGAGGCTGATTGCGCACAGAATTACCGAGTCCAATTCACTACCTCTGGACTTGGAGCGGAGGATTGGACTGATTTAAGCCCCACGCCCTACACAGACACTTTCTTCATCGACACGAATGTAAATAAAGCTAGGGTCAAGATATATCGCGTGCTCTCTGAAAGAAATTAACGTTTCAAAGGGTGTCTCAGGGAGAGGCCGCAATGCGGCTGGAACCATAGGAAGCACTATGCATACAAAATCAACCATTCATCCTGAATTTGAGCATCGAAATTCGGGACGCGGTGAGGGATTTACTCTCATTGAATTACTGGTGGTCATTGCGGTCATCGCCATTCTGGCCTCCATCCTGCTCCCCGCCCTCTCTGGGGCCAAATCCAAAGCCCGAGAAGTCGCGTGCATGAGTAACGTGAGACAAATAGGTTTGGGAATGACCTTGTTCGTGAACGATACGGGGCATTACCCTGTTTACAACCTCGATCCAAGTGCCTCGTTGGAAATGACATACTGGGCAGATGCTTTGGAGTCCTACACGGGAGGCGACTGGACAAACAAACTTTATCGCTGTCCCGACTACAAAGGGTTCACTCTTGAGGGCAATAACGATGGTGCTTTGCTGGGCAGTTATGGATATAACGCCAACGGAACTAAATTCACTCCCAGCCGATATGGTCTGGGAGGAACGCTTGCAAAAATTTTTCTGGAAGATGAATTGGATGACCTTGCGGGGGGTATGCTGAGGATTAAGGAATCCATGGTACGCTCTCCAAGCGAGATGATCGCACTTGGCGATGCACATTTGGTGTGGACGCCAGCCGGCATGATGGCAGCGTTGTATGGTGACGCATATGCTAAGGAAAATTTCAGTGGAATGGGACTACTGGATATCAACAGTCGATATGGTGTCCAGAGACCCTCATGGCCCGGAAGTGAAGGTATCAAGGACGCAACCAACCTGAGACATCGGGATCGCTACAACATTTCTTTTACGGATGGACATGTGGAAACGATTCAGAGTCAAACGCTCTTCAAGCAAGATCACGATACCCTGAAGCGCTGGAATAATGACAACGAATCCCACGCAGAGTTCCTTGTGCATCAGGAACAATGAGAGGGTCATCCCCGGTGATACAGAATGTTCGAGATGACCTGGCGCTTTTATAAAGCCAGAGGTCTTTGAGTATGAAGTATTGCTGAACCAAGCCTCAGGAAATTAACCTCTGAAGGACCATTCAGAATGCATGTATCAAACCAAGGTGAGTCAAAGAATCCAATGGGATTGCTGTGATTGATGCTTTGACGATCAACGAACCAACATTGCCGCTGCTCTTTCCCAACTTTCCAAGTCATCCACATCCTCCAGAGTTCTCAATTGGAAGCAATTCAATCCCAGCTTTTTAATTGTATCATAGGTTTGCCCCAAAACCTGATCAGTACTCCAGCTGATGTTTGTGAATATTTTCGGCTCAGCATTTCTGAATCCTATCATCCAATATCCACCATCTGCTGCGGGACCTATCACGACTTCTGAGGACAGCAGCGCTTCGATGGCTGTTTCCACATCACAGGATTCAACGTAGGGGCAGTCCGTTCCAAAAATTAAAACGGCATCTGCCTCATCCAGAGCCTGCTCCATCGCACGTGCCATCCTCTCCCCAAGGTTCCCTTCCCCTTGGGGTTTCATTGTCCAATGAGACGATTTTAAAAAAGGAGTCATCGCATCGACTGCATTATCCGGAGTAAAGCGAAGTTCGACGTTCTGACAGGCAGACAATTGATTCAAAAAATGGTGAGCCAACAGCTCGTAGGCACGACATGCTTCCTGATTACCCATTGATACCGCAAGACGGGTTTTTACAAACCCTGGCTTGGGAGCTTTGATGAAAACAACGATCTTAACCTTCATGAAACAAAAAACCGCGAACTTTGAATTGAATCAAAGATCACGGTAAAAATTTTTGGAGGATTGAAGAGAATCAGCCTTTAATTTCAGCGTTATAGAACTCCAACCAATCGTCTAGATTATTGAGGTTCACCGCGTCATACGGGCCCGAAGAACCTTCCTCAATGCCATTGGCTGAAAGAATCGACTGACGAGTCGCATCATCATGGATGTAACCGTCGATGGATGCATTCAAGGCGGTGATGGATCCTTGATCTAATTTGGCGCCTGGTTGTTGCCTGATCCAAGCTTCCAACTGCGGATAGGTAGGTTTATCGTTTTTCATATATTCCAGAGTGGACTCTCTGTTGAGTCCCAGGCCATCAAGGACCATTTGATCGTAGCCAGCGCCACAGCCTGGATATCCGTCCGCCAATTTAGCGGCATTTTCGAGAGAAACTTTTTGCCAAAAACGCGGAAGGTGTTGCACTCCTAAAGGACCGGTCACACTTGAACTTATCGTAGGTACTATTTTACTCATTGCTTTATTGTCTAGGGTCTAATGGTTCAGATGGAGATTAAGCAAGCAGATGAAAGTGGGTCAACATGATTCAGTATCCAGAGACGCCAATTCGAACTGCACCTTCGATTTAAAGTTAATAAAATGAATATTCAGGGCTGCATTCAGTCAAGAGAATACTAAGTTCTTGACGTATCGTATCATCTCGCCATTTTGTGAGTATAAGTCAACCTTTGCTGAACATTTAATTCTATGAAAACAAGACACATCGTCCCCGCAGGGGCATTTTGCCTTCTTCTGGCAGGTCTGATGCCTCAATCCATGGCTGAAAATAACTGGCCACAATGGCGAGGAGTCAACCGTGATGGACACTCCTCAGACATTGGTCTTTTGGATAAATGGCCTGAGAATGGTCCGGAAAAAATCTGGATGTTCGAAAACGCGGGTAAAGGGTATTCCGGCCCAGCCATTGTGGATGGTAAATTTTTTACGATGGGCACCCGTGAAAACAGGACTATCATGCTATGTCTTGATGCAAACACTGGTGAAGAGCAATGGGCGAAAGAAATCGGAGATGTCCTTGGTAACGCTTGGGGAGACGGACCACGCGGGACGCCAGCGGTGGATAGTGATAATGTCTACACACTGACCGGCGAAGGAAATTTGTTATGCGTTGCCGCAGTTGATGGTAGCATCCTTTGGGAGACTAAGACATCAGAACTTGGAGGCAAAACGCCGAATTGGGGATACAGTGAATCAGTTCTGATAGATGGACAAAAATTACTTTTCACCCCGGGAGGTGAAAAGGGAACAGTAGCGGCCCTTGATAAATCAACTGGTGAGGTGATCTGGCAAAGCAAACAAATTGAGGATAAAGCACACTATTCATCGATCGTTGCAGCTCAGATAAATGGAGCAAAACAATTTGTCCAGCGCACCGAAAAATCAATATTCGGGTTGAATCCTGATGATGGAGCACTGTTGTGGAAAACGGATTTCCCTGGTCGAACAGCTGTGATTCCTACCCCCATTGTCATAGGAAACCGTGTTTATGTGACCGCTGGATATGGTTCCGGCTGCAAAACAATTGAAATTCAACCCGACAACACGGTCAAAGAACTTTATTCTAACCGTGAGATGAAAAACCATCATGGCGGGGTTGTTCGAATAGGAGGTCAAGTATTTGGTTATTCAGATGGTATAGGCTGGCTTTGCCAAAATTTAAGCGATGGTTCAGAGGTATGGTCGGAACGGAAAGCCTTGGGCAAAGGAGCTATCACATATGCCGATGGCAAACTGATATGCCTGGACGAAGGGAAAGGTCATGTGGTCATGTTGGCTGCATCGACCGATGGCTACAGGGAACTAAGCAGATTCACCCTCCACCCTCAATCCGAAATCCGCGCATCACGCGGTAAAATCTGGACCCATCCAGTGATTGTCAATGGCAAGTTATATCTGAGGGATCAAGATCTGATCTACTGCTACGATATCAAATAGAATTTAAATTCACTCTTTCAGGAAGACCATGAATCCGGCAGCTCATTCGAGTTGCCGGATTTTTTGATATGCCAAGAGCGTTTTTGTAGATTCGTTTAGCAGGACCGGATTTGCCTATCTTCATTGGAGGTGCATCTGCCGCATGAGTATTTCTCTCCTACTCCAAATCTGAGTATGATGATTGTTCTTCTTCTAATTTTTATGGTAATGGATGAGATTAAGGAAAAATAATAAAATAACGATGCAGTCAGTCTAATGCTGCAGAGTAGAGGGGAGGAGCTGATATAAGGAAGGAAGGCCGTTGGGGTCGTTTTTAGAACAGAGGACCTTGGCCGGTTTATGGAAGAGAA
>KB911981.1 GCA_000383715.1 Verrucomicrobia bacterium SCGC AAA164-E04
GAAGCAGTGATGGCAACAGAGGCTGCCTCCGCAACGCTCGTTCCCGTATTGGTTGCAATCGTTGGCGCATCATTGACTGCCGTCACGCTCACCGTTGATGTCACCGATGAACTATTGGCATCCCCATCGTTGAGAACCCAGGTAATCGTACGGGCACTGGTGTTGGGATTCTCTGATGTATTGTTGTAGCTCACCGACTCCAGAGCCGTCTCGTAGTTGGACAAGCTGGATGTTCCACTCAATGTCATGACTCCTGAACCAGAATTCCAACTTCCACTGATTCCATTCTGCGTCGAAAATCCTAGCACATCCTCACTGCTTACATAACCCGATGTTATCGTGATTGTCGCAGACTCAAGATTCGTGTCATCTACATCCCCTACACTCAGGCTTGCGTCTATTGCCGTGGCTCCACCGTTCTCGGTAAAGGACAACGTTCCTCCTACTCCGGTCAACGATGGCGGGGATATTGTGTCGCTTCTGAAAACACCGAAATTTTCATCAATGGCATTATAATTACTGCTACCATAATTAGAGGGCAATATATAGTACATGTTTATGTAATCTCCACCACCATATTCCTGATACCTTACACCAAATTGATACCATGTATTACTATCCAAAGTAACTTCCCCATAAATATAAGAGCAGCATCCATATTGCTGTGTTATTAAATCATTAGAATCACCTAAACCTGTTATCCAAAATTCATGCGAATCGTCGGCCTTTATTCTAAATTTGTATGTTCCGCTTTCGCTAGGTTGAAACATTCCCGTGAAAACCACACCAAAAAAACTTGGCCCCCAAATACCTGGAGGATGACCACCATTAAGACCCTCTGCCCCCAAGGGGGAAACCGTGCCGCTGGATATCAAGGTTGTACCTGGCTGATTTACGTCAAAAATAGCGTCCATTTCCGCGTGATCAGATCCACCCACGGAATAGGTAACACCTCCGTAAGTAGAGGACGACCCATTACCGGAATGAGTTTTATATGTTTTATAGTTTACATAACCTATACCGCTTTCCTGTGACAGGGCACCAGTTACCATCAACATGTTCAGGACTAAAAAAAAGTTGAATATGTCAACTCTATAAAAACATATCCTTTTAAGCATAACAATACTTACCTAGGTAACAGGGATTTCATATTCTTAAATTAAACCAAAAAACCAGTAGGAAATAACTTCAAACTAGGCGCCATATAAATTTTAAAACGGAAACAGTTTTAAAGTGTCTGACGTTGCATCATGTTCCTGAAGAGCCCTTTTTCTGAAGTCAACTGGTCGAAGGTCCCTTGTTGTGTAATTTTACCACCTTCAAATACGCAAATCATGTCAGCATCTTGAATCGTTGACAAACGATGAGCAATAACTAGACGAGTCACCTTTCGGCGCTGAAGACTTCTGCCGACAATTTCCTGCGTCCTATTGTCAAGTGCGCTCGTCGCCTCATCAAATAAAAGGATTTGAGGATTCCGCACTAAAGAGCGTGCAATTAAAAGACGTTGACGCTGTCCCCCAGAAAGATTCCCCCCCCCTTCACTCACCAAAGTATTCATTTCCATTGGCATCTGTTTAATGTCGTCTGAGAATCCAGAATCCTTTGCAGCAGCCCAAGCATCATCCAAAGTGATCACTTCTCCGTCAGCAATATTTTCAAATATGGATCCTGAAGAGACAACTGCGGATTGCAGAACTGTCCCGATTTGCTTACGAAGTGAATTTACATTAAGGCCCTTAAGATCCTGATCATCGAAAAAAACCGAACCTGAATCAGGAACTTCAAAGCCGAGTAAAAGGCGAAAAAGTGTCGATTTACCGCATCCCGAAGGTCCAACAAGCGCTACAAAACTACCCGCGTTAATGTTAAGATTAAGGCTATTTAAAATATAAGGGCCATCCTTGATGTATCGGAAGGAGACATCTTTGATTGTTATCGTTCCGTTAAGGTTTCCTGGATCTATTTTATTGTCATCAATTTCTGTTGCAGCTTCCAACACTGGCAAACAAAGAGAGCGCTTGGCTAAAGAATCCATTATGTCGACAATAGTAGATGCTAGACTAGTCACACCTCCCATAAATGCACCAAAAGCTACATTAAATCCAAGAAATTTACCCATAGACATCACTTCTGTTGGCTGCGAAGCATCTTTTGCTCCCATACCCATCATTTTCATGACAAAAAAGTAAAGTAGAATTGTACCCACCGTGGAATAGGCTGAATTAAAAAGTGAACTAAAGTTCTCCCATGTTTTGATCTTTGCCAAATAACCAAGCAACTGAGAATATTTTCGACTCCACTCGTTATGGGCTAATGATTCCGCACCAGCTACACGAAACTTGCTAATTCCCGATACAATCTGGACGAGAAAGCCAAAGACCTTACCTATGCGCTTCTCATATTCTAGTGCGTTTTTTCGAATTCGGATACCAACAATTACCGTCACGATAGCAGACAATAGAGAGAGTCCTATGGGAATGATGGCCAGACGCCAACTCCAATAAAACAACAAAAAGACGTTTAATAATGTTGTAAAACTGGCAAATATTGCCTTCAGAGCAATGCCACTTACTTCCGATGCAATCTCAGTAATAATCATCGATCGATTAACTAAATCGCCGCTGGAGTACTTTTTGAAGAAAGAAACAGGTAGCCTAAGAAGCCGGTCAATAATAGCAGCTTGCATAGTAAGCGTTACGCCTGATTTCATTCTGAGGGTTGCCAAACCTTGCCCCAGACTGAACCATGTTGAACCTATCGCAATGCAAAGAAGACAACTGGCAATTTGAAACAATAAATCACGATTTCCATCTGGAATTGCAGTGTCGACAATAAGCTGAAATGCAATGGGCGTCAGCATTCCAAGCAAACTGACTATGATACTGAGGGTCAGCATCATAACTAACTGTGCTTTGAAAGGGTCGAGAGCAAAGAAGCCTAAATCTAAAAAGCCACGAGCGTGAGATGGATACGGCTTGTAAAAAGTAATCGCCTCAGGGTCCAGTCTGCTAAAATCTTGATCCTCAATTGGCATTAGCCTACCAACCGATCGACGATATATGCAGTATCCAATTTTATTTTTGTTGGGGATCAGAGCAGCGGGCTCAGGGGAATCAGCTGATTCGTCTGATGCATAAAAAACTAAAAGAGGACCATTATCCTGATGAGACCATCCTCCCCGAAGCATAACCCTGCGGTATCTTACACCACTTGCTTGGCTTAGAGCCTCAATATAATCAATTCGTTCAGGGTCTTTCGAGATTTTAGGTTGTTTGAACTCTACCTTTAGTATACCCCCAATTACACCAAGCACTGTCTGCAAGTCATCACCTGTATCTTGAATAACTTTGTCAGGGTCTAGGACATTTGCCAATAACGTAGACGACAAGCTTTCCTGCCGTTGTTGCATTTCAGACGCCTTCGACAATCTGTCGGCTTCCTTTGCCGTTTGATTACGCTCATCAGAATTCTGAACGGTTAGTATTATTTTCTGTAAACTTGCAATAGCTTTTAATAACAACGATTCATTATTGAGATCGTACGAAGAATAAATGAGAATTTTGCTTTCCTCCAAAGCTTCAAACCAAACACCACCCGCAAGGGGGAGAATTGAATCATTAGATCCAAATTTAAGGCTTTCGGATGCAAGCAATGATATTTCACCAAGCTCAACAGTCGCCCAACATGAAGCACTGCCAGCAATTTTCATCCGCTCCCCTCTGACAAGGGTAAATGATAAGTTATTATCTGGAGTTATGTTCTGAACAGCTGGAGGTTGAAGTTTGATACACGAGTAACACCTCTGCACCCATTGATCTATTTTTGCTGCAAAAGTAGCTTTAGCCTTATTAGATAAACTAGAAAGTTCTTCGAATTTTACAAATCTAACGCAGCTATCTTCTAAACTTAAAATTTCGAAATTATATCCATCAATCGTTGAAGGTGACCTACCGAACAGAATCTCACCAGCTTGTGCAGTCCACAATTTGACATGAGTAAAACTGGATAAGCTTGAGGATTCGTTTATCTTGTAAAAATCGGCCGATCCTTGTTCGACGATCCAAAATCCATCTTCCCGATCAAAAGGTAGATTTTCACCATCACATAACTCTATTACCGGGCTGTTGGTAAATGCGTTCACTATTGATCCTCTCCTTTGTCAAGGCTCTTTTGAACCAGTTCCCAATAGGCTCCTTGCCCATCGATCAACTCATTGTGTCGCCCACGCTCTATCACTTCGCCAGTTTGGAGAACGATGATTTCATCTGCATCCCTTATTGTGCTTAACCTGTGGGCTACAATGATACTAGTGCAGCGTCGCCGCCTGAGGTTGACTGTAATGCGTCGTTCAGTTTCTGCATCTAGCGCACTAGTAGCCTCATCAAGAACAATGATTGATGGATTATTAACAAGGGCCCTCGCAAGCTCAAGGCGCTGTTTCTGACCTCCGCTGAGGTTAGAGCCATTCTCCAGTAATTCAGCATCGAGGCCACCGGGCAAATTCTGCACGATATCGAGGATTTCAGCCGTACGACAAGCATCAATAATTACTGAATCTGGTATGGTTGAATCCCATAGGGTTAAATTATCTCGGATTGTTCCTTCAAAAATACCTATCTCTTGTTCAACAAGCCCTAAGGTATTTCTTTTGACGAGTTTCGGAAGATCACCGATAGATCTTCCATCAATCTTAACGCTACCACTTTGAGGTTCGTAAAGCCCGCATATGATTTTGGCGATCGTTGATTTTCCTGAACCACTACCTCCAACAAGAGCCACACTTTGCCCTGGAGTGATTTCGAGAGAAAAATCCTTAATGAGAGGCAGAGCTGTAGGACTAAAACCAAATTTAATATTCCTCAACTCAACCAAACCACGACACCGAACAAGAGGTTTTCCTTCGTTTGTTTGAATAATATTATGTGCAGGCTCGCTGACAGGTTTGTTATTCAAGACATCTTGCACTCTAACGAGACTGGCACGCAATTCCTGTAAGCGAGTTGCAAATCCAAATAGATTACCAACAGGAGCCTGAAAATTTCCCATCAAGCTATTAAAAGCTGTTAGCATTCCAATAGTCATATCACCAGCCATAACCTGCATCCCCCCCAAAAGGAGAATAACGACACCTGTGACATCTTCCATTAGATCTGGTAATACCCCTATGGACATAGAGGTTTTTTGCAACCGTTGGGAAGAATTCATGCCACGCGCGTAGAATCCACCCCATCTTTTGAAAAATGTATTCTCCTGTCCTGAAGCCTTAATAGTCTCTATCCCTTGTATGCCGGCAATCAAAGTCCCGTGAACTCTCCCCATTTCCTGAGAGGAACTAAGCGTTGCTTCTTCCCGGGCGCTTGAGACATAGGCGAGAACTAGAAAGTTCACAAGGAGTAGTCCAATTCCTATGAGCGTCAGTCCAGGATTGAAAAACATCAACACTCCACCGTATAAAAACATCTTCACAATATCTACAAAAATAGAAGTAACCGGTCCTGTTACTGTTTCAGCGATGTCATCATTGAGACTTGTTCGATTAACAACCTCACCCGCAAATCTTTGTGAATAAAATGAAATAGGGAGTCTAAGGAGATGTTTGATAAAACCTGAGTTAAGCTTGGCTAGCATCGAAAGACTAAAGCGCCTCGACACGTATACTTGCAGAAATGACAAGGTCAATTTTAGGACAAGCGTAGCAACCATGAAGGCTAGCAGAGGCCTGAACCAATCTGTGCGCTGATCTATAAGAACACTATCAATGAAAACTGATGTAGCTACAGGTAAGGCCATCTCCGGAACCACCAAAATCAATCCCGTGAGAATTGAATACATCAGAGCATTCATATTCCCGCGTAAGGTAGCTAAAAGTGAAGGCAAGGCTTTTAACTTTTCGCCACCTTTTTGAAATTCTTTGTCGGGTTCGATAATCAGAACGACACCGCTGTAGCTAGCTTCGAATTCAGCAATCCCAACCTTTCTGTGTCCTAAACCAGGATCATTAATGTGGGCAAAACCCTTGCTAAACCCCTCTAGCGTTACGAAATGGTTGAACTTCCAAAATATTATCGCAGGGAGTTTAAGATCTCTAAGTTGGGACGCTGATTTCCCTAACCCCTTGGCCTTGCAACCATGCAGTTTCGCTGCTTTGACTATATTTGAAGCCTTACTACCATCTCGGGAGACACCACAATCCTGCCGCAAGGTGGCCAAAGGGACATTTTTACCATAGTAACCAAGAATCATTGCAAGGGAAGCCGCACCACATTCCGTGGCTTCCATTTGCAAAACAGTAGGCGTTCGGCATTTAGTTTTGTTTAAAATTCGCACATCTAATTATATTCCCGGAGCAAAATCATCTTTCTGACCTTGGAACCAACTTCGCAAAAGAGGCATCAAGTAAGTAATGGGAGCCCTTTCTTCTATTGCAATTCTATCCATTGTAACCATCCCCTGATTGACTGCTACAGGCGGATTTTTAGAGCTCCATTCATATTGACTTACTGATTCGGAATTTTTTGCAGGAGTAAGTTTGACTTCAACCTCGATCATGGCCCCGTCAGACATGAGAGAACTAGTTAGCTCCTTACTTCCTACCCGATTGATAGCTGCTTCTCTAGTAATTGGGAAGGCTGACACCTTCGTGACTTTACCAATCATACCGCCAAAGCGTTCTCTCTTGACTGTAGTAGGGGTGAGTAGAACCTGCATACCTCGGCGAATTCTTTTGCCATCTTTAACTGGAAAAAAACAGAGATTTAGCATCTCACCTTGATCTTGAAGCGTCTCTAAAGTGATGATAGGAGTTGCGTATGAAACAGTCCTACCAACTGAAACCATGACTTCTAAAACTTTCCCCGAAACACTCGAGCGTATAGAAGTACTATTCTTAAGTTGAAGCTCTAATTGCTCAAGCTTCCGTCTAGCTTCATCCATCTGAGTCCTAAGTTGAAATTCAGTCTGATTATTCTGCTGACGAGCTTGTTCCCTATCAACCTTGAGCTGCTGAAGCTGCACACCATAATTTGACATTTTGGTCTGACTTTCTGCGAATGACGACTCTGCTCCGAGAATTTGATCTTGCCGGGCTAACCCATCCTCAGCTAGTGATTTCAAGGCATCATAACGCCGCTGAGTTGCTGCGTGAACACTTGCCGACAGCTTTTTGCTCTCGGCAAGAATTTCTTCTTTACGTCGGAATGAGTCCATTAGATCAGCAAAGCGTTTGTCGTTAATCCCAAGCGTTTTTTCGTTACTTTGCTTGATTTCATTGTAGTTTTCGCGAGCTTGGTTAACAGATTGTTCAGACATCGGCTGCATGAGAACTGCAACAACATCACCTTTTTGAATATCCTGGCCGGGGCTTACTCTTAATTCCGAAACTAATCCAGATTCTTGTGACTGCACGGTTTGTACATTACCCGGGGTAATAAGAACCCCTACTCCAGATACGCTGATTGGTATGCGACCAAAAATTGACCATACAACGGCACAGGCGCATACAAAGGCTAAAGCTCCCAGAGGTATCCATAGCGGAGAGCGAACAACAACCAATAAATGATCAAGCTCTTCAGGGGTGCTAGACCCAGCAGGGGATTTCTTTTTAGCAAAAAACAAATTACTCACAAGATATCGAAGTTTGATTAACTTTTCATTATCCGGGATTGCAAGTATTCGAAGCGCTTACCGGCTATAGCGCTCTGTTCAAGAATTTCAAGGTTAATTTCATCTACATCTTCGTCACTTTCTTCTTCCTTATGCCCAACTCCGCCAGCTAATAAAAGATTGGTGGAACGCAGACGGATGGCAAGAAATGTACCGATGGCACGATAAAATCTAGCTTGAAAGCCCAAATCACTTTTAAGTTTTACGCGTAAATCTTCCTTCGTTATGGAAAGTAAAGTTGACTTATCAAGGGCGCTGACGGAGGCAGTTGGCGGGCGATCGTCAAGCAGTGAAATTTCTCCTAAAAATTCACCTGCGTGTAGTTTACTGAGGAAAGAACGTTTTCCATTCCTTTGGAGAAAGACCTCCAGCAATCCGTCAATTAAAAGGTAAATGCTGCCTAGTGCCCGACCTTCTGAGATTAGCGAGTCTCCCTTATCAAAGGTTACTCTCTTGCCCACATTACACATCCACTCGACATCGCTATCTGTGAGAACACCTAGAATAATTAACGCTTTCCTCATTTCTATTTTTATTGTTGTTTATTGCTCGAGGTTTTTCAATGCTAAAATGTTATTGCTACAATAAAGTCATATTTATAATATTTTAAGATTTAAACGCATGTTGGGTATAAACATTCGTGCAACAGGAATGCCAATTGATGATTTTGTCAGATCAAAACCAAAGACCATCTCATGACCCGCCTGTCTTAAAAGTTCCAGCAAATAAGAGTGGCAATCCACTAAAGTTTCGTGTTTCGGGATGGGAAATTTAGGTATTTCGCTCCAGTCTGCGTTTGGTGTTAATTTTTTAAGTTTTATGATCGCTACGCTCTCGTGAACGTGCTTCCCTGTGAATGATTTTTTCTGCAAAAGGTCTTCTCTACCTGCGTGAATAAAGGTCGCTCTGGATTGTGCCGCTTCAGTTATTGCCCTCAAAGCTGCAATTTCTGGGGCAAGATGAGTTCCAGACCCAACATTCACGGTAGAAACCGAGCTAAAAGCTGACTCATTTAAAATAATAGCCCAAAAAGTATGCAAGGGCTTTTCGTCATGTATGCGGATTAGTAAAACAAGATTTTTTCGTTGAGTTATTTTTGTGATTAATTCCTTCAAACGCCTCGGAAATTCGGCCTCAGTGTTGATAATTTGCGATCCGGAGGGCAATACAAGTCTACCCTCTTGAAAAACAGTAGCTAGTGTGTCTCGTTCGATAAGCTCCAAGAGACCATGAATTTCCGCCTCGAGGATGTGATTACCGCTAGCAAGGCCATTGCTGGTCGTTTGGAATATGACTGGTTCGATATTAAAAAAAATAAATCCTGCAGGAATCCATACTGGCGTATGATCTATACAATTTCGCCCTTTGTACCATGGTATGACAAATTCTCGATTCCAATAATTGCCTAGCTTCCCCGGAAGCGTTTCAGGATCTATGACTTCGGTGGATTCGCTGCATAACTTGTCATGACTACACCATCGTAATTTGCTTGGTGAGGGGCGCTCGGCATGATCAACTTCGATTGCCTCCATGATGGCCGATACCTTTGCAGCATCACGGGTCAAACCTTTTCCGTTTGATACTTGTAATATTACACCACCAGGTCTGATGGCGCAAAAAACGGGGATATCCAAATCATCCAAACCTGTAATGTCCGCTGCGCGCGAGATACCACATAAGGGCATTTTGCTCTTTATTCTGGAGTATGTTTCAACGGGCGATGCAATCCGCCAACTATTATTTTGAAAATTCATTTTTGTTACGCTCAATAGTAGGAAATTGGAGTAGCCTTCCTGACATTTGAAGCTCCACAAGTAATTCCTCTTCAATACAATAGCGATTGACCCCAAAATAATGTGGTCCTTTTTCTATAAGAAATTCTGATGTCATTCTCTCATTCTGCAATTGTAAATATTGAGCATTAGAAATACCCACAGTTGCTAACCATTGAGAGCGATTTTTGATAAGGAATTTGTTTTCCCATCGATTGATAGATTCCTCAATAGATTGGTTATGACGAATACCTCTCTGTTTTGCCCACTGCCAGTGAAAACACGTTTGAGCCAAGCGCTGTATCATTACTTGCCCACCGGCTTCACTCAAAGGATTCTTAATTTTTTTACGCCACTCCACAAATCCTTTGAAAAATTGCTTATGTGAATCAAAGTCGATTCCTACTTCTGATGGACAAATAGAGTGAATCCAAATCAACAAACCAGCTTGGCTTAGCGCTGTAATATATTCGGCTTTTGTCATGTTGTTGACTTTTAGCCACTGATCTATTTCCTTAATTCCCAATGTCTCACTGTGCTTTTTTTTGTATTCTTTAATAAATTTTTCAATTGGAGGGTTTTCGAGGGACTCCGCCCACAGAAGAGTAAAAATTCTCGTATTAATCCTATGCCACTCATGACCAATACTTTCAGGATCTTTACAAATGAATTTAATCAAGTCCTCTACCTTTGATTGCTGCCCACTAGGGGAAGAGAGCCTCCGGAAAAAGACTCGAGTGCAAGCATAATAATCGTCGCGCGCTGGAATTGGCCAAGAAGCCTCATTACTGTGAGAAGAAAATTTGTCGCTCGCCAAAATTTTAAGCGCTTGGACAGCATCCAAGGACTTGAGATTAACTAATCTTTCGTGAAAAAAATTAAAAATTAAATCTTTTTTGCCTTCGATAAATTTGCACTCATTCAACTTATTTTTGATAGCTTGGCTTGTTCGCTCTAAGTAGCAGATACTTCGTATATTTTTAAGCAAAAGAGACGCTTCATTAGCGTTAATTAATCTCTCCATGCGCATGCGACCGAGAGTCTCACGCACATTAACTAACGGCACAGTCATCGGCAGATAATCAGACTCTTTGTCACCGTGCACTAGGGCCACTTCATCATCACCCTCGATGAGGCCGCTTTTGTACCATCCAAAAATCTTTCCCAGCCCAATCATGCCAAAGGGCTCCAACTCAGCAGCTCGAAGCGCTCCCATGCTGCACGCACCGTAGACAATTATCCCTGCGCGCAGGGCTTCTAATATTTCACGGTGCCATATTGAAGGTGCCCCATGAAAAACACCATCAATAATGAGAATTTGTTTTAACCCTGCCCCAAGAATGTGGTAGACGTCTCCCATTTGAGCAGGTGGATAATAATCTGCAGGCAATATCCGCCGAGCCACCTCAATTGGTAGAGATGGGCCAAGGAAAACCGCCGTTGCATAGTTTGAGATTGTGCTTTCCAAGGAAGATAGAATATGACATCAGGAAAGTTTAGAAAAGCATAATGTCTCTTCTCTATAACCCATTGGGCCAAGGGTTAATTTAATACGACGTTTCCAAATGGATTTTGATTTGATGGAGCGTTTGGCTTCAGCTACACACTGCTTCCTATCGCAACTTCTCAAACTACCATTGGCGCAGACAAAAATAATATAATTAAATGCAGCGCGTTGAATTTACTCTAGACAGCACAAAAGAAGGGCAAACTCAGCAAATTTTATTAATTCTAAAAAATCATTGCGGAGTTTCATGTAATGACTCTGCTCATTTATATGCTAATCGATCTCAAGAGGACCGGTTTTGGGCTAATTTCCCCAAATGTTCAGGACCCAGCCTGCATATTATTGGATTTAGTGAGTCAATATCTATCTCGAAATGTAGCAGTGAAGTCTGGACCGGAGTGGCAATTAAGCAAAACGTACGAGTCATGCAAGGTGTAAAAGGTCATTCCATATAGTGACCTGAGCCCAAAAAAGTAGACATGGCAAAAGAAAAGAAATAGCTTCAATAAATCAAAACATGTCAAGTGTTGAGATGATTGCATAAAAAGTGGTCGTACTTTTAGACCTATCGTCTTGAGCAATTAAGCAATTTGTATTACACTGTATTTTAATCTCACCTCTTTATGGATGAATTAACCATGCCTTTTATTTACAAAAAAGGGGACCAGATGCTAACAGCGTCAAACGAAGTCCTTTTTTTGCGAACTATACCGCCAGAACAATGCGAAACTCTAAACCAGCAACTGGAAATTGAGGTCAAAAGGAATTGTAACCAGAAACAGCTAACAACCTATTGGCAAACTTCAGGAGACTGGCTAAACGGGACTACCGAACCTATTGAAAAATTACGTTCAATTCTAAAAGATGCAATCAACCACTACCTAATCAATATTTTCAATCGCAATCATGCCCATTTGGATGGATTACGGTTATCAAAAAATTTCCGGCACGAATTAAAACTTTGGGGTTGGGGAGGAGGCAGTGTTGGTGAATCAAGCAATCCGCCGCATGTTCACAGAAACGCCCACCTCAGTGGTATTTACTATATCAAAGGTCTGTCTAAAACAGATGTTGACCCAACGGACTACTCAGGATGCGTTACCTTTATATTTGGAGACTCCGCACAAGAAGTCCTGATGGGCTCATATGCCGCCACAAATCTTTTTCCTATCCATCCAATACCAGGAACCCTTGTAATATTTCCAAGTTTTCTTAGACATTTTGTTCATAGATTTCGATTCCGTCAATTTGAGAGACTATATGTGTCCTTCAATTGCCAATTTGGCACTCCTTTAGAAGCAATGTCAGACCCGACGCGTAAACGATAACAACAATAGAAAGTATATTTAAAATTCAATCGCTCCGGGAAAGGAATCTGCCAAAGCAGTTAAGTAATAAAGATTTTGTTTCATGTGTTTGTCCTGACCCGTTTGTTTGTACAATTGGTGAAGATTTCTGCAAATATGCATAAGAATCTGCCGGTTGGACAGAGAATCATGGTCGTCAACCTCAGTAGTGAATATTTTAAGATCTGAACCCTCATCATCAAGAATTCCTATCCATGAAGGGGCGCTGGGAGAGTGTAGACCTACCTTACCTTGGAACATAATAGCTTCAAGTTGAATGCCAAAGCGCTTAGCAGCGAGCATACAAATCACGACTAAAAGATCACGATGCGCAATTTTATTTGTCAGGGCTTTGTCAATGTAAAGGTATGCAGAGTGTTCAGACCTAGTGACCTCTCTTACCGTAATAAATTTTGTCAAGTAGTCATGAATATCCAGTAACACTTGCTCATACTTGGTATTTGCATGATGCGTGGATCCGTATTGAAGCAGCATATCATCGAAAAGTATTTTCAAGGCAGATAAATTAATGGATGGATCAGCGCTTTTGGCAAAGAGCCAAAGTCCCGTTTCCAATTCAAGATCGCCTCGCCCCAAGCAAAAAACTAACAAATCCTCATCAGCTCGCTTGAGTTCACAATATCGAAGAATCTCTCTTGCTCTCAATCGGATGAGCTTGTTGTCACTTAAAGTATGAGGCTGGAGCCATTTTTGCGCAGGTTTGCCAATACTTAAAAGAGTTTTCCTTATTTGATTATATATTTCAGGATCATCATCATCCAAAAGCCTGATCAGTGCATCCCGCTTCGATTGAGGCCATTTCCCTTCAAAATTATCATTCATTATTAATCTGCACAAAAAATCACCGGTGTCGCAATCGACTCCACTGAGCAAGAGCCTCGATGCAATAAGCAGTGGTAATTTCAGAAGATCCAAACCAAACCCTATGTGGTTGAGGTGGTTCTGGTCCAGCATAATAAGCAATTGCAGGCCATTCTCCACTGCGAGATTGTTCTTTTAGGACTTGCTCCAATAGTAAAATCTCAGCTTTGCTGTCAAATGTATTAAGTTTGCAAGTGACGCATAGAGCTAAAGCAGCACTTAATGGGCTTAGATTCTTTTTCGAGGCAAAAATATGATCTAATTTTGCGCGCAACAGTTTTTTCCAAAGGCCATCATCGTCAGGCGGAGAGACAATAGCGGCTCTAGAAAAAGCATAATAGAAGGCAAGATCTTCTAGATAATACCAATAAGATGAACTAACTTGATCTTTCTTTATTACCTCTAGCAACCCTTTCATTACTGATTTCGCAGCTGGATGGTCTCCTAGGTACCAAGCACAATTGCAATTTACAACAGAATCTACATCATTGATGGCATGAGGTTTATTTAGCCAAGTGTAGAACATCCCAGACTTATCTCGATTTTCCAAAATTCGCTGAATGTTTAGATTTGGGAAGAGGTCGTCGCCAGAATCGAAAAGTATTCTGCTCATAACAGCAGTGTCGTCCAGATCAGGAACAATTTCTTTGCCTGATTTTTCAGTCCAGTAACTCCATACACCTCCTTTCTGCATTTGAGATTTAATAAAAAAAAGAGCTTTTAACCTTAATCGAGCGGCTGTCGGATGTTTTAAGAAAGAAAGTGCATAATAAACGATGCCAGTAGCAAAAGGTGTGCTGTCAAAATCATTAGGACCAATCATCGATGGGTGACGGGTTATGTTGATGCAAAACTCACCGTCATCATGTTGCTTAGCTTTTAAGTAGTCTAAACCATCGAGCAAAGCTTTTTGAACTCTGCCATATAATTGAGAGTCGTTGTCTAATTTTGAAGAATTGTTGGCTGCCATTCGACTTGACTAAAACCCAGCATCGTTCCTGTGGCTAAGGCGATATAAACTTTGGATATTGCATAATCTGCAAGGGCTCTAACTTTTCTTGACTCAGCAAATGCCCAATTACTTGCGGCTTCCAAAACCTCGGTAGAAGTTCTTACCCCTTGAAGAAATTGGTCCAATTCTGCTTCGTATGTGAGCTCTGCAGATTTAGATGCTGCATTAGCAGCGATAATTCTCTGCCAATCTCTTTCGAGCTGATCGACGGAATCGTAGATCTCTTTCCTAATCGAAAGCTCCGTCCTATCCTTAGAAGCGAGAAGACGCAGACGCTCCAATTTTGCCTGATCGCTACGTGCACGGGCAGCGCGATTACCTAGAGGAAAGGTTACAGTGGCACCAATTGTATAGTCATCGAGACTTCTTTCAGGCCGGAAGATATTGTCAAACGCGGCACGCTCCTTCAAGGCCTGCCCTTGACGAACATATGAAAGTGCCAAATCGAGTTGCGGCAGGAGTCCGTTCTTTGCAAGGTTTGTGTTTATTTCATTTACTGTTAACTGAACTTGTAAAGTTGCCAACTCCATTCGATTTGTGACGGCAATTCCCATGAGCTTTGAAGGATCCAGCTTAATGCGCATGGGTTGCCACTGTGTTTCACATAAAATATGGGTTTTGGAATCAACCGTTAAAATCGACGAATTTATAATTTGCTTAAGTTTTCGCTCTCTCAGACGCAGATTAGTTTTGGCAACAACTACATTCTCGCGCCTGGCTAACATTCCCGAAATTGCACGATTTCTCTCTACGCGTGTTACTATACCATTTTTGATGAGTTTTTCTACGTTACTAAGCTGGAGTTCAGCCACTTTTAATTGCTCCTCCTGAACGAGCAATTCCCTTCTAGAAGCTTCCACTTCCCAATATGCAACTTCTAAGCTAGCAAGAGTCTGTATGATATTTAATTTGGCCTGAGACTCAGAAGCCTGTTGTTCGAGCCGGGCTATACGAATAGAGGCAGTGCTAGTTCTAATTCCAAAACCTCGAAGTAACGGCTGACTTAAATTTACGCCTATCTGGTCTTGATATGCCTTGGACTGAGCCTGATTATTGTAAGGGTTCAGTAACGATGTGCCTCCACCTGATATTCCAACATTTCCACCACCTGGCAAAGCTTGGTTAAGACTTGGCTGAACATCGTAAAATCCACCCATAGTGCCATCTTTGAAGTTGTCAGACCAAGATACAGAGTTCGAAAATGTTGCATCAAACCTTGCTTGCTCTACTGCTACGTTTTTTGCAGCTATTGCCGGCTGAATAACGCTGACTGAAATATCCAAATTGTTTTCGAGGGCCATTGCACGAGCATCTTCCAGAGAAAGTGACATAGATTGAACATTATTTTCTTTCTGATTACTCAATATTGTCGAATCATTCGCAGACATTTGATCGGGAGCATCTTGCTCACTATCTTTTTCGTTATTTGGTGCGACAGATTTTGCGAAATTCTCGTGGGCAGCGTTGTCATTCAGCTCGAGACTATTTTCTAAATCATCATCTTCGACTGGCTTGGGAGTCACCTCAGACAAAGATTCCAAGTCAATCCCCTTAACTTTAAAAAGTTGGTCGGAATTTAATTCACCTGATATGGAATCTTGACCGATTCTCCCCCCAATACACCCCGTAAGTATACAAAAGAGGAGGCCACAAGTTAAAAAGTGGACTAGACATTTGGATAACCTACAATTCATGACAAACTTCCTGATAAATAAAGACAATAGTCTCATTCAAAAGCAAAGAGCAATGCAAAACCACATCAAAACCGTTTAAACAAGTAATGGTAATCGAGCCGAGATTCCCTGAGTTCGGACTATTACCGCTGTTTAATGAATTCTTTAACTATTAATTCAAGAGTTTCATATATCTGGAACCGTCTGGCAATCTGCAAAGATCGCATAGGAATACCGGGTCTAGTAGCAGGGATCCTTATCGGAGATAAACAATTTTCCAAGGCTTTGGGTGTAGAGAACCTACAAACTAATAAGCAATGAAAACGGACTCACCTCTGAGAGTTGCTTCTCTGACCAAACCATTCAGTGCTACAGTGGTAGCTCGATTAGTAGGTGCCGGAAAATTCAGTTGGGAATTTTCCATTGGCGGAGACTATTAAAGACTTGAACTTTCCGACTAGCTCAAACTTAACAAACATTACAGTGAGAGATGGCCCTGAGCATTCGCTCAGGGCTCGCAAACATGACTGAGCTCGGTACTATAAACCACGAATTAGTAATTGTTTACTAGCTATGGCGGCAAAAGCCAAGCCTATGGCCAATCGAGGCACTAAATTTATTTACAACAACTTGATTTATGGCACATCAGATCAAGCTGCGTGCCTTCAAGCGGGCATGAGTTGGCAGAACCTATTGGAAAATGAAGCAATTCGTAAACTTGGATTAGAATCAACAGCTTATTCAATAAATAAAGCTAAAAATCCTATTGGATACACACTCAGTAAAGGGATAATATCACCGGTTTTCAATCAACCATTAGCAGAGATCATAGAACCCTCCGCTGGACTAATCATAACAATGAATGATCTTCTAAATTGGGGGCAGAGTTGTATCGATAGCAATAGAGACGATCTTGTAAAAAAACCTTCCGTAAACCAAGAACTATGGAAGGAGCATATCGAGATTGCCCCTGGACTTAAATATGGAATCGGTTTCCAACTGAGAAATTTTAATGGATGTTCTTTGGTTGAGCACTATGGAGGATTGCCTGGATTTAGTTCTTACATGGCCTTGATGCCTGAGATCAAGATAGGCCTTTTCCTTGTAGCAAACTTCTTCCCAACCTCCATTTTATCTCAATCAGCAGGTTGGATCTTTGAGACGCTACTAAACAAATCATTTTGTGAACCTGCCGCATCTTCTGTGGATCCGGACTATGCTCAAAAATCTCAAGGAGAATACATTGCTAATTATGGAATTTGGAAAAACGAAAAAGCCATCATTTCGAAATCGGATAAAAGTTTATTTTTGGCCTTACCAAACCAAGAAAAACAAGAAATCCAGTTTCAGAAATGTGATGATTGGAACCCTTTAGAGTTCGACACAAATACAACAGTCCGAATTGAGGGCACAAACAGCGGAAAGGCATCCTGCATAAGTTTAAGGCAAGGATAATTTCAGTTTAGACTGATTCGCGCCGGGACTCTCTCAAAGTTAATGGTCTAATGGTTTGAGGTGTTCTGGATTTTTGGACCAGTTCATGAGAAAGTGAACACAATGAATCGATCACCCAGGAAAAAGTATACCCCTGAGTTTAAACAGCAAGCAGTGGAACTGGTTCGTCTCGGAAAATCAGTCCCTGAAGTCGCTCAAGAATTAAACATTGGCGACGGCATTCTTTACGCGTGGGTATAAAAAACTCAAAATGCTTCTCAAATTGGAGAATGACATTTTAAAAAAGGCCGCAGTCATCCTAGGAACCAATCCCCAACCCAGAACCGCAAGATGATTGAGTTGCTTTGTAAACGCACAGGGGCAAGCATTCGGACTGTTTGTCAAACGATGGAATTATCTCGTAGTTCATATTACCACGCTACTACGGAGACTCCTTCTCAGAAGGCAGATCGTAATATTGGTTTAGCAATCCAAAGGATTTTTAAACTTCATCGTAGCTGTTATGGACATCGACGAATCTGGCGTGAGTTGAGGGATGAAGGAATTGTATGTTCCCCGTCTCGAGTTTCTCGACTTATGGCAGAGAGAGGCTTACGTGCTATTCAACCTCGTACATTTGTCCTAAGAACCAGTGATGGGCGTGCTGATAAACCTGCCGATAATCTCCTGAAAGTAGCTCCAAAGGTTGAAAGAAATGATTAAATTTGGGTTGGAGACATTACTTTCATACCCACCTCATCAGGGTGGTCCTATTTGGTAATCGTCATGGACCTGTATTCAAGGCGGATTGTGGGCTGGAGCCTGACTACCCATTTACGAGCAAGCCTTGTCGTGGATGCTTTCCAACAGGCAGCACGCATTCGAAATCCAAATAGTAAAACTATTTTTCATAGTGATAGAGGAAGTCAGTACGGAAGCGTAGCTTTCAGAGTTGAACTCAAGCGCTGCAACGTCCTTCAAAGCATGTCTGCTAAGGCCAATCCTTATGACAATGCTTGGAGCGAATCCTTCATGGGGACTCTTAAAAAAGAGCTTTTGCAAGGGGGAGTATTTGAATCCCAAGAGGACGCTCGCATCGCTCTGTTTGAATACATCGAGGGATATTACAACACCCAACGCAAACATTCCTCAATCCGTTACCAATCCCCTGTCCAGTTCGAAAGAAATAATCAACTAAATTGAAAACTTACTGGTTCAATTATCCGTTGCACTTCAGTTTTCCAGCTGAATCGGTTAGACAAGTCGTATCAGCATTGGAAATTAGCAGAAATAAAATCTAATGTTTACATTACTATTCGCAGGCAATTGATAGGAAACATGATGGTTTAATTTTACGACAAGAAGGTTAAAATTACAAAATGCTTAAAATTGCCCCAGGTCCCATGCAAAATCTGGCAAAGCTTGAGGATTTATGGCCTTCAGCGCCAAATTGGAAGATTCGAAAAAAAGTTTCTAGACAGGCTTATTACCAAAACGGAACAGTTGAAATGCCACATCTTGGTCTAAGTGGCGTTTACAAATCTGAAATTACCAACCATCGAGAATTAATTACAGAAATCGACTTTGGTAAATGGGGTAAAAGGAGATGGATATACAACAATAATAAGGGGTATTTGTCAGCGAATAGCGAAAAATAATATTTGATACTCCTAAAGCTTTAGGCTCGTCAATGATGAAACAGCCATGGCTTTGTAGTTCATTTTATCATAGTATTGTCGAGTCGATAAATATCGACTTTAAAACAGTCCTAGAAAATGAAAGGGTTTACCAAATTGGCGCAGTTTTATCAGAGAACCCAAGGGTGACGATATACATAGGGAAACAAAAATACAAATAGTCCACGCGGAGTATATTGAGTCTTCAACAGAAACATTCCTAAGCCTTAGTCAGAAGGTATTTTTTGAGGAACATTTGAGCACAGAAATTGGATACCTTCCCCAGCTGATAAAAATGGAAAATCCTTTAACAAAAGCTTTAATTTTAATCATAAAAAAAAATTGATTGCATCTAGAAGGCCTTCATACTACGAGTGTGCGCAGAATTACGTTTAAAAATAAACTCTTACAGAAAAGTTTCGATGAAAATGGATATGTGGTCGCTCCTTTGCTGCAGTCGAATCAATTGACGGCACTCGAAAAGGTTTACAAAAGGCTTGATACCGGGAATTCGAGTGGCTTCCATGCCTCTATCTTGCACAATTCAGCCGAATATCGTCGCAATGTTCATGGACAGGTTAGTGAGCTAATGATCGGAGCAGCAGATGGATACTTGGATAATTATCGAGCTTTGAGCGGCCAGTTCGTGGTTAAAGAGCCAGGAAAGCGAAGCTTCTTACCACATCACCTTGATTGGTCTTTCATTGATGAAACGAACCAATCTTCTGTTGCAATATGGTGTCCCTTAAAAGATGTAAATCATGAAAATGGAAACCTAACGGTTCTTGAGGGTAGCCATAATATTGGCCTAACAAAGCGAGGATTCGGATACACTCATACAGAAAGAAAAGTCCAAGATTTTCTTAGTCAACGCTTCAAAGAGGTTGCCTTCCCTTTAAAGGCCGGAGAATCTTTATTTTACGATCACCGCTTAATCCACGGTTCCCCGCCTAACCTAAGTTCTTTAACAAGAGTTGTAAGCCTTTTGATTCTGATACCTACTGAGGCTCAAAGTTTATACTATCACCGAAAATCGGAGAAAGAATTAGAAGTATATAAAACTGATGAGGAATTTTATTTTCGCTATAAAATGGGAGAGCCTAAACTTAGACTAAAGAAATTAGCAGAAAAAACAGTTACCCCTAATTACATTTCTTTAGAACAGCTTAGTTCTCTGAAAAAAAACTAATACGCTCAAAATTACCCATATTTTCACCTTTCTGTGGCAGCTTACCTTTGAGGAACGGCAGCCAAAGTTTCGAATGATTGATGAGTTGTTCGCACCCACATTTCCATAGGATAGAGATTGATGATATTAGTATAAATAAAACCAACAATCAGTTTATGTTATAGTTTTAAAAAAAGCTTAAATAAATTTTATTTGGGCTGGATTAATACCGTTAAATCCTGTGTTCCAAGCAGCAGAGTATCCAGAGACATTCGCAAATTTAATGCGTTTACCCACCTTGAAGCACTTTTCGATTATTGGATGGTCTGGAACATGGTATTGACCGATAAAATCTGATTCGTAGCATGAAGGGCCACAGATTCTGATTACCCTCATTCCATTAGACTTTTCAGGAATTGGTAAAATTAGCTTAGGTTCTGACCAGCGTAAGTGGCACTTAGAAGATAATTCAGTAATTAAGTAAAGTATTCCTTCTCTTTCAAATGCATTCTGGATAATACCTGAAGCAAAACCCGCCCCCACAGAATAATACCGCCCAGGCTCCATGTATATAGTAGTTTCATCACCTAAAAATGTCCTGATTTCTTGGATAAGTTCAATTATTTTTGATAAGGATAGATTATGCATTCCACCTCCTATATTCAAAAATTGAAAACTTATGCCGGCTTTTTTTGCCAATTTCGCAGAAACCTCTGCGAGGGTTTTATATGCAAGGAATGTATTCTTTTCGCTTCCATGGTGTAAGTGAATCCCCTTCAAATCATGATTACGGTTTTTTCGGCAATAGTTAACCACTTCATCTGGGTTCATACCGAATCGGCTTACAGAATAAAAAGAAGCGTCGCGAAGACCAGCTGAAGCAAGAATTGAGGCAGCGTTAAGTCTGACTCCATATTGAGTGAGAGCGCAAGATTGCAGAAATGATAGTTGATGAGGACTATCAGCCAAAATTTTCAGATTACAACCACGAATTAAATACTTATCGATACTTTCCTCTAAAATAGGATTGGACAAAAATATGTCTGTATTTGAATTTACAACAGAGATATTGGAATACTCATTCCAATTTGATACATCGAAACCTGCAAGGTATTTTGATGCCAACTCAATGACTTCAGGAAATGGAAAGGATTTTAATGCCATGAGTGGATAACATTTAAACCGAGTTTTCAGACCACCCAATTCAGCCATGCGAGATGAAATCGTAGAAAGATCGAATACAAGATTTGGGGTAGCACGTTGATGAGTAGAATTTTTTAGAAAATATAACGCTTTTTCTATTTTAGATTTCCAGATTCGATCCCACGCAATTCTGGCAATTTTAAGCTGGATATCCATTTCAAAACTTCTTGAAACAGATGTAGAATTAGATAGTATGAAGTGCGGTTGAATAGAATTCACTTAAAACTTAAATTAGCTTAATTATTTTTTTGAACTCGGGTAAATAAGATCCAAGTGCTGTTTGCAGCCCAGCTGAGAAGCTATACTTCTCATACAAATTGCAAATTGTTCAACCATTTCTATAAAATATTCCTTTAATTCAGATTCATTAGTGTCGAAGCCAGGTGCGATTCGAATAGTCCCCATACCCACACGTTTATGGTTAAAAATTGTATTCCCCTGATCGTATAGGACACGGGTAGTAGAGAGTCCAAAACTATTGCCAAGTTCAATATTAGGAAATCTTCGATAGTGATCGCGTTGAATTAGACTATTATTAAGTTGATGATGGATAGTCTCCAAGAATTGAAATTTCTTCTTAAAGTCTTCAGTACCCAATTCCCTCTTTTGCTGTAAAAGCAATTCAGCTATCTCATTTATTGGTTGTAGTGGAGGTATTAAGAATGCGAGGTAAGTGTTGTTGACTATTTTCCAAGAAAGTTTACTTGGCATCCACTCAGTTAGATTGAAGGAATGTAATTTTATTGTTTTTTGTATTTTTTGAATTCTTTGACGAGATTGCCTAGGAAATGACATGTAGTGCCCCTCTTGAGGGCATCCACCAAATTTAGAACGCATACTAAGTAAATTTTTGTAACCGTCTTGAACAAGTTCACTGGATCCGATGAGCGTAGTTACCCCAAAGAAATAATTTCGGCAACCAAACTGATGTTTAGTAACACTAATTGTTTTAATTAAAAGTAGATTTGAGGGCAATTGACCTCCTACGGTCTCGGTGGTCTGGAATAAGGGGTCCATAGTCACGTCGACGATTAGCCAGAATGTTAATTCTGGCTTTTTGCGAGCTGAATCGAAAATTTCTTTTATAACGCTAACTGGTGACACAAGTTCTTCATCTGGTTGATACGAATGAGTCGTTGCTGGCTCGAGATTTATAAATGCAACCCTTGTTTGGTCATTTATTTTTTCTTGCTGCAGATGCAAACAATTCTTTAAGGAATTTTCGTTTTCGAAATACCAATAAGGATGCATATATGCATGTTTTTTGATTTTGGATGCAACAAAATGAATGACAGTTTCGTTTGCAGAGGTGCCACTTGAGAATAATAAAGTCGCACGTTTAGTTTCGTTTTCGATTGATTCGTAAAGTAGATTTTCCCAACAGGAAATACTTCGGTCTCGCAATCCAAGTATTCCCTTGGTTGAGAGGTGCCTTAGTTTGATAAGCGACCGATTTCTCCGCATGTATCTTGGTTCCTTTTCGGATTTTAGCTTTTTACGAATGGTCGTTACGTAACCAGCTAAGGGATTAGATCCAGATTTCAAAGAAAGTGTAAATAGTGTTGACCGGTGAACACAAATTGGGGGTTGAGGAATATGATTTGTATTAAGTAAATACCCTATTTCAGATGTTAATCTACCTATTAAACCAATCCCTCTGTAATTTTGTGCGATATGTTGAATACTACCTATAATATATGAATTTAATGAATCCGTTGAAGCCCTGAGTATTTCAAAAATTGATTGGGGAATGACACCGTTATAAGCATAAAACCTATGGTAAATACTGGCATTATCAGCCCAGGAGTAGTTACGTTTTATTAATTCTTTGTTGTAGTTGTCAGGTCGTATTTCGTCTAGAACAGCATATTCAAAAAGAGCTATAGAAAGCCGTCGAGCATATTCTAAACTCACATTTCTTGAATAAATATTTTTGGACTGTTCACAAACAGTTTTTAACTGAATTTCATATGGACCTGCTAATTGCCTAATTGATTCTACAAATTTAATAATCCCCCTCCATTGTTCACATTCTGAAGTAGGTTTTATCAAACAAGGCGCATTGCGCAGTTGAGTTAGGTTGGATTGAAACTGATCCATTATGTAGCGGAAGCAAGCCTATTGAGGTGTGCAAAAATTTAAACTAAAGGGGGATGTTTACTCGATATTAAGTATCTTGACGAAATTGGTTGATTGCTTAAATTTCCAAGTTGTATTCAAATTCCTCAAAGTGGCCAGCTTTTTTAAACCCACGATAGACTAAAAAACGAGTCTGCCTTTTGAAATCGTAGTGTTTTTTGTTTATCAATGTATTTAAACTTATGATGCCTCTAGATTTTGCCTGCTCGCAAATGGTCCTCCATAGTAGTTCTCCACTATGATTGGTATTACCACTTTTACGAAAATCACTGCGATATTTTGGATTTGTAACAAAAATTTCCAAAGTGGCTAGTTTATCAGATTTTATGAGACAGATGACGAAACCTGTAATCAAATACTTAATTTCTGAGACAAGGCAAATTGCTATCTGAGGATTTTGAATCCAATGGTTAAACTGATCTGCCATTTCTTCAAAATCATAACCTTCCATGTGCGGTGATTCGGAGCGCTTTTCAACCCCGTAGTAAACCTCTAGCATTCCATTTATATCCTTGACATTAGCTTTTCGAATAACGGGGTTTTCTTGCATTGTAATTATAATTGGAGATGGGTTTTCAGATCCTCCTCAATCCAACTGTCACATTGAACATCATAATCCTCCTTAGCGGGAAGACCCGGTTCCCAGCGAATGCGTAATATTCGCCAGTAATTATGTTTGGGCGCTTCTCGAATGCGTGTGTATTGGTGAATTGACTTTTCCCCTCGGATTTCATACCAGTTAAATTGGTAGCGTGTAACTTTCCAATTTAAGTGATATAATGTGGCTGTCGAATATTGTTGAGAATATAACTTGGGATTGATTACTAGTGAACCTAGATATCCGTTTGAATCATCGCAGGAAACAACTAAATGCGTTTTTGTGGTAGCTCCATCTGAATTATCAGCTAGAACTGCAGCAGTCCGGTCCGAATATTCACTATTTTTGATTAACGCATTTCTATCTTGTGCCTTTTTGAAGTCTTCGGCAACAGCAGCTATGCTTTTACTCTTATATATATTTGGGGTTGAAAGGTTGGATATAACATTCATTTTAAAACATTTGATTTAACTTTTTCAAAAATTAATTTCCTTTAATATTAGAAACAACTAAGAACTTACAAAACATATTATATTAAGCATAGTTACTGTTAGTTCTTTTATTTAAACTTTTTTATATTTAATTTTTTATCGAAAGGTTTTCTGTTAAAAGCTTTCGGGTAAGCAGATTTAGTAAAGTGAGTTTTGCTACATCATAGTAGAATCTCCAACAGGAATTTAATCAATTTTGTTATCTTTTATAGCTTTTATTTGATCGTTACATAGAGTCCCAATGGAGGTGTTGGTTAGCCCACGCAAGTTTAAACCAAGGTAAGCCTTGGCAGAGATAAAATCCGTGCTGTTGAAACTAATTTTTAAGTGATGGATCCAGCGGTGATATCCTAGAATCTTATGCTTTTTTGCAATTGAAGAAAGCCAAATTCCGTTTTCATAAAGGTCATTTGTATAACCAGAAAACCGTTTTAATGATTCAAATTTATCTGCGCTTATCCAACCGTTTGACTTCAGCAAATTAAGAAAAGGATGCCAATTTCGAGGTAATCCTTGTGGATTTTCAACATGGCATTCTAAGCCAATTCTAGGGAGTATTGAGCCTTCATTATCTACATCTAATGAAATCTCGATTCTATCTAATACATGGGAAATTTTCTGAATAGCGTCAAATAATAATGAATTTGCACCCCATCCCAACTCTTTTAGCAAAAAAGGAACATCTGAAGTATTGAAGGCTTTAATGCACACTCGATTAGGGGCATCTGGGGTATCAATACTAGAGCCTAACTGAAATATTTTGGTGCGAACTTTTGTTTCTAAAATGCGAGATACACATTTCTCTAGACAGTCCTTCCTTTTAAGCTTATCAAAAATCGCACAAATAATTTTTAGTAATTCAGGCTGATTAAATACATTATCATTACTTATTTTAAGAAAGAACCTTGGGACGAGTGAATAACCATTTTTGGTTGAATAATCGAATTCAAGCCATAAATTTTGGATCACCTTTTTTGTATTACTTTCATGTGTATTCCAACCATTAGCGAAATCTAACAGTATAAGCCATTCCCTTTGGGTTTTTATGCTAATGGGCAAGCATTGCTGAGAATGTTTTCTTGAAAGAATGTCAAGAGAGTCACCGGGTTGTATAAAAAAGGATATGTCAGCTGGTTTTGGGGGTCCTTTAAGTTCGCACTCAAATCCTATTCCCGATGTAAATGTCATGGGAAAATGACTCAAAAATGAAACTAATTTAACGTAACCATAAGGCGAGATTAATCCCGCTGATTTTTCACGAAGACCTGCTCTTTCAATCCTAAACGCAAGTGTTTTATTTGAAGGCAGCAATGTTCTACTTAACGAGTGAGGTTTTGATTGATTGACTCGGCAAGTTTTTGTGGATTTTGACTGCCGAGAACAAAAGTTGTTCCATCGTTACATTTAATTCTTACTCCCTTCCCTCCACTTACTATGTAAGCTTTCCCACCTTGGCCATACCTTATTCCATATCCCCCAAAATCTCTAAGCGGTCTGAAGGAAATAACTTCAACTTCCTTTATTTTGGATATTGGAATTAATTGGTCACTGAAATGAAATGGCTTAAGTCGAAAGCGAATTTCATTACTATAAACACCGACGGTAAAAGATGATTTCCAAAGGAGGATAATTATCAGTAATGGAATACAAAGGCTTCCCACTAATATCGAACCAAAGAGTGGATTGGGCGTTAATCCTGAAAAATAGCCTGTCGCCGACCTAACAATAAAAAAACAGAAGATTGCAGCAAAGGCAATTACAGGAACCCAAATCCAAGGGCTTTCGAATCGTTGTTGTTCTTCCATTATCATAATAATCGCCTATCTTTATTCAGAATAAATCATTTCTTTTGCCGTTTTCACCTTCTCATTAAGCTCACCTATCATTTGAGGCCCCCCATTTTTATAGTAACCTTGGGATGGTGTTTTTGGGTCTTCATCAAGATAACCACCTTTGAATAATTCTTGCAAAATCCCCATTGTTAATTGCATTGGTTTTGATGTCTTATAGAAAGTCAGTAAACAAATTTCATTCGCAGATTTTACCCCTTCGTTAATCAATTCACCTACATACCGTAGAACATCTGCGTAGCCTTCCTGAGTAAAACTTATTTTGATGGCGGCTGATTTAAGCTGGAATCCATGCTCCAATAATTGAAATTCGGCTTTTGTACTGAACCGTGGTATGTCATTCACATCTAACCTCAGCTTAATGCGATTCTGCATCATTTGTAACACCTCCGGAAAATCTTTTTCGTCCTTAAAATCAGCTTGGTCGTAAACAATCATTCCAAGTGGCCATCTTTCATCGGCACCAACTGGACTGATAAGTTTTATAGTCTTTTCAACCATATTAACCAGGAAGCCAGAAACGCAACAGATACTGCCAGCCTGATCTTCCATTTCAGCGGCGAGTTTTGTAGCCTCTTCTCTTGAGTGGGTATCTTCAAAGGCTATAACGGTTTTTTCTGCTTCTCTATTTTCTATCTTTTTGCTTTTTTTAGCCGAATCTATATATCTACCAGCTTTGGCCTTCATGAAAGTACTATCTTGTGATTGAGCGATGATCTCAACATCACGAAGTTCTTCTGCCGTAAAAGAGTTATGAATCTTTTCCAAATTTTTCGTGGTAATCACCGAAAACCTGTTTACTCTGCACCCGGCTTCTCGAGATTCTGGGAGCAAACCCTTTAGCCGCTCAATGTTTTTGTGAGCGATTGCTGTAGTTGTCTGGGGCCACATACCCATAATTTCATGAAAATCACGGCAAAATTTTTCATGATCTGGATTATCCAGAGGATCTGTGGCAAAATAATCCGTTGACCATCTGGCCGCCGGTCCAATTACATCAATTCCAGCCTTGAGTACACCGCGCCACAAATTGGCATTTTCAACGGAGTAAGGCAGTAATTTTGAAAGTTTTGAGGCTGAAAAAGCACAAAACCAACAACCTACTGAGCAACCTTCAGCGAGTTCAAACATTAGTGGAACATGAATAAAATAATCATCTCTTTCCGCTCCAAATTCAAATTTCGCTCTTTTGATCTGCCTTTCTCGCCAAACCCTAAGAATCTTATCAGCAGGAATACACTCGTGCCTGATCCGGTGCCTCCATCGAATTTTTTGGTTGCAAAACTCTCTGTAGGCCTTTTCGGCTGGATTTAATTCAATACCTTTTTCCTGCTGAGATAAAAGGTAATCAGCATCGTAGATTGCGCGAACACTACTAGGCTTGAAGCGGAATCCAAATGGCGCTTCTGTTATATTGCAATTTGCATCAACCTCTTGTTTGTAGGACTGAATACCGGTATAAAGCTCAAGGAACCTCTTAGTCTCAGCTACCGTTGGATTATCTAGCTCTTGCATTATTTGTGGTTAGAATCTTAAGAAATTAAAAAAAACACGCGGTCTAACTACGTTTTACCGCCAGACCGCGTGCAGCTCAAACTCTGAGCAATATAAAAATTACCAAGGTGACTCGTTTGCTCCCTTGACGGCGTTAACCACAGTGTGAACATTTACTGCAGCATTTATATTGACAGCTACAGTAACAGTGCCCCCAACCGCTACAGCCACAACGCCAACCACAAATACAGCAATCGCAGCAACACCTCCTGCGACAGCTTCAAGCTGCTCTTCGGTGAGTTCAGAATCCGCGAGCGCTGTTGGATCTGGGGGGACTACTAGGTAAACAACATTTTCCGACTCTTCTAGAAGTGTCACTTTTAAATTGTCTGGAAGAGTTAAGTTTGGATCAAGCTCTTGTAACGCAGATTCCAGCGCGCCTTTTGTATCATCCTTAAGCTTGGCAAGAGCTGAGGCATCAGACAGAGCGCGTGAGGCAAGTATATTCTCAACTTGCTTTCTGTTCATTGTTTTTTTGTCTTCATCGCCGATAGCGGTGACGGGCTCCTCAACATCCTCAGGTAGGGTTACGTATATCTGAGTTGGAGTTTCCGCCACAACCCTGATATCAATGTCTGGCAACTTGTCAACGGCTTCTGGATCTCGCTCTTGTAAAAGAGCTCTGATGGTTTTGTTGGGGTCAGCGAGTATTTCTTTTTTGAAATCTTCGTCTTTCCAAATTTTGGCAACTATTACTTGCTCGAAGAATTCTCTGCTTTGAATGCGATCACTCATAATGTTGTTATTTCTAATTTCCTTACGACTTAATTTATTGTGTAAAAATGAAGTATTTGATTGATTAATTACTCACAAAGTAACCCATTTCCATATAGAGACTCTAACTGTGCTTGTGAAATATTAGTAGGTATACCCAATTTATACTGAGCTGTCAAAGCTAAAATTTCAGCACTCGCCCCACCTTCATCAATTTTCTTACCCAAGAATCGAAGGAAAGGCGAAAGTTTTGAATTCTCGACTTTTAGCGTTTTTGTCGGACTTGTGAGTGTAAATCCATTTTCCGTTTCTACGAAATGTAAATCACTTCTAAATTCCAAATTATTCAACTGGGAGACAGATTGTTTTACTTGCTCGGACAGAATTTCCTCGATAGCGGATTCTAGCGAAGGACCGTCGTGAAATGAAGATTCAGCAAATGTAATGAAACCTTTGGGATACTCATCACTTGGTTTACAAGGGGAGATCAACTTAATTTTTCTTTCGAACATATTAATGATGAAGCCAGAAACGCAAGAGCATGTCCTTTCATCTAGGGACTGAATAAAAGCATCCCACTCATCTTCACTGAATTCACCTAAACGAGGCAGCGATGTTTCCCGCAATTTGGCAACTTCTTTTTTCCAAACCTCGGGCTTTTCTTTACAAAGCGCATAAAACCTACCACTTTTTGTCTTCACAGCATCCCCATCGGAGTTTAAAGTGACCAATTCAACTTGTCGCAATTCGTCTGGTGTAAAGTACTTGTGAACATCTCTTAAACCTCGAGATGTAATAATCGAAAAACGATTTATTAGCCTTGGTGTATAGGATTCTGATAATTTGATGAGTGCTCTCGTTCGCTCGACATTGACCAATGGCTTTGCTGTTGTTGTTTGAGGGAATCGTCCTAATTTTTCAGCGAAATCTGAGGCAAATTTTTCGTAGTCAGGATTGTCTAGAGGATCGGTAGCCCAATAGCAGAAACCCCATTGTGAAGCTTCTCCCATTATATTTTTCAAAACGATTAGAACCTCTTTCCATAGCTGCTGGTTTTCTTCTGTATATTCGAATTGATTGGTAAGTTTTGGAGCATCCAAACTACAAAAGTAACAACCGACAGAGCATCCCTGAGTCAATTCAATTGCAAAAGGGGCATGAACTAGAATTTGGGCGTTCTCATCTATAACTTGGCTTGAAAGCCTTGCAATTTGCCGATCTCGCCATTTCTGGAATTTTCCATGCTTCGGCGATGATTCGCTTTGAACTCGCTCATTAAGACGAAGTTTTGCCTCATAAAATGCTCTATATTCATCTAATTCTTCAGATGAGATAAGGTAGCCTCCAAACTTTTTTTTGTGCTCATCATTTTTTTCTCGAATATCTTTGTCCCAAATAGGTCTTAAAATCTCAGGATCAAAATTGGATAAACCAATTTCAGATAAGCTTTCCGAAGGGCTTTGCCTATAATCTTTTCTGAAAACAGGATCTGCGTTGTAACGTTCGATAAATCGTTTTATTTTCGCAACACTCATAAGGTATTAAGGTTTTATTTTGCTAAGATGTTTGATTAACGGGGTAGGATGCCAGTAACTCCCTAGACACGCCAGCCGTGTTTTTACGTTCAGTCTTAGTTAGCTGCCCAATGTATCCGCCAGGAAAATTTTCATAGGTTGGCAATGGCTTTTGCACAGCATTTACCGGCAGCGCGATATAACAACCTTCCACAAAAGCAACTATCTTGAATTCAATTAATTTTTTCAGAGATGCATTGTAATCATAGTCTGATGCCATAGAAAGGGATTTCCTCAACCCTTCCGGTGTGCAAGCGGTATCACAAGCAATTATGAGGTCACGACTGGTTTGCGTCACCTCAAACTTGTTCTTGATGGCGCAGGGTCTGGTGTCCCGTATGGTCATCTTTCCTTGATTGTCTTCGAAGGTGAGCATTGGTCGATTGGATGCTGGCGCTACTGTCGAGTTTCTCTCCCGCGACTCTTGAGAACGATCGTAGAACAAAGCCGCCCATTCTTGGAGCTGGTTGATTAAAGTTAACTTCCCCGGCCCCAGTTCAAGTCGTGTATACTTGTTAGGCCCATGGTCTTCAAAGTAGACAGCCAAGCGATTTAGATCGTTCTCCTCTAAAGGGTAGTTGAATTTATACGCCCAACTGGGCTTTAGATCCAAGTCATAGTTTTCTTGAAAGTTATGATACATGCTAAATCTGTCAAAACGTATGGGACTCATACCATCAGCAGGCGGTTGCAAATGGTAGATTAATGGAATCCAATCTGTAAGCACCCGGTAATCCTCATCCGTCTCATAAGGTAGGCCGTAGAGGAAGTTCCACGCAACAAATACGCCATATTCCTGAGCCCACTTTAGGAGCTGGATGTTCATCCATGCATTGTTGCCCTTGTTCAGCTGAGCACAAAGTTTTCCACTCATGGATTCTACGCCTGGCTGTATCCAATTAATACCTGAATCGGCGAGTTGCTTAACTTGGCGGCGCTTTAAATTTGATTTAGTTTCAAATAACAAATTCAAGGGTTTATCAATCTCGGCCAATTGAGGCAACACTGAAGAAAAGTAGCGCATATCGAGAATATTATCGACAACGGCTATATTATTAATTTTGTACTTTTTACTGAGCTTTGAAATATCACTTACCACATTTTCAGGCGATTTGGAGCGAAAAGTCATACCATTTCCATTCAGTCCACAAAAAGTGCAATGCTTTTTTTCTCCCCACCAGCATCCTCGAGCAGTTTCCGCCAGAAGGCCTGGTCTGATAATAGTATCTAATTTTGTTCGCTTTAGAATCTCAAAGTAGTCGTCGTAGTCCGGAATAGGAATCGAATCCATGTCGCTCACCAGCGGGCGACCAATTGGTTTAGGATTGTTGAGATTATCTAGTCTATGCAGTGGACCGCGCACCCCCGCGGGTAGCTTGAATAGAGGGACTTTTGGGCCGTAATTTTCAATCTCCTTGACAAGAGGAACTATCAAGTGATCTGCCTCCCCAGAAACGACAAAATCAACCCACTCGAAGCTATCATGAGTTACCTCTCCCATAGTGCTTTCGCAGTTAGCCCCCCCAATCAGCGTTACGATGGAGGGGTCTAGTTCTTTGATTTTACGCAAAAGCGCTAGTGAGGCAACGTGCTGCTGGAAAGTTGAACTACAGCCTACAATTCGTGGTTTTTGTTCAGTAATCCGTCTAGCAAGCTTCTTAACAAAAGGACCAGCAGCATCTCTCATCATCCAAGCCATGAGCCTGAACCTCCTCTCAGGAATCATGTCATAACACTCAGACACCCTCTTGAGATAATCGACTTGATTTGGTTTATGTTCAGGAAACGCCGCGCCTGCAAAAATCCAGTCTCCAAGAAACTCGATGCTTGCGGCGTTAGAAACAAAGTTGTAAGTGTCTATACCTACGTTGCATGCAAAATTAACGTTAGCATATTCTACACGAGTAACTAAACTGGCATTGTTGAGAGCAGATTTGAGCAATCCTAATCCAATAGATGGACGCTCAAGAGCTACGAACGGCATGTTTACCAATATGACATCAGAAGGCTTTTCGGTTAGATTTCGCACCATCTTTGTTAGGTTTCAGAAAAAAGATTCTAATTAATTTGTTTTGTAATTATGTGGCCTTACCGAGAATGGTCAAGTATGCAAAAAGATACTTCCTAATCAAAACAAGGCCACTAAAAACCTATCATATAAATTTCACGAGTGGGTATTGTACACTTACCTAACTAAACTTCGGATAAAACCCTTGAAACGCAAGTATGACAATGCTCAACGCAATCAAAAAAAATGTTGCTATTCTTCTCTCACCGCTCCATTTCGGTAAGTCATCTCTGAACTCCCCAGCGTTCATTCAGCCATTATTTGATAATTCAAGAAAGAAATCACAATGGA
>KB911982.1 GCA_000383715.1 Verrucomicrobia bacterium SCGC AAA164-E04
TTGTAGTGGTTGTTTTCGGGCTTTGGATCCCGCAGTCGACAGGAATCTACGTATACCCGCCCGTAGGGCTGATAGTTTGTGGTTATATTTTGGAACGTTTGAATGAACGATTTAAAATAAAACCTCAACTCCCTCCTTTATTTTTTTTCCTCTCCATCTTCTGTGTGTTCTCTAGTCGCACTTAGTAAGACGGGTGGTGATGACGGTTTTATAAGTGGGATCGACGTGAAAGTCGACCCTCCAAATTTTTAGGCCTGGTAGTATTTGCTTGGTTTATTGGTGATGCAATTGCGGGTGTCCACTACGGGTATTTGATATTGGCTGAAATCGTGCTCCTTATATTCGTTGTGATGCGTCGCTACTAGTATGAGATCGTAGTTTTCCGAAATTTTCTGGGATTTGCGGCCTGCGTATTTTGAGTACTCTCTGGACGGCCGTATTTCGGGTACCTGAGGATCATTATAGTCGACCCGAGCTCCTTTTGCTTCGAGTTTTTCTATGAGCCGATAACTTGGGCTTTCACGATCGTCGTCTACGTTTGGTTTGTATGCCAATCCCAGGAGTAATATTCTGCTACCTTTGATCGATTTTGCCTCGTCATTGAGTGCATCTGCTACCCTAGAGATAACGTAATCTGGCATGGCTGTATTGATTTCGCCTGCCAACTCGATGAATCGTGTGTGCTGTTCAAACTCACGTGCTTTCCAGGTCAGATAAAAAGGATCAATAGGGATGCAATGTCCCCCTAAACCTGGTCCAGGGTAAAACGGCATATACCCAAATGGCTTGGTTGCTGCTGCATTGACCACGTCCCATACATCGATGTCCATTTCATGAAACACGACTTTTAGTTCATTGACTAAAGCAATGTTGACAGATCGAAAGATGTTTTCTGTCAGTTTCGTTGCTTCAGCAATTCGACATGATTTCACGGGATGCACTTTGTCTAATGCTTTCAGGTAAAGCTCTGTGCAACGATTCAGGCATTCCGGCGTAAATCCTCCCATGACTTTGGGGATACTCTTCACAGAATGGTCCGTTCTGCCTGGATCTTCTCTTTCCGGGGAATAGGCCAGATGAAAACCTTTACCTGCATCTAATCCAGACCCAGATTCTAAAACTTCTCGAAGCTCTGTGTCCGTGGTGCCTGGATAAGTGGTCGATTCGAGCACAACCAGTTTAGCTTTCCCCACTGACAAAGGTTTCAGGTGGGGTGCGATTGCTTCACCGCTTTTGATGACGTAAGAAATATCAGGATCCCTGTGTTGGTCCAATGGTGTTGGAACGCATATCAGAATGGATTCCACTTCCGCAATTCTTGAGAAGTCAGTAGATGCACCGAAGCTTCCTTCTTGAACTGCGGATTGTATTTCTGATGATTCAATATGCTTAATGTAACTGCGACCTTCATTGAGTGCGTCGACTTTGGATTGATCTACATCCAAGCCGATGACTTCTACACCCGAGCGAGCAAATTGAAGTCCTAATGGAAGGCCCACATATCCAAGGCCTACGATTGCAATTTTAGTTTTTTCCATCGAATAAGTTTTGTTTCAAGCCCGCTCCGCTCATGACGCAGAGAATGCAAAGAGTTTTATTTATAAACTGCAGGTAGCGCAGATTTGTTTACCACCCGTTCGGTTGCACCTCACTAGAGGACACAGAGATTCGAGAGAGGTTTGTTTAAAGTTTTGGAGGTTTTAGGTTTATTTTGGGTCTTCGGTCAAAAGCTCAAAACAAACCTTAAAAATGACTCACTGAAAAGGGATTGGGCGTTTTCTATTTGTTGATAATTATCTGCGTTTGTGGTTGCGTTGGCACGTTCGTTGAATAAGTGAGATCGAGGTGGAACTCGACCCTTCGTTGCGAATCACCATCGCCGCCCGCAGGGCTGATGGTTTAAGTTTTTACTTTTGGCTATTTAATCAAATGGGCAGAAATAAAAACTCAACTCTCTCCGTCTCCTCTATCTTTCCTTTTTCTCTCTAACTTCTCTGTGCTCTCTAGACACACCTAGTAAGATGGGTGGTGAAAAAATCTTTTCTTAGGGGTCTTTGCGACTTTGCGTGAGATTAAAACTATTTCCGGACACGTGATGAAATAATGACGGACCAGGAATGGTCCGAACTACCTTTTGCAACTTTGACCTCACGCTTCTTCGGTCATACTTTGATGTCTTTGAGCCAGGATTGGTTTTCCCGGTACCATTGAACGCAATTTTCTACGCCTTCTTTGATGTCAACTTGTGGTTTCCATCCCAATAATTCATCAACCTTTGAAATATCCGCCCATGTGGATTTCATGTCAGCTTTGTGGAAAGGCTTATTTTCGATAATGGCTTTTTTCCCCAGACTTTCTTCAATCCATTGTATGATCTGGTTCAGTGAGATGGGATTGTTACCTCCACCCAGATTAAAGATTTCGTAACCTATGGGTTTCAACGCCGCAATAGTGCCTCTGGCTATGTCATCCACATAGGTAAAATCTCGGGATTGGGTGCCATCTCCGAAAAGTTCCATGGGGGTGCCCTCTGCTATCCATTTGATAAATCTGAAGATAGACATATCAGGACGACCACAGGGTCCAAAGACGGTGAAATACCTGACAACTGAAATATCAAGATCAAAGAGATTATGATAGGAATAACCCATAACTTCTGCTGCTTTTTTGGACGCAGCATAAGGTGAAATGGGAGTATTGACCGGGAGCTTTTCTGTAAATGGCATTTCCTGGCCAGCATACAGCGAGGATGTCGAAGCCAATACCATTTTTTCCACGTCATGATGACGCATGCATTCCAATAAATTGAGAGTCCCCATCGCGTTCGTTGTCATATAAACATGAGGGTTTTCCAGGCTGTATCTAACCCCTGCTCGCGCTCCAAGATTCAGCACCCCTTCAATGCGGTGCTGTTCGAATAATTTTTTTAGATCTGGTTCAGATTCTATGTCGAGCTGATGGAATTCAAAATTGGATTCCGTTTTCAGAGAATCCAAACGATGTTGTTTTAACCGAACGTCATAATAGTCGTTCATGTTATCGACGCCTACCACGGTGTGCCCATCTTTGAGAAAGAATTCGGCAGTTTTTGAAGCGATGAATCCGGCGACGCCGGTAACGAGATAAGTGGACATTGATGAACTAAAAAGTATTTCACCACCCGTTCCTAGCTGTAACTAGTGAGTGGGAGGACACAAAAGGTTAAAGTGAGTTTTAGGTTTTCTTATAAATTCCTAGTCGTCATCGCAAAGTAAAACGAAAACTTTTCCTACTCTTTGCTCGCTCTGTCCTCTAGCAGAGAGGATGGTTATTTATATTTTAGTTAGCGTTTGTAAAATCTGTTTTATAAGTGGGAACGGGGTGGAACTCGTCCCTTGGGATTGAGAAATTTGATCCGATCTGCCGATTAAAATAGCTTTTCAAGCATGGGTAATGTCTTGGCGATTGTCTGGTGGTATTTGGACATGGATTTCATTCTGCGCTTTCTTAATTGATACAATTCAGGTGAAATCTCGCCGGTTCCTTTTTCATCCTCCAAAAAATCTTCAATGCGCTCTATTCTTTGACCTGAGGATTGAATACGTGGTTTAAACACATCTTCCATGGCAGCGCGAATCACTGCCTTGAAATCTGTTTAATCTGCTGTGAAAAAACAAATGAAAGAAATCATATTTGAAGTGCTTGAATAACCCATGGGACAGGGGTTTCTTGCCACGGCAATCGGAGTTGGTATTCACACAGAAGCGGATACTTCGGAAGAACTGCGTGCAAATGTGCGCGAAGCAGTGGATTGTCATTTCAATGAATCTATGGAACCAACCAACATCATAAGACTTCATTTCGTCCATGATAATTTTTTGGAAAAATCTTCAAACAATCTCTCTCAAGCCTCTCAATTTCAAGTGAGGAACCGAACGGGTGGTAAATAAAAAAATTTGTAAGCCCTTCCCGCAACGGCGGGATAAAAACAAACTATTATAAATCGGCGGTTAAATAAAATGCGTATACTAGTAACAGGAGGAGCCGGATTCCTCGGCAGTCACCTTTGTGAGCGACTCATAAAACAAGACCACGAAGTCATTTGCCTCGACAATTTCTTCACCGGCAACAAAGAAAACATCCGGCATCTACTGTCGCATGACCACTTCGAACTGATCCGTCATGACGTGACCGATCCATTCAAAGTAGAAGTCGATCAAATTTACAACTTGGCTTGCCCCGCGTCGCCGGTCCACTACCAGCACAACCCCATCAAAACCATCAAAACCTCCGTAATGGGTGCCATCAATGTACTTGGATTAGCGAAAAGAACGGGAGCTAGAGTGCTTCAAGCTTCTACTTCTGAAGTTTACGGTGATCCAGAAGTTCACCCACAAACCGAAGAATATCGAGGAAACGTCAACCTTATTGGCCCTCGAGCTTGCTATGATGAAGGCAAACGTTGTGCGGAAACGCTATTCTTTGATTACCAACGACAAAACAAGGTCGACATTCGGGTTATGCGCATTTTCAACACCTACGGACCTCATATGGACCCGATGGATGGCCGCGTTGTCTCCAATTTCATAGTTCAGGCACTTAAAGGGGAACCTATAACTGTCTATGGCGAAGGATCCCAAACAAGATCCTTTTGTTATGTCGATGATTTAATAGAAGGCATGATCCGCCTCATGAATCATAAATCCTTAATAGGCCCTGTAAACATTGGAAATCCCGGAGAATTCACTATCCTAGAACTCGCTCAAAAAGTGATCGAACAGACCGATTCTAAATCAAAAATCATTCACAAAGAACTCCCAACCGATGATCCACTTCAACGCCAACCCAACATTACTTTGGCGAAAAGCGAACTAAACTGGGAACCAAAGATAGATCTGGATGAAGGTCTTGACAAAACCATTGAATATTTCAGATACCTCTCGATCGATCGAATTCTAGGAGATTTAAGATGCTAAATAAGTAATCTTTACTAAAAAACTGACACTCATGCGAAAAGTAAACCTGAATTTTGATTTAGAGCAATTTAATCAAGCGATTATTCCTTTACTTCATTTGGTGAGATTCACTAATTAACACTTTCATTTTGACCACAAAATTTTCACATATGCTAAGTCAAATTTTGGGCAGAGAACAATCGCTGTTCCATTCGGATTGGAGCAAGCATGAAAAAAATATTCGAAATGTACTTTCTGGACAAAGAGTATTGATCATCGGCGCTGCCGGTTCGATTGGTGGCGCATTTACAAAGCTAATCGCCGAATTCCCTGTTAAGTCTCTGCATCTAGTTGATTTAAGCGAAAATAATCTTGCCGAAACGGTGCGTGATTTACGCTCAAGCAACCTGAAATTGCCCGAGGATTTCAAGACATTTGCCATTTCCTTTGATGGCCCTGAATTCGATGCATATCTAAAAGCTGAAAAGCCTTTTGACTTTGTTCTCAATTTTTGCGCCCTCAAACATGTCAGATCAGAGCGAGATCCTTTCAGTTTGTTACGGTTGCTGCGTGTCAATGTAACTTCAAATAATAATATGCTGAACGTTCTTGCGCACAAGCGAATCAAGCGGGTTTTTGCCGTATCGTCTGACAAGGCTGTCGCCCCGGCCAGCTTGATGGGTGCATCCAAGGCATTCATGGAACGGGTGTTTTTGGTTCGCGGTGATGAATTTCACTTCAACAGCGCCCGATTTGCCAATGTAGCGTTTTCCGATGGTAGTTTGCTGCATGGTTTCAATCAAAGGATCCAAAAGCGTCAACCCCTTTCGGCGCCTAACGATGTCCGTCGATTTTTTATTACACATTTGGAGGCGGCACAGTTGTGCTTACTCGCATTTGCATTGGGAGAAAGAAATGAAATTTTCCATCCTAGATTGGATCCCGCGGAGGATCTGAAGAGTTTCGCAGATATTGCGGATATTTTTTTAGACGAAAGAGGATTGAATCCCGTTCATTGCGACAATGAAGCAGATGCGCGGGACTGGTTTGTCCGAAATCCAGACTCGACTGATCAATGGCCATGTCTATTCTCAAGCAGCAATACCAGTGGGGAAAAGATGTATGAAGAATTTGTTGGTGCTGGTGAAGAAACGGATGAGCGACGATTTGCTAGCGTGGGAGTTGTTTCACGCCCTGCCAGTGCTGATCCCAAAACGGTTCAAGTGGCTTTGGAACGCCTGGCCGCTATCAGTTGCAAACCCATTTGGGAAAAAGCTGAACTGGTGGATATTGTTAAACTCGTGGTTCCTGAATTGGCCCACGTGGAGACTTACCAAAATTTAGACCAGAAAATGTAATCATTTACTACTGGTTAGTCTGAGCCGTTTTTATAATAAAAAGATGTCTAGAGCATGGCAGATATTTAAAAAACTTCCTACAATGCCCGTTATACCAAATTTTGATCCTGCCGCTGTAAGTGCTTCAGTGCTTGAACGTTTGCGCGCCACGCTCTCAACTCAAGAAGGCTTTGTTCCGCTGCATGTGCCGACCCTCGCAGGAGCGGAGTGGGATTACGTAAAGGAGTGTCTTGATACGGGTTGGGTCTCTACAGCGGGCAAGTTCGTCGAACGTTTCGAGTTGGAGCTGGCTGCTTATTGTGGGGTAAAACGTGCGGTGGCCGTTTGCAACGGTACGGCAGCGCTGCATGCATGCATGCTCGTATCTGGGGTGCAGCCTAACGACGAGGTAATCATCCCTTCATTGACCTTTGTGGCTACGGCGAACGCAGTTAGTTATACGAATGCAGTTCCACATTTTGCAGATGCTGAGGAAAAGACGTTTGGTATCGATCCGACGAAGCTTTCTTCACATCTTGATCGGGTGGGAGAGATGCGAGAAGGTCGATGCTTCAACCGCGAAACGGGCCGGCGAATTGCCGCGATTGTCCCAATGCATACTTTCGGCCATCCGTCGCAAATCGACGAACTAATGTTGATCGCTAACCACTTTGGACTTACATTTATCGAAGATGCAGCTGAATCTCTAGGCAGCACATACAAAGGGAAGCACTGCGGAAGCTTTGGCCGCATTAATGCTGTCAGCTTTAACGGCAATAAGATAATCACCACAGGTGGAGGTGGTGCTCTATTAACCAATGACGAGGTCCTAGCTGACCGTGCCAAGCACATTACAACGACCGCCAAGCTCCCTCACCCCTATCGCTACGACCACGATATGGTCGGCTACAACTATCGAATGCCCAATCTAAACGCAGCGCTTGGTGTTGCCCAATTGGAGCAGTTAACGAGGTTTTTAGAGCAGAAACGCTCCCTTGCCCAACGTTACAAGGAGGTTTTCGAGACTGTATCAGGTCTTCGGTTTATCTCAGAACCTGAATTCTCCGTCAGCAATTATTGGTTTAACACTCTATTATTAGATCGCGGCAACGAAAATGCACTGGACTCTATCCTCAAGGCTACCAACGACGCCGGCCTTATGACTCGTCCGGCCTGGACACCCATGCACCAACTGCCCATGTTCAAAGACGCACCGCGCATGAACCTCGACACAGCAGAGAGCCTCGCACAGCGCCTCATCAACATTCCCAGCAGTGTGGGAATCTAAGTTATATGCGAACGTAGTTTTAAGCCTAAAAAATGGAGCTAAAGCACAGCAACAGCGATCTCTCTGCACTTTATATTTTTGGATGCTGCAGTACGGCGTTGGAAATTGCCGATGCCGCACGTATATGTCACCCGTCATTAGAACTCTTTTTTGTAGTACCCGAGCCCGAAGGCTTACCAGACAGTCAGCAAGTCCTTGAATCCTCGCTACAAGAGCACTCTCTCAAACGCGGGAGCAACGCCGGGTATATTCTATCGATGTCCGAGCATGCGCAGCTTGCCACCCCGCATGGTGGTGTCATGCACAAAATCCCATGTCCATACATGCCCCTTGTGCTTTGCTCTTGTAGGGACTCCTGTGGAATGGCCCTTACGCCGCCTTTTGAGTTTCTTTGCTGGAACTGCTAGTCCTAACTGATGTCTCAAGCGTTGGATCATTCGTGTACCAACTTTCCATCCTTCCTTTTTGAGTAGTCTGGTGATCTTTGCATATCCAAATTCCGAGTGAAGATTGGATAAACGACGCAANAAAAAATCTTCAATGCGCTCTATTCTTTGACCTGAGGATTGAATACGTGGTTTAAACACATCTTCCATGGCAGCGCGAATCACTGCCTTGAAATCCTCAATCACTTCATAGTGATCCTTGCGATCGCCATGTACCCATACCTGCCTGATCACGCCCCAGCTAGATAATTGACGTATGCTGTTGCTAATAGTTGCTTTACTAACAGCCAATGCAATACCGATATCTTCAGCTGACATGGGTTTATCTGAAAACATCAGTAAACCGTAAATCTGACCAATCGATTTTGGAAATCCAATCAGTTGACTTAATCTACCTCCAGCAACGACCAATTCCTGGCAGGATTTGCTCAGGGATGTGACCGATGTTTTTGAATCTTCAAGCGTTGGCATGTGTGGTTAAAGAAATTGGGCTCTTGATCAAAAATTGGTAAAAGGCTCACCACAGGCGCTTTGAACCAAAAGCCTTACCTGATGCGGACTTCAAATATCGTTCAAATTCACGCGCACGTTCTTCGGTTTCAAAAGCGCCATAATAAACTAATTTCCAGGGACGAAACGGTGCGGTAAATTTAATTTTACCTGCGTTGTGGTCCGTAACTCGTTGCTTTAGGTCTGAAGAGTATCCAACGTAATTGCGGTTTGGATACTTCAAACTGTGGATACGATAGACGAAGAACATTGGGAAAAACCCTTCTTCGCATAAAGCTACGAAGGGCATCCTTCGCCTGCCTTTAGTGAAATCATAAGGTATTTACGTTAGATGGATGAGCCTGCCATTCGTAGCTTACTGAACAAAGTGAAAGGCAAAGAATGGGGTGATCGACGGGGCTCGAACCCGCGACAACCAGAACCACAATCTGGGGCTCTACCAACTGAGCTACGACCACCATTCAAAGATAGGATCGGATTTATACTTACTTGAATTCCACTCGTCAAGCTGAGTGATTGATTTTTATGCTACAAGGACTTGAGTTTCACTTCCTAAAGAAGTGGGAACAAGATGGAACTTGTCCCTCTGATGTATGGTTCTTTTAATTTGAGCTAGTCTCCAAAAGGTCTAAATCAGCATCAATCATCAATTTGACCAAGTCCGCAAAACTTGTTTTAGACTCCCAACCTAATTGTTCTTTGGCTTTTGTAAAATCTCCAATCAGCAGGTCCACTTCTGCAGGACGATAGTAGGCAGAAGAGACCTCCACATAATCTTTGTAATCTTTGCCAATGTGCTCGAAGGCGATTTCCAGAAAATCACGAACGGAGTGGGTCTCATTGGTTGCAATCACATAATCATCGGGCGTTTCTTGCTGAAGCATCAACCACATGGCTTCCACATATTCTTTGGCATAACCCCAGTCACGTTTGGCATCCAGATTCCCGAGTATGAGTTTATCCTGTAATCCTTTGCTGATTTTCGCAACCGACTGGGTGATTTTGCGTGTGACAAAATTCTCACCGCGTCGAGGAGACTCGTGATTAAAGAGAATCCCGCAACTGGCGTGCATATCGTAGGATTCTCTGTAATTCACCGTCATCTGATGAGCAAATACCTTGGCCACACCGTAGGGACTTCGCGGGTGAAATGGGGTGAGCTCCGTTTGCGGCGTTTCTCTCACCTTCCCAAACATTTCGCTGGAAGATGCCTGGTAAAAACGCGCCATCACTCCCGTTTGACGATTCGCTTCCAGGAGTCTCAATGTTCCTGTTGCAACGATATCCGACGTGTATTCCGGGTTTTCGAAGCTCACCTTGACATGACTTTGAGCGGCTAAATTGTAGATCTCCTGAGGACCTATCTGTTCCATCAATTTATAGATAGATGGTGAATCAGCCAGATCGCCGTAATGGAGATGAAAACGCCCCTGATTGATTTCTGGATTGTTGTAAATAGGATCGATCCGCTGACGGTTGAACGTGCTTGTACGTCTCAACATCCCATGCACTTCGTAACCCTTCTCGAGGAGTAGCTCGGCAAGATAGGATCCGTCCTGCCCTGTGATTCCAGTGATGAGTGCTTTTTTCATTAATTTAACGAGAGCGCCTATTTTACATTCAACTCAAGGATAAGCTGCTTCGCAAAGGCATTCTTGTAATGAACGCCCATGTGACTTTATTTCTTCGGCTACTGCTGCATCCACTCTTTGGAGATCCACCAGATCCACTGAGCGGACGGTATGGAGATCTTCGATCTTTTGGTGCATTGTATGAACCACTTCTGGATCAAGGTTCTCCCCATCATAGGCTAAATCTAAATCTGAATGAGCTCGTCCCTTACCTTCCGCGAACGATCCAAAAAGAATGAGATTCACACCTTGATTCTTTAAGGAATGGACAACGTGCTCCAATTCTTCCAGAAGTTTTTTGGGAAGGATATGCAAGTTAGCCATAGTCGGTTGTGAGATCGGTTTTATGAGTGAGCTTGGAGTGATTGTTGCGCGACGAGACGGCTTTGATTGATCAGTCGAATGGATAAACTTTTTGAAGATTCTCTCTCAACTCGATGAATGCACACTTGAGTTTCGGTATTTCAGCGTAAACAGTTTCAGCTAGTTCTTGTGAATAGGTGTGAACAGCCAGATTTCGTTCACGAATGATTTGATCCCAAATGAGCTCGTCCTTGATCCACCCCAATTTGAACGCTGCTTTGAAAGCTTGCCGTGGACTGTTGACCTCGGAGCCTTGATCACGCATCAAAGTTTGCAGGAGTTTCCAAGTTGCTTCATGGGTTAATTCAAACCTTTTGATAACCGCATCACGAATGAAACTATTTTTAGGTTCCCCAAGGCTTTCTTCCAGTGATTGAAGCGCTGAGGAAAATGTTTTCCATTGCTTTTCAAGTCTCATGGTAATTTGGAATGGCTTTGGCCGGAACAAGGACCCGATCAACCTGGCAAATTAGGGATCTGTTGGTTTTTCAACCTTTCGGTTCGTTTGATGATAAACATGATTGTGAAATCATCCATCCTGATCCTGTTTGTCGTGCGTAATAGCCCAGCGAGTCAGGGCTCTGAAATCGTTTAAGTGTTGATTGATGATGGCATGCACGATTTCGAGGTCAATGGATTGATAATTGTGAACGGCAAGATTACGAAAACCAACCATTTTCATCATTTTATCGGCTAGTTCAGCATCCATCAATTGTGCCGATTTTAACAATTCAAAAGCACCACGGCTTTCTCTGGGTAATCCTAGTGCACGCACTCGAACTACGTGCATCGCCAAATCAATGGACGCCTCACACATACGCTGAATATTCAGTAGAATCGCATCCTGGCGCATGAAATCGTCTGATAACTCTGATTCATGCCCCTCGTAATCCTCTTGAATGCGCTTCAAGCGGCGCTCGACTATCTCGCATTTGTTAAGCAGCACATCATCCGGCATAGATACTGCCTCGCTGTTGAATGTCCGCCAGAATAAAACGTCGCTCCTCGTTTAACCTCGCGTAACTCGAGAAAATAAAATCCTCAAAGGTCTCTACCTGATTGAACTCCGCGAAGAAGGTTCTTTTGCCTTTGAAAACGATTTGAGCTTGCAGATCTGTTGGCACAGACCGGAGATCAACGAGATCAATCTGTGTCTGCAACGAAATTCCCGCAGATTGGGCTGTTTCGCTCAGCTTGAGACAAGAAATTTTTTCTGCACCGAGCACGGCCACATCCAGATCGCTTTCGGGTAAAGCCTTGTTTGAGGCTTGGGATCCATAAACATAAATGGACCAGATGTCAGGCAGCTGATTGTGGATGGTCTGCGCGATGTGAGTTAAACGAGACGGATCCATGGATGATTTAAAAGGAATCACGCAAAGGCGCGAAGAAGGCAAAGTTATTTTTTAATTGCAGATGATATGCAGCCAATGCGTGGGAGTTTGAATGTGGCGCTCCACAATTTTTAACTGTTTTTGGCGTTTTTTGCGTGAAAATTAATATGTTGTTTGGCACTTCATGCCTGTCAATTCGCAGATGGATCACGTCCGGCGAATCTAAACCTTCCTTATTGTTTAGAAATTTCTGAACAATCTTAACTAAATTGTCAAGCCTAATTGGCTTCCAAAGCCTCTTTAACAGCAGAGACTACTTGATTCTGATCTTCTTCCTGTAGAAATGGATGCATCGGGAGGCTGATCACCTCGCGAGAAGCTTGCTCTGCCACAGGAAAGCTCCCATAGGCATAACCTAAAGGCTTAAAAACAGGTTGCTCATGGAGGCATTTAGGATAATAAACAGCCGTGGGGACACCGGAGCCTTTCAGCTTTGCGGCCAGTTGGTCCCTGTCATTGGCACGAATCGTGTATTGCGCGTAGACGTGCGTATTGCCGGGATGGATATCGGGTGTCTGACAACACTCTTTCAAACGAGAAGAATATCTCGCACCCAGCTCATTCCTCGCTTTGACCTCGTTTTCAAATGAAGGAAATTTACCGAGGAGGACAGCGGCCTGCAGAGTATCAAATCTTCCGTTCATCCCTACAATCGTATGATGGTGACGCACTTTACCTCCATGATTGCGAACCGCTTTCATTTCTTCGGCAAGCTGATCGTCATTAGTAAACAGCGCTCCGCCATCGCCAAAACAACCGAATGGTTTGGCAGGGAAGAAACTCGTACTGGCAATAGTGGAGACGGAGCAGCTTCTTTTTCCGTTTTGAGTGGATCCAAAACTTTGGGCTGCATCCTCGATCACGGGTATGCCATGCTGGGCAGCAATCATATTGATACGGTCCAAGTCAGGCATCTGCCCAAAAAGGCTGACCGGCATGATTGCCTTGGTCCTGCTGGTGATCGCAGATTCAAGCTGATCGACATCCATGTTGTAAGTGGAAGCCTCAATATCGATAAAAACAGGGGTGGCGCCGACCTGCGCAATCACCTCCGCGGTGCTGATCCATGTGAAAGGGACGGTGATCACCTCATCCCCTGCGCCTATCTCAAGTGCCCGCAAGGCAATTTCAAGGCTATCCGTGCCGCTTGCCGTCGTGATGCAATGCTTTACGCCCACATATGCAGCCAGAGTCTTCTCTATTTCTGACACTTCAGGGCCCATGATGAATCGACCGTGATCCATCACTTGCTTCATCCGCTGATCAATCGCCTCCTTGTACGCCTGATATTGGGTCTGAACATCAATGAATTGCATAAAGTTGGCGCTTATATAGAACGTTAAATATAAAGGAAAAAAGTTATTCACAGCAGGCTGTGAATAACAAGCAAATAAACAGCAGCTCTGGTCCCAAAAATAGGAAAATAAGAGCGCTTCAACATACCTTTAATCCAACAGTAACCAATCCCGCTCGGCTGCAAACAGAGCTCATAGGAAAAACCTTCAGATTTCCAATGCTTTTAATTCCAACATTCCATGGTCTGTTTCGAGTTGATTGGGTGACAAAAGGCTGGGCTTCAAAGTGTCCGATCCAAAATTTGCCTTTTGGTTTTTCCATGATCCGGTTTTACCTATTCCTTGAGCGCTTTTCTGACACTTCCAATAACTTTTTCCTGTTCGTATGCTTGCAAGTCACGAGAACTTGGAAAGCAAATGCCGGTTTTGGCGATCTTTTCTGCATGCTCGCTCCCACAGTATGTAAAATCTTTGTAAGCAGGCTGCTGATGCAGGGGTTTGAAAACCGGCCTTGACTCGATTCCATCTTGCCAAAGCATTTGGCAGAGTCGGTCACGACTCTCTGGACCGCTCAGTAGTTGAAAACAACTCAACCAGCGGGTGTGATCGGATGAAGTGATCCCGCTCTGCGCATGCAAGACATCGAGTTCCCGAAAACCGCTGCAGTAGGTATCGAAGATCTCTCTTTTCCGTGCAATTCGATCTTCAAGGTTGGGTAATTGGGCATGTATCAACGCCGCTGAGTAGCCACTTATTTGATAATTGAATCCCATCGTTTCATGCACGTAATGGGCGAGTCCGTGCTGAAATGGCAGCCGTCCATGGCGAATGATATCCCTTATTGAATGCTTCTCCTCATTTGTTTTAAGAGCCAATAGCCCTCCGCCCATGCCTGAGAGGACTTTATTGGCATTGAACGAAAAACACGCGCTATCGCCCATGCTTCCAAGGTTTGTCCCCGCATGTTTACCTCCCAGCGCTTGAGCTGCGTCTTCAATCACTGGAATACCATATTGATTGGAAACCTCTTTCAATTCCTGCATGGCACAAGCTTGCCCTTAGAGATGAACGGGCATGACGGCGCCGATCCTTGCACCGGCTTTGAGTCGGCCTTCAAGCGCGTCGACAAGTTCCTCGCCCTCCAGGCACCATGTTTGCGGATTGACATCACAGAAGACGGGTTTCAGTCCTTCGTATAGCACGGCATTCGCACAAGCGGCATAAGTCAGCGTCGGGATAATGATTTCCGAACTCGGTTTCAGGCCCAACAAACGCAGTGCCACGTGAAGCGCTGCTGTACCGCTGGATACCGCAATACAAGGTCGATTGAGTTGAGCTTCAAAATAAGATTCTACATCCTGGGTCTCATTTTTGAATCGACCCTGAGCCGTTTCTTCCATCCAAAGCTGCATCTTATTTGTGACATCTGCTTCCCAGGAGATTCGGGTGAGTGGAATGACTGCATGCTTTGGAGCATGATGGTAAGGGTCGTGATTCATGCAGAAGCTTTCGTTCGAATAGGGTCGCAATCGATATCCGGTTTTTCCGTTATTTTGTTGCTGCAACTGCAGGCTTTTTAATCCTGAAGGGCCCGCAGGATCACTTTCAAAAACTAGGTCACTTGAAGCTGATCTAGCTGCATTACGCAAGGACGCATCCCTGTTGATTGAGTGAAACCCATCGATTTGATTTGAGCACCCATTGGCAGTTTCACTTCTACATTTGCAAAAATCTCAACAAGAAAGAAGGCTATTTGGATGACGCAACAATTTTCCAGAGATGATCCTGTGTCCTGAGTAAGAGCGTGTTGTTGAACGCAGCAGGTGAAGCAAGAGAACGTTCCTTGAGGTCATTCTTGGCCAGAACATTCAATTCGGCAGTATCAGCCGCAACGACATTGACCATCCCTTCTTCGCTCACAAAATAAATCCTGTCATCGATCGCGATCGGTGAGGCACTGTAATTGCCGCCCAGGCGTTCACTCCAGTGAACCTTGCCATCGTGGGGATTGACGCAGGAGAGGATCCCGCCATCGGAAACGAAATACAAGGCATCCTCAACGACGATCATGGAAGGCGTGTTGGGCGCGGATCGACGTGTTTCCCAGGCAATATGAGTATCCGTCAGATCACCTTTTTCCTGAGGCACACGGATGCCCAGCACCTTGGGACGATCATAGCCTGTACCGATGAAAAGCATTTCATGAGAAAGAATGGGACGGGGAACCACCGAATAACCTTCACCATACCTCACCTGCCACAGCAGCGATCCGTCATCAGGGGCATACGCACCGACCATACCGCTACCCGGGCTGATGATTTGCTTTTGCCCGTTTGTCTCAATCACCAAGGGTGTGGAAAAGGAAAATTTCTTGCGGGCGGAGGACTCGCGTGGCGTCTTCCAAACCGTCTCACCCGTCTGCGCATCCAGCGCGTAGACGGCCGGATCTTCGGCTCCATCCGCACTGAACACCAACATGCCATCCACCAGCGCAGGCGATCCCCCGTTCCCATGCACGGGAGGGTATTCGATGACGCGCTTCCAAAGTATGCTCCCGGATTTCAGATCCAGAGCACAGGTCCCGAGATGTCCAAAATGAGCATATATTTTTTCGTCGGCAAGGATGGGAGTGCTACTGGAATAACTGTTCTTCTTGTGACGTTTCTTGATCGTGGAGGACTCAGGGACAAAGACCTGGGTTTCCCAGATCAGTGATCCGTCCGAGAGGTTGTGAGAGGCAATGTGAAGGCTCAATTTCCCGTCCTTGTCTTTTGCTCCAGCCAGGATGATCGAGTCCGTGCTGACAACAGGTGAAGCCCATCCAGAGACCGTGGTCTTTACCTTCCACGCCAGGTTTTTTGATTCCGACCACTGGAGAGGGATATTCTCAGCGATGGCATGCCCTTGCTTCCCTGCTCCCCGGAACTCGGGCCAGAGGTAAGATTCAGCGCGCACCAGACTGGAACTCGCGGTGATGCAACAAAGGGTCAACGCGCTTAATGAAAACAGACGTGTATTGGGCTTCATGATCGATTGAATTGTGATTAAGACTATGTCAGGCGTTCGAGAAAAGCATCCCATTCATCCACTTTGAACCCAATGACACCTTGATCTCCACTGAGCACAAAGGGACGTTTGATGAGATTACCATTTTCAGAAAGCAAGGCAATGGCTTCTTCGTCGGTAAGATCAGGTAATCGATCTTTCATGTTCATCGACTTGTAATCTCCCCCTGAAGTATTGAACAGGCGTTTGCGTTCTCCGTGATAAGATTTCAACATCGCCTTCAACTCTGTCTTGGTCGGAGGCGTCTCGCGAATGGGAATCCTTTCAAAGGCAACGCCACGCTCTTCGAGGTATTTCAGGGCCTTGCGGCAAGTACCACAATTTTTATATTCGTAGATCTTCAAAGATTTCATCTGGGTATCGGGTCAAACATTTGCAGAGGGAGATTTCTCAATCGTTCGGCTTCATCCGGCTGAGAGCCTGATCGATCGACGCCAGCACACGATCCTTCCCGAGAATTTCCACCAGGTGATAAAGGCTGGGGCCATTTGATTGCCCGGTGCAGGCAAGGCGAAGGGGATGAATCAATGCACCCACCTTGACCCCGAGAGCCTTGGCGCTTGATTTGAAAGCCGCTTGAATATTGGCAGCAACGAAGGATTCTTCAGCCACAAAGGCAGCACGCAGGGCAGACACAAGTGCATGGTTTTCAGGAATCAATTGCTTTCCTGCGGCCTCCGCATCCCACTCCATGTCTTCCAGCTTTTTGAAATAAAATCCCGCATAGTCTCCGATCTCTGACATTTGCTTGAATTTACCTACGGTTGAATCAATCGCTGCGTGAAGGTAATCGCTTGTAAAATCGTCGGTGCACACGCCCGCTTTTTTCAGGGCTGGAATCGCCAGTCCACGATACTGATCTGCGCTTAATTCAGCCAGATATTGTCCGTTCAGCGAAACCAGTTTGTCCATGTCAAACCGGGCGTTGTGGCGCAGGATCTGGGGCAGATCAAACAGCTCGATTACTTCATTGAGATCCATTTTCTGCCGATCATCCTTGGGAGACCATCCCAGCAGGCAGAGATAATTGACCACAGCCTCTGAAACAAACCCCTCCTCCATGTAGGTGGTCATCGAAGCCCCAAGATCGCGCTTGCTCATCTTGGATCCATCTCCGTTGAGAATCAGCGGTATATGTGCAAATTGCGGGCAACCCGCACCCAATGCCTGATACAAGGCAATATGCCTGGAGGTATTCGAGAGATGATCTTCTCCTCGAATCACGTGGGTGATACCCATTTCAAGGTCATCAATCACATTGACCAGATGGAACACAGGTTTGCCATCGGATCGGACAATCACAAAGTCAGGATCAGCTTCTTCACGGTCAGTGAGATGACGGGTCACATCACCACAAACCAAGTCAGGAATCACCACCGGCTCGCGGGTCATTCGAAATTTGATGGCACCTTCGTGCTCGTAGGCCTTGTCACTGGAAAGCAACTTTTCAACATACGATTGGTAAAGTTCCCGGCGTTGCGATTGGAAATAAGGACCTCGATCCCCTTTGGGCGCAGACGAAACATCGCCACTCGTTGGTCCCTCATCCCAGTCCAGCCCCAGCCACTGCATGCTCGACAAGATGACTTCGACCGCTTCCTGCGTGTTGCGGGCATCGTCCGTGTCTTCAATCCGCAGGACAAACGTGCCACCATGGTGTCGGGCATAGAGCCAGTTAAAAAGGGCGGTCCGTGCCCCACCGATATGGAGGTAGCCTGTTGGGCTTGGGGCAAATCTAGTTCGAATGCTCATGCTCTTTAGATAAGGTCTCGCGAGTGGCCTGACAAGTCACGTTTGTGCGGAACGATCCTGACGGCCCTGAAGTTCGGCAAGAATCAGTGTCAATCGCTCCAACAAAGGGGTCTCGATGCCAGCTTCCTTGGCCTGTTTTAGTGGTTCCAGAAAAAGACTATTCATCTCCAATGGATCTCCCCTTTCATAATCGATCAGGGTGGAGGCTTTATAGGGGCCCATGGTTCGAGTACGCGCGATGAGTTTTGATTCGAGATCCGTATCCACAGACAAACCCAGCTCATTGGCCACGGAAGCAACCTCGCGCATCAATCCGCGCACGCGGGCCTCCCATTCAGCGTCACCAAGGAGCGCATTGGCATCCATGCAGTCAGATGAAGGTAAACTGCCCAGTCTACTGGATGCCACGATAAATCCATCATGCCCCAATGATCCAGCCACTCCCAGTCCGTTGAAGGGAATATTCCACATCAACTTTTCCCAGTGCGCTTTTGCCAAATGATCCGTGTATCGGCAGGGAATGCCAGCTTGATCAAATACCTGCACGCATTCCAATGCCCTCGCAGAAGAGGTGTCTTGATGGGCACCCATCATGATCAATCCGTGATCCATGTGGCGGATCCTGCCTGGCTCGATCCGGTTGAGACAAACAAAGCAGAGTCCCCCCAGGATCGTGTTGTCTGGAAACAGGGCTTCCAACGCCTCCTCATTCCCGAGTCCGTTCTGCAAGGTCAGGAGGGTTGTTCTGGAACCGACCAGAGGAGGAAGCAAGTGCGAGAAAGCATGATTCGCAGTGGTTTTAAGCCCGATGACCACAAGGTCACATTCGCCTATTGCCGAGGGTTCGTCGTGCGCGTGAGGCTGGAAACGGAAATCTCCATTGGGACTTTCGATGGACACGCCCTGCTTCTGAACGGTGTCGTAATCTGATCTCAATAGAAAATGAGTTTCATGACCGGCCTTGCAGAGCAACCCGCCATAATAACTCCCCAGAGCGCCACAACCAACGACACCAATTTTCATGCGAAGTGTTGTGACATAATCGGATGTGGCGAAAAAGAAAAAAGGCGCTTCGAAAAATCGAAGCGCCTCATGAGAAAAGGTCTCGCGAGCGATGAACGCTTACTTCTTTTTCTTTACGGGAATGACAGCGTCTTTGCAGGCTTTTGCCACTCGGAATTTTACAACTTTTTTGGCAGGGATTTTAATAGCTTCCCCTGTCTGTGGGTTACGACCAGTACGAGCCTTGCGGGCGACCAAAACCAACTTGCCAATTCCAGGAAGGGTAAATCCATCCTTGGCATGCTTGTAAGAAAGCTGCGCAAGTTGTTCCAGGATTTCAGTAGCGGTTTTTTTTGTCAAACCGTGTTCTTCGGCGATGGTTGTCGCGATCTGTGACTTAGTTAGTGGTTTTGCCATATTGTGTTGATGTTTGTTTTTGATGTATGGGGTTCAAACGAACCGGTTTTACAAACCCGATGCGGCTCCCGTGATGTATTTATTTTGTTCAATTCATTGGATTTATCAACCTTTTTGTGATTTTGAGTCATAATATTTTGAGAATCCCAATGACTCAATGAAAGCTCGTCTTGAGCACGTTGATAAGCCTTATATAATTTTCGGTCTGGTTGTATAGCTGAGCAGAAATACGAATCAATCGCTTGGGCGGAGCCGGCCATGGAACAATGGGAACTTCCACTTGATGTTCATCCCATAGGTTATCCTGATATGGGTCCGAGTAGAGAGGAGTCGTCAATGGGGCGGGTGCGGTGCTGTCTGGCATTTCGATTGCCGCCATCGAACCAATCATGGAATCTGGAGCCAGGACATTCCATCCCAGCTGCGCACTCAACATCGTGCGCGCCGATAGCACTAATTCCTTGTTGCGCTGCATGATGGCACTCCACCCACCTGGCATTTGATTGGACATCCAATCAATCGCAACCGGCACTGAAAGACAGGCAGACGGATCCGCTGTGCCCGTCCATCCAAACTCGAGATGAAATCGAGATCGATCTTTGCGGGTCGCATTGGCGCCATGACTGATGGCCAAAGGTCTGATGTTTTTCTGAAGTTCTTTTCGGACAAAAAGAAACCCTGCACCCTTGGGTGCGCAAAGCCATTTATGGCAATTACCGGTATAAAAATCAGCTCCCAATGCATCCAGGTTCAATGGAATCATGCCCGGTGCATGCGCACCATCAACCAGCACCCGAATACCTCTGGATTTCATTTCATCGATGATTTTTTCCATTGGCAACACAATGCCAGTGGGGCTGGTGACATGATCTATGAGTAGAAGTTTTGTCCGCGAAGTGATCTTTTCCAATAGTGCCGAGACCCAATCAGAGGGCTGCTGCACTGGAATTTTCAGCGCTGCCACAACGACCTTGGCTCCCGCCCGTCCCGCCACAAAATCCAAGGCATTACGACAAGCGTTATATTCATGATCTGTCACGAGCAATTCGTCCCCTGCCTCAAGATCCAGTGATCGCAGGACTGCATTCACCCCGTGCGTGGCGTTCGGCACAAAGGTCAATTGATCAAATTGAGTGCCCAGAAATTGAGCCAGTCGGGACAAGGCATCATCCCAAAGACGTTCCAGGTCTCGCACAAAAAATTGAACCGGCTGTTTTTCAAGTCGATCCCGCATCTCCTGCTGATAAGCCAGAACAGGTAAGGGACAGCTACCGAAGGAACCATGATTCAGGAAGGTGATTCCAGGTTTCAGAGGCCAGTCAGCTCGACTGCCAACCGGCAACATGCATTCGACACCCTGTTCCATATTTTGAGCTTCCGTATTCAAGGACACCTCAGAAAAGAAACCATCAAACGGGCTCCGCGCAATGAGCCTGCTTGATGGCAGAAAAACAATTTACCATTCAGGAAGGCTCTCGCCCCGGAACAGGGATCGCGTCTGTTGTCGTTTTCGGATGACGACATGTTCTGCACCCTGCACAAGCACTTCTGCAGGCATGGGGCGCGTGTTGTAGTTGGATGCCATTGTGAACGCGTAGGCACCTGCACTCAGCAATGCCAGGTGATCGCCTTCCTTCACAGGCGGCAGGAGTCTGTTTTTGCAGAAAGTATCCCCGGATTCACAAATGGGCCCGACCACATCCGTTGCAATGGATTTTCCTCTTTTGCGCTTAAGCGGCACGATCTCATGAAAGGCTTCATAAAAGGACGGTCGGATCAGATCGTTCATGGCAGCGTCCACGATCACGAAATGTTTTTGCCCCGTGTTTTTCACGTATTCCACACGAGTGACAAGAATCCCGGCATTACCCGCAATGAATCGCCCGGGCTCGAGAAGGATGCGTAATCCCAGAGGCTTCAGTAGGGGTACCAATTTCTGAGCATAGGTTTCAGGCGTCAGGATGCCTTTTGCCTCCGAACTTTTCCACCACTTGGCCGTACCGCTGGCGAGAGCGGGATCGTAAACAATGCCCAGACCACCGCCGATACTGAAAAATTTGAGATCGTGCGAAGCCTGCAGACGCTTGATCAAGGGAAGCATCTTGCGAACCGCATCCACGAAAGGTTTGACCTGAGTCAATTGAGACCCGATGTGCATTTGAACACCCTTGATCTCGAGGTGCTTCATTCTGGCGATGCGCGCGTAAAGTGCTTCTACCTCTTCGAAGGCAATGCCAAACTTGTTTTCATAAGTACCGGTCGTGATCTTGGCATGCGTTTTGGCGTCCACATTTGGATTCACACGCACAGAAATCGGGGCGATCTTTTTCAGACGTCCCGCGATACGATCAATGCGCTCAAGCTCAGGAATGCTTTCCACGTTGAAGGAATAGATACCTTTACGAAGGGCAAATTCTATTTCCTGCTCCGTTTTGCCAACACCCGCAAAGACACATTGATCCATTCGACCTCCTGCCGATTGAACGCGCATGAGCTCTCCTTCGCTCACGGTATCATAGCCGCTGCCCTGCTTGGCAAGCGTGTTGAGGATACCAAGGTTGGAATTGGCTTTGACCGCGTAGCAGATCAGATGATCGAGATCCGACAACGCGTGATCCAGTCTGGAGTAATGATCGACAAGCGTCTTGCTCGAGTAGATGTACAGAGGGCTTCCGTGTTGACTGACGAGCTCGCTTACGGGAACATCCTCACAATAGAGTTGGCCTTTGGCATACCTGAAATGATGCATGGGGGTTACTTATGCCGTTCTGACACCCAAAATTCAAATGGCTTTTTGAGATTTCATTTCAGCTGGGAACCGATTGCTTTTTGCTGACAAGAAGTGATTGGACTCAGCAGACCACCCATTTCCCCTGAAAGCTCTGATGTTGCAAACATCGAAATCGGGTCAGCCAATGGAGTCAGCCGGGCTCGAGCAAATGCAAATCCGTCAGTAGATGTCTTAAATGCCTCGGAAATTGAAGATGGATCTGGAGAAAGATAAAACTCCAACCGCCCCCGCACTGTTCGGTCTACTTGGGAGACTGATCCAGATGAGGCAGGTTATCTGCGTTCCATCTTCGGCGGATGTTGGGATCACGGGACACCATCTTTTCCTGTGCACCGTACTCGGCATGTCCATCGGCAAAACTGAAGTTGGCACCACCACTGTGCCTGCGCGAAGGCCATTCGGCAGCTTGATCCCCTGCGGGGGCACGATCGGCAGGGTCGATGGCAGAATCCCATCGAGCATCCGATCGACTGTCCGCAATCACAATCATGTCGGATGGCGCCTTGACGAAGGATTCGGCAGGCTCACGATTCCAGGGTTCCTTACCGTTAGGCTGCAAGTCAGCGCCAAGTCCCTGATAAGGTTTGACGAATTCATTGATACCACCCCAGTCATTATAGCCATAGCAGAAACCGGTGTTGGGAGTGAGCTTCATGGGACCACCCTCGGCACCCGTGGCCCGATTCACTCGATTGGTGTAATAATATTTCGGCTTTTCGCTGGGGCAATTCCACACCTGAAGATTACTCGAAAGACCCGGCAATAGTCTGGGCGGGTAGACAATCTCACCATTGGGCACATAATAATGACCCGGATATTTGTTGAAATCCACCAGATACATCTGCAGCGAAAGACCGACATTGCGCATGTTGCTGAGGCATTTGGTTTGTTTACCTTTTTCTTTGGCCCTTGAAAGAGCAGGCAGCAACATGCCAGCCAGAATGGCAATGATCGCGATGACAACTAGTAATTCGATGAGAGTAAAAGCGGACCTGAAAAGGCGGGATCGGAAATAGAGTATCTTTTCCATAACTGGTTTTTGGAGGTTTGATTATGTGCGAAAAATAAATATTTTCTACTCACCATACAAGCTTTAAAGCGCCGTTTATCCAAGTCGCATTCAATGCGCTGATAGATCCATCAGCTGCTTGATTCCTAAAATTTCTCGAAGGAATTTTTTCGGCCCTGCTTGATGTAACGATCATACCAGGGCTGGTTGTGCGGTAAGGGTAATCCATCACGAGTCCACCCATCCAATCGCCTTGTTTCCGGTAGATGATCCTGAGTGTCGATCCTCCATTCATCCAGAGCAGCACGCAAGCGGTTGATTTCTGATTGCCATTCCTTCACTTCGATTTGATTGACTAACTCATCTGCATCAGTGTCCGTCACAAAAAATTCCTCATATGGCCTGACAGGTTCGAAGAGAAAGGATTGTGATGGCGTCAATGCCTTCTTGTCTCGAGCCTCCAACATGCCTTGCCAGGTGATGCTGTTGATGGAGTCTACTGAATTCCACAGGGGCGTATCCCAGTAATAGTGACGGATCAGTTTGAATCGATCGCTTCTTACGGCTCGACTGAAATGCTCAAAATCATGCCAGTTGGCTTCGGCAAACACATGGTCACGATGCCGGGTTGCTGGATTTTTCAACACATCCACAAAGCTGCGTCCCTGCATGGTCGTTTGCTCGATGCCTGCCAGATCCAGAACAGTTGGGATCAGGTCCACAGCACTGATGAGTGACTGGCTCTGAGACCGGGCAGGAACCTTGCCCGGCAAGCGCGCGATGAACGGAGTGCGAATTCCACTATCGTATAAAGTGGTTTTGGCCCTCGGGAATGGCATCCCGTTGTCACTCATGTAAATGACCAGCGTATTATCCCATGCCCCCTGCTTTTCCAGTGCAGCACGGATACGACCGATCTGCTGATCAAAGCGCGCAATTTCATCGTAATAAAGCGCGATTTCCTTACGGATTTTCGGATGATCCGGGAGGTAGGCTGGTACGACCACTTTGTTTGGATCATGCGGTTCCTCTATGGTTCCCTCCTGGTAGCCGCGGTGTGGGTCAATCGAAGCAAACCAGTAAAAGAAAGGTTTTTCCTGATCCCGTTCCCGGATGACTTTGACACAGCGATCCGCCATCGCATCCGCCGGACACTCGACGACTTTGTCCCAGTGCCGTTTCTCGTCCTTCCCCAAATGCCATTTTCCAACAGAGACACACTCGTATCCAGCCGGTGTCAGGTAACTGGCCACAGATCTCTGATCCGCTGGCAGGGGCATGTGCAAATCTTCTGCACCTGTGTTGTGTGGATAACGTCCGGTCAGGATGCTGCATCGACTCGGGCTGCAACTACTGATGGTCAGGAAAGCGCGATCAAATCGCATCCCTTCTCCGGCAAGTTGATCGATGTTGGGAGTGCGAATGGCCGGATTGCCATAACAACGCAAATCCCCCATACCGTGATCATCGGCAATGAAGATCAAATAATTGGGCCGATCCGCATTCGCGGGTTTTGCAGGTTCAGAGTGGCTCCTCATGGCGGTCAAATACACCACCAGGGCACAGATCAACCGCATCGTCGAAAGATGATTGAGCATGGGAAGATGAAAGAGTCGATCACGTCCCCAATGCAATCTAAAAATGGAGGATGCAGATAGGCTATGTTTTCAATCAACCATCAAGAACCAATCAAGCAAGGCTCTGGTCACGATGTCGTGACCTTTTCGATTTGGATGGTTCACCTGTGACATGAGGTCATCCAATGGATGATCCGCATCGATGTAGTCCTTGAACAATTGGAGACTATCGACGAGTCCTACCTCATATTCCTTGGCCAAATCCCGAATCTGTGCCGCATGCTGGTTCAAGGGATCATCTGGATCATTCAAATCTGCTCGATGATCACCGGTAGGTGTCAGAAGGATCACTCTGATATTCCGGCTCTGCGCCTGTTGAATCATCGAAACCCAGGCGTCTCTGGCTTTTTCAAGTCCGACTCCTCGATCATTCAAGGCATAGTCGATCAAAAGAATGTCGGGACGATGTGGGAGCACTTCCGCTTCAAATCGTTCTGCCCCTCGCACTGAGTTTTCACCGCCTATGGCAGTGACGATCACATTAATGACTGCATGTGGATAACGTTCTTTCAAACCAAGATGCAGGAGATGCGGATACGCATTGAACGTATCCACTTTCGGCGTCTTGAAAAAACCTGCAGGCACACTGTGACCGTGGCAAACAATACGGACCGTGCGGTTGTTGGGCCATTGCTTTGATAATTCTCCCGTAACCTCGCTAAGAAAACGCTTGGGGTCAGCGATCAAGGCGGGAGTTGAATCACCCATGAGCGCAGAGCCTGCAGGCAACAGGCAAGCCAGGCTCAGAAATAAGCTATGAAAACAAGCGTGTATTTTTGTTAGTGACATAACGTTCTAAGAAGGATTTACCGTGTAAGGAACTGAAGGTTATTTCGAGCAAAAACATTGGAAGTATTCAAAAAGGTATGGAGTCAAGGTCACCTCAAAGAAGCTCATGGTTTACTTGAAACTAGGACAAGCCTAGAGCCCTTTTCAATTTCTTTGATGACCCCTTACTATTGCTGGTTAAGCCAAGTCGGCAGCCCGTTCACTCGAATCCAAAGGACCATCAAAGAGATTCCAACGATGATACCCACCATGAAACCGATCAAGGAAGGCTTGAGATAACCAGCCCAGGAAATAGGTTGCCGCCGAACCTCTTTTTTGAGTTGCATCAAGTAATCACGACCCTTGGCTGTGATATGACAACTTTCGATATAATACGGTCTACGTCCATCGCTGAGAACGGTTCCCATGAGATACCCATGATCGATGAGATCGTGGTAGATGGAGACATCCCTTACATTTTCACCGGAAATCAGCTCCTGCGGCAAACCCTCACCCGCTGCCATTTCGAGGATTTCAATCAAGGGAATACGAGCGTCTTTGGACATGGAAATTCAGTGGGGCTGGTAGTTCAATCGCACTGCAAACTAGACAGTTTTACATATTTTCACAAGTTTGGACTCAAAAGACGGATGCATCTGATGAATCAAGATGCATGCCCGAGCGGACTGAAGTCATCCGTCGTTGAAAAACGACCATTTACGGCAAGGTCACCGTTTTGTCGCGTGACAAATTAAGGATGCTGATTACATTGGCGATACATGATCGGTACACGTCGACAATTTATTCAATCCGCAAGCATGACCGCGGCTGGATTTCTCGGACTCCAACGGCATCTAAAACTAAATGCCAACGAAAAGGAGATTCGTAAGGCTCCCACTGTCACTCAACCTTACCAAAGCGAGGAAACGAAATACGGTGATTTGCTGGCAGATCCCAAAAGACTTCTGGATTTACCTGCGGGCTTCTCATACGAAGTGCTTTCCGTCACAGGCGATACCATGTCGGATGGACTGAAGACCCCGGGAGATCCGGACGGTATGGCTGCTTTCGCCGGTAAAAACGGAAAGGTCATTCTAGTGCGGAATCATGAACTCTCAGACAACCAGACCTTCGAAGGACCTTATGGCATCCTGAATGAAAACCTTGGTAAACTGGATCCCAAGAAGCTATACGATCCAGGTCATGGCACGCGTCCGCAATTGGGAGGAACGACTAATATTGTCTACGATCCAAACACACGACGTGTAGAGAAACAATTCCTGAGCCTCGCCGGTACCGAGCGCAATTGCGCAGGTGGTCCCACCCCCTGGGGCACATGGATCACTTGCGAAGAAACGGTCTCCAAATCCGATGAACATCGGGAATTCGACCATGGCTACAATTTCGAAGTGCCTGCGACGAGCAAGATCGGCCTTGTCGATCCTGTACCTCTCAAGGACATGGGACGCTTCAATCACGAAGCTGTGGCGGTAGATCCCGCCTCTGGAATCGTTTACCAGACAGAAGACCGTGAGGATGGCTTGATCACGCGATTTATTCCCAATGAACCGGAAAACCTGCAAGCGGGCGGTAAGCTCCAAGCCATGGTGATTAAAGGACAGGCAAGTTGTGATACAAGGAACTGGCCGGACAAGGGTCAGCCACGATTTCCTGTCGAACAATCCATGGAAGTTGAATGGATGGACCTGGAGGACACCGAAAATCCGTGTGACAAATTACGCGAGAATGCCTACAAAGCGGGTGCTGCCATTTTTGCTCGTGGTGAAGGGATGTGGTATGGCAACAATCGCATCTATTTTGCCTGTACCAGCGGAGGTATTGCCAAATCGGGTCAGATATTCATCTACGAACCAAGCCCCCATGAAGGAACAAAGAAAGAGCTGAATCAGCCAGGCAGGGTCATGCTTTATCTGGAACCCAACAACAGTCAACTTCTGGAATACGGTGATAACCTGACGGTGGCTCCCTGGGGTGACGTCGTGCTGAGTGAAGATGGCGCGAAGGAACAATACCTGCGTGGCATCACACCGACCGGAAAAATTTACACGCTCGCAAGATCAAGTTATGTTGGGAACTCAGAACTTTGCGGGGTCACTTTTGCACCCAACCATCCCACACTTTTTGTCAATATCCAACGCCCAGGAATCACCATTGCCATTACCGGTCCGTGGAAAATTTCTGATGTGTAAACACTGCCACCGCACCAATGAGCAGATTGGAAACGCTCATTGGTGTTGCATGGAAAGCTGAATCAGGGCAGGGAGATGTTTTGTTTTTTGGGTGATAGATAGAAGTTCGCCGGGCAGTCAGGATAGCTATTGATCATAATAAAACTCTTACCTATTTTTGATCAAGGCCACTGGAAGCTTCCTGCAGAACTTGATTGAGTCTATTAATTTCGATGGGTTTGGTAATAAAACCGTTCATGCCTGATTCTGTGCATTTTCTATGATCTTCGTTACTGACAGCAGCTGTGATTGCAAGAATGATCGCGTTTTTGTGTCTTTCTGAAGAACGAATACGACGGGTCGCTTCAAATCCGTCCATGACCGGCATTTGGCAATCTATGAGGATCAGGTCATAGTTTATTTCGTCGATCTGATCCAGTAACGCCTGCCCATCGGAAACCAATACGGGCGTGTGACCAAGGGCTAAAAGTTGCGACCGCATCAACTTGCCGTTAATCGCGTTATCCTCTGCCACCAGAACCGTTAAAGAGCCTTGTTCAGTAGATTTTTCAAATGTTTGTTTTTTGTCCAAATCAACGGACAGATCTTGATTCAAGACCTTGATTAATTCTTTTTTTCTAATCGGAAAGCGAAGTACTGATGAGAATTGAGGCGCTTGAGGGGGGGTGTTTCTTCTTCTAAGCAAAATAATTCGCAAATCCGAATCTTCTTTTTGCAACTCTTGAAGCTGTTTGCAAAGCAGATTGTTTCCTGTCCACTCCTCGTTGCAGATGAATACAACCTGTTTCTTATAAGGTTGTTTATTTTGAAGATACACCTGATTGAAGTCAGATAGCGCCTTGCAAACAATGGTATTCACTCCAAGGTCATTCAAGTAAGAATGCAAAGCTTCCCGAGCATTGAATTCGCTTCCAACAAGAATCGCCGAGATATCATTGGCCGTTAGTGGCGAGTCTTGATGCTGACCTACCTGATCCCGGGACACAGGGATCGTGAACACAAACTCAGACCCTTCGCCAGAAGAAGACTTCACGTTTATATCACCACCCATAGCCACAACGAGTTGTTTGCATATTGCCAATCCCAAACCCGTCCCCCCAAATCGACGCGTTGTTGAATCGTCTGCCTGTGAAAAGGGTTTGAATAGTTTTTTAAACTGAACAAGGTCCATGCCGATTCCCGTGTCTTTTACGGATACCTCAACATGATGCCCGTCAAGCTCGACCATCTTGACAGAAACCAATACCTCTCCCTCATCGGTGAACTTGAGCGCGTTTCCAATCAGATTCCATAAAATCTGGCGCACACGCAGCTCATCGCCTAGCAAGCGTTCTGGGACCTCTTTGGATATGAAGAGCGATAACCAAATTCCTTTTTTAATAGCTTGCGGGTCCAAGGACTCGACGGCGTGTTCAAGTAAGGTCCATGGATCGTATAAGCGTTTTTCCAGTGTGAGGAGATTTGCTTCAATTTTTGAAAAATCAAGAATATCGTTGATGACACTCAGTAAGGATTTACCTGATTTCTGAATAGCCTCGACACATTCCTTTTGTTCCTGATTCATCGGACTATCTACCAGCAGACCTGCCATGCCAATGACGCCGTTCATAGGAGTTCGAATTTCATGGCTCATATTTGCAAGAAACTGACTTTTAGCTCTGTCAGCCGCCTCAGCTTTTTCCTTGGCTTCCAGTAGTTCCTTTTCCGCATTTTTTCGCCAGCTCACATCGCGCACAATGCCCAGAATAAAACCACTCGTGTTTGGCTCGAGCAGCGCTTTGAGACCTATTTCCGACCAGAAGGTAGATCCATCACGTCTTTTCACCTGAACCTCTTCATATTTGCCACCAGCCAATAACTGATCGGAACTTTCGATTTCTCCAAGCAATATTTCGGAGTGCTTCCCTAAGATATCTTTCAGATGGATTGTTTTGATTTCTTCAACAGTGTAACCAAGTAAATCCTGACCAAAACGATTCAAAGTTATAATGTTACCAACTCTTGAACAGGTAAAGACACAATCATGTGCGCTCTCAACTAGCCCCTCAAATCGATTCTCCAGTGTTTTTTCTTTCAGTAGGCGATTCTCAATCTCATCCACTTGAGATCTTACTTTACGACGCAGCAACATGTTCCAAACCCAGAACGCCAGGGCGAGAACTCCGATGAAGAAGAGTATCGTCACCAGCGAGCGACGATTGATAAGAGGAGGTGCGCGGGTGACCTCAACTTTTTGAGGGTCTATTATCTTGAGGTCGTAGCCATTAAGATAACCAGTCTCGTTGTAAGCGGCCAGGTAAATGGCTTCCGTTAAAATCTCGGCTCCCGGCTTTAATTTTCCTAACTCCGCGGGAGCGTTGATAGAAACAATATTTTCGTTGTCGAGTAGATATATCGTTGTTTTTTTATTGTTGTTGAAAATGCTCGCTATCGTTCCACTGACAAGGACGGGCAGGCCAATAAGTTCTTCTTGCAGGCGCTCGAAATGCTCGAGCGGCTCTCTAATGATTGGTTGCAGCATTTCATCGCCTGGTGCCTTCACTGCAAGTTCGAGCCCCATTTGTTTTCCTCTGGCGACCAGGGAATCCAGAGACTTTCAATGAACTTCCTACTTCTGGAGCATCTTCACCCTTTAATGTTACATGAATGGCACCAGATGGGTCCGCAAGATAGAAATCGCCGGAGTTTGCTATATAAGTAACGATTCCCTGAACCACGCTTCGTTGTCCAAACGTAAATTTCAAACCATCCCGAACGTCTTTAATCCTGGACAAATTTGAGGCGAAGGGAAATTCAGAAGGGGGTCTTTCAATGTAAATCTGACTGGAATCGGCGACCAGTAATTCCGGGGAATTATTGTTGCCCTGTACATCACTTACACGACGACATACGCCCCTTACTCTGCAAAGAGACTCAAGCCAAATCGCCTTGAATGCTTCTGGGGCCTCATTGACACGGCACTTTAAAATTCCAGTGCTATCCTGAATTTGTAATTCAGCCACTGAATCTCCAAGCTTGGTATAGTGTGTCACCAAACCCATTATCTCGACAAACTGATCTTGGAATGTTCCAAGTGCCATTGTTCTGGAAGAAACAGCGATAGGTTCTGGAAACAATCCAGGTGATTTACGAAGGATTGTTTTGAGCTTCGGAATTTTTGGAAGGTGGCTTCCTTCTTCGATCTCCAGAAGAACCTCAACCCAACTGGCGTCTGTTAAAAGCCCTTTGCCCTCAGATGCGTCAATTTGTATACCTTTTGTATTGTCCTGTAGAAAAAACATATCAGATGCACCTGAATAATCTGTAGCGGTAACGACACCGATCGCCCGCATCAATATAGGACTCTTATTTTGGCTCGAGCACAGTTGGCTCACTTCGTCTAGGCGAAGGACTGGTTGTTCCCAAGGGCGCGATTGCAACCCAACCTGATCCACTAAGTAATCACGGTAGACACAATCCTTGAATCTGATCCGGTTGTCAGATTTTTCCACCAACACGGACAATTGAATCGTTGAATTTAAGGTTTTATTGCCAAACTGCCAGATAGGAACCGTTATTTCTCCTGTGACATCCTTCAGGGTCAGGCTACTGCCAGGATCGTGACTCGTAACCTGGCCTTCCACGATCGCTCTTCCCTGTATCTCACCCGACAGGAGGTCAGAAATACTGACGCTGCCCGCATCAAAGAGATGATCCAGAGAATCATGAATTACCCTCAGGTGATTCATTCCGCTCAGGAACATTTTTATGGGCGTTTGTCCATCCTGAATACGTTCGACATTGGTAAATACGCCGTCGATTTGAATCAAGGTTTTCTCCAATAGCGGAAACGGTTCATTCGCCTCCCTACTGATGGTCACTTCAATCTGTTCGGATCCAACAATAACTTGTAGTTGAAGATGGTTATCTATCTGCTCAACCGTCTGAGCCCACCCCTCAAGTTGAACCCTTTGGTTGTTCAATGCGCTATCATAAAGTTGCGATTCCGTGATTGGAGCTGCCTCAGGCAAGGTACCGGGAGATTTCACCGTTATTTCGATCTCGGTGCCATCTGTAGAAATCTGATTGGGTATTGTCCGCGCAAGTAATTCTATGCGATCACCCGCTCTCAAATCCAATTCATCGCTTGCATAATCAATGTATCCTCCCAGTTCACCATCGTGAACCCAGAGCATAGCCCATGACGGGTCGTAATAGAGCACTTGACCCTCAAGACGAATGAGTCGCGCTTTATCTGCATCCACTTGTGCTGGATTCCAGAGCTCATTGAATGAAGTGATTGCAGTGGCTTCGTCGGGGTCTTTTTCCTGCGCATGAACAAGATCGACGTGAAGCGTCGTGAACGAGAAAATAAGCGCGCATTTCCATGGGAAGATACCCATGCTTTGCAGGTAATGGCTAAATTTTCGACTCAACTTGAACATAAATAAACACTAGGTCATCAAACTAGCATGTGGATGCGAAACGGGAAATAAAAAGGCCGTCTTAATTCCGGCGAAAAAAACACCGAGGCGAGATCTCAAACCTTTTTGATGATCGAATGAAAAAAAGGGCGCCACGATGGGCGCCCCAATGTTGAATGATAAAAACTCTTACAGTGTGTTCAAGTATGCCAGCACATCTGCCAATGCTTGCGCATCCATTCCTAATTGCTCCGCGCTCAACATGAGTGAAC
>KB911983.1 GCA_000383715.1 Verrucomicrobia bacterium SCGC AAA164-E04
TTGTGGGCTATCGCACAATCATCAATGAAGAAAAGATCAACATTGAACGTGTGCGCGCTGTGATCGAAGTCAAAATCACTCCCGAACGTGAGGGCGGCTTCAATCATCTGGCCTCCCGTATCGCCAAGCATACCGAAGTGCGGGCATGCTACCTGATGTCCGGCACGTATGATTTGCTGGCGATTGTCGAAGGAGACTCATTGAAACAAGTGGCCTCTTTTGTTTCTGACAAGTTGTCCACCTTGCAGGGAGTGCTTTCCACGTCGACGCACTTCATGCTCAAACCTTATAAAGAGCATGGTGTGCTGCTGCATTGTGATGAATCCAACCAAAAACTTCAGGTATCCCCCTGAAGTCTCTGGATATGATGGCCAAGGCCTCCAAGTGCCAGTTGCTTACCGGCGGCTTGCGTTAAGAATGTTAATCGACATTTACCTCCTGGCGAATGTCAAATTTCTCGATGCGTTTTCGGAGAGTGGCGCGTGTGATTCCGAGTAATGAGGAAGCCTTGACTTGATTGCCTTGCATTTCCTTGAGTGCTTGTCTGACCAGTTCTCTCTCCACAGTCGGAAGAAGTTTCTGGTCAGGGTTGTTGCGGGCCCACTTGAACATTGCATCGGCCAAAGGCTGGATTTCAGAAACTTCTTCGCGTTGGATCTGTTTTTCTTCGGTTATTTCTGGGATTGCCGCCTGCATGGAAGAAGCACTTTCCACAGTGGAGCGTGCTTCCATCTGCTTGCCTGAAATGATTTCATTCGGCAAATCACTGAGCAGAATAATCTCACTTTTAGTGACTACGAAGGCACGTTGGATCACATTTTCCAGCTCACGAACATTTCCTGGCCATTCGTAATGGTTCAGGGCTTCCAAAGCGTCTTTGTTGATTTTTTTAGAAGGAATACCAAACAAATTGGAGAATTTTCTAAGAAAATAATGAACCAGTAATGGAACGTCATCCTTGCGCTGCCTAAGGGCTGGTAGCTGAATTCGGACAACATTGAGACGGTAAAACAAATCTTCTCTGAACTTCTTATCCAGGACTGTTTCTTCAAGTCTTTGATTGGTGGCGGCAATCACCCGTACATCCACTTCGACTGGTTTATTACTCCCCAGTTTTTCAAAGGCTCCAGACTGTAACACGCGCAGCATTTTGGTTTGCGTCGGCAGTGACATATCGCCTATCTCATCTAGGAAAAGAGTGCCGTTGTGACATTGCTCAAATTTACCGATGCGTGCCTGGTTTGCCCCGGTGAAACTGCCTTTCTCATGTCCGAATAATTCGCTTTCCAGGAGGTTTTCCGGGATGGCGGCACAATTGATGGCCAGGAAGGACTGCTTGCTGCGTGGGCTGTTCTGATAGATGGCTCTGGCAACGAGTTCCTTACCCGTGCCGCTTTCCCCCGTTATCAAGACCGTTGCATCTGAATTTGCTAATTGCCCAATCAATTTGAAAACTTGCTGCATGGGCTCGCTGCGCCCGATCATGCCGAGCTCGTCATCCAGCGTTTCGGCGTCTGTTTCGAAAGAAACGGGCTTCGACATATCTCTGGATGCCTTGAGAGCTTCGAAAATAAGTTTCTGAAGTTTGGGGACATCAAAGGGCTTCAGGACATAATCATAAGCGCCCAGTTTCATTGCCTCGATGGCGGTTTGAGTGGCACCGTAAGCGGTCATGAGAATAACCGGAGTTTTCGTGTCAAACTGCCGTATGGCCTGTAGCGTTTGGAGCCCGTTCATACCTCCCATTCGAATGTCCATGACAATCAGGTTGGGGTGGAACTCCTTGAGCATGCGGAGGCCTTCTTCGCCACTTGATGCAAGTCGCAATTCTATGTCAGGAGAATCGAAGAGGCGCCGAAAGGCGTAACGCACATCCGTTTCATCATCTATTACCAAAAGCTTATCCATATATGCCGCCACACGAAAAGGCCTACCCCATTATATCCAGGCTGTTTTGAGATGCAATAATCCATACGATGAAACATATGAGGCGAGGAAGGGGATTGAGCTTATTTTGCATTGTCTGTTACGGAATCAAAGGGGGGATACAGTTCGTAATAAGGTATATGAAACATTCTTACAGGGAGTAACTTGTAAATCTGGGGGTGGAAAAATCCGCTTACAGCACAAAATGTGCATGTGTTGTTTTTCAAATCAGTCCAACAGCATGATCAGGCACAAGAAGTCCTACTCTTATTAATCAAAAGGCTGTTCCTGAAAAGGTATTCAATGCGCCTTTGCTCTTTTAATTTTAAAAATGCAAGTTGGTCTCAGGTGCACCAACTAATAAAAAATTCCACGACCCACACCTTGTTCTGATCTGCTAGTGTCAGGATTTCAATCCCTTCGGCACAGTTTAATCTGAGGGGTCGTTATCGAATTTTTCGAATAGGACGAGTGATTCAGTCATTTTAATACAAACTTGGCATTTGCACGTCTCCTTGCATTCCTCTAGGGTGAGTTTTTTTGATTATTTAATATTATGGGAAGTGAAACTGCATCGGGACCAGGTATGACTTGGCTTTATTTCGCGTTAATGACTGTGGGATGCTGGGGGATTTACGGCATCCTGCTTCATAAAGGACAGGTGACAATGGAGGATCCTGTCAATGGTCGCTACAAGGCTTTCCTTTTTGTGGGAATTGCCTACTTTTTGACGGCAGTCCTGGCGCCTCTGGTCCTCTTGATGGCTCGTGGAGTTGCCTTTTCCGGATATACAGGTAGCGGTATGTGGTGGTCGTTGGTTGCAGGAATTGCCGGGGCGATTGGTGCTTTCGGAGTACTCCTTGCTTTCGGTGCCAAGGGTAGCCCTTCGGTTGTCATGTCTATTATTTTTGCTGGTGCGCCCATTGTGAATGCGGTCGTTGCTTTGGCCCTGCACCCTCCGGCGGGTGGTTATGGATCCATTAAACCCCAGTTCCTTGTCGGTATATTGCTGGCTGCTGTCGGTGGAACTTTGGTCACTTTATACAAGCCCAACCCAGCTCCGCCCAAATTGCAACCTACTGCCGTGGCTGCTAATGGTGCAGATGCAGGAGGCTCGGAAAACAAGTAATCCGAACTCCAAATGGTGAAGGCTTTTTTATCGTGACATGAGTTGATCAATCAAGGATGACTTGACCTTAGCTGACGGTCCATCCGCACCAGCATTTATTTCCATGCAACAGGACAGATTGGCGAAATTGAATCGATTGCTTGAGTTATCGATGGCCGACAACGCCTTTTACCAGCCTCGCCTGAAAGCTGTGCGAGACTTCCTTCCGTTGGGTTCGTTGGAAGTCTTTCGACGATTGGTGTCCTTTACTGACAAGGACGAATGGATTGAGGATCAAAAGCTGAATCCACCCTACGGCACCAACTTGGCTTTCCCGTTGGAAGCCTACTCACGTTGTCATCAAACAAGTGGCACGACAGGCAATCCCATGCGTTGGTTGGATACACCAATAACCTGGGATCACATGTTAGATGCCTGGGGACGAGTCTTTCGTGGGGCTGGAACACAGACCACAGATCGAGTGTTCTTTGCTTTTTCTTTTGGCCCTTTTCTGGGGTTCTGGACGGCCTTTGAGTCAGCTCAAAAGCTGGGGTTGTTTTGTCTTTCAGGTGGGGGAATGACCACAGAGACAAGATTAAAAGCGATTCGTGAAAATCAATGCACCGTTCTATGCTGCACACCAACCTATGCCATGCATCTGGGGGAAGTTGCGCGTGAATGTGGATATGCACCCGACACATTCAAACTGCATACTATCATTGTTGCAGGAGAGCCCGGAGGAAGCCTGCCCGCAGTGCGAGGGCAACTCAAGCAACTATGGCCCAATGCCAAAGTATACGATCATCATGGCATGACAGAGGTTGGTCCGGTCTCCTATGAATGCCCTGAACATGCCTGTCGACTGCATGTCATCGAAGATGCCTTCATCGCTGAAGTGATCGATCCTAAATCATTGAACCTTGCTGATCCTGGGGAAAAAGGCGAACTGATTCTCACTACTCTGGATCGCGTGGGTTCTCCTTTGATCAGGTATCGGACGGGAGATCTTGTACAGCCTTTAACTTCGGGAAAGTGCGATTGCGGTTCGAGCGACCTGGCACTGGAGGGGGGAATCATTGGTAGATGCGATGACATGGTAGTGGTGCGTGGAGTGAATATTTATCCCAGCGCCATTGATCAAATCGTGCGTGAATGTGGGGGTATTGCCGAATACCGTGTTGAGGTTAAAAAGGTGAGAAATCTTGTCGAGCTGGATGTCACCATCGAACCCGAGGCAGGCCTCGAAGATGTGGGTGGTTTGGTGGTCAAATTATCCCGTGCCTTTCAATTGTCTCTGGCGCTTCGCATACCTGTCAGAGCGACCCGCTCAGAATCGCTCCCTCGTTTCGAAATGAAAGCCAAACGTTGGAAACGGACGTGATCCTATCAACCTCCCGCTGCTTCCGATGTCCACATGTCGGCAGCCTTCTTTTTTGGGACTGAGATTCTTGGTGATTTTGAACTCGTTGAGGAGTTGGTCATAGGCGAGATTGCCTATTGTGCCACACAGAAGAGCCTTGGGCGCGAAGTTGCCTTGAAGATAATCTTTTCTGGTCCGTTTGCTCTCGCGAAAACTGCTTGTCACGGTTGTGCTTGCAGATCTGATCTGTTCTTTGCGGTTGCACGGATCATTAAAGTCGACTTTTTGTTCCTCTCACTGAGCTCTCTATTGAGTGCTCCTTCAATTGAATGAGTAACAGTTTTGTTACGGTTATGTTACTTTTCCTATTGAGTTTCCATTATTTGCTAAATAAATATTTGTTAACTATTAATTCTTATAAAAATAATAAAAAGTTATAAAATGGTATCATTGTTGTGTTAATATTTAAAAATGTAAAATAATGTGAATTTTATTTTGCTTTGGAACATGAAATAAAAATCGAATTTACGGCAAATAGGGGTGATGATTTTACAATTGACCCGTGGGGTGTTCTGAGAAAGCATGCGCACACATGAAAGGTTGTCAAAACCTGTGCCTGATTGGCTAATTCACAGGGGGCCTCCTTGAAAATAGAGCTTTCGAAAAATTATGGAACTAACCTTATTTCATTACATCGTAGGTGCCATCGCCTTGATCATGCTGATCTGGAACACTGTGGAAGTGGGGCGTAACGACGCTGCAAATATTGTCAATGCGGTGTTCGGGGCCAGGGTAATGCCGCGTAGTAAGGCCGTTTGGATCGCCGGAATCGCAGTGATCGTGGGAGCGATGGCCTCCTCCCCGGTGATGGAAACCGCCCGAAAAGGCATATTTGACCCGGCAAGCTTGCCGGGAATCAACGCAGCAATCAGCGTTTATATCGGGGTTTATCTGACGAATACCGTGTTGCTTTACTCTTTTTCGGCTTACGGCATGCCGGTATCCACCACTGCTTGTCTGGTATTTTCTCTGTTAGGAGCCGGATTTGCTCTGGGAGGAGTTGAAGCGATCAATTGGGATAAGAGTTCCAAGGTGATATTAGGGATTATTTGCTCCATCATTGTCAGTGGAATTGCTGGTTTTTTGGTGCAACGTATGTTCCGCGGAGTGGTGAGGGATGACTGTGAAGATCCTCAGGTGATAAAACTGCACGGCCCCTGGATGGCTGGAGCTCTTCTTACTGGATTAGTTTACTTTCTTGTGATGAAAGGGATGAAGAATGTCGCCCTGGTCAAATCGATTAAGGCCAGCACATTTGATGCTCTCGGTGCGCCTGTTGCTTTGCTGATTGTCTGGGCATTTCTTTCGGTCCTCACATTTCTTGCCATACGCTTTTGGGGGAAACTCATCTCCAACAAATTGTTTGCTGCTTTGGCTGTTATGGGAATGATAGCAACCGCTGTGGCCTTTGGGCAAAACGATTTGGCCAATTGTGCTTCACCAGGTCTGGCTGTTTTCATGATTCTTCAGAAAGGCGAATTAGCTGGATCAGTGGATGTGCACTGGTTTTGGTTGTTTTGTTGTGGAGCGCTTTTGTTTATGGGGATGACGACCAAAACCGCACAGCGGGTCACCAGGGCGGAAGTCAATACGGGTAGTCAAGGGGACTTAGTACGCTTGTATGCCCCAGAGTGGTGCATCGGAGTGGCTAAATGGATCATTCCAAAATCAGGTCAGGACCATGCTCTGGCTCCCAAGCAAAAACCGACCAAAGTGGCTGATAAGTTGCAGCATTATGACGCCCTCCGAGCGGCGGTGATCACTTCAGTCACTGGAAGTGTGATAGCATTTGCGTCCGGTATGGGGCTGCCCGTTTCCACAACTTATGTTGCATTTGCTGCCGTCATTTCAACTGGTTGGGCTGACAAAATTTTTACCCGCGGAGATGCCGCTCTGAAAATGGGGCGTACTGTCTGGGTCGTTTTCTGCTGGTTCTTTTCCGCTTTTGTTGCAGCTGCTATTGCTGGGATCACTGCAAAAATAATTCATCTCGGTGGTCTCTATGGTATTGGCATAGGCTTGGCTGGGAATCTTGCGGTCAGGTATGTGATGCGTCAACGTGCCGACAAGCATGAGGCACACCTCAAAGAACAGGCGCTTGCTCGCAAGAAGGAACTGATCAAAAACGCTGAGAATGGCGAAAATATCAAGTTCGCCTCTGATGAAGATGGCGAACAGCTTTGATTTTTTGAGGGAATCATCACTGGGAACTCGATAATGTTTTATGAGGTAGTCTTTTGTGCAGCCTCTGGGCAAATTGAGAACTGTCATTTTCTGTTAATGTCTCGATTCTCTACAGCAATTGCCAAAATCTTTTTTGAAGCAAATCCGTTCAGGTTTGAGATTATCACGCGCTGACCCGGGAGCGCTTTGTCACAGAGGTTTCTCTGAAATTACCATGGGTAGCCATTATAACCTGTATACTGAGGAACGCTTGTTGTAACTTAAGTGATGTCAATGGTGGCACTGAGTTCCGACGCTTACGTCTCTTCTCTGAGGTGGAATTCGGATTGGCAGCACCTTTGTAATACAAGGCAGATTTAGATTTTGCGGGTAATGATTCGGTGATGAAGGATGTTTATGTCGGATTTAAAAATTTTCCCTTGATCGGTGATATCAGATTGGGACATATCAAAGAACCTTTCAGTATGGAAAGTTGGGGAGTTCCATGCACATGGGATACGTTGAGCGTGCGTCCCTCAATGAAGCCTTGGTTCCAAGTCGCAACAACGGTGTTCAGATTTCCGATACAGCCTTTGACGACCGAATGGGCTGGGCAGCAGGGTGGTTCGCGGAAGTGGACCGGACGAACATCAATGAAATAGATGGTAATCACCATTTCATTGGAAAGTTGTTTGCTCTTCCCTACTTGAGCGAGGACGAGCATGTGGCATGTCGGCATGGCGGGTAGTTATGCGAATATTCAAGATGAGACTTCAAGGCACCGTGCTAGACCTGAAGGTCATCTTGCACCCAGATTAGTTGATACCGGTAATTTTTCAGCAGATAGCTACTATCTAGGCGGCTTGGAGACGGCGTTCATGCACGGGCCTTTTTCAGTTCAGGCCTAATATGTGCACAATTAAAGCGATCTAGTTGGAGGTGGAAATACTGATTTCGCCGGATGGTACGCTTATGGTAACTGGTTTCTGACGGGTGAGAGTCGCGTGGATGCTTATAAACCCAAGTTGGGATTATACGATCGCATCAAACCAAAACGAAATTTCTCCATCACCAACGGTGGATTAGGTGCTTGGGAATTGATACTGCGATATTCAAATTTAGATCTCAATGATGGAAGCATCATGGGCGGTGAGATGGATGTTGTGACCGCTGGACTGAATTGGTATCTCAGTCCCACTGTAAGGGTATCTTCAACCACGGCATTGCTTACGTAAAGCGAAATGACAGTCAAGGCATTTTGCGGGACGGCGCAGTGGACATGGCTCAATTCCGTTTTCTGGTAAAGTTCTAAAACATTGAGATGTTGTTGGGGCCAGCAGATGGGATTACTTAAATAGTTCTCAAGCATTGAAAGGATGATGCGCTGGTTTTCGATCGGCTTTAACTTTTCCAGCCCTCATGAGGAAACGCTGACCGATGTTGCTGCGGCAAGAAGCACTACGATCCTCATTTTATTGATGAGCATAGACTAGCTGACACCATTTGGAGCTCGTCAAACCCGTAACAGAAGCCGAGTAATTTTAATGTCTTTTTGTAATGGGGGTCGCCGCTACGATTGCGTCGATACACCGGCCTGCCGGTCTACCTTGGCTTCGATTTCATGGAGGATGTGGTCAGTCGTGATCCCTTCGGCTTCGGCCTCGAAGTTGGGGATAAGACGGTGCCTGAGAGCAGGCAGGATGGATTGTTGAATGTCATCAAAACTGACATTGAATCGCCCCTCAGTCAGGGCCCTTGCTTTAGCCGCAAGAATTAACGTTTGTGCACCTCGAGGACTACTTCCAAAGCGCAGGTATTGATTGGTGATATCCTCTGCAGTTTCGGTTTGTGGGTGCGTGGCAAGAATCAGCCTTACGGCGTAATCCCTGACGTGCTTCGGCACAGGAACTTGGCGGATCAGTTCCTGATATTCGCAAATTTTGTTTCCGTCCAAGATCTCAGTTACTTCGATGTTCCGACCATCGGTGGTTCGATTGATGACTTCGGTAAGTTCATCGCCCGATGGATAGGTGACCACGAGTTTGAAGAAGAATCGATCGAGCTGTGCTTCAGGCAGGGGATAGGTGCCTTCCTGATCAATGGGGTTTTGAGTGGCGAGAACGAAGAACGGGCTTGCCAGTTTTCGGATTTCCCCCCCTGCAGTGACACTTTTTTCCTGCATGGCTTCAAGCATGGCGGATTGTGTCTTGGGCGTGGCGCGATTGATTTCATCAGCCAGCACAAGATGCGCGAAGATGGGGCCTTTTTGAAATTCGAAAGCCTTCCTTCCTGCCTGCGTCTCGACGACAAGATTGGTGCCAAGAATATCTGCCGGCATCAGGTCAGGAGTGAATTGTATGCGATTGAAGGAAAGGTTGAGCGCCTGACTCAAGGTGCGAACCAGTAATGTTTTTCCCAAGCCTGGCACCCCTTCTAGTAGCACGTGGCCGCCGGCGAATACTGCAATCAAAGTTCCGTCCACAATATCTTCGTGACCTACGATGACTTTTCCAATCTCGGATTTCAGACGGTTGTAGTCTTTCCTGAAAAGACCGATTTTTTCCTCAATACTCATTTGATAAAAGTTAATGTTTCTTGATGTTAAGATTTATGGCCCCAATTCGTCGAAGTAATCGCGTACGGTGGTCTGGTAAGCCCTTGGAACACGTTGCTGGCTGAGTGCGCTTTGGGCATCCGCCTGAGCTGCTGCGACAGATTCCGTGAACTCAACTCGACTTTGGCCTTTTATGCTCAAACCCTTCAAAGTGATGCTAGGCATAGGAGCACCTGAGTTAAACTGACCTTTTACTTTTGTCGAGGTCAGTCCATCTACCAACTTGCCTTCGCCTCGGTCGGAGGGACCCTTGCCTGCCATCTCTGGACGGGTGACACCCGAGTTGTCAGCAGCCCGTTGCGGTAATTTGTTTTGCCACGTGCCACCTTCCTCTCCCCAGGTGCCGACACCCTTGCCCGGTTTGCCGCCAGGTTTGAACCCGGGTTTGTTAGATTGGCCCCAGCTCATGCCATTGCCAACGCTCATTTTCGCAGTTGCAAGATTCTCCAGGCTGGCCATCAGGGATTGCATGTCACCGAATTGATCCATCAGGTTTTCAAGTTCATCGGCTGCCGTCTGCAAGGATTTTGCAGCACCCTCCTCATCGCCTTGCTGCATTTGTTTGGAGGCTTTCTTGAGGAAGTCCTGGACTATCCCATAGTCAGCTGCCTCCGGGATGGCGTTTTGGAGTTCTTTCAGCATTTTTTGAAGTTCCTCCTCTGATAGTTGCCCGGAAGTCAACTTGTTGGATTTGTCTATCAAGTTTTGACGGGCAAATGTGGACTGTCCTTTTTCAAGTTGTTCTGCAAGATTTTTGCCAATCTGATCCATTTGCATTTGAAGGTTTTGGAGTTCGCTGGACATTTGAGCTGTCTTCTCCATATCGATCTGAGCATCACTCAAATTTTTGAGGAATTTTTCCAAATCGCCTGACTTCAGATTTGCAAGTGCGGCCTCAAGTTGCTCCGAGGATATTCCAGTTTGTGCAGCTTTCTGAGCCATTTCACCGAGTTGTTGAGTCAGGGATTGTTTCAGGGCTTCGTTCATACCTCCTTCGGGACTTTGAAGGCCTGACGCTGTTTGCTTCAGCTGGTCGAGTTCACGTTGCATTTCCTGCAGGTCAGATGATGGAGTCGCATTTTCTCCCATTTGCTGCTTGAGCGTATCCATGCGTTTCTGCATGGCATTGAGATTTTTGGGCGAAGCGGATTCCGCAGGAGTGCGAGCTGCTTTCTGCATGCGCTTGAGTGCAGGTTTTCGGTCAAGTCTTGCGTGTTCTTTTTTTAATTTTTCGGTGACCTTGGCCAAGTCCCTGAGGGCATTGCTGCGCTTCAATTTGCCCTTGCTCAACTGCGTGCCGAGCTCTGCCACATCTGCCATGGCGGATTCGGTGGGTTTCAGTGCAGGGGGGCGTTTTTTAATTTCCTGTCGGATGAATGTTACCAGTTGTTTTCCAGTATTTTTAATGATGGCCTCTTCACGTTCTTTTTCAGTGTAGGCTTCGGTTCGATATTCGGGTGCAAAACCAAGTCCGACGCTGACTGCCAGAACGAGAACCGACCATTTTGCTGCAGAGGGCAGTTTAAAACAGACCAGATTTCTGGGCTTGATCTGTTCAATGAAATGCTTTGCGTCCTTGAGGATGAAATTTCCCCAAGTCTCTCTCTCCTGAAATTCGAGTGCGGCGGTGAAGCGTTCTTTGAGTTTGCATTGATCATCCACCCACTGCGCCGTTTCGCCAAGGTCAACAGGCTTGAACAAACTTCGGGCTGGGCCAATGATCGTCATTGTCACCCATGCTGCGCCCGACCACGCCAAGACCTCGAAAGGGACAGGGAATAATTTGAAAACAATCAGTGTGGAGAGCCAAAGCAATGCTCCCCAGAAAAATCCTTTCCATAGACCCATCCAGGATTGTTGCCAGCGACGGCGTTTGCCAGCGTGCATCAATTTTTGTTCAACGAGTTTGCGATCCTTCATGGCGGCCACTTACAAATATGCCTTAAGTCAACCGGAAGACCAGTGAAAATTTATGAAGGTATGGCGTTTTATTTAATTGATTCGGAACAACTTGAGGTGCCCGATTGATCCATCATAATCATACCATTGAATCTATTGTCCAAGCACCGAAAAATCTGCGAAAGCGAAATACAACGCAAGGACCACCACTGCGAGTCCAATGCCCATGGGCATGGCCCATTTCCATGGTGTTAGATCGACCTGAGCGGAGTCTTTGTGCTCCCAGGGTTTACTGAGAGGGCTTATGACGCGACTGATCATCATGATGATGATCAGGCCTGCGAAAACGGCTCCAAGGAAATGGAATTCATGCATGGCATCCACATGTTTGCTCAGCGCCGGGTTAAAATAGCCCAAAGCAATTGAAATAAAACCCACTATGAGTGCCAGATTCGCTCCCCATGCCGGAATGCGCTTGTTGAGGATACCTAGAAGCACAACCGAGAAAATGGGTATGAAATAGAGGCCATTCATTTTTTGGAGGTAGCCAAAAATGCTATCCTGTCCCGCCAGTAGAGGGGCTACAATCATTGCAAGCAGTGCGATGGCAATACCAAAAATTTTCCCCACTCTGATGACCCTGGCGTCATCCATCTGCTCTCGGCTGATCAGTTGTTTGTAAATCCCGAGACTGAAAAGAGTGGCGGTGCTGTTGAGGGCGGAATTGAAGGAGCTCAGAATTGCTCCCACCATGACTGCCGCAAAGAAACCTGCCAGAGGTTTGGGAAGTACATTACTTACCAAGGTGCCATACGCATGATCTCCCTTGATATTGTCCCCTGCGTAGAGGTGAAAAGCAATGATGCCAGGCAGAACCAGAATGATGGGGGCGAGTACCTTGAATATTCCTGCGATCAGAACCCCTTTCTGTCCTTCCTTCAATGTGCTGGCTCCGAAAGTACGTTGAATGATTTGTTGATTGGTGCACCAGTAGAACAGATTCAGCAGCAGCACACCGGTAAATAATGTTGAGAATGGAACTGAGGATTCACTGCCGCCGATTGAATTAAATTTTTCGGGGTGAGCCTCTTTCATTTCACTCAATGCTGCAAAGATGCCGCCATCGTTCACTGCTAATAGCCCAAAATAGGTAATCAATATGCCTCCAACGAGAAGCCCAAACCCATTGAGTGTGTCGGATACCGCCACGGACCGCAGTCCTCCAAAGATAGCGTAAATGGACCCGATAATGCCAATCATCCAAACCATGATCCACAGAATGGTTGTATCTGATTGAATCCCAGTGAGTGCTTTCAAATCGAGGATTCCAGCCAAACCGGTAGCTCCTGTGTAAAGAATGATGGGGAGCAGGATACCAGCGTAAGCCAGAATGAATATTAAGCTGGTGATCGAGCGCGTTATGCCATCATAACGTTCTTCCAGGAACTGCGGCACTGTTGCGATGCCGCTCCGTAGGTATCTGGGTAGAAAGAAGAGTGCCATGAAAACCAAGGACAAGCCCGCAATTACCTCCCAGGCCATCACGGCAATCCCGTCATTGAACGCAGCTCCATTGAGCCCAACCAGTTGCTCGGTGGACAAGTTGGTCAGTAGCAATGACCCAGCGATAAAACCACCTGTGAGTGAGCGTCCAGCCAGAAAATAGCTATCTGAGGTAGCTTCGTTTTTTCCGCGGGTTTTCCACCAGGTCAGGAATCCAACCAAACCGGTACAAAAGACAAATGAAAATATGGTAATTGAGGGCATCATGTTTTTGGGCTGATTAATTAGTGCAGCATTGTTGGTTTTCGTGCTGTAATTCAAGATCAAAGTCCCTTTTGGCGATTCGGACATTGCTCATCGAAGTCCTTTCTGGTAGCGGTTGGTGTGTCATGTCTTCTGTTCAAACCAAGATGAATCTGATTGCCTTTCCGCATCAACAGGGTGAAAACCCGGTTGAGGTGGACGGCAAATTTTTTCGGTTGAAAGGAGAGTTATGGCCACTCAAGGGGGTGGCTTATGGTCCATTTGGTCAAGATCCGAAAAGAGATGCATTTGCATCCAGAGAACGAACGCTCAAAGATTTTGAACTCATCAGGTCAGCCGGATTCAACGCACTCCGAGTATATCACGTGCCACCGCAGTGGTTCATGGATATGGCTCAGGAACATGCCTTGAAGTTATGGATTGATCTTCAATGGGGACAGCATCATGCCTTTTTGGATTCCAAGCGAGACCGTCAAAAAATTCGAAAGGATATCGCCTTCAAAGTAAGACAAATAGGGAATCATTCTTCTATTTTTGCTTTATGCATCGGTAATGAGATTTCCTCCGAACTGATACGCTGGCAAGGGGCTGCCAATGTCTCACGCTTTTTGGACGAACTGGCAGACCAGGTGCATCAAATAAGATCCTCTTTGCTTTGCACTTATGGCAACTATCCTTCGACCGAATACCTGCATCTTCAGGAAATCGATTTTTTATCCTTCAATATCTACCTCCATGATCCTGAGGCCATGAGTCGCTATCTGGCTCGACTGCAGCTTTTAGCGGACAGTCGCCCCTTAGTTGTAGGCGAGTTCGGGATGGATACTTTGTCTCAAGGGACCGCCAAACAGGCTCAGTTTTTGAGAGAACAATTGCAGGTGATTGAAAAAAGTGCCTGCGCAGGTTCCGTCGTTTTTGCATTTACCGATGAATGGTATAAAGACGGGAAGAGGGTCAAAGACTGGTCATTTGGTGTTACGGATACACATCGAAAGGTAAAACCATCTTTCGAAGTTTTGAAACAACATTTCAAAGCTCAGACACCTTCCGTGTCAGTTGAAGGTGCCCCCTTGGTGTCTGTGGTGGTTGCCGCCTACAATGCAGGGGGGACCCTCGAGCCGTGCCTGCAATCACTCGAACGGTTGGAATATCCAAACTTTGAAGTCATCATCGTCAATGATGGTTCGCATGATAATACTTCGGCGATTGCGGCAAAGTTTCCGCAGTTCAATTTCGTTGATTTGGGAAGTAATCGTGGATTATCTGCGGCCAGAAATGCCGGTATTCGAAAAGCAAAGGGGTCCATCATTGCCTTTACTGATGCAGATTGTGAGGTCGATTCATTATGGCTTCGGTTTTTGGTCGAGGCATTTGAGAGCCATGACTGGGCCGCCGTAGGAGGGCCCAATATTCTCCCCAACGAAGATGGTCCTGTCGCCGCTGCAGTCATGGTTACCCCTGGAGGCCCTGCTCATGTGATGCTGACCGACCAAATTGCCGAACATATTCCTGGATGTAACATGGCCTTTCGCGCCCAAGCTTTGGAAAGAGTCGGTGCCTTTGATCCTCAGTTTCGAATTGCTGGAGATGATGTGGATCTTTGTTGGCGTCTGCTGATGAAAAAGATGGTCATCGGTTTTGCTCCAGGGGCCTTTGTATGGCACCACAGACGTTCTACAATCAGTGCTTTTCTTAAACAGCAAATGGGCTACGGGCGAGCCGAGTCGCTACTCTGCCGAAAGTTTCCCTCGATGTTCAACGCACAGGGTGATCATGTGTGGAATGGTCGAATCTATGCAAACTATGATGGGGGGAATCCGCTGGAAACCTCCAGAGTTTACCATGGACTGTATGGGTATGGTGCTTTTCAGCCCATGTATGGTTCGGCACCTTCCCGTCTGGTGGCTTTATTGACTTCTTTGGAATATCACCTGCATACCACTTTGCCGCTCTTGATAGCCGGTTCAGGTTTTCCTGTATTCGGGCTATTGGCGGGGATGAATGTAATCGCAACTTTAATGCTTGCGGTGGCCTGCTCCCTGACAGCTCCCGTCGCCTCTGATAAACGACGTTGGTGGTCTGGTTTGTTGCTGGCATGGTTATATTTGTTGCAACCTTTGGCACGTAGCTCTGCACGATTGCAGCAGTGGGCACGCATGCGTCGCATGGGCAGCGCTTCTCGTGAGCGCATTGAAGCTTTATCTTTGAGTTACACCGATGGGATATTTGACAGGGTTTCATTTTGGAATGAAACCGCATACGGACGCCCGGACTTCTTTGCCAGTTTCAAAACTAAATTGAAGGATATGGGTTGGGATGTGTCGCTACAAACTGACTGGACTAGTTTTGATGCATGGTTGCCGGGAGGGCTTGCTTTTGACTTGCACCTCTATTCGGTGGACGAGTATTTCGATGGTGGCAAGCGGCGAGTCTTGTTTCGCTTGAACCCTGTGCCCACCGTGATCACACGAGTATCAGGATTGATGATTGCAGGAGCTTGCCTGGCATGGATCGCAAAGCTAGGGCTGGCTGTCACGAGTGTGGTCTTACTAGTTTTGATTTTACTCAGCGTATTTGCCGCTTACCGGTATCTGCGCAAAAAATTACTGGCAGAGTGTCTGGTTGTCATTGTTGAAACAGCGGACACCTTGGGATGGCGGCTTCTTAATGTCGACGATGAAGTCGCTCCAGAAAAACGCAAACGCACATGAAACATTATTTGGAATTACTCAAACTTGTCCTCGAAGAAGGCAGGGAAAAGACCGACCGAACCGGGACTGGTACATTGGCCGTATTTGGAGCGCAGGCGCGTTTTCCCTTGCAGGATTCCTTTCCTGTTCTAACTACCAAGAAGCTACACTTGCGGAGCATTATTCATGAACTTCTCTGGTTCTTGAAGGGAGATACCAATATCGGTTATCTGAATGAACAACGGGTGAGTATCTGGGATGAATGGGCGGATGGTAATGGCAATCTTGGGCGTGTGTATGGCGCGCAGTGGTGTGATTGGCAAACTCCGGATGGACGCTCTATTCATCAGATTGATCAAGTGATTGAAGATATCAAGAAAACGCCAGACAGTCGCAGGCTGGTTGTTTCCGCCTGGAATGTTGGAGAGATTGAGCAGATGGCCCTGGCGCCTTGTCACGCATTGTTTCAGTTCTTCGTGATAGATGGGGAACTCAGCTGTCAGCTATATCAACGAAGCGCCGATCTGTTTCTCGGAGTGCCCTTCAACATCGCTTCGTATGCGCTTTTGACCCTGATGGTCGCTCAGGTATGCGGTTTGAAACCTGGCACTTTTGTCCATACTTTTGGGGATTTACACCTTTATTCCAATCACCTTGAGCAAGCGAAACTGCAACTCACCCGCGAACCGCGCCCTCTACCGAAAATGATTTTGAATCCTGAAATCAAGAATATACACAATTTTCGGTATGAAGACTTCAAACTGGAAGGTTACGACCCTCACCCTTCCATCAAGGCTCCCATTGCGGTTTGATCATGCAACATTTTCAAGCGATCGCCGCCATGGCGGAAAATCGGGTGATAGGCAAAGGCAACACGATTCCATGGCATCTGCCGGATGATTTCAAATGGTTCAAAGCAAAAACGATGGGGCATATTCTCATCATGGGGCGCAAGACATTTGAGTCGATAGGTCGCCCTTTGCCTGGGAGGGAAACCATTATCCTGAGTCGATCCGGTTACACTGCCACCGGCACCCGGACAGTTGAATCCCCAGCCCGGCTTGTGGAAATCCTTGGGGACGACACGCGCATTCCATTCATCTGTGGAGGCGCTGAAATCTACAGGCAAACACTTGATTTATGCAGTGATCTTTATCTTACGCAGGTTAAAGGCCTCTATGAGGGAGATGCGTTTTTCCCTGAGTTTGAAAATCATTTCAAAGATGCTGAAGCTGTTTTGCATCATGAACAATTTACCGTGTTTCATTATCGTCGTCGTTGAGAGGCAAGGTGCTGGCCAGTGCGTGGCTATGAATGATGGATACACGGCACGGAAAATTGAATCCGCAGCGAGATGCTCATTATTCACAACACGCACGGCATGCCTTTTTGCAGGTGCAACCATCCATGGATGCTGCGATGTGGATCAGCTGTTGTCTCCATCGAGTAAGCCGCCAATGCCTCCCAGAATCGAACCCTCACCACGATTCTTTCCCCCGGCTTGCGGGGCATATGCCAGAACACGCCCAGCCAGTCGGCTGAATGGCAGTGACTGAAGCCATACCCGTCCAGGGCCTCTTAGAGTGGCAAAGAACAAACCTTCACCGCCAAAGACGGCAGATTTGATATTTCCCACATACTGGACATCGAAGTCAACGCCCGGTTGATAAGCGACCACACAACCGGTGTCGACGCGGATGCTTTCACCATGCGAAAGCTCGCGTTCGTAAAGCGTTCCTCCTGCATGGATAAACGCCCATCCATCGCCCTGCAAACGTTGCATGATAAATCCTTCACCACCAAATAAACCGAGTCCTATTTTCTTTTGGAATGCGATCCCAATACTGACTCCTTTTGCAGCACACAGGAACGAATCCTTTTGAGTAATCATTTCACCTCCCATTTCCGAGAGGTGCATGGGGATGATCTTTCCTGGATAAGGTGATCCAAATGCCACCTTTTCTTTACCCATTCCCTGATTATGAAACACGGTCATGAAAAGGGACTCCCCGGTCAGTAGTCTTTTACCTGCGTTCATGATGGAACCGAAGAATCCTGATCTTTCAGAGGAACCATCTCCGAAGATGGTTTCCATCTGGATGTTCTGATCCATGTACATCATACCACCTGCTTCTGCGACAACCGCTTCCTGAGGGTCCAATTCTACTTCCACGAATTGCATCTCTGCACCATAAATTTTATAGTCTACTTCATGCATTTCTGCCATATTATTGTCTTCTACTTTTATTTTTTACCTGAACGGTTTTACGGATTTCGATCGCAACCCTTGGTTGCACTCATCGATATTTCCCGCTTCCAAAATAAGCCTGCACCATTTAGTGAAAATCACAAACACCAGCAACAATGCCACCGTGGTCTTGACTCAAATTAAAATGAATATATTTCATCAAATAATTATTTATTCAGACAGAATGATCAATGGACAATCCGACCTAAACCACGTCTCTAGATTGCGAGAGGTTGCCTAATTCAAATGAGGGGGCTAATACCTGAATGATACATCACCCAGATGCCTGAGTAGTTGGGTTAATTCTTATCTTCAGCTGAATCGTCGAATCCATAACCGCACCCATATCAGTTTTGATGAGATGAATTTTTAAAGCGGTGAACATACTTCCTCATGCATTTGTTTGCCAAGGTGCATGTCATTTAAATTCCAGCGAAAAATCGATATGGAACGAATCCTTGCCATGGGTTGTAAATAACCATTTCGGAAAGGAACTATTCACATTGAATGAGTAATGTCATTTGTTTGTCTTGTTTTTCACCAGCATGCTGGAAATTTGTAAAGATAAATGACGGCGAGTGGAAGGTTATCCGACTGTTCGGGCCAAGTTCAGTTTCTCTCTCAAAAGGCAGTGTCCAAGTTTTGTATTTCACGAGGTTGAGTTGCTTAAAAGCAGGATTCTACAGTGATATCTAATGTTTAAGTCAGAGTATGAATATACATATATCACATTGAAAAAAAAATATTGAAAATAATTAATAAAGTTGTTATATTTACAGTACAGAATATTATGGGTAAACATAAAAACCCGATCGTACAGGCGAAAAAATCAGCAATACACGGTCTTGGTTGTTTTGCTGTTCAGTTTATTCCTGAAGGTCAAAGAATTGTCGAATATTCAGGGCCCAGGCTGAATCTTGAGCAGACTCTAAAGGCACTCGAAAAAGGAAATGAATACATCTTCGACTTAGACTCACACTATTCCGTTGATGGTAGCGTCATGTCGAACGCGGGCAGATACCTCAACCATTCCTGCGACCCCAATTGCGAAAGTGATATTATTTTCGCAAAGGTATGGATAGATGCAATGCGTGACATACACAAAGGGGAAGAAGTAACCATAAATTACAATTATGAACTTGAAGGGTTCTCCAACAGACCTTGTCAATGTGGATCAAAAAATTGCCCTGGATTTATGATTGCGAACCATCAACTCGGTTTAAAAAATCCACAAAAACTGCTGTGCACCATGATGGAAATGTCCAATGAAATAATTTCTCAAAAAAACAAAAACGACCTGCCGCCAAACAAATCAACGACGAGTTTGTTTTGACCAAGCTTCCCACCTTCCAATAGCCCACGGTTAACTCAAACAAAGTGGATATGTTCATGGATTGATTTTTTTAAATAACGGGTTAGCATATAGCATTCCATGAATAAATTCGTAATCAACTTGCTTTCATTAAGTCTTGGAGCCGTGTTCCTTCAGGCTCAGGACACCTCCCAACACTTGCGTCTTGGCATGATCGGGTTGGACACCTCCCATGTCATCGCATTCACCCGCATACTCAACGACACTTCGAATGCCGATCATGTTCCTGGTGGCAAGGTGATTGCGGCATACAAGGGCGGAAGCGATGATGTGGAATCCAGCTACACCCGGGTCGATGGATTCACCGAACAATTAAAAAACGAATTTGGAGTGGAAATTTTGGATTCCATCGAAAGCCTTTGTGAAAAAGTGGATGCTGTCCTGCTCGAAAGTGTCGATGGCCGCCCTCACCTAGAGCAAGCAAAGATCGTGATCAAGGCCGGAAAACCGTTGTTTATAGACAAACCAATGGCGGGATCACTCAGAGACGTGATTCAAATTTTTAAACTGGCCCATGAGAACAACGTGCCTTGTTTTTCCTCTTCTTCATTGAGGTATTATGAAAGCCTTCAAAAACTCAAAACCGAGGAGATTGGAGAATTGAAGGGGGCAATATCCTATGGACCTTGTAGTCTGGAACCACACCATCCCGATTTATTTTGGTACGGCGTTCACCCAACCGAGGCCCTGTTTTCAGTCATGGGCATCGGTTGTCAGTCTGTATCACGCACTTTTACTGAGCACACAGATGTGGTTTCCGGGGTTTGGAACAACGGGAACACAGGTGTTGTCTACGGGTTGCGAACAGGGCATGCGCGCTATAAGGTAACTACTTTCGGTACCAAAGGAATCGCTGAACAAAATGGAGGAGGAAACTACGTTCCATTGGTGCGGGAAATAATGGGATTTTTCAAAACAGGCAACCCTCCAGTTTCAGCCAGAGAGACAGTCGAGTTATTCGCTTTCATGGAAGGTGCAGATCTCAGTAAATCCAAGGATGGCCGTGAGGTGAATATACCGCAGCTCATAAAATCGAACGGTGGCGGATGGTTACTTGAAGATTAGCGTGAAGAATGGTGTCTATTTTGTTTCGTTGTAAGATCGCCTCCTCTTCTGACTCTGGGAGTGAGATTTAATCGACAATATAAAAAAACGGTGATTGGCAAAACAACATATCGATGCGTTTTTCAATGGCTATTGCTTTTCATATCAGTCTCACACCTTGGTGCCGATGACTCGCTGAATAGGGATTTCTTCGTTTTTCGAGAAACGCAACGTCAAGTGCAATCAGCACTTCAAAACGCCATGGCCTCTACTGTAGGGGTAGGAGATAGTGGCAGTGGGGTCATCGTTTCGCCAAACGGACTCGTGCTCACGGCTGCTCATGTCAGCGGTACACCGAATCGAAACATCACTTGCAGGCTTCCCAATGGAAAACGTGTGGGTGCGAAAACTCTTGGAAACTTCGACTACATGGATGCAGGAATGGTCCAACTGGAAGGCGAGGGGCCTTGGCCGTACAGTCCCGTTGGGACTCGCAGATCCAACACTGCTGGTGATTGGTGTTTTGCTCTGGGGCACCCAGGTGGATTTGACCGGGACCGTGGTTCAGTCCTGAGGGTCGGAATGGTGATTCACGCTCGAAGTGGCTTTATGCGCACTGACTGCAAACTATTGCGTGGCGACTCTGGAGGTCCCTTGTTCAATCTAAGTGGTGAGGTTATTGGCATACACAGCCGCATTGGCGAACCCTTGGATGATAACTACCATGCTCCCATTGGCACGTTCAGTAAAATGTGGGATGACTTGCTTGCCGGAGAGACAATCTCAGGACCTCGACAGCGGTCGGGCCGAGGTGTCTTGGGTGTCAGTGTTGAGGCTCATCCAAAGGGGGTTTTGTTGAAGGAAATACGTCCTGGTTCTGCCGCTGAAGAGGCTGGTTTGAAAACGAAAGACGTCATTCAATCTATCGATGGCTTTCCAATAGACGATTCCTTCGATTTCAGGTGGGCAATCAGCAAGAACATTCCTGGAGCGCGCATCAAGATTGAATACGTTAGAGGAGAAAAACTCGATGAGATCTCGGTTGAATTGGGGCAATCAACAGGCCGCAGGGAGCGAGGTGTATTTTGATGAACGCATTACGAAGGTGTAATAGCCTTATGTTTTTGCTGACAGGCATTCTTTATGCATTCTTTTTCACGATTGATATTGCAGCTGCCGACCTTTCGTATCTTAGCAGGGCAGACCGATTGAACGGATGGAGGACTCTGGAAGTTTTGGATGACCTGTTCCGGGACCACCGTGCCTCTGTTGTCGAAATCCTAGACAATGATAAACAAGTGGCGCTTGGAACCGTAGTGTCTGAAGATGGATTCATCGTTACCAAGGCAAGCGAGTTCGGGCAGTTACTCGAAATTAGACTCTCCGATTACAGTAAGCATGTGGCTGAGCAAGTCAGCGTTGATGAAGCCAATGATCTTGCTTTGTTAAAGATAAGGGCTTTCGGATTGCGTCCCGTGGATTGGCTTGACTCAGGTGATCCTCAGATGGGGCAATGGGTGATGTCGCCTTACGAGGACAAAACTCAGGTCAGGATTGGTGTCATCAGTGCATCAACGCGTCAGGTGCCAAAACAGTTTGGAGCACTGGGTGTTGTTACGGTTGACAGTTCAGATTATTTAACTGAAAACGATTTGCTTGATCCAAATACGCTAGCCGATCACATAAATAAGGGGGCAAGACCTATCGACAGGTGGCTCAAAAATGAAATCTCGAACGGTGCCAAGTCAGCCTTGACAGCTGACTTGAATGATCCGATCCACCAAACCCATTTCCTGAGGTTAATCCTAAGGGACCTCAACTCTATGATCTTTGAAAGAGCCCTCTATGCGGAAGGTCGATTTGAGGGAGTTTTTCTGAGCGACACTACCCAAAAAGCCATCCTCCAGACAGATAACCGCATCCGGCGATCCGTTTTGAACCGGATGCTTCTGGTCGATTGTTTTCCCGATCTCATCAAAGCAGGCAAGTCAGGCGCTCGCATTTTGGATGTCGTAGCTGACAGTGCGGCGGAGCAGGCGGATCTGGAACCAGGAGATCTCATCATGGCAATCAATGCATCGGGTGTGGGTGGCTCGCAGGATCTCGTACGTTTGATACGTCAGCACACGGCTGGTGAAACTATCACAATATCCCTAGTCCGTGATGGTAGTGCCCTGAATAAGTTGGTGACTCTCGGTTTTTTTGATGCCACCTTTCCTGATCAGGATGTCAACATAGCGCTGAGCGGCGATATATCTGACCGTCGAACTGGTTTTCAAAAAATCATACAACATGACATGCCTCTTTCTCCCGAAGCAATGGGTGGGCCTCTCATGGACCTCGAGGGGCGAGTTCTTGGAATAAACATCGCTCGCTATGATCGTGTAACCACATATGCGCTCCCGGCTGACTTGGTGCAATCTTTGATTCAGAAAATGAAATAAGTGTGTGTCCTTTTCTGATCGCTGATTCCAATCATCTCAGGCGCTTGGACCAATCATTGCTCCTCCATCGCATACTAGGTTTTGGCCTGTAATTAAATCGGATCCGGTGATCAGCGAAACAACTGCAGCAGCAACATCGTCTGGATGACATACTTTACCCAAAACGGCTTTGGATTCATGCCCTTCTTTGGTGTCTTCATAACATTCCTTGAGCCCTTGCTGAGTCCAGTCATCGGCAATAAACCCTGGTGCGACAGCATTGACTCTCACTTGAGGGGCAAGGACGCGAGCAAGTGAAACGGTCATATTAATCAAAGCTGCTTTGGAGGCACAATATGCCATGGAACTGCCATTTCCGATCAGTCCAGCAACACTTGTAATATTGATAATCTCTCCTCCATTTTTTGATTTTTTAAGCCATGGTTCGGCAGCGCGAGAACAATAAAAAGGGCCTTTAACGTTTGTTTGAAGGACGCGATCCCAATGCGCATCCGTCAGGAGACTGAGATCAGCAAACGGGAGAAAATCAGTTGTCGCGGCATTGTTCACAAGAATATCCACACCCCCGAATCGATCGACCGTTTGCTGGATCAATGCAAGGCAATCCGATTCCTTTGAAACATCTGCCTGGATCATCAATGAAGGAGTGTCGATTTTTTGTAATTCTTTGAGTACGGACTCGGCTTCTTCTTTGGAACTGCGAAAATTCAGCACAATGCGGCATCCTTGTCTGGCCAACCTGAGTGCTACCGCTCTTCCTACACCTCGACTTGATCCCGTAATGACTGCCACTTTTCCTTGTGTTTCCATGAGACTGATTCTTGCTCGTCATACATGAATGACAATGTTAATCATGCAAGCATGTTAGTTTGTTTGGAATCCAAGTCTGCCATCGCGATGGTTCTTCGAGTGCCTTTTTTAATGTGGCTTTTTGCAACATGTTTTTTCTCGGGTGGGGTATGGGCTGTTGACAAGCCAAATGTGATTGTGATCATGGCAGACGACCTTGGTTACGGTGATCTCAGTTGCTTCGGTAACAAGGTTTTTGATACACCCAATCTAGATAAAATGGCGGCAGAAGGTTTGCGATTTACAGATTTTCATAGCAGTGGGCCGGTATGTAGTCCAACCCGAGCTGGCCTGCTGACTGGTAGGTATCAACAGCGTAGTGGTATCCCTGGGGTGATCTACGCAGCGTTTGATTCCAACAGACACCATGGTTTGTATCCTGCCGAGATCACTTTTCCAGAATTGATCAAAGGGGCAGGTTATCAGACCGGCATGTTTGGGAAATGGCACCTTGGATACAAAAAAAAATTCAACCCTACATTGCATGGGTTTCAGACTTTTCGAGGTTATGTAAGTGGAAATATTGATTATCACTCCCATTATGATCGAATGGGGGTTTTGGATTGGTGGAATGGGGGGCAAGTGGAAGATGAAAAGGGTTATACGACATCCTTGATCACTGAACATGCTTTGGCATTTGTAAAAAAAAATAAATCCAATCCATTTTGCCTCTACCTTGCCTACGAGGCTCCTCATGATCCCTATCAGGGTCCCAATGATCCTGCCATACGCGTGCAAGGCAAAGTGGTGCCGAACAAGTATGCCGAAGGACAGATACCACGTGCCTATCGTGAAATGGTTCAAACCATGGATACAGGCATCGGTAAAATACTCGAGTTGCTGAAAACAGAAGAATTGGACCGAAAAACATTCGTGTTTTTTCTTTCTGATAACGGAGCCAATAAAAACGGCCGCAATGGGGATCTTCGTGGGTTCAAGGGCAGTCTCTGGGAAGGAGGACATCGGGTGCCTGCGATTGCCTGGTGGCCCACCGAGATACCACCCAACTGCGTTTGTGATGATTTGACGATGAGTTTGGATATCATGCCCACATTATTGGAGTTAACGGGTGCTGTTGTTCCTGATGGACACCGATTAGATGGTGTTTCACTGGGCCCAGCACTGCTGGGTGGGGTCATGCCTGACCGCAAGCGAAAGCTCTTTTGGGCTTATGGTTCCAAACGGTCAATGCGTCATGGGCCCTGGAAACTCTTGTCAGATCAGCGTGTGGGCGGTGACCCACAGCTTTTTCTTTTATCTGAGGATATTTCAGAGCAGAGAAGCCTTTATAACACCCATCGGCTTAGAGCTAAGCGAATGTTGTCCGAACTGAAGGCGTGGCACGCTGAAGTTCTCATCGGTGCCACGTCGCAGCCTTCTGATCCCTAGTTTTCGCCTGCTTATTCTAAATTTATTTCAAATGCGGAAGATTTGATCCATTGGCTGCATCTAAATGGCCTTGAAAATAAAATTCGGATGTGCCTTTTTTGGTATGCCAGACTCCAAATTTCAATCGTCCGCTTGTCAAAAGGCTAAGAGGTTGCTATTCCTCTGGCCATGGGACGTCAATGGCTCCATTCGAAGAAGGCAGTCGCATCAAAGAAAAAAGCGCAGGCGACTGGTAAACTTGTGCGTGAAATCGTGGTCGCAGCAAAACTGGGTGATCCGGATCCTGATATGAATCCACGTTTGGCGCAGGCGTGTGAAAAGGCTCGCAAGGCCAGTGTATCCAAGGATGTGATTGAACGTGCCAAATTAAAAGGGGGGGGCGGAGACGCGCCCACGCTGAGCTCTCTTATGTTCGAGGGGTATACCCCTCACAAAGTTCCGCTCATCGTGGAAACCCTGACTGATAACCCGAATCGCACGGCTCCTGAACTGCGGGTATTATTTCGCAAAGGTCAGTTGGGTGCCCCCGGCAGTAACAAATTTCTATTTGATTTAGTAGGTATGGTTGAAGCTCATCGAGAAATGGCTGAAGTCGATTTGGAGGAAGCAGCGATTGAAGCAGGCGCCAATGAGGTTGATCCATTGGCTACTAATCAGAATGATGATATTCCAGAGGATGCATTGGGGGCTCGCTTCCTCTGCGAGCGAGGTGATATCCATTCTGTTTCACAATGGCTGGCAGAAAACGGGTGGAAAGTCGTAACTAGCGAGCCCGGTTACGTTCCCAAGAATCTATGCAACCTTTCTGATGAGCAAAGAGAGGAAGTAGGGGAGTTTCTGGAAATATTGGATGATCATGATGACGTTCACCGGATTTGGGTTGCGCTTGAATAAAAGGTATTTGGTTATGAATATGTTGGCGGATCAAATTTCTGTTACTATACCAATTCCCATATCCATTTAAGGAAAAGGAGTGGAGGTGATGCTGGTAAAAAACACACTTTGATGGTGACAAAAGGTCTAAGCAAATAGGATCAATCTTCGTTTCGCTGGATGAGCAGAATCGCCATACGGCATATGGAAAGGGATTGTGTCTCGGCCAAAACCTCGGTGCTGGTACTTGGATCTGTCCCATAGCGTGAGAAGTAGGGTTTGGATTTTATGCGAGTCCTGCCCAAGGTAACTTGAGTGCCGTAGATTTTTTGGAGCTTTCGCCTTATTTTTTGAACCCACCTGTCATCAGTGGAATAGGACGGGCAAGACGCCTCACCGGCTCCTCCGAAGAGTTCTTCATCGATAAGAATATCCAACCCTTCGGACGCGGGTTCTTGATATGGATTTATTTCGCTTATGAGTACGTTTTTTTTAGTTTTTAGCTGACTTGGATGGTGGTAACCCTGCAAGTATTCATTCAAATCGACCTATTCATTACGTTCGATTTCTCATAAAAGGGTCGAAAATTTTAGCACACCTCAAACCTTTGCTTACAGACCTAATGCATTGGGACCATCTGCGGCTCAGTATAGAGCCAATATGAATGAGCAGCACTGCAAGGAAAAAAGAATAAGACGAATTCTCTGGTGAGTTTGAATTTGCTCATTCTGGATCCTTCTGCGGAAGGCAAAACTCTATCTGTTGAAATAATATATTAACTTTTCCAAACAGGGTGACCGGTCAGGTTACATTCTGGATAGTATAAATTATGCGAAACATTGGGTATCAGATTCAGCTGGTTCTAACTCTCTATCTTGATTTGAAGAGTTTAAAGGACTGAAATAGCCGTTTTTGTTATTGAATGCATCTTTTAGATAAAGGGTAGCATTGATGGAGTTAATAGGTGTTGTTGTTGAGAAATGATATCCCAAGGAGATGAGTTCGGTCAAAATCTGCTTCTTTGTTTTTGGAGTCTTGTTTGTAATCGCTGTGATTGCTTCCTTCAGTGTCATATTGCATTTTCCTGACTCCAACTGACCTCCGTTGGCGCTTAATACCTTATCTATTTTCTGGATTTCATCCAAGAGTACTGACTTCTGCTTTTTCAAGCTATTATGTAATTCCTGGTATTGTTGTAAGAGGTCTTCCGTCTTCATATTTATTTGGTTTTAATCGAAACTAAGTATCTATCATTAAAAAGCTGGCTTTTTTTCAATCAGAATTTTTCAAGTTCACTTTTAACCAGAAACGAACGCCTTTACCCTGGTTAGATTCAAAATTAAGTTCACCACCCATGGCACTGGTCATACTCTTGCTGATAGCTAACCCGAGGCCTAATCCTTCATATTCACGAGTGGAGGATTCATCACCTTGTGCGAAAGGGGTAAATATCTTATCACGTAAAGCATCCGGAATTCCAGGTCCAGAATCCTCTACCTCAAAGCGGATTGTGTGGTATTCTGAATTAGATTCCAGCAACGCCGCCCGAAACGTTACCGTTCCACCATTTTTGGAAAATTTGATAGAATTATTCAAAAGTTTCTGAATTATTTGCCTGATACAATACTGGTCGCCAATCACCCTTTTCGGCAAATATTGGCTAGTTTCGATCTCAAGTTTGATTTTCTTTTTACCTGCGATCTTTTGAGCATTTTGAATCGTTTTATCCAGAACAAATCTTAAATCAAAATCAGCTTCCTTTATCAGTAGTTTGCCTGCTTGAAGACTTGAGTATTCTAACATTGCGTCCACTGTCTCTATCAATTTATAGCTACAATTAGTAGCTATTTGGGCATAGTCTTTTTGTTTTTCATTGAGCCCGGTTTCCAGAAGCAGTTGATTCATTCCTACTATACCGTTTACAGGTGTGCGGATCTCGTGAGAAACGGTAGCAAGAAAATGAGTTTTGATTGAGAGTGCATCCTCTAAATTCTGTTGCAGTCTTAATAGTTTGTCATCTTTGGCTTTTAGTTTCTGTTTGGTTTGATTCAGTGCATCAGAAAAGAATTTATTTTTTACCAAAAAATAAATCAGGGAAGCTATCATTAGGCAAAAAGCAAAAATGAATGCATAAACCACCGGACTCGAAATTCGAGCACTGGATTGCATTTTTCCAGAAGTGTAAGAAACCCCCGCAAAGGCAGTGTTCCCCTCATGGTTTAAGGGGGTAATGTTTTCTCTAATGCCAATCTTTTTGCCACATTCAACGACAATCGTTCGATCGGTGCAAAAACTGATGACCATTAACAAAACAGTCATACAAAGGTAAATAGCTATTTGATTATTTTTACTAAGCACGACATTCATTCAATCGAATGATTTCATTTTCACTTAGATGCTTCCTCTGGCTTCTGTGAACGAGTCTCGCAATCTGCAAACCGAAACATCAACCAAATGTTTCTAGCCATTTGCGAACTGTTCTTTAGATGTTTCAATTTTGAAATCATATCTGTTAACACAAGGTTCTGCTTCTCCAACGATTTCATTTCATCGACCACCTCCAAGGAGCGTTTTTGAAGCATCTCGCAAACCTGGGTAGGTTCAGTGAATTCATCGAGTAATATTATCACGTCCTGAAGGGTTAATCCCACCTTTCGAAGTGCACAAATTAACCTCAATCTTTCGTAATCCTCCTGCTCGTATCTACGATGGCCAGTCGATGTTCTGTTACGTGGTCTCAGTAAACCAATTTTGTCATAATACAACAAAGTGCTTCGCGACAGACTGAATTTTGACGCCAATTCAGATATAGTGATACTTTTAGAAATGTTCACTGGCTTAGATAGAGTAAAAAATCACAATATGTCTCAACAATAGCTACATATACGCTAGAGACCTACACAAACATGTTTTGAAAATTACGTTTTTAATCTATTCTTAACATTCACTAAATTAACTTTAAGGGTGAATCTATAGTCGTTGCAAGTGTAAAATAAATAAAATAGATATGAACCTATGGTCGGTAACCCGAAAACCATTCATTAAAAAACTTTATCATTAAGAATAAGCGCATTTAATTATTCTTACTCTTTTTTGTTTGGTTTCCTTCCTTCATGACGGACTGTCAAAATGGGTTTAGTTCCTAACCGTTCCTTACTAGTCTTCACTAAAGACTTAATATTAAAAAAATATTCCATGGAAGGGTTGATAAAGTGTAAAAAAATAGATAAAAACAAAAATAAGAATAGATAAAATAGATATAGGCCTAAAAAGTGTCCTCTTTACATTACAAAACAGGTCTCCTATTTCGCTTGTGAACATTTTCAATAAATCGCAAGCATTTGTCTGGCTGGAACTTGACCTTTTTACAACAAAATTTGTCACATTCACTCCAGTGATATCTTGTTCGGCTGTTGGAGGTTCTCTGTGTAATTCTACCTGGTGAAACAGCCATCAATCAAAGTATTCCCCTGCGCAACATACTAGTCTTTGATATTTAATTGGAGATTGATGGCCTCCCCGTTACTTATGAAAAGTTAATCATGAATGGTCGGCAAAGGAGGCCGGTTAAGCAGGTTTGTTGACTTCGATGGATAGCCCCACGGTCACATCCCCTCGTATGATACTGAAATTTGAGGGTGCACCTACACACAAGCCAGTGGACAATCCCATCCAACGAGAGGGGATTTCAGAGAAATGCTTCCAAACATCCTGCCAGTTTGTGTGAAGCATCCTTGCTGCCCGCGTTATTCCTTCACTAGGTCTCAGGGCGGATCCAGCAAAGTTGCTTTGACCAGGCTGACGGACAACCTGATCATCACCTACCTCTACCTCGATGTTTCCAATCGTGTATCTGCCTGGCGTTGCTCCCGCTGCTGACATGGCATCCGTTGTGTAATAAATTTGGTTCAGCGGAATCAATTTATGAAGTATACGAAATAAAGCCGGCGATACATGGACCCCATCGGGTATGATTCCAGTCATCCAGCTTCCGCAATCCAGTACTCGAAATATGAGATTGTCGTGTCGATCCAGTTTTTGAGGACAGGCATTGCCTAGATGTGTGAACCCCGTTGCACCTGCGCTTTCTGCAGCACTCAAACAAGCGGTATCTGCATTAGTGTGTCCCAAACTCACGCGCATTCCCAACTGAGATGCGTGAAGGATAGATTCCATTGAGCCAGGTCGCTCGGGTGCCAGGGTGAGTAGTGTTGGATCTGTTTGTATAATTTCTCCCAATGCCTGTATTTTTTCAGGGTTTGGATCTTCCATGACTGAGGAGTCATGCGCTCCACAATACCCTGGCTCTTTAGATAAAAAAGGGCCCTCTACATGCCAGCCTGCGATGCATTTTCGCAGAGTTGGGTTATTATCACGCCATACCTTGATGCGCTTGATTTTACTTAGAATCGAAGGCCAGCCTGAACTTGTTAGTGTCAAAAAAAAACGTGGGCAACCGTCTCTATTCAAAGCTTCAACTGCCTTCATCAAAGATGCCTCGGACAAGCTTTTTTTTTGAAAGTCAACGCCTCCATAGCCATTTACCTGAAGATCAAGTAAGCTTGGAGCCAACCATGGAGCGTTCATTGATCCATGGGCTGCACTTGATATACTCAGGATTTTCTTCTGATTGAACTCGATGCTTATCCAATCGCCTGTTTTCCAATGTCTGCCCGCAATGGACTGGGTGTGAGTGGACATGCGTTCCTTATGATGGAATCAGGTGCTTAAATCGAGCATCTATCTGAAATTCCGAGCAAGTATTTAGAAAGCGTTCCAAGGTTTCCATGGAAACAAGTTCAGTAGCGCCCGATTGAGTTGCGACCAGCGCACCTAATCCGCACCCGACTTGACAACACTTTTTCAATAGGTCTCCCTTCAGATAATGGTGTACAAAGCCCGCAGTGCATGCGTCTCCCGCTCCCACTGGTTCTTTCAATTCGACTTTGAATCCCGGTTGGTAAATCGTTTCACCGTCCTCATCAAAGGCCAGCGCCCCCTTTGACCCGAGCGTGATCAAGCAGCATTTCAGATTCCATTGATTCACGAGGTGTTTTCCCATTTTGATCAGGTCTTTGTTACCCAATCCGAAAAAGTTCGCAATCTCATCTGTTTCCTCATCGCTGAGTTTTAATATGTCTGCCTGCAATAATGATTCTTGGATTGTTTGCTTGTTGTAGCAGTTTTTCCGCAGGTTGACGTCATATACTTTGACGGCATAGGGTGGGGAATGATGGAGCAACCAATGGAGAGTATCCCTAGATCTGGTTGAACGTTGAGCAAGTGTACCGAAATAAATAGCGTCTACCTGCCTGACAATCTTTTCGAGATAAGGATTGAGCTTTATTTGATCATAAGCCACTCCGGGGACGATATGATAGTTCGGGTTGCGATCTGCATCCAGAGAGACTTCTACCGTTCCCGTGGGGAATTTTGAAACGAACTGAAGCCCTTCCAGCGGCAGGCCAAGTCTGATCAATTTTTTCTGAGCCTTTGTGCCATTTGTATCTAAGCCCAGACTCGACACCATGATGCTGCGGTGCCCTCCGTTATGCATCCGCAAGGCGAAATTGCATGGTGCCCCTCCGATGACAGCACCCCCTGGCAGCAAATCCCACAAAACTTCCCCAAATGAAAGAATGGTCTTTTGGTTCATTGAATCAGGTGGTTTAAATAAATTTCTTGATACCTGGTATTCGAAGGATCAGGTCTGTTGCGACGTAGGATACTACAAGGCTTACGATTGTCAAAATAGCCGCGGCTATCAGGCGACTGGTGTCTGCGATGGAATTGCACGCAGGAGTGAACGCAACCATGATCGGTGAATGAAGCATGTAAACCCCAAAACTCCTTCTTGATAACCAACCGGCATAAAGGTGGGTGGTGTTGCCCAGCTTGCGAAACCAGAACATGAGGCCCAAAGCAAGCGAGAGTCCGGTCAATTGTTCCCAGAAAGAGAGA
>KB911984.1 GCA_000383715.1 Verrucomicrobia bacterium SCGC AAA164-E04
AATCGGATGAATATGCCAAGGATTCCGTCGCTGATTTCGCTCTCTGGAAGGCCCGCACCGAGGCTGACGGAGAAGTTTACTGGAACAGCCCCTGGGGTGAAGGGCGTCCTGGCTGGCACGTTGAGTGCAGTGCCATGAGCATGCAGTTCCTTGGCTCAAGTTTCGACCTTCATCTGGGTGGTGAGGATCTGGTGTTCCCGCATCACGAAGATGAAATCGCCCAGAGCGAAGGTGCTGCCATGCAGGAACCGGGTCAGAAATTCGTCAAGTATTGGGTGCATGGCTCTCACCTGCTGGTAGAGGGGAAGAAAATGAGCAAATCACTGGGGAATTTCTTCACACTCAGGGATCTTCTGGATAAAGGATTTACCGGACGGGAAATTCGATTCGTGCTTATGTCAGCTCATTACCGTGAGACGTTCAATTTCACTTTGGAAGGGCTTCAGGGTGCCAAAACAGCCCTGAATCGCCTGGATGAATGTTTGCATAAACTGAAGGAATTGACTGGAGACTCCAAGGCCAGCGGAAGTTCCAATCTCCCCGCACGCTTTGAAAAAGCCATGGATAACGACCTGAATGTTTCAGCTGCCTGGGCAGCGGTATTCGAATGGGTTCGCCAGATGAATCGACAGATGGCTGACAGCACCCTGTCAGCTGAAGCCGCAGCAGCCGAATTGCATGGATGGAGTCGAGTCAACACGGTCCTTGGCATTGAGCTGAAGGAGGAGGCAGAAGCCATCCCGGCTGAAGTGCTGTTACTGGCCGAACAAAGACTCACGGCACGAAAATCAAAAGATTTTGCTGAGGCGGACCGCATTCGCGATGCATTGAAATCAATGGGATGGGTCATAGAGGACACCCCTCAGGGACCCCGCCCCAAGAAAACCTGATTTTTCTCGGTCATGATCCCAATGGAACAGTCAAATTGGATTACAAAAAGGCAATCTCTGGCAGTCGTCTTTTTGAACCTTTGGCTGGGAACGGTTTTCGCTCAGGTGATCTCGGACAATGAATCTGATGCTCTCTTTCGTTTGCCAATTCATCCTGAATTGAACAGGCAAGAGGGAGCGGGCTTCGAAAACAAGAAAACGAAATCGCTGAAAACACCCAGAGATTCTGATGGGCGCTTTGTGAAAGACGCTCTCTTGGAATATGACGCTACCCACAAAAATATCCATCCGAATTCAAGATCGGAAAAAGTAGCGCTCTTTTTCGAGATCGCTAACCCGACCCTGGAGCCAATCACGATTACCGCCATCATGCCATCATGCGGCTGCACAGCTGCAAAAAGCCCTGAATTGCCCTGGACCTTGAATCCGGGCAAAGCGGATCTTCTTCATCTCACGGTCGATCTGATGGGGAAATCAGGTGTCATCAGCAAATCGGTGACAGTTCTCAGCACAGCAGGTCGTAAGTCGCTTTCGTTCAAATTACACATTCCTGAACTCACCGGTCGTGAAAAGAAAAAAAGTAGATCCATGGCGATAAGAATGAGCAATATCGACAAGGCCAGACGAAATCGTCAGGTCGTTTTTCAAGGCCATTGTCGGTCATGCCATTTTGATCCATCCGAGGGCAAGGAAGGTGAGGAGCTTTTTCAGTCTGCCTGTGGTATCTGCCACGATACACTCAACAGGGCAAGCATGGTTCCTGACCTTGAAAAAAAACCTGAAGGAATCGAACGCAACCATGCCTACTGGAAAGAATGGATTGCGATTGGGAAAGAAAGAACCTTGATGCCCGGATTTCATGAAGATCATGGTGGCCCTTTGAACACTCAGCGCATCGAAAAACTTGCGGCATTTTTGGTCCAAAAATACCGGACAAACAGTCATTGACGAATCAGAACAACATCATGAGCCGTAAAAAAAGATCATGGGAGGAAAAATTGAATGACGCCAAAGACCTTCCCAGAACGATAACGATGCCAGAAAAGTTAATGAAACGGTGGGGTCGAGGCAAAATGCTCATCCCTTCACCTGTCGAAGTAAATGCAGTGATGCAGCAAGTGCGCAAAGGACGATTGATCACGATTGATCTTGTTCGAACATTTCTTGCGGCTAAGCATCGAGTAAGGGCGACTTGTCCGATGACAACGGGCATCTTTGCCTGGATAGCCGCGCATGCCGCTGAGGAAGCTCGAGAAAAAGGGCGCAAAAGGATCACTCCTTACTGGAGAACACTCAAGACAGGCGGGGAACTCAACGCTAAATACCCAGGGGGTGTGGAAGATCTGAAAGCCAAGCTCGAAAACGAAGGGCATTCCATCGAGCAACGTGGGAAACGCTTCTTTGTTTCAGATTTCGAACCCAAGCTAGCTCGATTACAACCATGATGACAACGACAGATTCCAAAGGCCTGCTGATTACATTTGAAGGCAACGAGGGAAGCGGTAAATCAACGCAAATTGACCTGCTGCAAGAACGCCTTGAAGCCACCGGCAGAACCGTCATCAAACTTAGGGAACCCGGCGGGACTGGACTGGGAGAACTCTTGCGGGACATTCTGAAAACACCGAAGGATGGAGTGGCGATAGATCCCGTGGCTGAATTGCTCTTGATGAATGCGAGTCGTGCTCAATTGGTGCGCCAAGTCATTCGGCCGGCCCTTGATCGTGGTGAGGTGGTTCTTGTTGACCGATTTTTTGATTCCACTGTTGTATATCAGGGATACGGGCGCGGGTTGGATATCAACCTGGTACAGAAGATCATCGATGTGGCAATCGGTGATACAAGACCCTCACTGACTTTTCTGCTGAAGGTTTCAGTCAGCGTGAGTGAGGAGAGAAGAGCAACACGCAACAGCAGCAATCCTGCATCCAGAGATCGATTCGAGGAAAGTGAGCGGGCCTTCTTTGAACGCATCGATCAGGGATACGAATCTCTTTCAACATCTGCTAGTGATCGCATCAAGGTCATTGATGCCACACATGATATTCAAACCGTTCATGCAACAATCTGGAATCACTTTGAAACTTTCCTGTAGGCAGAACAAAACCGGAAACCACCTTGCAGCAGTAACCGGTTTTGTCTGAAAAATGTATGACAAGAAATTCGCTTCCCGCGCATCAAACAATCCAGGGGGGATTCTCAGGCAGACACTGATTGAACTCTGCCACCAGTGAATCCTCATAATCCCCAGCATAATCTTCATTGAAGAAACGATCCAGAGCTTCATCATAGAGGCGCTGCCAGGATTGCTCCTCACGACCAGGATTGATGGGATAGAAAAGTGCGAAATTACTTTTGGCAGCCTTGAAGTCACCCGGAGCATCACCAATCATCAGGATTCTGTGTGCGGGGTATTTGGATGCGGCTGCGTATTTGATGTGCTCCGTCTTGGTACCCATCTCCTGACCGGCAATCATGGCCACATAGCCTTCCAACTGATTTTCGCCCCATTCGCGTTGAAGCGCGCCCACAGGAGTTTGGGAAATACACATTGCATCCGCTTTTTCACGAATTTTATCAAAGCATTCGCGAACGAGCGGGAATGGAGGCACACCATGAACAATGTCCTCAACCTGGCCGTTGACTGCCTTGGACCATTCGTAAAGATCCGCCAATGATTGATTCCCACCTTGAACTTCTGCTTCCAGAGTGGCATTTCCAAGTTTGGATTCGCGAGCTATCCACTCATCGAGGGCTTCTGAGGGGGGTACTTCGACATTGCGAGCCTGTACTTCAGGACGTTCCTTCAAAAAATTCAATGCATTGGAAAGCGCTGGGAAGCGATTGATCCCGCGCGTTTTGCTGTAAAGGTTCACGAATTCCCAAACTTCGCGCGCATATTTACTGACAGGCTGAAGCCCGAAATGTTTGATAAACATGGGGGTAAAGCATTCCTTGTGCTTGATTTCCATGCTGTCGAACACACATCCATCCGAATCAATCCCTACAAAAAAATCTTTGGAGGGTTGAAACGCTTTTAATTGTTCTGCTGCGTCGCTCATTTAGTTTGCTCAATTGATTTCAGTTTAACTGCAAGGGAATCATCTGATAATTCTTCAAAAACTGCAAGTGGTCTTGTTATTTCGGACTGTTCAAGTTTCAGGCAGCAATGCAGAATACGACATGGCAGACCTTTCATAAGCCTCATACCCGATGACAGAAAACACAAACAAAGCAACACGTGAACGGCAGTTCGCGAGCGACAATTATTCCGGCGTCTGCCCTGAAGCATGGCAGGCTTTGGAGGAAGCCAACGGCAGCCACCTCCCTGCTTATGGGGAAGACAAATGGACGCGTCATGCCTCGGACATGATCCGAGAGCTATTCGAAACCGATTGTGAAGTCTTCTTCGTGTTCAATGGAACAGCAGCCAACAGTCTCTCACTGGCATCACTTTCTCAGTCCTATCATAGTGTTCTATGCCACGATTATTCTCACTTGGAACGAGATGAATGCGGAGCCCCTGAGTTCTTTTCCAACGGCACCAAAGTCCTTACAATCCCGGGTGCCAATGGAAAAATCAATCCGGATGATGTGGAGGACATGGTCAAAAGGCGCCAGGACATTCATTATCCCAAACCCAAAGTGGTCTCGGTAACTCAATCAACAGAAATGGGCACCTGCTACACAGTCGACGAGCTTGAAGCACTTGGCTGTCGAGCCAAACATCTGGGGCTCAGAATGCACATGGACGGCGCCCGTTTTGCGAACGCAGTTGCCTCGCTGAAAATCAAACCCAAGCAAATTACCTGGCAGGCAGGTGTGGACGTGCTTTGTTTCGGTGGGACCAAAAACGGCAGCCCTGTCGGAGAAGCGGTGGTATTTTTCAATCACGATCTGGCGAATGAATTTGATTACCGTTGCAAGCAATCCGGGCAACTCGCTTCCAAAATGCGCTATCTTTCAGCCCCCTGGGTTGGAATGCTCAAAAACAGTAACTGGATCAAACACGCTTCCCATGCCAATAAGATGGCCGCACTGATGCATCAACTCCTGACACCGATCGAAGGCATTCGCATCATGTTTCAACCGGAAGCAAACTCTGTGTTTGTTGAGATGCCCCGTCGACTCATTGACCACATGCATGATCTGGGTTGGCTATTCTACACATTCATTGGTGAAGGAGGCTGCCGGTTGATGTGTTCGTGGGATACGAGGGAGGAAGATGTTCGCACATTTGTTGAGGATGTTAAACGTGGCTTAAAAAACCAGCATTAGCTCGATCACGCACCGTTTGATGAAGGCATAAATTTGTCTTGGAGCAGCATAATCAAAAGCAATTTAAAAATCCTGACTGCGGATGATTCAGAAGTAAACCGCGCGCTGTTGCTGCCACAGTGGAACCTGAAGGATGTGATGCATGCGTCCTGCCTCAAGGCAAGGTAGAGATCAGAGGAAAAACTGATCAATACCGCAGAGCGTTATGCGGTGACAGAATCGTTTCGCATTTTAGGAACAGGAGCGGGAAAAATCAAAGCGACCTTAGTGCCTCGCGAATGCGATCCAGCTGCAGCCCCTCAGGTCGTCTTTCCAAAAGCCATTCGAAGTCGGATCGTGCCATGTCACGCCGACCGATTCGGAGGCAGATAGTGGCACGCTCAAGACGGAGGCCAGCATTCTCTTCATCAATTGCAATCATGAGGTCCAGGTAAGGGAGGGAGTCCCTCAATCCGCTATTGCTTCGAGTGAAATAACGGAGATTCGAAAGCATCCGAATGATAATGTCTCTCTTTGTTGCGGATGCCATGTATTCAGAGCTGACATTATTCACCTGATATTGCAAAGCAAGGGCATTGGCTTCATCAAATGTCAGTTGTTTTCCGGAATTAAACACATCAATCAATGCCACTTCCCCCTCCTGTGGCTGGTGCTTGACTATAAAGTGTCCGGGTAGAGGCAATCCGGTCACGTGCTTGATCCCGAGGCGATCAGCAAGTTCGATGAATAAAACTGACAAGGTAATCGGTAAGCCTTCACGATCATCGATGACTTTGTTGAGATAGCTGTTCGCAGCATTTTCATAATCTGAAAAACTCCCATGATACCCATTCTCCTTGAACAAAAAATCAATAAGTGACTGGATTAAATCAGATTCTCCGGCCTCCGTAGAATGGTAATCTCGAATATCCTCTGCCATGCGGTTCACTGCATCTTCATAAGCTTGGATGTTCAGTTCAGGGTAATCATGCTTGGCGATCAACAGCGCAGCTCTGAGAAGGTTCCGTTGGGGTTCCGCTTGTTTCAATTCAGTCCTGAGTTGCTTTTGAATTTGAAGGCGGTGTGATTCCAGAGCCAATCCTCGTATTTGATCCGTGCGACGCTCAAGCAGTTCAGCCAAGTCCTGCAATTGATCGGGCGATTGATTACCAATAGAGGCTAAAAGTGCCTGCATTGATGAAGAATCCCCCCCCCAGATGTATTTGTATTTTTTCCAACAGTTGAGTCAAATCCGAGTCAGGCTCAAAAGACACCTTTTCGGCAGGAGTTGGGTTGAACATGAAATTGGAATAATCAGCCTGCGTATCGCGGAATTTGGCCAACCCCACCTGCCCCAGGCGCAAGGCACGATCTTTCGATTCAATCACCAACTGACCATTCACAAAGCACAAAATCTGATCTTCTTCATGGCGCACGGAGAGGGTATTCCAATCGCCCAATCGATAATGAGGTGTCTGAACCTGACTGAGAATATTCCACGAATAAACAGAAGGACCATCAAACCTTGTGAGCCTCAATTGTCCGTTGCTCGGATAAAAACCATATTGGCGTTCCGCCCCGTCCGAACCAAAAATCAAGCCGGCCGCACCTGATTCATCACCCAGCTTGACCCGCACTTTCAATTCATATGGAAATGTTGAAGGTTCCTGATGAAAATGGCACAAGGATTTCCCTCCAAAACCTGCCCCTTTCCCCTGCACTGAAATACGGTCTACTTTGCTACTCCATAGCGCTCCCATACTGGAGGTCCACAGTCCTTCATCCAGCGCTCCCAATCGCAACCACTTATTCATGGTCATCGAATTCGGCCTTGCCAAAAGGGGCTTCAAGGCGTTGATGGGAGTTGCAAAGCCCAGATTGGCAGTAAGGGTAGATTTCATATTCAACAGACCAAGCACCTCCGCCCGGGGATTGAACAATGGCCCTCCACTGTTGCCAGGTTCAATGGGAATGGCCAATTGGATCATCCTTGAATGGTCAAAGCGCCTGAACCCCGAGATAAGCCCACTGACCACGCTGCGCTCCAGTCCCATGGGGTTCCCAACTGCAATGACTTTCTCTCCTGAGGCGAGGGCATCTGAATCACCAAGGGAAAGAGCCGGCAATCCCTTCCGGTCCAGGCGCAATACAGCCAGGTCCAGAGCCCGATCCCAAGCGTGCACTGCAACCGGTTCGTGACGGGATCCATCCGCAAATAAGACTTCAACCATGCGGGCTTCCCCAATGACATGTAAACTGGTGGCGACAAGGCCATCGGAATCGATCACAAAACCTGTGCCTACCCCATTTTCATTACCCGCTCTATCCATATGACGGATGGTAACAACCGCATCTTTTACCTTTTGAGTGAGAGATCGTTCGTCAAAACTCTCCTGAGCCCTCGCTGTGACCAAAAGTGTCAATGAGACGAGGCATGGTGCGACCAAACAGAATAGTGAGATAACCAGAGATCTCGAAACCATCCGACAGATAGTTGAATCATTACGTTGAGGGTTCACTTGTTAGAATCTGAAACATCTGGTGCGAATGTGCAAGCGCACTTAACCGCATCCTGCAATCGGTCCAAGTATTGTTCCCTGGTAATTTGAATAGCTCCCAAGGATTCAGTTACAGGAGTCACCATTTGTATATCAAAAAGTTGATAGCCCCTGACACGCAAGTGATCCACTAAATGCAGCAAGGCTATTTTGGAGGCGTTGCTGGCTCGATAAAACATCGATTCTCCGGCAAATAGCCCCGCCGTCGCGACGCCATATATTCCCCCAACCAGCACATCTTCCTGCCAACACTCCACACTGTGGGCGTAACCCGCCTGGTGCATCCTCAGGTATGCGCGAATAAAGGGCTCGGTAATCCAGCTGCCAGGCCGTGGAGTTTTGGCACATGCGGTCACTACTTCTTCAAAGGATTGATTCATTGTGCATCGAAAGACTCCCTTTCGCCTAGCCCTCGCCAAACTTCGTGAAATGCGCACATTATTCAGATCAATAATCCCTCTCGGATCTGGGCACCACCACGTGACCGGTCGATCTGTCCACGGAAAAAGACCCATACGGTAGGCCAATTTAAGCCGCTCGACGCTCATTTCCCCTCCAACCGCCAAAAGGCCGTTGTCCATGTATTCGCCGTAATGACGAGGGTCAGGAAACCAAAGTTTATTTTCAAGAAATGCCACCATGTCCGACCTCCAATGCTATATCAAGAAAGAGCTTGAAGCAGGATTGATTGATACATCCCGCTTACCTCCATGATCCATATCCTGGGCCACTCCTCAGAATCCGGGGATTTATCAGCCAATGTTTCCGGAGCTGGACAATTGAGAGACATCCAGCTTCCAACGCGCAGGTCATTGAGAATTTCAATCAGCCAATCCGCACGTTCTGCATCAAATAAAACCGGATACAGGTGCCCCTCATCGTTATCGACAGGCTCTATGCCTTGAAGCCATTGTTTGATCTGAAGCTCTCGATCCGTCTGATGTTTTGAAACGGAATCACGCAACCATTGATCTGATTCCTTCAGCCCTGGATCGGGATTGTTTTTTGAATTCAGACTGTGGTGATCTGCGGGCGTTAAAGGGTATTGAGACAGCAGTTGGCAAAGACTTCTCCACTCTTCCTCCTCCATCCTCAATTCGAATTGGCCATCCTCTTGACGAGTAACATTCATTCGGAGCGCTCCATGGTCGCATGCAGGTTGTAGCGATGCAGTTGATGCACATAATGTTCAGCCATTTCCATTGATTCGCGTACGAGCATGCTTTTTCCGTTTTCATGCACCTCGAGCATGTGCTTGTCTGCCTTGCTTCGCTCCCATCCAAAAACTTTTTGAAAAACATGCGTCACGTAATCCATGAGGTTCACCGGATCATCCCAACAAATCACCAGGTATCCCGGATCGACATCCTCCTGGGTCTTTTGATCCGTTGTCGGGTCCACTGTTGGCATCACTGTTGGCTCGGCGTTGAAACGCATTCACGAAGCTTAGTGAGTTGGATACATGAATTCAACTCCGGGATTCAGGGCTGGGATATTTCGCATTGGCATTCAAGTGTGGATGCCTGCATAATGAGAGGGTGACTCAGAAAAACAGCAACAGAGCTCGCTACATCATGGTCGGCGGTTTTCTTGGAGCCGGCAAGACAACAAGCATCTCCAGGCTGGCCAGAAATTTATCTGATCAAGGCTTGCGTATCGGGCTGATTACCAACGATCAGGGATCAGGTCTGGTGGACACGGCCATGCTGCGATCAAAAGGCTTCGCAACAGCAGAAATTCCAGGTGGATGCTTTTGTTGCCGATTCAATTCCCTTGTCGATGCCGCAGATGGCCTGACCAAGGATTCACGACCGGATGTTTTTATTGCAGAACCGGTGGGTAGCTGCACTGATTTGGTGGCAACGGTGACTTACCCCCTGCGCCGCATATATGGTGATCAATTTGAAATTGCACCTCTCAGCGTCATCATTGACCCGATTCGAGCGATGAGGATCCTCGGGATTAAACCGGGTAGACAATTTTCTGATAAGGTTGTTTATATTTATCTCAAGCAACTGGAAGAAGCTGACGTCGTGGTAATCAACAAAATGGAAACCATTTCTGAGGCAGATCTAAATCATTTGATCGCTCGGTTGGATTCTGAATATCCAGGCAAAAAAGTGTTGACCATTTCTGCCAGAGAAGGGACGGGGCTTGAGTCGTGGCTCAGGCATATCCAGGATTCAGAGCCACTCAATGAGACTGCCATGGATGTGGATTATGAACTCTATGCTGAGGGGGAAGCGCTGTTGGGCTGGCTCAATGCAACGGTGGAACTCAAATCCTCGGGCACATTCAATGGCAATGAATGGATCAAAAACATAGCGCTTGAGCTTCAGCAACAATTGAAGTCAAGCAATGCGGAGGTGGCACATTTGAAAATGACCTTGAGCCCCGATAAAGGATTGGGCGAGATTGCCGTGATCAACCTGGTAAGAAATGATTTCATTCCCGAGCTCTCACAAGAATTGCCAGAGGATATCACGGAAGGTCAGCTCATTATTAACCTACGCGCCGAAGCGAACCCTACCCTCCTGAAGCAGGCAGTCATTGAAGCGATCCAGCAAATGGAAACAGACCATCCAGAGGTAAAAGGAACCCTGGACCACGTCGAACATTTCCGTCCGGGGAAACCTGAGCCTACATACCGCTTGACCGAAGCAGTTGATTCCTGAATGACTTTAAACTAGTTTGTCCGGGTAACTTAGCCATGAGTCAGAATCAAGAATCAACGCGCATACTGTATTGTCACTGTAACTACGCACAAATCATCTCTCCCGAGGTGAAGAAAGAAGTATTGAGTCAATTGTGCGAAACGAATCAAGCATTTGATGCGGTCGCCGATCTTTGTGAAATGGCAGCGCGGAAAGATCCGGAACTCCAGCGTCTTACCCAGGGAGGTTCGGTTAAAATCGCAGCCTGCTTCCCGAGAGCCGTCAAATGGCTGTTTTCGGGGGCATCTGCCCCATTGAACAGGGAACAAACGGAAGTATTGAACATGCGTGAACAATCTCCTGAAAACATTTTAGAACGACTCAAGGCGAAAGATCTAATTCCTAATCTTCCAGAAGACAACAAACCACCACAAGCTTCAGAGCAGCCAGGTAAAAATCAATAATCCACCCATATGAAACTTACGGAATCATCCAAATTACGCATCGTCCTATTGGAATTGGAGGATCAAAAGCAAGCCAAGGACAGTGCTCATTTTGAATACATGCAGGCCTTGCTGGAGAAAGGGTTCTCCGTAACACGCGCTACCCCCACAGGCACGACGGCACCAACCGACCGCAGCTCTCTTCTGGTTCTGGGGCAGTTTGACAAGGACCAACCGCCATCAGACCTGCAAAGCGAAAACACAGAGGTTCGATTTGAAGACAGTCGACATTTGAAGACTGAGGATGTGTTGGCCCTGGCTGAAGAGATAAGAGAAACAACTTCAAGTTTCAAACATGGAGACTGGAAACCCTGGTTCCCAGTGATCGATTATGACCGATGCACCAATTGCATGCAGTGCCTCAGTTTCTGCCTGTTCGGTGTGTATGGTGTAGACGACGGAGATCATATCCAGGTCCAGAACAATGATAAGTGCAAGACAAATTGCCCTGCCTGTTCGCGAGTATGTCCAGAAGCGGCAATCATGTTTCCTAAATACAAGTCAGGTCCGATCAATGGCGACAAAGTAGGGAGCAAGGATCTTCAACGAGAAAAGATGAAGATCGATATCTCTGCACTCCTCGGTGGCGATGTTTATGATTTGCTTCGTACGCGCAGTGAAAAAGCAAAATCCAGATTTTCAAAGGAACGAAACCCGGATAAAGCACTCAATGAACGTGTGAAATGTCTCAATAAATTAGCCGATTCAGGTGACATTCCACCAGAGGTCCTGATGTCTTTACCCTCCCCTGATGTCATTCAGCAGCGTGCGCAGGAAGCAAAAGAAAAAGCGGATGCAGCCCTGAGTCGATCACAATCAAAAACTTGAACCCTATCCTGATGGCATCAGCAACTGCTGTTTGCGAAGGAGGTTGAAACATTTTCAACTCCCTTTTTGGTTCCTGCCCTGCGCATGGAAAGAAATAATCGACTCGCTGGTCGTGGCAAGCAATGAAGCGCCATCATTCCGGAACCATTCTTTTTGAAATGATAACGTCGAACCAGACCAGATCCTTTGGAAAGACAGGGTTGATTTATTGGCAGACAGTGTTTTTTGCTAAAGGACTAGGGCATCTCAAAAACAGCCAAGACAGGTCGATGGTCTGAAGCCTGCCCCCAATAAGGCATGTCCAGAACGTAGCTCTTTTCTTCTCGATAAAGCAGGCTCAGAGCCCTATTCAGCAGGATAAAATCAACTCGAGAAAACATGTCTTCATCCTGAAAAAAATGAGTCCAGGCAGTGGAACGCTTACCAGCCTTTGAATCAGCTTTTTGAAGGCTTTTCGGACTGCCTTCTATTGGTCGAGCATCTTTGAACCGCATCTCGCCCTTCCCTCCTCTCAAAAACTTCAAGGTCCGCGATGCAGGGCCGTCATTAAAATCTCCGACAACAGCAAGCATCTGATTCGGATCAAGATTCATTCGGGCATTTACTAATGACCGCAGCAAGAGAGCTTCCCGTGTACGTATGTCCCATTGGTCCGCATGGCCAACCGGACGTTTTGATTTAAGATGAGCCACAAATACTTTTAATTTTTTCTGTGCAGGAATTTCGATATCGACCTCCAGAAAACCACGTGAGGGACGAAAAACTCTCCCATAGAGCACAAAAACATTGGTGACATGGTGGGCAACATGAGTGATGGGGAAACGGCTCAAGAGAGCAACATGAATGGGTGAATCAGGAGTTTTGGTGATCGCGTGATGTGGATAGGACAAAGATTCGGCTCCCAAATCCACTTTTAATTCCAGGAGTGCTTTTTCGGAACCTATTTCCTGCAGAGCAACCACATCAGCTCGCATGCAAAGCAGCGATTTTTTAACTGCTCGACGTGCAACATAGGATTTCGGGCTGCGACCTTGATCCGAGTTCAATAAATAATTTTCAACATTGAATGAGGCAAGAGACACCAGCTCGCCTGCCTGAAGCAGGGAAGGCAAAAGCGTGTTACATGGTAAAAAAAGTCCAAGCGCTACAGGAAAGCAACCACGCAGAAAACGCATTGATGAAAGAGAATCCAATGTCTTCTTTACCTTTGCACCCGCACTCCATGAGAGCAGTACAACATACCTTTTGAGTAATCCTGTCATCAATTACAGGCGTCCACTCAATAAAGGAAAAAGACATCAGGCAAACAATCCTTCCCTTCGATGGCTATTTTATATCTTAATCTTCAGAAAAAAGAAACTCCAAATCATTACTGGACAGGTTACTGGCAAAGCCTTCCTCCCCAAGCACATCACTGATAGTTTTTGCTTTGGATTGCTGAAGTTCCCAAATCTTCTCTTCAACTGTTCCCGGTGAAATCAAGCGATAAGCATTCACTGTTTGTGTCTGCCCAATGCGGTGCGAACGATCAATCGCCTGAGCCTCCACAGCTGGGTTCCACCATGGGTCATAAAGCACGACATAACTTGCAGTTGTCAGATTCAAACCGGTTCCTGCCGCCCTCAAACTCAGGAGAAATACAGAAGGGTCTTTATCCTCCTGGAAAGCATTGACAACGTCCATTCTGTTTTTGGTTTCGCCCGTCAGCATATAGGAAGGAATCTCCCTCACCTTACATTCGCGCTCCAGGATCTGCAGCATTTGAACGAATTGACTGAAGACAAGCACTTTTTGGCCCTCCGCCAGTAGAGGTTCGAGCAACTCGAACAATGTTTCGGTTTTACCGGAACCTGAATCATTACCAACGAGGGTCGGATGACAGCAAATTTGACGCAAGCGCGTCAAGGCAGCCAGAACATGCATTTTGCTCTTCGCAACTCCCTTTTGTTTCATGGCCTTGAACACCTGATCCCGGCTGCGCCGCAACTCGGCCAAGTAGAGCTTGCGCTGTTCCTCTGTCAACTCACAGTCACGGCGTTCATCGATACGATCAGGCAAGTCCTTGGCCACCTGTTTCTTCATGCGGCGCAGAAGCAATGGGCGCAACTTGGCAGACAAACGTTTCCTTGCGATACGCTGGGCAACTTCAGCATTCTCGCCTTTAGGTTCATATATTTCACTGAACTTGTTCTGGTTATTCAGGTAATTGGGTTGAACAAAATCTACAATGCTCCAAAGATCCAGCAATCGATTTTCCAAGGGAGTTCCAGTCAAAGCCAATCGACGCTTTCCCTTTAACTGTTTAACGGATTTGGTAACTTGCGCGGTGGGATTTTTAATATACTGAGCTTCGTCAAGTATGATCGCATTGAACTCAAATTTATTCAACTCCTCCAGATCGCGGCGAAGAATGGAGTAATTGGTAATGATCAAATCACGCTGCGGAATCTGCTTTCGCAGATTATGCCTGGCTGAACCACTTTCAAGCACAAGTGTTGTCAGGTGTGGTGTGAATTTTTCCGCTTCTCGTCGCCAGTTGTGAAGCACGGAGGCCGGGCAAATGACCAAGGCAGGCTTGCGCCTTTTACCACTGTTCACATGGAGCCAGGCCAACCATGAAAGGGTTTGCAGCGTTTTACCCAGTCCCATGTCATCAGCCAGGACCCCACCCAATTTCATCTGGGTTAAATGGCAGAGAAAATTGAAACCTTCCTTCTGATAAGGTCGCAGATCGGCATCCACCGTCTCCGGCAATTCAAGATCAGGAACACCTTTGAAGTCCGCAATTTTCTGTTTGAGCGTTCTCACACGAGCGTTGTTACCAAATTGATCAATGGCTGTTTCATCCAGCTGGGAAGCGTGCAGAAGAGCAACTTTTTGAGGGTCATTGGCAAGTCCCTCCACACCCAGTTCTGCCATGGTTTCCTGAGCATTCTGAACAGCATCGGTATCCAACTCAACCCAACCACCGTCAGGCAATTTGACAAAGCGCCCCGTGGCAGCCTGCAGCTGTTGCAGATCGGCTTCGGTCAGCTTCATGCCTTCCTGCTCCCATTCGGCTGAGACAGAGAGCCAGTCAATCCCGCTCCCATGCATCACAAGCTTCGGTCGGAGTCGCTTTGAATTCAAAAACAAACGCTGAAACGCAGCATTTCCCAGGTAAGCAGCCTCAGTCGGTCGATCCGGCCATACTTCGGAAAGTCCAATCAGAAAGTTTTCCGTGGCATCGCCTATCCACAGTCCCGGCTCTGGGGTAAACCAGTCGAGACGCCGCAGCCATTGTGTCGAAGAATCCACGCGGGCATCATCCAGTAACTCCGCCTTGGTGTCTTGAGCACCATCGGCAGTCTCTTTCTGCCACTCATGGCCATTCCATTGCCATGTACTCTGATCCATCTCGCTCACCGCCTTCAATCGAAGACGCACGGTATCATTTTCCAATTCAAAAACGAATTGCGGAGAGGCTTTGTGCGCGACACAGAGTTCATCCCAAATGGAATCATCGTCAGAATCAGATGTCTTTCTGAGGTGAGTCAACAAGCGATGACTCAACTTGCTTACAGGGATTACAACTTGTTGCCCCCATCGCTCGAGTAACATCTGATGAGGGGCATGTCGAACAAGGTAAAATTCATTTTCAAAGATGGTGAGCATTGGATCGCCTACCACATAAGTAGCCTCGTTGAATTCCAACTCTCGACCATCAGCCAAGCGAAGCGTAGGTAGCAATCCCAGATCTGCTCCGCCCTTTTCGATGCTGGGACGAATATCTGCTACTTGCCCGGCAAAACTAAGTACACCTCGATTACCATCCAGTTCCATTCTGCCTTCCCTACCCCATTTGGCTAACCATCTCAGCAAGTCAGCACCCTTGAGTATCATGCTTTCTTGTGCATTGTCTTCCTCAAGATAGATCTCATTGACCCATTCGATAAATTCCCAATCTTCAGATGAGAAGAGTTCGCGCTCATGCGAGGAACGCGTCGTTAGATCTTTAATTTCTCCGAGTGTCCGGAAACGCTCCCCACTGCGAGGGCGCGATAACGTAAGGCGCATTTCAACGCGCACCACACTGGATCCTTCAGCAACGGGAACTAATTCAAAGAGCGCACGCACGCTAGCTCTCGGAGCATCGAGATGGTCAACTTTAGGAGGCAGCATCCATTTTTCAAGATGAGTGATCAGTTCGTGATCCTTCTCCGCTTCCTCGACTTGTGCTAACCGGTCAAAATTAGCATGCGTCATCAGTTCAGTAGGTAGAGGGCGTTTGGCTCTCAAGAACAATAAAGCCGTCTCTTCAAGCCGCTCCTTTCCGGTCGTATCGAGCATGCGGGCCCACCAGTCCGGCCCCACAAAATCGCGGCGTGATAATGACAAACGTTCAAAATAGTCGTCCAGTATCAAGAAAGCACGCTGAGAATCCTCGCATGCAGAAAACTGTTCCAGTAATTCTGTTCGCTCGGCGAGATCCGATTTTGAATCGGAAAGCTCTCGCCTCAAATCAGCCCATGCTCCATATGTTTTATCAAGCACGATGTTGTTGGCATCGTATTTGGTATTAAGAACTGCTTTTTTTGTTTTGGTTGCTTTTCGTCCCCTAGGCATTTTTTAAATTTTCGAAAATCTAATGTTTAAAAGTAAAGTAATGACTCGTTGAGTGTCTCAATTTGGGTATACCGCATGATGAAAACATGATGTAGAAAATGAACCCCATTAATAGCGCCTCCGAAAGTCAAGGTCTGGCGACCGTCCTCTTGCAGGGGCTTGATGAGATCAATCAAGAAGTCAAAGCAGGCTCAACATGAAACTCATTTCATATAAGTCTGCGGAAATCATAAGACCACATCGCTAGTTCCTTTTGAAGAAAAAGATGCGGCGCGTTCTTGTTCACCTGTAATCACACTCTCAAGAGGCTCGTTAACCGCTTGGCGTGCTCCAGCCAGATGCCCTTTGTTAATCGAACACCCGTTGAAAGCCTGGACCTCGGCTCCCTCATGATAAGGTTGAGGCTTCGGACCAAAATTGTATCGAACATTTTTCCAAGTATCTCCGAATTCAGCATCTACCCCTAAGGCTCCACTGGGGTCATATCCGCAGTGGACCATACAATTCTCACATCGAGAATCTCGGGCAAATCCATTCACGACGCCATATCGATCCCAATCCACCTTGTCCAGCATTTCCTGGTAACCGTTGTAGTGTCCATCAGTCATCAGGTAACATGGAGCTTTCCATCCCTGTATATTTCGGGTTGGTATGGCCCATGCGGAACATCTCAACTCGCGTTTACCAGACAGGAATTCCTGATAAACAGGAGTTCCAAAGATAGTGAATTTTTCTCCCCACTCCTGAATACGTGCGAATTTTTCCCGGGTCATCTGGCGGGTCATGAAAAAATCTTCGGGTTGTTTACCAAGCCGCTTCACCATGTCTTTTTTAGCCGCGTCATAATCGTAGCCAGGAGAAATAGTATGGCCATCGACCTCGAGCGAGGAGAGGTAGGCAAACATATCCTCTATTTCACTGACATCAGTTTCTTTGTAAACGGTGGTGTTGGTCGCTACCTGATAACCGATGATTTTTGCCATTCGAATCGCTGCCACACACTCTTTGAAAACACCCTCGCGCTCTACAATTAGATCGTGGGTGTATTCCAGTCCGTCCACATGAACGTTCCAATAGAGCCACTCAGAGGGAGCAATTACCTTGGATTTGGAAGGTTTACCAGAGCGGATGAAGACTAGATCTTTTTCATCAATCAAAGACTCTGTGTGGAGAAGTTTCAATTTTGGCTCCCACGCTTCGTCGTAGACCGAGGCCAGATAGTCTCTCATTTTTTTTCGCATGAACACCCCATTGGTGCAGATGTAGATGATACGGCCCTGATCACGCAAACCGACGACTAGCTTTTCAATCTCTGGATAAATCAAAGGTTCCCCTCCACAAATAGATACCATGGGTGCATCACAATCATTTGCTGACTCCAGACAATCTTCCAGTGGCATCATGTCCTTCAGGCTCGTGGAATATTCACGGATCCGACCGCAGCCGGTACAGGTCAAATTGCATGTATGCAAAGGCTCCAGCTGCAGGACCATGGCAAACCTGGGAGTCCGTTTAATTTTATGCTTAACGATATGCAATGCGATCTTGGCTGTAAGCGCTAAGGGGAATCTCATAACGAATCAAGATCGGCAATCTGAATGTCAGTCGCCTCCTGAAACGAAACAGTTACCGTTTCAACCGTGTTTGTTGGAGCTGATTCTTCGGCGAGAAGAGTCGAGGGCACTAAACTCTGATCAGCCCGTATGTCCAGTCCTGCGACGCCTGGAAGGAAGAAGGTTGAAGGCGATGCCCCTCCTCCCGCACTGACCCCGCCACAACCTGTGGACACCACTGCAAGGGCAATGGCCCCGCAGGCGCTCAGGCATTTGCATTGAAAAACAAATTTCACTATATCAGTTTATGCGATGCGTTCCCTCGCATCACAAGGAAAAAAAAGGCAGGAGTGGATTTTAATGGATTAACACCGTAAAATTGATTCAATCAAATTTGCAAAGAGAGGGTATTTAACAGAGATGTGATGGAGGCTAGGATTACTCATCATTTTATAGCATTTACCTGAATACGATTCTCTTAAAACTCACGATCATTTGTATCCGTAATATTGATCCGAAGGATTTATTGATTAAAAACCAAGAGGTATCGCCTCTCGCTTTTGATCCATCCCGAGGAAATGGATCTTGCTGTCTAAGGCAAATGAATGGCCTTGAGTATGTGCTTTTTTACTTCCTTGGCCAATTCCATTGAACCTTGCCTGGTGAAATGCACATTGTTTGGCTGCTGTAACTCCTGAAGTCGGTTCAACACAAGCATGTGTAAATCATTCACAGTCACTTTGTGATTCTTCATGATCTCAATGGCAACTGCATTGTAGCGGGCTGCCTGAAAAGCTTCCCGAAGTGGCCCAGCAGGCTTATCCGGATAAGGGGTGGTTGTTCCAAAGATGAGTGCGGCGCCGGTCTTCTTCAATCGTTTGACAATAGCTTCCATGTTCCTAGCATAAGCTGAAAGCTCAATCTGGATGTGCCCCGTTTCCTTGGAACCTGTATTCTTACCATTTCCATCCACATATTTAAGATCGTGCAATCCATGATTGAAATGAATGACATCCCATTTTCCATCACCCAACCACTTTTCAAGGTTCTTTAGTCCATGAGCACTATGTTGGGCATTGCCCGTGTTATGGACAACGATTGCCCGGCCTTCCAGCATCTCTGTCAACGGTTTGGTGTAGCCAATGGATATTGAGTCACCAATGATCAATACTCTGGGTAGAGTGGTTGGCTCCGTTGCATTTGAGGTTTGTAAAATGCAAGTAAGAAGCCCCAGGATCAGTTCTTTAATTTTCATTAGATGGATATATGAAGGTTATGCAGATCAAATTTCAAGTACTGTGAGCTCCTTTGGTCGCAACATGGACGGAATATGGCGACTGGCTGCCCGTCATAAAAAGTCGGTTTCGCTTGGGACCTTCTCGACATAGAATGCTGCAGGTTTCAAGTAAAAGGATCTTCTCGAAAAGGGGATCTTGCCCTGCGAGTCAAGCGGATGACTCATGTTTTTTTCGATAGGCTTCATAAACGGGGATATCCGGGGAAAGTTTGGTATCCCAACGCACAGAAGCAAGGTAGTGAAAAAGAATGAGAGCCGGCCGAATAAAGGAAAGAATTTCGACCGGCTCTCAACCAACAGGAGTAACCAACTAAATCATACCCAAATCGGTGATTCAGGTGGGGATAGCAATCCGAATGCCAATCAATCTTTAATGGGGTCTGACAAATCGCATTTATGATTTTTAAATCCCACTAATTAATTTGTAACCATATATTTATGTATATAAATTGAAGGAATATTTTATTCAAGAGAATTACCGAAGCTTATGGGAATCTGAAAAAAAAAGAAGAAGCAATACTTTTGCAATACGAACGCAATGCGTTGCGCTTAGTGCTGAGACCTGTAGATACATCCGTAAAAAAGAAATCATCAGCAAATCTGAAGATGTCAACTTGAGTGGCAGACTCCGTCTGATGGAAAGCATGTTTAACCTGATGCTTGAGGTTTTTTAAGTTGGGATATAAGTTGTGTTCATGACTAAGGACGTTATCCAAGTAAAGATCCGTGGTATTTTACCCGTCAACAACGGGGAGGCCGTCTTTCTTGGCAATGATCAAAAGGTCTTTGTCATTCAAATCGAGAGAACAATGGGTGAGATCATCAAGATGTTCATCCAGAGCAAAACGAAACAGCGCCCTCTGACTCATGACCTGATGGAACATTGCTTTCAAGGCTTTGGGATAACTGTGGATCGCGTGATTATCACCGAACTCAAGGGAACTACCTATTATGCAAGAATGATCCTTCAGCAACGCAACGAGTTAGGTAGAAAAATAGTTGAACTGGATGCACGCCCAAGTGATTGCCTGGCCTTAGCAACGGCCCAGAGGCGCCCTATTTTTGTTTCCTCGGATCTATTCAATGAAGTTGAGGACATGCGTCATATTCTGGATGAGATTAAGAAATCCAGCAATAATGATGAAACCACCTGATGCCCGGAAAAACTTACAAAGAGTCAGGATCCCTCTACCTCGTTTGCGGCGATGAAGAACTCGCCATCAAGGAACGTAGCAATTTTGTTTTCGGGCAATGGAAGGATCAATTCCCGGAGTATGAAGAAGAGCTGATCGACGCTGCCGCAGGCAACGCCGGAGAGGCCGGGCGAGCCATCGGAAAGTTGTTGGAGGCGATGCAAACGATGCCTCTCTTTGGAACCGGTAAACGTATTTGGTTTCATAACTGCAATTTTCTGGGTGAAGAACGAACCTCCTCTGTCCAGATTGTGATCGAGGGCCTTGCAAAGGTGATTGGGGAATTTCAGCAGATGGATCCTCTGAAAGTCCTGATAATCATTTCGGCGGGCAAAGTTGACAAACGAAAGTCCTTTTACAAGAAATTCCAAAAGCTTGGCCAGGTTGAAGTTTTACGTGGTTGGGATGCCTCCAAGTCCGACTGGATACCGGAGGCTGAGAAACGTATTGATGAGGTGTTTGCAGAAAACGGCGCCACCATCCATCCCGAAGCCCGAGCAGCCCTGATTGAAAGTGTCGGCCCCAATGCGCGCCAGTTGATGCAAGAAGCGGAGAAACTGGCGCTTTACACCACCGATTCGGGTCAGGCCAGTCCTGAGGATGTCCAGCAAGTCGTATCTCGCAACAAACAAGCCAAGGCCTTTGCTCTGGGCGATGCGGTCGGAAACAGAAATCTAAGTGCGGCCATGCGATACCTGGGCGAGGAACTCTGGGAAATGAAACTGGACAGGAAGCGCAGCGCTCTGGGGTTGCTGTATGGTTTGATCTCCAAGATAAGAACCCTCATCATGGTCAAGGAAATGCAACGCAAGGGATGGTTGAGAATGGAACGTCAGTTTTTCCGCTTTAAACAACAGCTGGAACAAGTGCCGGAATCCGCGATGCCGGCTGATCCAAAATTCAACCCACTTAAACTCAATCCTTATGTCTTGTTTCGGGCATTGCCTCAAAGTTCAAATTACGCCACGAACGAACTGGTAAGTGCCATGCAAATATTGTACGAAGCCAATATGAAACTTATCTCAAGTTCATTGGATGATGGGCAGGTACTTCAACAGTCCATCGTATCTATTATTACCAAAAACACTGCGTAAGCCCAACAACTGAGAACATGCATTCAAAAGATACTCCTCTGCTGGTCGCTCAAAACGATGATGTGGTATGCATCAAGGTAAAAGGCCGGGCCACCGTGAAGACCAGTGTACCTCTGAAGGCAATCATAGAAGAGCGCAGAGCCAGGGGAATTATTCATTATATTCTGATTTTGGATGAATGTCTGGTCATGGATAGCACCTTCCTGGGCGTTCTGGCAAATCAGGCTTTTGAGCTGGTTGAGGATGGCGACCCAAAAGGCAGTATCCAACTCCTCAATCCAAATGAACGATTACAGGGATTACTCGATAACCTCGGGGTCTTAGAACTGTTTCATGTAGTCCACCAGAATATCTCTTCAAATCAGGAACCCTACAAGGCAGAAGGTGAGTCATTGTACAGTGGTTCGAAAACTGAAATGACAAAAATCAGTCTCAACGCACACCGGGCATTGATTGCGCTCAATCCTGCCAACGAAGACAAGTTCAAAGATGTGACAAGGTTCCTTGAAGATGAGCTCAATCGACAAGAAAACTCATCGCCCGCAAATACAGAGGCCCAATAAGAGGTCTGCTCGTGCAATACACAAGCCCCAATCGCGATTCCGAGCTCAGGAACCAATCAGGCATTGCCTGTCAACAGGATATGGTCATTGCTCTGTGGTCTGCGAAAACGCCTTTAAGGGCAGTCGCCGCCTTGTCCTGCAAAGCCTGAAGGTCCTGATAAACTTTTACATTTTCCGCTTTAGGGTGCGTCGTTTCACGAGCTGCAATTTTAACAAGTCGATCTGTAATGCTCTCAATACTCACGTCTTCACCTTGCTGGCGACGCCATGACCAAAGAGCTTGCAAGGCTGCCCCGTAAGCGGCGCCTTCGGCGATTTTCAATGTCACCACCTCCGCATTGAATACATCTGCCATGATTTGCCGCCAAATTTTTGATCTTGCTCCGCCCCCTGTTGCACGGATTTGTGTTGGCTGAAGCCCTAATTTACGCAAGCGGTTGAGCCCATAATTCATCCCTAATGTCACACCTTCCATGGCTGCTCGAGCACGGTGCCCAGCTGAGGAGGTTTGCCCACGATAACCGATCCATACACCCGTCCCGTCAGGTAAATTAGGTGTGCGTTCACCTTCCAGATAAGGCAGTAGCAACAGCCCCTCCGAGCCCGCCGGCACTTTGGCCGCAGCTCTGGCAAACTGATCATGTGTCCAGCCTAGCTCCGAGCGAACCAATTCAGTTGCAACCGTCACATTCATGGTACAGAGCAGCGGCAGCCATCGATTGGTAGAATCGCAAAACGCTGCAATTTCACCCTTCGGATCAATCAAGGGTTTTTTGGAACAAGCATAAATGGTTCCGCTTGTTCCCAAGCTGGCAGTGACCACTCCATCTCTGGTGTTTCCGGTCCCTATGGCCCCCATCATGTTATCGCCACCACCCGCGCTAATCAGAACATCCTCAGAAAGTCCCAAAGACTCCGCAGTCGATTTTTGCAGGGTTCCAACAGGCTGTTCGCTTGAAATCAACTCAGGCAACATCCCGCTCACTCGATGATCGATGGCATGCATGATTTTATCTGACCATACACGCTTGCGAACATTCAATAAGGCTGTTCCGCTGGCATCGCCATATTCCATGACCGCTCGCCCTGACAACCAATGATTCAGATAATCATGGGGAAGCAGGACCGTCTTGAGGCGTTTGAAATTTTGAGGTTCGTTTTTTTTGAGCCACAAGATTTTTGAAGCTGTGAAGCCCGGAAGAATAGCATTCCCAATTTCTTTGATTGTGGCACGCACTCCACCTAAAGATTCAGTAATTTCCTCGCATTCAGAAGCCGTGCTGGTATCGCACCAAAGCTTAGCTGGCCGGATAACTTCATCGGATTTATCCAGAGCAACAAATCCATGTTGTTGACCGCTCACTCCGATGGCTTTGACTTCTTCTTTTGAAGCTCTGGCAAGCTTGAGTGCCTTGCGCATGGAATTTCCGGCTGCTTCTTTCCAGGTGCATGGGTGCTGTTCCTTGGCTCCAGGTGGCAGTCCCTCGATTAATCCGTAAGATTGGGAAGCCTCGGACAGAACTTTGCCCGAACGCCCATCCACAATCAGCACTTTGGTGGACTGGGTTCCACTGTCGATTCCAATGAACAGATTTCGTTTTGCCATGACGAGAATTTAACATCAATTAAGAGATGACCGCAATAGACATCACCTGAAAGAAATCGACTTCAGGCTTACAGGCCAAGCTGAAACCAGATCAAGTGTCATTTTGATAGGCTAGACCAGGGATTGATCCGCTCAGCGCACAAGGAACTTTGCCGAGAAATTTGCCCCCACCCAGACAAACAAAATACACGATATCAACGAGGCGCCTATATTTATGAGAGCCATTCCCGCGTGGCCTTGCTGAAACAATTGAAGGGTCTGCAAACTGAAGGAGGAAAATGTTGTAAACCCCCCCAGAAGCCCAACAATAAAAAAACGTTGCACATGCAGATGACTCATCCAGTGGCCTTCATGATTTGAAAGCACGGCAAGCATGCCTATCACGAAAGAACCCACTACATTGACCGTCCACGTTCCCCATGGAAAATCGTGGGGAAACTGGCGCTCAACCCACATGGTAACTCCAAACCTACCCATGCCACCCAAGGCACTTCCCAGCCCTACCCAGAACAAAATTGAAAGTGATGGAGTCATGGGTTCGAAAAAAAGTGATCCAATCTCAAAATTTCAGGGCTTGAGAGCTTCGGCTAACTGGATGCCCAAAGACTCCGATTCCGTTGCTCTCCCTTCCAATTCAGCATCGTGACATTGACCGTCATGAAAGGCTCTGCCTCTCAATGCGATTCGGTCCCCATTCAATTGCGCAAAGGCAGCATAAGGTGTCTGACATCCACCCCCCATGTGTTTGAGGAAAGCGCGCTCCGCATTTGCAGCAGTCGTTGAGTCAGCATGCGACAATCCATCCACAATTTGCTGGGTTGCCTGGTCATTGGATCGCATCTCAATACCGAGGCAACCCTGCCCTACGCATGGCAGCATTTGATCCACATCGACAACTACGGCAAATAATCCATCAGGCGCCTCTGGTCCGGTGAGCCTTCCATCAGCTTCAATACAATAACCAAGTCGATTCAAGCCAGCTCTTGCGAGAACAGTGGCATCAATATCCTTGTTTTCGGCTAGTTTACGCAATCGCGTAGGGACGTTTCCCCGCATTGGAACGACTCTGAAACCAGGGTTCCATTGTTTCAATTGGACTTGCCTGCGTGGACTGTTAGTGGCCACGCAAGCGTGGGTTGAAAGCCATTGTGCCGGGTTTTGAACGGCGGATATTTTGGGAACTTTCTTGAAAATTAAGACTTCACGCACATCTTCTCGCTCGGTGATAGCGCCAAGCTTGAGATTGGGGGGTAGTTCTGTAGGGAGGTCTTTTAGACTGTGAACAGCCATATCCGCTTTGCCATCAAGCAGCGCTGATTCCAGCTCTTTGGTAAACAATCCCTTGGGCAAGCTTGGAGCATTTGCTTCCTCTTCAGTGGCTTTTTGAAGGTGATCACCGGTGGTCTTCATGATCTTCAATTCAAAAGAATGATCAGGAAAGAGCCTTCGGCACTCTGACTGGATATGACGAGACTGCACCAGCGCAAGGGCACTGCCACGTGTTGCAATATTAAAAATTCTACTATCTTTGGAATTCAACCCCATAACGTTCACCTAAAGTATAGAAGCACAATGTGAAATTCGCTGACGATAAAACACTTCATGCCTCCTTGCGATCTCTCTCAAAAACGGTTCCCCCTGCATTGGTATTTCCAACAGGGTTAAGTGATTTCAGTATCTCGGTAGACTTGGATTTAATGAATGATTCACAACTTGATATTTCTTTTTGTCGTTGTGACAGGTGATCCTGAGCAATGGACTGAAGGTGGTCAATATTATAGACGTAAACGTTTTCCAACTCATTGATTTCAGGATCGATATCCCTGGGCACAGCAATATCAATCAAAAGCAGGGGCCGCGCTTTTCTTGGGCGCACCAGGAGCTCGACTCTAGCACGATCCAAGACATAGGTTGGGGCTGATGTACTGCTGATCACGATATCGAGATCCTCAAATTCTTTCTCCCATTCCTGAAAAACAACCGCGCGACCATTCAAATGGTCAGCCAACTCCTTGGCTCGATCATAAGAACGATTCGTCACAGCAACTTCTGAAGCACCGCGAGAGAGAAGCGATCTGGCTGTTTTTTCACTGGTATCGCCGGCACCAATCACCATGACACGGCGTCCTTTGAGTCCATCGAAAATCTTGTCCGCCAATTCAACGGCCACGGAACCTACTGAGGTACTTCCACGCTGAATACCAGTATTCGAACGAATGTGCTTGGAAACGTGAAAAGCCTTTTGAAAGATCTTATTCAGTTGCCGCCCGGTAAACCCCATTTCCTTGGCCGTGTGATAAGCCTTTTTCAATTGGCCAAGGATTTCTGTTTCTCCCAAAACAAGCGAATCCAGTCCACTCGCAACCCTGAACAGATGCTGAACACTTAGCGGATCCGTGAAACCATAAATCTCGTCATCCACCAACTCGGTATATTTGCGGTTTTCGATGAGAAATTGCTTAAGGGAATGCAAGGCTTCAGTCGCAGGCAAACCAGTCGATACATACAACTCGACACGGTTACAGGTGGAAAGCAAAACACTTTCCTGAGCAAGACCAGAGTCGGTTAATTGACGTAATGCCTCGTCAATTTCAGATTCAGCAAATGAAAAACGCTCACGAAAAGCAACCGATGAAGAATGATGGCTGATCCCAACGACTACGATGGACATGCTAAATATTTCCCTCCTTCCAATGATTCAACGTGGTCGTATTTTTCAAATTCATCAGCTCCATTCTCATCAATGCAGATCCGACATGAGATTAGTGCCGGAAAAAGTAAGAATCAAAAACACAAAGCCGCCGATGAGACACCACGCCAAACGCTTGCCCCCGAAACGCCATTTCCATCGAGAGAGTACAATACCAGCATAAGCAGCCCAGACGAGCATCGACCAGAGGATCTTGGCATCCTGATAAAAGATCAATCCGTCTTTATCTCCGACCAACATTGGTGCCAGGGAGAGCCCACCAGTTAGTAGTATAAGGCTGGCCACCAATAATTTACCGGCCACACTTTCGAGACGTTGAATGGGTGGTAAAACGGATGTAACAGCAAAAATGTTATGCTTCTTCAAATTTCGCTCCTGTAGCAGATACATGCAGGAAGCCACCGCACAGAGACCAAACCCAGCGTAACTGATCAGAATCAAGACAGCATGAAGGCTGACGATACCATTCTTGGTCATTTCACCATCAGCATCGTGATGATCGAGTCCGGGCATGAGAGCGTAAATACCAAGAAAAACAAAAATAGGAGATGCAAATGCTCCGAGAGATCGGATTTTGGGCCAGAGTCCTAGAATCAGATAGGCCCCGACAGCAGACCAATTGACGAACATGGTGGCTTCAAAGAGGTTGTTGACCGGACAACGGTTGAATGAAAAACCTCGCATGAACATGGCCACGGTATGCATTGTAAATCCGGCCAGGAGCAATACATAGTTGATTCGATCGTCCTTGCGGAAACCTTTCCTCCACAAGAATACCGAATAAACAAGGCTCACCCCATACATGAGAGTAGCACAAAAAAAACATTGGCGATCCGTCAACATGATCTGTGCCGAGCATCATGAGGGACATTGAAGGAAATTGGCAAGTCAATGAATGCTGAAGTTTGAAGCCAAGCCGCTCTGCCCTTCAAACAGCCAAAACCGGTCACCCGCTTACGCCGGTAGTTGAAGGTTGGCCAAGGATCTGAACCTTGACCGGGCTCCCCTCGTTTCCGATCAGGCAAAGAGAATCAAAATCTTCGAGAAAAGCTCGCTTCACGTAACCTAAACCCACCATTTGCGTATTCTGCCCTGGTATCTTAGCCATGCTAGTGACAGTTCCTGCCTCTTTACCATCAACCGTGAGTGCTGCGTTCGTTTGTCCGGAAGAAGATGGAAGGGATTCAAAAGACAATCGGCATAAGGATTTGTTCACTTTTCCCACGGTTCGAATGCGTGAAATGACCTCCTGACCAATGTAACATCCTTTTTGAAAACTAATCATCGATGAAGTTAAACCTGTTTCCTGCACTAGATTGGCAGACGTCATGTCGACTCCCATTTTGGGTACACCCGCCTGAATGCGTGCCAGGTCAGATGCAAGTTGGCCGACCTCAGAACCACCCTGCAGCTCGACGCCCGCCATCAATTGCAGCCGCAAGCCTTCTTGAATGGACTCGGGAACGAACAAGTCAAACCCGTCGCTTCCAAATCTTGGTCGTCGGCAGATGTAAACAGAGCCGTCGCCGTTGTCTACCTCGGAGAAATGCCAGGTCTTTTCAGGAACGGCAATATCTGGAAAGAGATTTTTCACCACCTGAGGGCTTTTGGGGCCTTGCAAGCTGAATAATGTGTAAAATTCTGAAGGATCAACGATCTCGACATCTTCAGAAACCAGATGCTGCTGGAGTCGCTGCATGATGGTTTGGGTGTAACCCTTTTCAAAATCCAGAAGAATTTCGTCCTTCAGGTGATAGACATTGAGATCTGATTGAATCTTTCCTTTTGCATCAACAAGGGCAGCGAAAGCACCATGCCCAAAGCAAAGAGATTTGATATCCTGCGTGATCTGGCCGTGCAGGAAAGATATCCGGTCAACACCTGTCAGGCACAATCGTCCGCGTCCTCCCAAGCCCAGCAGACCACATGTGTCTCGCAGGCTGTGATATTCAATAAGTGAAGATTTCGAAGCTTCAACTACACTAAGCTTGTTTGACATGATTTAATGACTTCCGACGTCCACAAATTGTAACGAGAGCAAAAGCATTTTTTATTGATTTCATCAGGGGGCGAAGTCAACCCTGTCCCGCCGCATCCAGAAGACGCGCCTCCAGCCAGAGCCAGTCGCTAAGCCGGTTGAGGTAAATGAGGATCGATTTGTTCTGCAACGGTTCCGCAGAATTCAAACTGCAGACCGCCCTTTCAGATCTCCTGCAAACAACCCTTGCCCAATCTGCCAATGCCCCGGTCTCAGATCCTCCGGGCAGGCTCCAGTCAGTGAAAGGGCCGAGAGTATCCTCCAATTTCTGAATGCGTAATTCTATCTCTTCGATGTTTTCCTTGATGATTCGACCGTATCCAGCTTTGTCATACTTCGCCACTGACTCAACCGGCGTAGAAATTTCCCCCATCAAACCAATCAGATGCTTTTGTATTGAAAGCACTCGCTGACTCAAGCTGTCAGTCGTGCTGGGGTTGGCGCGCAACATTCCCAAGGCAGCAGAGAATTCATCAACCGCTCCATAGGCATCCACGCGGGGATCATGTTTGGAGACTTCATGATTGAACATCAAGCGCGTGCTTCCGTTGTCTCCAGTTTTAGTAACAATGCTCATGAGAGAGCAACTTAACGCAGGATGACAACACCGCAAGTGAATGTCGTAAAAAACTCCACTGCAACCAAAAGCACGTTCAAACAAGGCTCCCACCCGCAGGTAGGAAAGTTTGCAATCGTATCTATTGAGTATACTGAATGATCAAATGACCATCCTGGATGGAAATGCCTTGAAGCACAAACGAAACGGCCTGCGCCGTGGGAACATTGATCTTGAAAAACTGCATGTCACTGGAGACTGGAATAATGATTTGATCCGCTTCCACCACAGCATCTCCAGCCGATTCATAGACCCCATCCAAAGTAGACGAAGCAAGCACAGTCAAAGCAGGCTCCGGAGCTTGATCTTCGATGGCAGGAGTGAATAGCAAATAATTGAGAGCCGTCGTATCATTCAAACGGTCTTCACGTTCATCACCTATGGTTAGACGCAAGGTTTTGATTCCGTCCAGCGTCAGGCGCACGTTGGCCTTTTGATCATCTTTCAGTGCAACAAAGCGATAATTGAATTTCACCCCCATGTTGGGCAGATCAAACGTGCCAAGACGACGAGTGGTCTGATCGAATTGACTGGGATCACTGGTCACCTCGTCCAGATGGATTTCCTGAGTCGCCCTCCCTGCAGCACGTAAATAGACATGATATTCTCCTTCAGGGAAATCGCGGGTATAATTCAGCCACTCACCACCCTCAGTGTCCGTCACCTGATATTCCGGCAAGTCAACAGCAGCATAAACGGCCCTTGTCACATCGTTGACGGCAGGGTCAGGCCCACTGAACTGCTCGTCACTTCCCGTTTCCGATGAGCCCGCCTGAGTATGCACAGGATCGAAGGCACGCAGAGCGGCAAGTTCTTCCGGCCCGGGATTGGTTTCATGATCGAAGAAGTCAACGTCAGGTACACCCTCTTGATCGAGATAACCATTCGCTGAATTCACCGCTTGCCCTGACTCCTTGATGCCTGATGGATCAGGATTGTTGATGAATTCCCCTCCATCAAAATTGTAATCCTCAGCCTCAATGACGAATGATTCTCCAGATTTCAGGTGGGATTGCTCAAAGGTATCAAATGTCCAGTCTGTCCTCGAACCCGGGGTATTGCCCGGGAATTCAACAACAGCGTCATAAACACGATTTGCTTCCAGACCTTTGTAGCTGCCCTCCATTGTCTGGCCCTCATGGGACCATTCCAGACTCGATGTCCTGTTGATGCCATTAAGGATAAATTGAATTTGCGGCGCCTCTGCCATCCCTTCAGGCAACAAAAGAGAAAAGTGCAGTCCATCACTCGCGAGAGCATATGTTCCGCGGTTGGCAGGAGAAATGGATGTCATGTATGGAACCGTGGGGGTTCCAAACCATGGCGAGGTCCGCGTCTTGCCCTCCAATGAATCCGGTAATTCTGATGTGGACCAGAATCGATCAAAGGTCGTGTCGGCGATCCCAAGATCAGGATCGGTCAAGTCGGCTCCGGGGTAAAAATTGAAAAGGCCTGTTTTGCCTTTTGGGTAGAGATCGTTGACCCCGAAGTAACTGACCAAAGGGGCCGTCAAGTCCAGATGATCAAAAACCCATGCTCTGAACGTATCTCCTTCCGCAGACATCACAAACCGATAGTCATGGCCAGGCTCAAGACTGATATCCGCAGCACCAATGACCCCTGCATCGGACTCACCTGTCACAATATTGAACTGTGCCTGACCTCGGGCACCCGAAGATTGCTGTGGGTTGTAATTCATGACATACCCAGTGGTTTGGCCAAGCCCAACGTTGTCCGCCCTGAGGATAATCCCAAAAGCCTGATCAACGTCATTGTTCCAGTCCACCACATCC
>KB911985.1 GCA_000383715.1 Verrucomicrobia bacterium SCGC AAA164-E04
CAGGGCACAGCAAGTACTGGCTTTGGCGAGAAAAGAAGCAGATCGTTTCAACCACAATTATGTGGGCACCGAGCATCTACTCCTGGGTCTGATCAAGTTGGATCAGGGAGTTGCTGTGAACGTGTTAAAGAAAATGGGGCTCGATCTGGAAACAGTGCAGCTAGAGGTTGAGAAACACGTCCCGCCGGGGCCCGACCACAAGGTAGCCGGCACAATTCCGTATACTCCTCGCGTCAAGAAGGTGTTGGACCTTGCCTCAAAAGAGGCTAGGCAACTTGCTCACACCTATGTCGGCACCGAGCATATCCTTCTGGGTTTGCTTCGTGAGGGGAACGGTGTAGCAGCCAAAGTATTGCGCGGCCTTGACATCGATCTGGAGCAGACCCGTAATGAAATCCTGAAAGAAGTTGATCCCAATTTTCAGGGCGGAGAGGATTTTGCGAACATGGAGGAGGCGGGCAAACCCGAAAAGAAGGGTGAAATCAAAACCCCTGCGCTCAAGGCATTTGGTCGCGACCTCACGGAAATTGCCCGCAAAGGGACGATGGACCCGGTTATTGGTCGCAAGGATGAGATAGAACGTGTCATACAAGTGCTGTGTCGACGCACCAAGAACAATCCTGTTCTTTTGGGTGAGGCTGGTGTAGGAAAAACAGCCATTGTCGAAGGACTAGCTCAGGAAATTTCTCGTGGAAACGTGCCTGAGATTTTAAGAGAAAAGAGAGTCATCACGCTGGATCTTGCCCTGATGGTTGCAGGTACCAAGTATCGTGGTCAATTCGAGGAACGCATCAAGGCTGTCATGGATGAAATAAGGCGAACCAAGAATGTGATCCTCTTCATTGATGAGCTTCATACGATTGTGGGTGCGGGCTCGGCCGAGGGAACCATGGACGCTTCTAACATTATCAAGCCAGCGCTCAGTCGAGGAGAAATGCAATGTATTGGCGCCACGACACTCAATGAATATCGCAAGTATATTGAAAAGGATGCAGCGCTGGAACGTCGTTTCCAAAGTGTCAAAATCGAAGCTCCTTCTCCAGAAGACGCCATTCTTATTCTTCAGGGCCTCAAGGGGAAATACGAAGATCATCACAACATCATCCTGACGGACGCTGCCATCGAGTCCGCTGTGAAACTTTCAGAACGTTACATCACAGGAAGATTCCTTCCGGACAAGGCGATAGATGTCATGGATGAAGCTGGTGCTCGCGCACGCATTGTTTCCATGACGCGACCACCAGACGTCAAAAACCTCGAGGTGGAAATCGAAACTATCCGGGTCGATAAGGAAAAGGCAATCAAGGAGCAGGACTTTGAGAAAGCCGCTTCAATGCGTGACAAGGAAAAGCAATCGAAAGAAAAGCTCGAATCCATTTTGGGTGCGTGGAAAGACTCACGCGAAGAAAAGCGCGTCACAGTAGATGATGAAGACATGCTTCAAGTGGTTTCGAAATGGACGGGGATTCCATTGAAACGAATGGAAGCCGGCGAGATCCAGCGACTACTGGAGATGGAAGACGAGTTGTCCCGCATAGTTATTTCTCAAAACGAGGCAGTTTCCGCTCTCTGCAAGGCACTTCGCCGGTCGCGTGCTGATCTGAAAGATCCAAGACGTCCAATTGGAACCTTTGCTCTTCTGGGGCCTACAGGTGTGGGTAAAACGCTTTTAGCAAAAACAGTTGCAGCCCATATGTTTGGGGATGAGAAATCATTGATACAGCTGGACATGAGTGAATACATGGAGAAGTTCACTGTGTCACGACTGGTTGGCTCACCTCCTGGCTACGTAGGCTACGAAGAGGGAGGCCAACTCACCGAACAGGTCCGACGCAAACCATATTCAGTGATTTTGTTCGATGAGATCGAGAAGGCACACCCCGATGTCATGAATATGCTGCTTCAAATACTGGAGGAAGGCAAATTGACAGACAACGTTGGAAGAACCGTTGATTTCAGAAACACCGTCATACTCCTCACATCCAATGTAGGAGCGCAGATGGTGAACAGCCAGGCGAATATTGGATTCAGGAAACCTTCTGAGCAGGGAGATTACGATGCCATGAAGGAAACAATCATGGATGAAGCCAAGCGCACCTTCAAACCAGAGTTCCTTAACCGTTTGGACGATGTCATTGTTTTCCGATCGCTCAACCGCGAGAGCTTGATCACGATCCTTACGCTTGAAACTGAAAAAGTCCTGACTCGCCTCAAGAGCAAGAACATAGATTTGGTATTGTCTGATAAAGCCAAGGACTTTCTGGTGGAGAAAGGATACGATCCGGATTACGGGGCTCGCCCCATGAGACGCGCTGTGGAGCGATACTTGGAAGACCCATTGGCGGAAGAAATTTTGAAGGGATCCCTGCTGGATAACCTGCGCATTAATGTGATCGTCGAAGAGGATCATTTGGTCTTTCGTCAGGAGGCGAATATTGAGGGAGAAGCCGTCTCCAGCTGACGTTCGCTTAACAACCAAAATCAAGCCTGTTCAAATTGAATCAGTAGCACCCGTCTGAATGTTTAAGCAGACGGGTGTTTTCAGTGACGCCTCAAAACCCAATAATCACCACGTGAAAATAAGAAAGCTAGGAAGGACAGACTTACAGCTGCCAATCGTAGGCTTCGGAGCGTCTTCCTTGGGACAGGAATTCCGACCGATCCAACTGGACGAAGCTATGAAGAGCGTTACCACCGCGCTGGAATGTGGTATGAACCTCATTGACACCTCCCCATTCTACGGGCGAGGCATGAGTGAAGTTTTGTTGGGCATGGCTTTAAGAGATATCTCGCGCAGCGACTATATTTTATGCTCCAAACTTGGACGATACGATCTGGATCATTTTGATTTTTCAGCAAAACGTGTTGAAGAAAGTGTGGATGTCAGTCTGCACCGGTTGGGAACAGATCATCTGGATATTATTCTCTGTCACGATATCGAGTTTGTGCCAATGCAACAAATCGTCGACGAAACCATTCCAGCCCTGAAAAAAATTCAAGCCAGCGGAAAAGCCCGTTATATCGGAATCAGTGGATATCCTCAGAACATTTTTAAATTCATCATTGATCAAGCCGGCATAGACTGTGTGTTGAGTTACAATCAATACACTTTACAGAATACTCGATTTGCTGATGAGTCGATTCCTTACCTGCAGGAAAAAGGTGTGGGTATTATGAATGCAGGTCCATTTTCGGCCAGACTGCTGACTAATGCTCCCCTTCCCCCCTGGCTCAAAGAGCCAGAATCCGTGAAACAGGCAGCACGCAAAGCCGCCAGGTTGTGCGAACAAAAAGGTTTCGATATAGCGAAAATCGCATTGCAATTCTCAATTGAAAACAAGGATATCGCGACCACTATAGCCGGCAGTGCTAACCCCGTTAACATTCGTAAATGGGCGGAATGGATTGAAGAGCCCATGGACAGGGAATTACTCAAGGAAGTCCTTGCTATCTTCCAGCCGGTAAAAAACATCGGCCACAAGGAAGGTTTAGCTGAAAATAATTAACTCATACACGCAACATTCGGTCATCCAATATGAAAGCACTCCAATTAACTGAACCAAAAACTTTTGAAACGATCGATCTTCAGGAACCTGAACAGCCTGGACTGGGTCAGGCACTGGTTCAAGTCCATCGGATAGGTATCTGCGGCACAGATTACTCCGGTTATCTCGGTAAAATGCCCTTTTTCAGCTACCCGAGAATTCCTGGACATGAGTTGGGTGTAGAGGTGCTTGCCGTAGGCAGCAATGTTTCCAACGTCAAGACGGGTGATCATTGCAGCGTTGAACCTTATATGAATTGTGGCAACTGTTATCCATGTCGCAAAGGCGCCAGCAATTGTTGCGAAAGTCTTAAGGTCATCGGAGTCATGGAAGATGGTGGAATGAGAGAACGCTTCCTCATTCGAGCGGAAAAATTACATACCAGTCAGAAACTGGCGTTTGATCAATTGGCCCTTGTCGAGACACTGGCTATCGGATGCCATGCCAATGATCGAGGTGCTCCCTCCGAAGGGGAACATGTCCTGATCATCGGCGCAGGTCCTATTGGTCTGGCCACGCTGGAGTTCACGCGACTCACCGGCGCTAAGATAACCGTCATGGATATGGTGCAAACCCGTCTTGATTTCTGTAAATCCACATACGGTGTCGATCACACCATTCTGTTCAAAGGCGATGGATCGGAAACTGCCCAAATGACGGAATGCACCCATGGTGATAAATACTCGGTTGTCACAGATGCCACAGGCAATCAGCGTTCCATGTCCAACGCGCTTCAATATGTCGCTCATACCGGCTCATTGGTTTATGTGGGAATTACGACCGAAGCAATCAGTTTCAAACACCCCATGCTCCACAAACCTGAAATAACCCTCAAGGCAAGTCGCAATGCACTGCCCAAAGATTTCGGAAGGATTATTGGATTAATCGAGGATGGTACCATTGATACGGCTCCATGGGTCACCCATCGAACGGCATTCGATGCTGTAGCCGAAAATTTTGAAGGATTTACTCGCCCCGAGACAGGCGTCATTAAGGCAATCATTGAAATGTGCTAGTATGCCCCAATGGACCATGGTTCAAACGACGGGCAACGCTCTGCCAAGATAGTTATGAATACAAATTTCATGCGCTTGGGAGATTTAATTCTTTGTTCATGGATTTGGAGCTCTTGCCTTTTTATTGCGCACTCAGCCTCTGATAACAGAGCTGATCGGTCGAAACTCAAGATCAATGAGATACTCGCAAGCAATATCAATGACGTCAAAGATGAGTATAATGAAGATGAAGATTGGGTTGAATTATACAACAGAGGAGAGGCTGCCGTGGATGTAGGGGGCATGTACTTTTCAGACGATCCAAAAAAACTGTCCAAATTCCAAATTCCCACGGGAATGTCCCGGCATACAAATATCCCTCCGGGAGAATACAAGTTATTCTGGTTTGACGGTGAGCCCAAGGAAGGCCCTTATCATGTCTCCCTGAAGCTGAGCCGCAAAGGAGAAGCCTTGTTCCTCACCGATTCCGACGGTCAGACCTTGATCGATAGCGTTCGTTTCCCATTACAGCGAAATGATATCTCATATGGCAGGGATCCAAAAGACACAGATCGTTGGTTGTATTTCAAAAACACAACACCACTCCAACCAAACAACGCCGAGGAATCGGCTAACAACGTAGCAAAAGGTCCGGTCTACTCGCATGAGGAGGGCTTTTACGGTTCTCCCTTCGAGCTGAGCTTGAGCGCAGCTTCGGATGCCACCATCTACTACACTCTGGATGGAGCCGATACAGATAAAAAAAACCGGCTGACATATACCGGAGCTTTGACAATCCAAACGAACACCATCGTCCGTGCGACGGTCATTCGCCCCAATCATCTTCAAAGTGAAACGATTACCAAATCTTTTTTCATTAATGAGCAAAGTAGTGTGCCAGTCATTTCCGTCATCATGGATCCTTATTGGCTCTATGATGAAGATGATGGAATCTATACCAATTGGGAGGACGATTATGAGGTACCAGGGCACATCGAGTATTTTCCAGATAATGAAAGCAAGACCGCTGCATTTGCGTCCTACATGGGCGTGAGTATTGGAGGTAACAGCACGAAAGAATACCCTAAAAAATCCTTATCCATAAGATTCAGAAAGGGATGGGGGAAATCACGCATCAAATATGCACTTTGGGATTCGAAGCCTCACGTCGAACAATTTGACGGTCTGAACATAAGATCCGATATGGCGGGAGACAAAGTCAGCAGTCATCCGGTGTCAGGTGAGAGAATTAAAAACGAAATCATCTACGAATTCGCACATGCACTCAATTCGCACGTCGATGTTCAGGCATACAAACCGGTTTTACTTTTTCTGAATGGAAAATATTGGGGGCTGTATACTTTAATGGAACGAAAGGGAATTGATTTTATTCGGGAAAATCATGGATTTGAAGAAATCGACATGTTGAGTGAGGAGGACATGCTGGTTTCACACGGAGATGATGTTCATTTCGATAGAATGAGGCGTTACATCGAATCTCATGACATGACTGAACCTAATCACTACCGCCAAGTGCAGCAATGGATGGATGTGCTCAGCTTTATCGATTACTGGATTTTTGAATGCTACAGCGGAGCACATGATTACGAAGTCAACATACGTTACTGGCGCCCCAGAACTCAGGATGGAAAATGGAGATGGCTTGCCTTTGACATGGATTCCTGGCGCGAGTGGGATCATGATATCTTCGAATATTACTTTGGAGAAGATGATGAGCAGGTTGTCATGCTACCCTACCTTTTGAAGAATAAGGATTTCTTTCATCTTTTTGCGAATCGAATGTGCGATGTGTTCAATACAGGCATGAGCCCCGAAAGTGCGAGAGGTTTCGTCAGGAAGATCACACAAAAAATTGAGCCGGAAATCGATCGTGAACGGGAACGCTGGAAAGATGAGCATGAATATGTGGAAAAAGGATCACAAATGACTCGGTTCATGGAGCATGCAGCGAAACGCCCTGCTTATTTACGTCGGGCATTTCTAAATTTCTACACACTCAAAGGAAGGGAGATCAAGGTGAAGCTTAAAGTCAAAGGCCAAGGATCAATCCAAGTAAATACGATCATTCCAGAAAGCTATCCCTGGACTGGTGTTTATCTGGGTGGCATTCCCATTACCCTCGAGGCAAAGCCCGATGAGGGTTCAAGCTTCAGTCATTGGTCCACGCCTGAGCTGAAGCAAGATTCTCAAATCGAGATAAACCGTATGGATGACGTCGAAATTGAAGCAATCTTCGAGTAATTCGATACAACTTACTTACTCGGATTGTTCTTTTTTCGGTGCTCTGAGCTGAATATGCAGATCCCGCAATTGACGATTGTCAGCTATTCCAGGTGAGTCCGTCATCAAACAGGTCCCTTTGGCTGTTTTGGGGAAAGCGATGACGTCTCGTATGCTAAGCGTACCACACAGGATCGCAATCAAGCGATCAAAGCCCAAGGCGATTCCGCCATGCGGAGGGCATCCGTATCGAAAAGCTTCAAGCATGTAGCCAAATCGAGCCTTGATGACATCCTCGGGCAATTGAAGCACTTTCTCAAATATGGTGCGCTGTAATTCAGGCTGATGAATACGAATGGAACCTCCTCCGAGTTCAACCCCATTGACCACAAGATCATAATGCTGGCCTCGCACTTTTTTGGGATCGGATTCAAGAAATTCGATATCCTCCTCGACAGGAGAAGTAAAGGGGTGATGACTCGAGTACCATCGATTCATTTCCTTGTCGAAACTCAACAGCGGAAATTCAATCACCCAGAGAAAATCAAAACGCTTGGAGTCAATCGTAAGTTTGCCACGCTTTTGCAGTAATTCAGCACAATGCAGGCGAATGCGACCCAATACCTCACATGCAGCCAGCCACTGATCTGCCGCAAAAAGAATCAAATCACCATCTTCCATTTGAAGTTGTTTTTGAAGTGCCGCTTTTTCTTCGTCGCTGAAGAATTTGACAATAGGCGATTTCCATTCACCATTTTCAACCTTGATGTAAGCAAGACCCTTCGCCCCGTGATTGATGGCAAGCTGTGTCAAGGATTCCATCTGTCCCTGCGTCACATCGGCCAATCCCTTGGCATTAATCGCCTTGATCACACCACCACGCTGAATCGTCCCGCTGAAAACTTTAAACCCGCTACTTTTGAAAGCTTCGGAAAAATCATGTATTTCCAAACCAAAACGGGTATCGGGTTTATCAATTCCGTAGGTGTTCATCGCTTCTTCAAAAGAAATACGTTTGAAAGAAGAAGGGATTTCGACGTTGAGAGCTTCTTTCCAAATCCGCCCCATCATTCCTTCAACGAGAGCGTAGATATCTTCTCGATCAATGAAAGACATCTCAATATCCACCTGAGTGAATTCAGGTTGACGGTCTGCACGCAGATCTTCATCACGATAACAACGCGCCAGTTGGAAATACTTTTCAACCCCGCTTACCATGAGGATTTGTTTATACTGCTGGGGCGATTGTGGCAGTGCGTAGAAATGTGAGGGATGAATCCGGCTTGGCACCAGAAATTCACGGGCACCTTCAGGGGTAGATTTAAATAATGTCGGCGTTTCAACTTCGAGAAACTCCATCTCGTCCAGAAATACCCGCGTTGCCGTCGCCACTTTGCTGCGCAACCTGAGATTGTGAATCATTTCAGGGCGTCGCAGGTCAAGATAACGGTACTTGAGCCGAAGTTCTTCGTTCACCTTGGATGCCGTTTCAGGATCATCCACGGGGAAAGGCAATACATCCGCAGCATTAAGCACCTCCATGGATTCCACCATGACTTCCACTTCACCGGTGTCGATTTTGGAGTTGTTCGTGCCTTCCGGTCGATGACGGACTTTTCCTGTAACTGAAATCACACTTTCGCTGTGTAATGAGGCTGCCTGATCAAACAAAGCAGCAGGCACGTCGGTGGGATCAAACACGGTTTGCGTGCGCCCTTCTCGATCTCGAATATCGATAAAAAGGACGCCCCCCAGATCTCGCCTTGAATGCACCCATCCATTCAAGGTGACTATCTGATCAATGTGCGCTGTTCGAATCTCGTTACAATGTATAGTGCGTTTCTTCATGTAGCCAATACTGATTGGTATCCATCAATGAATACCCCCAATCGAGCGCATTGTTTTACTTGATTTAAGGATAAATCAAAGAAAAAACGCTGATTGATCCAGAGACGGGGTCAATTCAAGCGGCAAATATGGGGAAAACCGCTCCTATCACAGATAAATCCTCCTTCATCGCAGCAATTCAGAACAACCGGTCAATCTGCACTTCCAGACACGGAAAATTGCAAAATCCACGTTCAAATGATTTAGTGGAGTGATGAATGACTATCGATTGGTTTTGGTCACGGCGCCCGATATGGAGTCGGCAAGGAAGTTGGTGAAAGGTGCTGTCGAACGAAGGTTTGCTGCCTGCGGGAAAATTATTTCAAATATTGAATCCCATTACTGGTGGGAAGGAAAGTTGCAAAGCAATCTGGAGTGTCAACTATTATACAAAACACACAATGAACGTATTGGCGACCTCCAGGATTGGATTGTTTCGGAACACCCTTTTGAGACACCTGAGTTTGTTGTGATCCCGCTGGAATCAGGTTTGGAGAAGTATCTGGATTGGATCAAAGCTGAGACCGGAGCGACAGACGCATGAAGCGAAATCGTTTATCCGACAAATGCAGCATGAGTTGATTTCAGAGCTGCTTCTCCTTTAGAGCATTCAATCACCACAGAAATTTTGATCTCACTGGTTGATATCATGAGAATATTCACCTTTTCTGTCGAGAGAACTTCAAACAACCTGGCCGCGACACCAGAATGGCTCTTCATACCAACGCCAACCACAGATAGTTTGCAGATACTTTCGTCCGTAGTCATTTCGGCAAAACCAATGGATTGCTGCAGATCGTTTAAAACTTTTTGCGCTTTGGTAAGGTCTGTTTTTTCGACAGTGAATGACAAGTCTGTCACGGGTAATCCATCCTCGTGACTCACATTTTGCACTATCATATCCACATTGACCGCGGCCGCGCTGAGGGGTTGAAAAATGGACGCGGCAACTCCCGGATGATCTGGCACATTCAACAATGTGACTTTTGCCTGGTTTTTATCAAGTGACACGCCGCGCACAACGACATTTTCCATATCAGGTGAGGATTCTTTCACAGTGGTTCCCGGATTATCATTTAGACTGGATCGCACTTCAAAGACGACTCCAAACTTTTTTGCAAACTCGACGGATCTTGATTGCATGACTTTGGCACCAGAACTAGCCAGTTCCAGCATCTCATCATAGGAAATGGATTCCATCTTCCTGGCGGTAGCGACGATGCGTGGGTCGGCGGAATAAACCCCATCGACATCTGTATAAATCTGGCACAAATCAGCTTTGAGAGCAGCTGCCATTGCGATGGCCGTCAGATCTGACCCCCCCCTTCCCAGCGTGGTGATCTGCCCTTCGCTTGTGCGTCCTTGAAAACCGGCAACAATCACCACATTTCCCTGATCAAGGAGTGAATGAGCTTGAGCTGGAGTAATATTTTTGATTTTAGCCTTGGAGTGCACTCCATCGGTGGTGATACCTGCTTGAGCTCCAGTCAACGAAGCCGCGGGGATATTCAAAGAGTGCAGTGCCATTGCAGTCAAGGCGATTGTTGTTTGCTCTCCAGTAGCAAGAAGCATATCCATTTCACGCTCAGCGGGCATGTCTGTCATGGATCGAGCCATGCCGATCAACTTGTCGGTTACCCCGCTCATCGCTGAGACGACGACGACAACCTGATCCCCATTACGATGGTATCTGGCCACACGATCGGCGACGGCCTTGATCCGGTCCGTGGTTGCAACCGAAGTCCCACCGTATTTTTGAACAATCAATGCCATTTCAAATTCAGCTTCAAAATTCTTAGAGACCAATCAGTTTGGAAACTGCTTCTAAAGTAGCTTCACTTTTAATGGGCTTCTTTGCTGCACATTGGATCGCCCGATCGGGATCTTTGAGACCGTGACCACTCATCGTGGCGGAAATAAGGCTACCTTCAGGTATTCGCCCTGCCTTCACACATTTGATCAGCCCTGCAAGTGGAGCTGCACTCGCAGGCTCCACAAAGACACCTTCTGTTTGAGCAACCAGCATATAGGCTTCTACAATTTCTTCATCCGTGACTTTTCCAATCCAACCATCTGAACTTTTGATCGCATGATTGGCGGCCTGCCAGCTGGCTGGATTACCTATCCGAATAGCAGTCGCTATTGTCTCTGGATGCTCGTAAATTTGTCCATCGACAATGGGAGCAGCTCCCGCGGCCTGATAACCACACATTCTGGGGCGTGCGTTCACAATGCCTGCTGCATGGTATTCCTGATAACCTTTCCAGTAGGCAGTGATATTTCCAGCATTGCCAACAGGCAGAAAGTGAAAGTCAGGCGCTCTTCCGAGCTGGTCGCAGATTTCAAATGCAGCCGTTTTCTGACCTTCGATACGAGAAGGGTTGATGCTGTTGACAACTTCCACTTTTCCGGTGGCTCCCAGCTCACGCACGATTCTCAACGCATCATCAAAGTTACCATCGACGGCAATCGTCTGCGCTCCATACATTAACGCCTGGGCAAGCTTGCCCATTGCAATGTTCCCATCAGGCAAAAGTACGACGCATTTTAGATTTGCACGAGCGGCATAAGCAGCGGCGGAAGCCGATGTGTTTCCGGTGCTGGCACAGATGACGACTTCAGCTTTTTTTTCAACAGCCTTGCTGATCGCCATGGTCATGCCCCGGTCCTTGAAGGAAGCAGTGGGGTTCAATCCTTCATATTTGAGGTATAGATCAAATTCACCACCTATCTTTCGGACAAAATTGTCCAGCTTGATCAGTAAAGTGTTCCCCTCGTTAAGGGTGATGATGGGAGTCGTATCCGTGACTGGAAGATAGCTGGCGTATTGACGTATCAGTCCCTGCCAATGAGTAATCTGTTCTTTTGAGGAAGGATGTTGCATGCAATTAATCTTCAAAATTTTCGACCCGAATCACTTTTGGGATACCCCGCACCACCTTGAGTTTACGAATGAGCTCAACAGCGTGATTCATTGATTCAATACTCGCATCATGAACCATTAATATCAAGGGAACCATGTCACCTTCGTGCCCCTCGGGCTGTATGATGGATGAGATGCCAATATTTGATTCCGCAAGGATTGCAGTGATTTTTGACATGGTGCCGGGTCGGTCCACCACATTGAGCCGCAAATAAAATGGAGCAACGGTTTTTTCCCATGGCGCAACGATCCCATCTTCCGAGTGGGGGACAAAAGGAGGAATGCGATTGTGAGTATCGTGCTTTAAATCAAGTGCAGCATCCGCCAGATCACTGACAACGGCACTTGCGGTTGCATCCTGGCCTGCCCCGCGTCCGTAATACAATGTTTCCCCAACGATATCGCCTCCGATAAAAATGGCATTGAAAACATCCTGCACACCGGCAAGAACATGATGATTAGGCACTAATGTTGGGCAAACGGATATTTGAATGGCGCAAGAATCTGATGACTTTTGCGCTGGCTTGATTGTTGCCAGAAGTTTGATGGTATAGCCCAGCTGTTCGGAAAATTGTATATCCAGAGGAGATATACCCCGAATGCCCTCGACATGAATCTGCTCGGGCGGGATCCAAAACCCATGCGCCAGAGAGCCGAGTATGCCCGCTTTATGCATCGCATCGATACCGTCGACGTCTAGTGAAGGTTCAGCCTCCGCGTAACCGAGTCGCTGCGCATCTTCAAGCACTCCTCCAAATTCACTGCCTTCCCGCTTCATACGAGTCAGGATGTAGTTACAGGTGCCGTTGAGGATGCCGTAAATGTAAGGAATACGGTTACCAATCAAACCTTCCCTCAGGACTTTGATGATGGGGATGCCGCCAGCAACGCTGGCTTCGTAATACAAATTGGTGTTATTTTCATCGGCGAGCGCAAAAAGCTCCTCCCCGAATTCGGAAATAAGTGCTTTGTTGGCGGTAACGACTGGTTTTCCAAGGGTCAATGCTTTTTTGACAATCTGCTTTGCGGTCCGCACTCCCCCTACCAGCTCAATGACGAGATGTGTCTTAGGGTCTTCAACAACAGATTTCCAGTCCGTGGATAGAAGCTTTTTGGTGATTTTTACGTTTCTCGTCTTTTGCAGATCACGCACAACCACGCTGCGAACCGACAGACTGATACCAAGGCGTGAAGCGATCAGACGGCCATTTTTCTTTAGAGCCTGATAAACGCCGCCGCCGACTGTTCCTCCGCCGATGATTGCAACATTAACTTTTCCCATAAAAACAAAGGAGAAGAAATTGCATGATTCACCACTACTCGACAAATCCAAAATGAAGAAAATTCAATTACCCTGAAGAATAATCTTTTCAGGACTGGGGCAAAAGCTAGATTTGAAATAATCACCAGACGATAACAAACCAACCATGGATACCTCACAATCAACCTGTTCCAGCTCTTTGATAGGCTGCTTTAGCCTGGCAGTATTCCTCAATGCATCTGCAGTCAACGCCGCCGGACAACCTGAATTCGAATCCCAAACTATTGATGACTCCATCAAAATTGGATATGGCCTGGCCATCGAGGATGTGAACGGAGATGGGCGGAAGGATATACTTCTCGCGGATGCTCATCAGATCGCGTGGTATGAAAACCCTTCCTGGACCAAACACATCATGACGGAAAAACTCACTGAACGGGACCACGTTTGCATTGCAGCCAGAGATTTGGATGGTGACGGCAAGGCAGAAGTGGCTGTTGGTGCTGGTTGGAATCCAGGGGATACCGAAAATAGCGGAAGTGTCCATTACCTGATGCCCCCACAAGATCTGAGAAAAAAATGGACTCCAATCAAACTCCCCAATGAGCCTACGGTTCACCGAATGCATTGGGCAGAAAACTGGCGTGGTGACTGGGATCTGGTCGTTTTACCCTTGCATGGGCGCGGCAATAAAGGAGGTAAAGGAGACGGGGTCAAAATGTTAGCCTATACAAAACCAGAAAACCCCAAAACCGAATGGCCCACCAGGCTGATCAACGGCGATTTGCACATGACCCACAATTTTGACGTCACTCAATGGGACGACGACACTACGGAAGAATTTCTCATTGCTGGGCGTGAAGGGGTTTTTGCCTCTAACTGGGTGGCTGGGGCCATGAAACTTCACACCATCGGCAATGATCAGGGTGGAGGCGCGGGTGAGGTGCGCTCAGGAAAATTACCTGACGGAAAGAGATTTGTCACATCCATCGAACCCATGCATGGCTCGTCGGTTGTTGTTTATACTCAGTCAGACAGTAACTTGAATGGCACTTGGAAACGACATGTGATAGAGGATAAACTGAAGGATGGACACGCTGTGGCCTGTGCAGACCTTCTGGGAACGGGCAGTGACCAGATTATTGTGGGTTGGCGAGCAATGAGAAATTCAGGGGCTCCCGTTGGAATCAAACTTTACACGGCAAGCAAACCGGATGGTTCTGAATGGGAAGCCAGTTCGATAGATGACAATCAAATGGCTTGCGAAGATTTAAAAGTCGCGGATTTAAACGGTGATGGAAAACTCGACATCATTGCGGCAGGCCGCAAAACCAAGAATGTCATCATTTACTGGAACCGACGCTAAAACGGTGTCACACAGCTTTGTTCAGTGAGACAAATGGAGAGTCATTTACAAATTCAAGTCGGCAAACTCACGCGCCGCGAGTTCAGGCTGCGAATGGGATCCGGCGAACTGCAAGCGTGTATCCTGCCTCTGGCGGCGATTGAACAGCACCTGGAGCATATGGCGATGGAGCATGATTGGCGCAGTGTCAGCCTCATGGCCAGAAAGGTAGCTGAAAACTTATCTCCGAATGTGCTGGTAGCCGAAGCCATCATGGCAGGCATCAGCGAGCATCACATGAAACATCCGGGCACCTTGACATTGAAGCCCGGCACCTTTCTTGCGGTGGTATCGGATGTGATTGAAAGCCTGTCTCGCGCAGGTTTTCAAAATATTCTGGTCCTGAACGGCCACGGGGGCAATGTCATCCCTTGCCAGCAGACATGGGATCAATTTCTTCGATATTTCCAGATCAATTTGCATTTTCTGTCTTACTGGGATGTGTTGAATCAGCATGACGCAAAGGAACTTTTGAAATCAGGTCATCGATTGCCCGAGGACCTTCCGGGTCACGCTCAGGAATTTGAAACAAGTATTGCACTCAAATGGTTTCCTGAAAATGTGCGTTCGGATGCCGTCGAGGATCAAAGGGATCGCACGCCAGCAGAGGCAAGACCAGAAACAGGCGAAGCCTTCACTGAGAGAATAGTGCATCGCCTTTCGGACTATTTGAAAGAAATGATTGACGGCAGACGCCAACAGATCATCCCCCCCTTTCATCCCTAGATTTCCGTATCCACAAAGCCATCAGGAGTAAGCCCAGCCTCGGTCGACCAATAATTCCTGCCCGGTCATGGCAGCGCTGGCATCGGATGCCAGAAACATCGCGACCTCTGCAATTTCTGATGGCTGAATGAGATCAGGCACGCATTGCGATTCTCGAATCATTTTTTTGACTCGTTTCGTCACAAATTGCTCCAGTTGTCTATGGGTCATGATCCAGCCAGGTGAAAGTGTGTTGACCCGAATTCCACGAGGGCCCAATTCCCTGGCTAGAGATCGCGTGAACCCGATGATCCCGCCCTTGGTGGCCACATACGCGGACATCTCAGTGGGGCCAATGTGAAAAGTGATACTTGAAAAATTGATAATGGAAGCCCCTTTTGACATTAAAGGCAAGGCCGATTGAGAGGTTAGAAAATACGCTTTTAAATTTCTCGCAAACAACTGATCCCATTGCTGACTTGTCATGGATTCAAACGGAATCCGAGGATCGGCTGCTGCGTTGTTGACGAGCACATCAATCTTTTTCTCCTTGATGCCAATTTTTTTGATCCACGACCTCACGGAGCTCTCCCTCACAAGGTTCAATTTTTGAAAAATGACTTTTTCTTTCAATGTAGCGGCAAGTTGCTGCCCTGTTGTTTCATCCGAATCGCAGAAATAAACCTTCGCGCCCTGATGACAAAACGATTCAACCATCGCTGCCCCGATACCGTTTGCACCGCCGGTAACCAAAACCACCTTATCGGAAAGATCTTTGTAAATCGCTGACATAAGAATTAATTACTCTAAAAAAACTGAAAAAAACAACCTTCCAGCAGTGAAGGTTCCAAAATTATATTTTTTCCAAGGAATACCTCCCAGATCGAGCACATGCCTCTCCATGAGCATTCCCGGTGTGCCAGGCGGCTATTTTTGCGCCTTTTTTATAAAATCCCCGCCGAACCAACTCGAGGATTCCAAAAAACATTTTCCCGGTATAAACGAGATCAAGATCGAGTTTTTGGGAGGCTTGAAAATGCTCACAAAAACTGCGCAATGCTGCAGTGGATCTGGCATAACCCCCCATATGAAATTCCGTTTGAATCGACCAGTGACGATCCGACACCTCATATCCTTTTAACAACCTATGGATCTCTGAAACAAGAAAATCACCATTCTTGAGAGAAGAGAATCCTTGTACCTCCGTGTTGGAGGTGGCACCAAGGACCATTCCTGCCATTGTTCCTCCCGTACCCACTGAACAGCAAAAATGGTCGTATTGACCCCTAATGCGGCGAGTCATTTCGCTGGTTCCCTGAACGGCAAAAGAACTTGAGCCCCCTTCAGGAAGGATCAGACAGGGGGACCAATCAAGCTTCAATTGGTCAAGATAATCAGAGTTGTTTTTTTGGCGGTAGCTTTCTCGACTGATGCCCTCCAAGCGCATTCCCCAGTGCCTGGCCTGGGAGAGCACCGGATTGAGCTTACGGGATTCCTCTCCCCTGATGATGCCAACTGTCTCAAAACCAAACAAATGTCCCGCAGCAGCTACGGCCAGAATATGATTGGAATAGGCCCCACCAAAGGTGACCAGCCTCGGGATTCCCTCCTTCTCTGCATGGATCAGTGCGTATTTTAATTTCCACCACTTGTTTCCAGCGATCATCGGATGAAACAGATCATCACGCACCACATCCAGAGACACTTGATGATCTTTCAATTCAGGCAAGGCAATGGGTTGCACAATCAAGGGAGCGTTCTCCAAATCAAAAAAACTGCAGACGGAACGCTTCATCAATCGGCACAATGAAAAGCGGCACCAGCAATCAATAAAGCGCCGACTGGCACAACATCCTCGCGTAACTCTGCGAGACTGATGACAGGGCCTGGTTTGAGCGCTTCCATCAGATATTGGGAAAACTCGAGGGCGACGCCTTTCAGCAAGGGTTGTCCCAGCAACGATAAGCCTCCTCCCAGGATGATCGCCTCCGGATGAAAAAGGTGTGTGACATGCGATAAAGCAAATGCCAGTGATTGCGATGTTTCCTTCAATATGGATTGAGCCAGCGGGCACTTTGCTTTGAGTGCATCACCTAAAAATTCAGCCTCATTGGAGGAGCTGTTTCCGATGAGCTGCGCCAGGCGGCTATCAGGTCGCTCTTTGACCGCTTCTCGAATTTTGCGATCAACTGCCCAGCCGGAACATTCCTGCTCGACGATCAATCCCGAACGATCAAGGCGGATGTGGCCGATCTCGCTTTCACTAGGCTTGGATCCATGATAGATGGCACCATCCACGACAACTCCTCCCCCTACGCCACTCCCTAGTGTTACATAAAAAATGGGGTTACACCCCTTCCCTGCTCCTGCGAGAGCCTCTCCCAGGGCGGCAACATTGGCGTCGTTATCCATGATGACAGGCAAACCAGTAAGACTTTTAAGCCAATCTTTCATGGGGAATCCAGACCATCCACTTATATGGTGGGAACAGGCAATTTGACCTCCCTCTCGATCCACCGGCCCACCAAAACCGACGCCAATACCAGCGATGTTACCTTTCCCTCTCAAATAATTGGCCAATGCGCCTTTGATTTGATCGCGTATGCCTTGCGCACCGGATGCTCGGTCTACTTTGAATCGTTGGCGGTCAGTGATCTCCCCCTTGCAATTACCAAGCACAACCTGCAGCTTGGTCCCTCCAATTTCAATACCGATGAGCAACTGGTTCATTTTGAAAAGTAACGTATGAGGTTCGATGAAAGATGATACGGTTTCAGCATTTCTATCAGTTGTTTCATGAGTTGATCACAGGCCTTCATCCTCCACCTTCTCAAAGCGAATCCTGGAAACATCGCTTTCACCAAGCTCCAGCAAGCTGGCGTTCTGATAAAGCTGCATTGCAGAAGTATTTTCTTCCAATCCCGCTCGTCTTCGCTGCCTGTTGATTTCCATGATTGAAAGGACATCAAGCGCCACCGGGTCTCGGCTCATTCTGAGTTCTTTCAACATCGTTGAATATTGAAGAAACCCTCGTTCCTCGCCTTGGTATTGACAGATCAAAGCGTCCACTACGTTGAGTGCCAGTTTGTCATAAAGCTCGGGAATCGCACATATTTCCGGTATCGCCTGATGATATCGATCTGAGTCCAAGGTGAACCTCAAACTGTTATCCACGCCTCCAGTCGCCAGGCCGACGATTTGACCGTTCACGCCTCCAAGGTAATGGTTCAGCATTGGATGTACTTGTATGATGCGCGTCAATTGATGGCTCAGGAGCTTTGAAACAAACGATTTACGCCCAACTCCCTTTTCATCTTTTCCAAATTCGTGATCCCCGAAGACAAGATTGCCGATTAGAGGCGCTTCATAAAATTTCTCAGGGTCATAGCCATACTCGGAGCTACCCGCAATGGTCACTCCATGACGCTTGGCAATCAGATCGTATCCAGTGGCAACCAGGACTCCTTTGCGCCGGTCCCAAATGATGATTTGATCTTTAGGAAAGCCAATGGAAATGAGACTGCGAACAATTGCCTCCACCACCACAGGCCGGGTTCCACTTACACTCCCGGGATCAGAAAGGACCTTAATCCCAACGATATCAAATCCATCCACGTACTGAGCCCATGCCTCAGATAACTTGTTTTTGTTTGAATAGCTCAACAGCAGGCGGTTGAACATTTCATACACCACCTCTTCATTAGGTGAAAACCTTTCGACAGCAGAGGGGTGACTGATAGCAACGACGCGGGATGAGTGCGAAAATTGGAGGGGATTTCCGGGTTCTGTTGCATTCATGTTCATGATCAGGCACAGCCAGAACATGATGATGCCTGTGCCAGAGTTGGGGGGTATTTTAGAGGTATTACCCGAATATGGCTTTAATGGACGTTCCATGATTGCGTTGGTATCTCATTTGGTGATAGTTTAATTCGCCTCAAAGGTCAATGCTGTCACTCATGAACCGATTAAAGCACAACACCCAGCTGAAAGTTAAACGCCGCGGAATGACGCATGGGTGGGTGCCATTGCTGGCTGTTAGTCTGATGCTGGTCATGGCAGGCTGCACGCCCCCGGGAGCGGATGCACTCATGAATGGCAGGGAGCGCCTGGACAAAGGCGAAATCCAGAAAGCCATCAAAGCGTTCGAGAAAGCGACTAATTTCATGCCGGAATCGGCAAGAGCCTGGAATTACCTTGGCTTGGCGTATCATCGAGATGGTCAATTCATCGCTGCGCGAGATGCCTACGATAAGTCCTGGAGCAAAGACGACAATCTGGCTCAGTCAAAATTCAACAAAGGTTGCCTCCTGTTGGAAACGGGACAATATGCATTAGCCATCACCCTCTTCAAAACATTCCAAATGCTAAAACCGCAATCAAAGGAAGTTCTCCCTAAATTGGCACTGGCCTATTACGGTGAGGGGGAATTGGAAACTGCCAGATCCATTTATGAAGACATCCTGCGTCAAAACGAAAAAATGCCCAGTGCCTGGAATGGCATTGGTCTGATATTGGTTCAAGAGGGTAAATTCAGGGAGGCCTATGATTATTTCGATACGGCTTTAAAGCATCAGTCTAATTTTCCACCTTCTTTATTTAATCAGGGTGTCATCGCCTACCCCTCTCTGAAACGGCCTGACCTGGCGGTTAAGAAATTACGGGAGTTCACGTTTCAAGCGCCAGATTCGGCTTTGACTCCCAGGGCAAAATCCATGGCAAATTCATTGGAAGATCGCTTGCTTAGTAAAACTCCGCCGGAACCCGCCAACATGGAAGTTGCAATTCAAGACAAGACAACTGTCAACTCCAATCAGGTAAACTCTCAAAAACCAAACCTCGAAACGCTCGAACCCACAAACCAGGCCGGATCCACAGAGACAACGAAGCCTGCAGTCGTCGTCATCCAAGATGAAGGGACTTCAAGCCCTCAGACCAATCTTACGGGATTGTCGGAATCCTCAGCTGCTGAAAAAGAACAGCCAGCAACCAACCCGCAGCCTGAAACAAACCTTGCTGAAGTTCAGCCGGACATACCTGATCAGGAAAACGAGCCTGCACCTCCACGAGCAGACCCAGCAACTGAAACAAACCCTTCGAAACCCGGCGTAGATCAACCCATTGGGATGAGGATCGACAAGGCTGAATTGGTTACCAACCCAACAGAGGAAACTTTCACAATCACAAGCGATACAGATTTGAAAAAGGCAGACAGCAAACCGCCTTTGGTGCGATCCTCACAGCCGGGCGTGACACCATTGCCTGAAGGGTTACCCTTTAATCCTTACAAATACCTGCTACCTGGAGCTCCTCTTCCAGGTAACCGAAATGAGGCTGCTTCATGGTTTAAAAAAGGCAACAGGGCATTCCAGCGCAATGATTATGAGGAAGCCGTTGAAGCATACGAAAAAGCCGTGGTAGAGGATCCGGCCTATTTTGAAGCCTACTTCAATCTGGGTTTGGCAGCTTTGAGAGGGGGGAATGCCGGCAAGGCTCTTCCTGCCTGCGAGCTTGCCCTGGCCATTCAACCAAATCATCGAGACTCCCGCTATAACCTCTCTTTGGCATTGGAAAAGTTGAATCACTTTCGTGATGCTGCGCGTGAATTGGAAACACTGCTCAAGGAAAATCCTGATGACACGCAAATCCTGATGCGCTTGGGCAATCTTTACTCAGAACCATTGCAACGCCCTGTTCGCACAAGAGAGGTTTACAGCCATTTACTGAAGTTAAGTCCCGGTTCCCCTGAATCGAGAACAGCACAACGCTGGCTGTACGAGAATCCCTGATCCCTAGTTCTCATGGCAGGTTTTTTAGGCCCCGAATTGGTTGAGCAGATCCGTCAGGCAAGCGACATTGTTGAGGTTATTTCCTCCTATGTACCGCTGAAGCGTGCTGGTGGCACCTTCAAGGCCTTATGTCCGTTCCACAACGAAAAAACCCCAAGTTTCAATGTCAATCCGCAGCGCCAGACTTTTCATTGTTTCGGTTGTCACAAGGGAGGAGATGTTTTTACTTTTGTTCGTGAATACGAGAATCTGAGTTTTTCCGAGGCCGCCGAAAGATTGGCTGATCGCGCGCACATCACCCTGGAAGTAAATCAGGATCCACGTGCTGCGGAAAAAGCGGAGGTAAGGACGCTACTGCTGAAAATTCATGATGAACTCGCACACCATTGGCATCGATTGCTACTGAACGATTCTCAAGGAGAAAAAGGACGCGCTTATCTCAAAGAACGAGGTGTTTCCGAGGAGGCTGTTAAGAAATTTCAGCTGGGCTATGCGCCCTTGACATGGGACGGTACTCTTCGATGGAGCCGAAGTCGCAAACACGATCCAAAGCTCCTGGAACAAGCTGGACTGGTCATTCGTAAAGAAGAGGGCAACGATTACTACGATAGATTTCGCGGTCGATTGATGTTCCCAATCAATGACGTTCAGGGGCGCCCAATAGGTTTCAGCGGCAGGATCATTGAGGGTGATGCCAGCAAGGGTGCAAAATACGTCAATTCTCCCGAGACACTACTCTTCAAGAAGGGACAGGTCATCTATGGCCTTGATAAGGCTAAAAGAGCCATCCTGGATGCAAAATCTGCGGTCATCTGTGAAGGTCAATTGGATCTGATCGCATGTCATACGGCTGGGATTGAAAACGTTGTCGCACCTCAGGGAACCGCTTTAACACTCCAGCATGCAAGGCTTGTGAAGCGATATGCAGATGAAATCGTGCTTTGTTTTGATTCGGACAAGGCAGGAACGGATGCCGCGTTGCGCTCTATGGATGATTTAATCAACTCAGGATTGAACCTTCGCGTTGCAAACGTTCCGGCCCCCCATGACCCCGATAGCTTCATCGCAGAGCAAGGCTCTGACGCCTTCAGGAATCTGGTAACAAAGGCCGAAGGATTTTTCGATTTTCTACTCCGCTATTTGCATTCAGCTTTCCCCCAGGCATCAGATAAAGATCGCATGGCAATCGTACATGGAATGGGGACAGCTGTGATGAAAACGGGCAATGCTGTGCTGATCGATACCTACGCTCAGAAGACGGCTCATCTTATCAATGTCGATGTCACTTCAATTCGAGCCGAATTTAAAAAAACCAATAGAGCTCCAGAGTTCTCGTCGGGACCTCCATTGGAAGATATTCAAATTCCAGAAGAAGATTTCGAACCCCTGCCTTATTGCTCCTCCAAGGAATATTGGTTGATGAAATGGGTCCTTACCGAGGAGGAGGAAGAACCTTTGGAATGGCTATTCGCTCACCTGGACCTTCAATGGGTGCACCACCCTGTCGTCAAGGAGGTCCTGTTAGCGGCACTTGATGCCCATGCCGAACACAAAAAACCAGCAACTACGCTGATACTGCCGCAGTGCCAACACCCGGGAGCAGAACGCTTTATTACTGAAGCTGTGGCGGAAGCACACGAATTCCCGAATCGGGAGCGCCAATGCAGGGACTATGTCTTGTTGCTCAGGGACAAATATATTGAGCAGGAAATTCAACGTCAAAAAAACCAACTTGCATCGGACCAGGCCAGCGAAGAGAAACAATTGGAAATCACACGAGTGCTGATGGATTTACGCCGCTTGAAGGTGGAGCCTTTGTCACCCCTTGCAGATAGTTAATTCTTTCTCAGGACCATTACCAAATTATCCGCCGCCAGCATCCTTGATAAAACGGATTCGACATTTCTGTAAGCGGCTTTCAAAGGGCGCATAAGGCCTGAACGCTTCCATCGGTTGGTGCGTTTAAGCAGTTTTGCTCTTTCGGCATCCGGAACTTCTTCTCGAAACTTCAAGGCGTCTTGAATGATCACTACCGGATTGAAATGCATGCTGGTGACTCGCTCAATCTTCCATCCACCCACACGCGCAACCATATGACTGAGGGCAGCAGCCGAAAAATAATTCAAATGTTCAGTCATGATATACCTGTATCGGGGTCCGATACTGCGAATCGCAAGAGAATGAAGGTTAGGTACGAGAAGGATGCATATTCCTCCAGACGAAATCATGGAGCCTGCCTTGGCGAGAAAGGCAGCAGGATCTGCCAAATGCTCCAAAACGGCCCAGAAAGTGATCGCATCGTAGTTTGACTCAGTTACCGGCAATGAAAGGAATGGGGCCCGCAGGACAGTTACCCCTATTTTTTCAGCCTGATTTAATGCACCCTGGGACACATCACAACCCATCGTTTCATAGTCTCCCATTTCATGGAGTCCTTTGAGAAAACCACCCGTTGAGCAACCAACGTCCAACACTTTACCGCTCGGAACCCATTGCCCTAAAAGGGCCCACTCACGCTGAAACCTGACCGGATCATAGTCCGACTTAAGCTTATCATCTGATAAGTAGAAGGATTCCGTGCGGTCTTCATAAAATTGCCCTGTGGCATAGGATTCCAGAACTTCAGGAATATAAACCATTCCACATCGCTGGCAGGCCGCAAAATCAACATCGGACTTGCGCCATATTACTTCCAATTTGGTATCAAGACAGGATGGACAAGCTCTGTGTAAGGTGCCCTGATTTGCGTCGTTCATGGATTTGGATTGCTTCATTTAACCTTCACTCCCATCAAGATGCCAGATTTGGCATTTCTATTCCAAAACAAGATAATTAAATCGATTTCAGATGGAATTCTGATTGCCATACAAATCTGGATCTATGATGATCGAACACGTCAGAACATACTCGTCAATACATAGAACGAACAAGCATATCATCAACCTCTAACCACCTCTATGAACACTCATTCAGACGCCCCTTCGGAAAACGATTCGCACGACATCATAGAAGAATGGGATGAATTCGTCAAAAAACGATACCCCACTCCAGCGAATCAGGACCCAACTGATTTCAACCCAACAGACCCGGAGAAAAAAGAATCTGAATTTCGTGATTATGAGAAAGAGGTGCGACCTAGTGTTCGCCGCTTTTATGAGGAGAATCACATCCATCAAACTTACGATTTCGTGATGGGCAAGAAAAAGGAGTTTACGGCATTCAACCGCAGAGAGATGGGTATTTGGGAGGCTGCAGAGTATCTGAACACGCTTGTGGATGACAGTGATCCCGACACCGATTTATCCCAGCTGCAACACCTTCTGCAAACTTCCGAAGAAATCAGAAATGCAGGGCGCCCGCGCTGGATGATCCTTTCCGGATTCATACATGATCTCGGCAAGGTTTTGTGCCTGTATGGAGAACCTCAGTGGGCAGTGGTCGGCGACACGTTTCCAGTAGGCTGCGCTTTTTCTGACAAAATTGTTTTCCCTGAGTTTTTCGACAAGAATCCGGACTTCAGAAATCCTGCATTGAATACCCGTCTGGGTGTTTATGAAGAAGGCTGCGGACTGGACAGAGTCCACCTCTCATGGGGACATGATGAATATGTCTACCAGATCGCGAAACCATATCTTCCCATGGAGGGTTTGTATATGCTGAGATACCACAGCTTCTATCCATGGCATCGCGAGGGAGAGTATGATCATCTATGCAATGAAACGGATCGCAAGATGCTGAAATGGGTGCAGGATTTCAATAAATACGACCTTTACACCAAGAGTCATGAAGCACCTGATCCTGAAGCCCTGAAGCCCTATTACGAGGACCTTATCGCCGAGTTTTTCCCAGACAAACTCAAGTGGTAGTCCATGTGAAGAACATTGAACGCCCTATTTTTTGCGCTTGAACCACAAACGAACCTTGCCTCTTGGCACAGCCTGCCAGGCGCGCTCATGAGCATAGTATATCAGGAATTTACCAAAAAATTCGATACCACCGACCTTGAGAGCCGTCTGGGTCTCACCGGTCACCCACCAAGCAATCACGATGGTCGTCAGGGTGGCAATGATGCGCCAGGACAATCCTTTAAGAACGCTGCGTGAGTGTGATTCTTTGAAATTTTTTGCTTCGGTTGTCATGTTTCAATCATCAAACTGGTTGACGGTCGCTATACTTGGGATGAAAAAGCAATAAAGGCTTTATCGATTGAGCAGGACGTTAGTCTCGCTCAATGAAGGAAACAAGTTCAAAAAGTAAGCACCAAAAGTGACTGGATTTCACCTCTGAAAATTGCATTAGATACAGTGGATGGGATGGTGCCCCGCAGAACCAACTCCAATTTTTCATAAACAATGAGCATGATCATAGGCATCGATTTAGGCACAACCCATTCAGCAGTTGCTGTGGTGGACGCGGGATTCCCGCTTGTCCTCGCGGATCAAAATGGCAAACGGCTGACTCCTTCGGTTGTTTATTTTCCAAACGACCATCAAGAGCCACAAGTTGGGCTTGATGCTGTTCGTATGCAAACCGTGGCACCAGCTCGAACCATTTATTCCGTCAAACGCTTCATGGGGCGTCGCTCAGATGATTTGTCGGATACTGAGAAAAGGGTGGATTATTCCATTTCCCAAAATCCGGGCGAGGCTATCAAAATCCTGTTGAAGGACGACGCATTTTCTCCCGAGCAGATTTCAGCTGAAATCCTGAAATCACTCAAACGCACAGCGGAATTGTCCATGGAGTGCAGCATTGAACGGGCTGTCATTACTGTTCCGGCGTACTTTAATGATGCCCAACGTCAAGCCACGATCGAGGCTGGCAGATTGGCGGGCCTGAAAGTAGAAAGGATCATCAATGAGCCAACGGCTGCAGCCCTGGCTTACGGACTCGATCGTCTTAAGGATCAATCAAAAATTGCGGTTTACGATCTTGGAGGTGGCACCTTTGACATCACGCTTCTGGAATTGTCAGAGGGCATCTTCCGGGTAATTTCCACTCAGGGAAATACCTGCCTGGGCGGCAATGATATTGACCAGGCCATACTTGATCATTTTTTGAATATCGTTCGCAAGGAATCATCCGAGAATATAGCCGCATTCAAGGAGAACAGTCTTCCTCGGCTAAGGGAGGCAGCAGAACAAGCTAAGATTGCTTTATCCGCCGAAACAGTCGTCTCTGTCGAACTCCCGTTCCTGACACCTGATTACCATTTTAAAACAGAGTTCACGCGGGATCAACTGGAGAAGATCGCAAGCCCCATCGTGAATCGAACTCGATCCCATTGCATTCGAGCACTTTCGGACGCAGGGCTTGCATCCTCGGATCTGGACCAGGTTGTCATGGTTGGAGGTCAAACCAAAATGCCTTTGGTCAGGAGCCGGGTGTCAGATTACTTTCAATGTGCTGATTTCGAGGAAACTCGTGGTGACATACGACTTGGAGACTCATTCCACGAATCGAAAGGCCCTGAGCTCAATACCAATCAGAATCCGGATGAGGCCATCGCCCTTGGAGCCGCGATTCAGGGGGCCATGTTGTCTGGTCAAATGAATCAGATGACACTGCTCGATGTCACGCCGTTGTCGCTTGGAATTGAAACCTTTGGTGGTCTCATGAATGTGCTCATTCCTCGAAACTCCACGATTCCGGTGAAAGCGGGTGAAGTGTTTACCACTGCGGTCGCAAATCAGAGAGAAATGCTGATTCACACCCTGCAGGGCGAGCGAGAAAAGGCCAGAGACAACTGGAGTCTGGGCAGGTTTGTGATCCCATTTGAAAAAGCCCCAAAGGGTGTACCTCGCGTCGGCGTGCAGTTTGAAATTGACGCCAACGGCATCCTTCATGTCCTTGCGCGTGACATTCAAACGGGGAAGGAACAGCATCTTGAAATACGGTCTGCGATCGATGTGGATGATTCAAAAGTCACTGAAATGGTGGAATCATCGGTGGAACACGCCATGGATGATTTTGATGCAAGAAGATGGATCGAAACCAGGCTCAAGGCAGAGGATCTCCTCAAGGCTGTCAAGCAAAGTCTGGAGGACTGCAAGGCGGATATAGGTCCCGATTATACAGCAGAAATACAGCAGGCTGTGGATGCTTTGAATCAGGTTTTAGCTCGCGAAAACTCGGATAAAAACACGGGGGATGTGGATGCATTGAAACAGGCGATCACCCTTCTGGATTCAAACACACAGAAATTGGCTGAAGTGCAGATGGATAAAATTACCGAGCAATTAATGAACCAACAACATCAGTAAGGGGTGCAGCGCTCTTGAGCTGGGCGACGAATTTTGTCAGTCGATGATTGACCTGAGACCGTGACTTGAGATTAGGATGGCATCGAATTATGGCAACACTGAAACCCTTCAAAGCAGTACGACCCAAAAAAGAACTGGCACCCGATCTGTGCGAACTACCTTATGATGTGCTTTCATCTGCAGAAGCACGTGAAGCAGCAGCAGGTCATCCACTCAGTTTTTTTCATGTCAGCAAACCTGAAATCGATCTTCCGGAGGGCACGGACCCTTACTCGGATGAAGTCTATGCAAAAGGGGCTGAGAACTTTCAGAAATTATTGAGCGAAGGCGCTCTTTATCAGGACGAAACCGCCTGTTATTACCTTTACCGTCAAATCATGGGCGATCACAGCCAGACAGGCATTGTCGCTGCAGCATCCTGTCAGGAATACCTGGATGAGATTATCAAAAAACATGAATTCACGCGCCCCGATAAGGAAAATGATCGCGTCCGCCATATTGAATCTTTGAACGCTCAAACCGGCCCGGTTTTCCTGACCTACCGCTCAAACGATGTATTGAATCGTATCTTCGAGGAACAGTCATCAAAAGAGGCCTGTGTCGATATCACTGCCCCTGACGGCGTACGCCACACCGCATGGACGATCAGTGATGAACAGGTGATCCATCAGATCGAATCAACTTTTGAAGCTATTTCGACCCTTTACATCGCTGATGGACACCATCGCAGCGCCGCTGCAGGACGCATTTATGAATCCAGAGAAGGAGCAGGAAGTTCCGGCGGCTTCCTGACAGTGGTTTTTCCACATGATCAAATGCAAATCCTCGCCTACAACCGTGCAGTCAAGGATCTGAACGGGAGAAGGCCGGAGGAAATCCTGTCCACACTGGAAGGATTGGGGACCTTAGCTGAATCCGATCAACCAGTGGATCCGGTGTCGAAAAATGAACTTGGAATCTACATGGGTAACAGGTGGTATCGGTTTCAATTTAACAAAGAGGTCGCCGACAAAGGCAATGCGGTTGAACAACTGGATGTCTCATTGCTCCAGAACCACGTGTTGTCTCCTCTGCTGGCGATTGAAGACCCTCGAAAGAGCACTCGAATCAGTTTTGTGGGGGGGATTCGTGGGTTAGGTGAACTGGAAAAACTCGTGGATAGCGGCACTTACTCCATCGCGTTCTCGATGCATCCAACACGCATAGAAGATTTGATGCAGATATCAGATGAGGGCGGTATCATGCCTCCAAAAAGCACCTGGTTTGAACCCAAACTCAGAGACGGCATGTTCACCCATCTGATTTAAACTCTAAAGAACGATGGCAAATCATTTGACGGCTTTTGACCGATCTAGCCTATGTGGAACAGCTCAAATAACGGTTCACTTTTAAGTCAAATTCATATACTTTGCTACAGCAAGGCATGAGAAAGCTGATCAACATCATAGCCAATCTGATTGGTAAGCTATTTGGACGCAACGACGACAAGTTGTCGCGGTCCAAGCTTGTCGGCATGTATCTGACGCGGACCAATCATAACAAATCCCTCTCAGTCGAAATGCAACTCACTCGACAACGACGCAACGGCAAATTCTCGACTAAACGAGAGCGCAACTGAGCCACCTGTCAACAACAACCTGATCAGTCAGGTGTGCAGTCGTGTGATCAAAGTGAAACTCTGCTGTTACTACTCCCTCGAAAAATAGATCGGTAAATAGCTTTCAGTGCACTTTTTTCAGTCAATACCAGGATCCACTACTTGACATAAGTGCTCGTGATATGCAACTTGAAGACTTACTGGGGGGCGTACTGGTTTCGACTGGGTAGATATGTCTGAGGTAGCATGCCGAGGATGGTTCGTTGGCCTCGTAAAAAATCGGACCAATAGCAATAACTGCTAATAATGATCTAGCTCTCGCAGCATAAAGTTCTGCGACGTTTCTCTGCTGACACCTGCTGGGTGGAAGAAACGCGATAGCAGGTTAGGTTCTGAGGGGAGACCGCGCGTGAAGGACCGAAACTTATTTCATGCGGACTACGATGAGTGACTCGTGTCGGATCGTCATCACACATCGGAAATATATTATCCGGACAAGCATGTAGAAGCTTCACGATAAGTTTGCTTAGGACGCGGGTTCAATTCCCGCCGCCTCCACCATTTTTTAAAGGGGTTTTCAATTTTGTCGTTGGCGTCGCGACAGCTGCAACATTAGGAGGGCCACTGGATCCTTAGAGATCATAGCACTGATTGGTTTATTTGCCGCAATTGGTGAGTAGGAGGCTGACTCTTCAGATCAGTTATGTTTGTTTAAATTCCAACAAAAGAAGGCTGAGAAAATAATCCCAGCCTTTCCTGCGAGGTGTTAATTGATTCACTTAAAAGTGAAGCTAAGCTCCGATGATAAAGCCTAGATCAAGATATTCCGGAGCAGTTGCCATTCTTGCTCCAATTCCTATGCTCTCAGATATCGCAAACTTACCAGAGGCATAAATGTACTGAATATTGTCTACTCCAGTAATGAAGTTGGATTTGCGGTTATTATTATATACATGTCTAAAACCTAACCCGAGTTGGAGGTTCTCAGAGACTGCAAAATTAACATCTAACCTGATAAAATTATTACTTTTTAGTCATTTATTGAGCGAATTCTTATGTATAATTGATCGGTTTTATCAGCAAGATCATTCCTATCAAATCTAAACCCAGAAATACTTTTAAAGCCTCCTAGCTCTTCTTTATCGCTCAGTGGAGCCCAATCAGTGCCTTGTATATCGCTTGCTCCTTCGATCAAATATCTTCCTACAGGAGCATTCCAATGAATAACATAATCAAGAACTTCAGGGTCAGAATTTGAGATATCAACACCAACAATTTTCAAACTGTCATTGAGTGTAGTGCTTTCACTAATTACATCTATGAACCAGCGCTGTTTTGCTAAGAAATTGAAGTCTTCATCAGCTAATACTATCTCTACAAAAGTGCCAATTTGACCTTCAGATGTCTGCCATGAAATTGTTTGAGATTCTTCATCGTATTCCATTCCGTCAGGACCTTCGAGAATTTCGACAGTTAATGGAT
>KB911986.1 GCA_000383715.1 Verrucomicrobia bacterium SCGC AAA164-E04
CGCCTAAGGGAAGAATGTCTCAACCGTGAGCAAATGTGGACATTGACTGAGGCGCGCGTAGTGATTGAGGATTGGCGGTGGAAATATAATAACTATCGCCCGCACCGTTCATTGGGCTACATCACACCAATTGAATTTGCTCAGAAAGAAATAGAAGTAGANTCGAGTCAATGCAGGGACTCCGATCGGGCTACGCCCTCTCTCCGGCCCAGCATTGACTTATTGTATGAAATTAAACAAGTATTGAACCCATCCAGACTAACGCAAAATCTGGCCCGGTTTGAGTAACTCGACCAAATCAGAAGAGTGTATATTATTTTTTTCATAGTCGGTGTTCGTTATTTAATACCCTGTGTGATTTTTTGAGTTGGTTGGTAAATTTTAATTGAAAAGTCTAATTTACGTTGAATAATGACATTATAATGGTCGGCTTGGGTAGACTGATGACGCTTTTCACCGAGTTATTCGCCAGAAAAGAATCGCCATACATGGAGTTGATATGAGGTAAAAGAGATAATCTCATTCAATTGCGTCTCTGTCTGCGGCAACGAGTGCCTCCCTGAGCGTTTCATAATCCCTATACCCTTGAAACACCTCTTTGATATAACCTTTCTCATCAATGAAAAATGTTGTCGGGATCGCTGAAACCTCACCGAAGGGAGCCGGTAGATCTTCGTTTACAGCCATGGGATAATTTACCTGCATTTTCCTTACAAAAGATTCCACGGTGGCACGCTTCTCTCTCGACACGCCAAGGATGGCAAGTTCCGATATGGGATAAGCGTTTCGGAGCTCAATAAAGTGAGGGATTTCAGCACGGCACGGAGGGCACCAAGTAGCCCAGATATCCAAAACCACGGACCTCCCCTGCAGTTCATGCATTGAATAGGGTTGATTCGATAGGCAGGAGGATCATTGAGATTGTTCATCATAAAGCTTCTGCGTTTCTTGAATGATGTAATGCTGGATAGCGCTGGACTCTTCATCGGTAAGAAATTCTTTGAAGGCTGGCATTCCTTTACTTCGCGCCAGAATGCCCTCCATGACCAGCTGTGGCCAGAGCTCGTGATACGAGACGGAAGTGGTTGCCAGGTCGGGCAGCGCACCACCTTGACCATCCACTGAACCATGACAAAAAACGCAATTATCGAAGTAGAGGTTTCGCCCCTTCTTTGCCGATTCAATATCCACCGAAAAACCTGCGGATTTCAGGTCGGAAATTTCCCGATTCAATTTTGTTAAACGGGGCGCGCTTCCCTGCCCTGCCAGTTTGAAGGTATAGAGAATCCCTTCTTGAAAGTATTCCTGAGCTTTACCGCTGGGTGGACTATCCAAACCGTAGGCACCTCCCCAACCTGCCAATACTGCAACGTATTGAACTCCTTTTATGCTGTAAGTCACAGGCGGAGCAATGATGGCTGTCCCTGTAAAATAACGCCATAAAACTTGCCCTGTCCCCGCGTGGTAAGCCACCAATTCAGCCTCTCCATTCCCTTGAAATACAAGGTCGCCTGCTGTTGCCAAAGTTCCACCGTTGTAAACATTTGGATGGGCAATCTTCCATGCTGCTCGTTGACGAACAGGATCCCAGGCCAGCAGGCTGCCCGAGTAATCTGTATTGCTTTTGGATGCCGGGTTATCGAAAGTCACACCGACATTCCATTTACCTGCCCTCAGACTATGTCGATCACGTTCGCGATAAATCATGCCCGTTTCAATAGTTGGAATATAGACCAGACGATATCCGGGGTGGTAGCTCATGGCCTGCCAATTGTGACCGCCCAAAGGGCCAGGCTTGATATCCTTTGGCTCGCGACTGTAATCAGCGTTCGGTGTTTCGATGGGACGCCCTGTAGATTGATCAATTCCAGCAGCCCAATTCACCTCGGTGTAGGGCTCTGCTGAAATCAGCTCTCCTGTCACTCGATCAAGCACATAGAAAAACCCATTCTTGGGTGCTTGCATCAAAACCTGACGATCCTTGCCTTCTATCTCTAGTGTGGTGAGGATCATCTGCTGCACAGCAGTGTAGTCCCAGTTGTCACCAGGAGTGGTTTGATAATGCCACTTGAGTTCCCCGGTCTCGGCGTCAAGAGCAAGGATACATGACACATATAAATTATCTTCCCAGTCATCGCCGGGGTTCCGCCAGGTTCTTGGCCATGCCGAGGCATTGCCCGTTCCCACATAGACCAGATTCAATTCCTCATCATAGGCGAAAGCATCCCAGCACGTCCCTCCTCCACCAAATTTCCACCATTCTCCACTCCATGTTTCGGCTGCTTTCGCCATGCTTTCTGATTCAAAACCTTCCCCTGGATTCCCCGGAACCGTATAAAAACGCCAGCGCTGCTCTCCCGTTTTCAGATCGTAGGCAGTCACATAACCTCTCACCCCATATTCAGCGCCTCCATTGCCGATGATAATATTGCTGCCGACTATCCTGGGAGCGCCTGTGATGCTGTAGTCACCGTCTTTTGGCAAGGTGTCAGTCGACCAGACCTGAGTGCCATCACTTGCCTTGAGACATACCAATCTACCATCCAGAGTAGATGCATATATATGTTCCCCCGAATGGGCTACCCCTCGATTAACAACATCACAGCAAGCCTTGCGGCCCCAAACCGCTTTGTCCACTCCGGGATTCCAAGTCCACAGTGTAGCCCCACTGATTCCATCGGTGGCTTGAACAACTGACCAAGGAAGCGAGTAATACAAAGTCCCGTCGATCACCAACGGGGTCGCCTCGATGCCACGAATCGTACTCAGCTTCTTTGCCCAGGCCAATCCCAGCTCAGAAACATTGTCAGCATGAATTTGCTTGATGGGACTGTAGCGCGACTCTTGGGAGTTCAGTCCATGCTTTGGCCAATCTATGTCCTGAGCATCAACGGTAGAAGGGTGACTGGCAACCAGCAACAGACTCCCAGTTATCAGCCAGAGTCTTTTTATCGCTTTATATTTCATTATTTTAAAGACCTAAGCCTGCTGAACACTAGTGATTTTTCGTTGCGCCAAGGTAAAACGCAAGAGATCGCAGGGTGTTTACTTGAAACATGAGCGGCTTGAGTTCAACTCGCTTGGTGGTCATTAACGCCTTGTTTTCAGTCGTATGAGTTTCACGTTATTACAAAAAGTGCCCACCAGTAGCGGCTGACCGCAGCTGAATGATGCGGCAGAATGGACTGCATCGGACAATTTCGATTGATTAGAAATTTGTTTCATCACTTATTGGAACGAATCCGTTACGATAAACGGGCCAAAAAAGTCGAAAGAGAAAACGATTGACTGGCAATGAATGTGTAAAAATACCGCACGCTACCCAAATTCCGGATTTTTTGACTTTTTCTTTATTGCAGATTTTAAAAAAATTAGATATAAAGATATGAAGTCCATATGATTATATAAAAGTTCACTGCAACCGAAGTGATGTCACTGTGAAAAAAGAGCATGACCAATTAGCTGAAGAAGCAGGAAAAGATGTTCCCAAGCAAACTACTTCACATCGTGTACCGGAAGATTACCTGAGGTTGCGCCAAATCGCACGCAGCTATGTTAGCAGGCTTTCCTCTACCGGGTCCATCCAGGCAACAGAGTTAGTTCACATGGCTTGGCTGCGTGTAAAGCCCGAACGCGTTTGGAAGAATAAGGAGGAATTCCTGGCTTACGTAACAGTTGTCATGAAAAACATTCTCCTCGACCGCGCGCGAAAGCGAGTAAGGCGGCAGGATCATTTTCGCACGGTTTATTCGGATTTTTCCGATATTCAAAAACCAGATGATTGCTCCGATGAGCAGATCATCCTGCTGCATCAGGCTCTCGAGCAAATGCAACAGACAGAGCCCGAGTCAGCAAAGGTGATCAGCCTGCGGTTCTTTGTCGGGCTGACCAATCGAGAAATTGCAGAAGCAACGGAATCGTCTGAACGAACAGTGAAAAGAAAAATTGCTTTTGCAAGAGCCTATCTCAAGAGAAGTATTAACCGACTGATTTCCGAGGATGTCTGAATCTATTGATCAACCAAGTAACCAGGATCTTTTTCATACCGCTCTCAAGATGAAGTCGGGAGATAGAGAAGCCTATCTGGATAAAGCCTGTGAAAAAAACCCGGCTCAAAAAGAGGAGATTCAATCATTGCTTGCTTCCCACGATGAGGCAGAAACATTCCTTAGCAATGAGCCCGCTCCTATGGAAACGGTGCTGTTTGAACCTCCAAAATCCATTCAGCAATATGAACTGACCGAAAAAATTGGTGAGGGGGCGATGGGGGTTATTTTCAAAGCTGAGGATTCCATTTTAGGGCGCACTGTCGCCATCAAGTTTCTCAAGCCAGAGATTTATCCAACGCTCCAGAGTGTCGACCGACTGAAGAGAGAAGCCAAGGCGCTGGCAGGCGTCAACTCACCCTGCATCGCCACCATCCATGATTTGATTGAATCGGACGGGATTTGCGCCATTGTGCTGGAATATGTCGAAGGTGAGAGTTTGCGTATGCGCCTTGACCGCCACCCCATGACCATCGAGGAAGCGATTCGGACCGCGACCCTGATCTGTGAAGGTCTCAAGCAGGCACACGACAAGGGCATCGTTCATCGTGACCTTAAACCGTCGAATATCATCCTTACCCGTGAAAAGGGACTCAAGATTCTTGATTTTGGTTTGGCCAAATTGGAAAACTCGCTGACTTCAAGCGAGGAAACCCAGGCAGGGACGATTCTGGGAACAACCGCCTACATGAGCCCGGAACAGACTCGAGGTGAATCGGCAAGTTCCAGCAGTGATCTGTGGGGTCTGGGATGTATCCTCTTTGAAATGCTCACAGCGACACATCCCTTTAAAGCTTCGAACACCGCTGATACGATCGCCAATATTTTGAAGTCCTCGCCTTCATGGGAATCCCTGCCTCCGGGTCTACCTTCACCCACACCTTATCTGATGCGCCAGTGCTTGGAAAGCGACGCGGGATCACGCCTCCAGAGTGCCAGTGCTGCATACGCCCTTTTATCAACTTCCCTTGAAACCATTAGGATTCCTGTCGCTACTTCGGAGACTCAATCAACGAAAAAAAGGAGCAAGAATTTTCTGATCTTTGGGTTAGGTCTCATTTGCAGCATCATCGGACTTGTTGTTGGAATATCGCTCAAACGACCAACCACAGGCGCTGATCTCAGACCTGATGCAGGTAACACAGGCAAAGCGATCAAGATTCCCATCCAACTGGGCTCACGCTCCGAAATGTCCATGGCACAACGATTTTCAATTTCCCCTGATGGCTCCCAAATCGTCTATGCCAATACAGCCGGATTGTGGCACCAAAGCCTGCGTTCCGTAAAACCACCCACGTTGCTGACTCGGAGCATTACCCAGGAAGCTTTTTGGAACCCTGCCTGTAATGCGATTGCCTATCTGGAAGGAAATATTCTTTATGCTCATTCCATCGAAACCAATACACGCATGGTCGTGGTTGAGCTACCTGGTCCCGTCATTCCAAACCATGGGGGAGGTGTATGGCTTCCCAACAACATCATTCGCTTCAATACAGGCGACGAGGGGATCAAGGAAGTCACTCTTCATCAGCACGCAAGTTTGCGTTCCATTCTTGATATCACAGATACTGATGACAATTTTCATGATGCCTCGGCTCTCCCGCACGGCCGAGGCCTTCTGTTTGCCACCCACCACAGGAATGGAGGCATCGACACCTTGTCCGTGTGGACTCCGGAGACGCAGCGAAAAGATATTTTCAAACTACCCGGCTTAATCATAGGATACCCTGTTTATTCTGATTTGGGTTACATCCTGTTCTGCAGTTATCTGCCTCAAAGCAACATGCAATTTTCAAAAATATGGGCCTTCCCTTTTGATCTGAAAACTCTGAAAAAAACAGGTCCGAAATTCCTTTTGGACGAAAAAGGAGGTTTCAGTCTGACGATGTCTGACAACAACACGCTCGTTTACAAACTACCGCAAAAGAAACCTAGAAGGCACCAGCTTGCCTGGCTTGGCGGGTCCGTAGAAGAAGCACAATATCCGGAAAGGGGCTTTGTCAGGGATGTGATCATGTCCATTTCGGTCTCACCAGATCAGTCCAAAATGGCATTTTCCACAGCTGACGCAAGCTCGAATCAACTTTGGGTTCACAACTTTGAGTCCTCGACGAGTCACCTTGTTCAAACATCCCCCTCCGTTTCCTCGCTTTCATCCATACTTTGGAAAAATGAAGACCACCTTGTCTATCATACCTGGGATGCAGATGGGGTTTTTACTTGGGAGGATGACCTCCGTAGAGCAACACCTCCAAGAAAAATTTCAAGAGGGTTATCTGTTGATATAAGCAACGATGGGCGCCAATTGTTAGTTCAGGGCCTACCTCGCTGGGGACGCCATTCAGTAATCAACCTCGATGATCCTGAATCAGAAATTAAAATATTACCCGAAAATCTGAACGATGTTTGGGCACCCAAATTTTCTCCAAGTCAAAAATTCATCAGTTTTGTGGCTGGAGAAGAGCGCAAGGACTCGTCAATTTACCTTACTGACTACCCTGATGGACACATCCGGTTTCTGGTTAACAAAGAACTGCCTGGGAAGCAACCATTCTGGCATCCGTCGAAAGATATCCTTTATTTTATCCATACCAAGGAGAATCAAAATGAAATTTATTCTGTCACAGTCGACACCATGCCAGATGTTCAGCTCTCCAACCCCAGACTCGAAAGCATCCTACCTAAATCCGCTTCCTTGGGAACTCCTTACAATCCTCATATCATGGCCTACCACGAGGAAAAAAAACGGTTCCTTTTCATTGAAGATCAGACGCCTGATGATACGGGAGAAAAAAACAGAGGAAACGCACTTCTCATACCAAACTGGCGGCCCAGAGTTCTGTTCACGAGCCCGGACGTGACGGAAGAGGAAATGCCAGAATCGTCATTATGACCAGGGGATCAGGCTCAGCAGACATGCAGTATTCAGGACAATTTGCATTGTCCCGCTTGATTAACGAACACCTGAAATCTCACCAAGATATCTCCCAAAGAATTTCTTGAATCTAAAAATTCTTGCCTGCTCAACCCCACAAATTTCGACTTCATTGAAAAGACCAGTTCATACCCTTGGTGAAAAAAATGAAAACCAACCCCTCAATGCATGTTCGGGTTCTGTCCACCTATCTCACCATCTATTCCCCCAACTTATTTTGAGACTTTCCGAAAGACATCTCTCAATGGGTCCAGTTTCTCGCCTCCCAGTTTGATACCCTCGCCCAGGAACCTGATCAGTTTATTATCCTCATCAAAAACAAAGTTTGCCTCGCCCTTGAGTTTCCTTCCATCCCGCTCGAAGGATGCATCAAGTTTATGCCTATAGTGCCCATCATCGACTTTCCACCAGACTGCATGATGTTTTGCTCCGGAGCTGTGGTAAGCGGTATTCTGGATCGTTGAACTTGCACTGTCCCAGTGGAAAAAGGCACTGAATTCACCTTCCCCGCCTACGGAATGCCATTTCAAGAGCTCACCATCCAACAGTTTCGAGAAAGTGTCGTAGGCGGTTAATTGTTCACCTCGTTTCAACCCGACGCCAGGCCAGTCGGCAATCAAGATGACATCACGCATCCAGCGCCCCTCCAGCAGATCGCAGAGCTCGTAAAAATCTTCAAGAGAAGACGTGGGAACTTTCGCTCGATCCTTGCTTACCTTGGTCAACTTCATCACGATGGCACTGGAAGCATCTCCCTCCCGCTCATGCTTCACCCATTTCTCATGATCTGAAACCCACTCTATTGTTTGTCGAATCGTGTAGGTTTGATCTTTGATGGTTTCGGTGTACGTCCACATTTCCTGATCCTTCCCCATGCCCTCAAATCTTCTGGTCGCGGTATATAACGTTCCCATGTCAAAACCCGTACCACTGGAATAGACTTTATCTCGACCAGCATCATAAGTCACAAATCCCGATCCAGTACTGAGGATCTCACCTGATTCTGTCTTGAACTGATGCGAATTCAGAAATTTTGTTCTGTCGGCACTCAAATTGACAGACTCGGATATCTGGTATTTCAAACCTGCTGGGATGCCTGCCCAGATTCCTGTCGTCACGCCGGTTCCACGCCATTCTCCTAAATCCCCCTTTGCCATCCGAAATGCGAGGTAATCCTTCCAGCTTGAAGGTTGTTTCAACACTTCTTCGGCCTTGATGTAACCGCCACTGAAGAGCAAACAAACGATCAAGCCCCATGGACTTATTCTCTTGAGATAATTCATATTTTTCTTTCTTTGTAGATAAACGTCTTGGCCCAGTCCTTAAAAATTAATGATATTCCAAATGATTTATTCACTGCGCTCGTAAACCCAATAGACAGTGGGATCCGTCTCCGTCCATCGACCATTCCAAACAGCACGATGCTGCTCATACCATTTGCCATTAATGACATTGATTGCGGCATTCCATGTACCTCCGTCTGGCGCATACACGGTGAATCGGGGTTGTTGATCAATGATTTCAATCCGCATGGGTAAAGGTTTTCTTTTTTCAATAAGTTCTCCCGCGGCGTTGTAAAATGAAAGTTGTTCAGTGAAGTGCGTCACCACTTTTTTCCGGTAACTTCCATCCTTGTTCTTATGAACCCAGGTTCCCAAAAGACTGTTGCGGGTTTGATTCTTGAGTTGTTTTGAGCCGTCCGTTCCCATGACCAAATCATATGTCACGGATTTTATCTCACGAATGTCGTCCATGGATTCTACCCCCATGTCTTTCAGGGATTTACCAGTCTCATCTTTAATTCCATCCCAGATCTTGCCAGATTCTTCTTGTGTCAATTTGACATCGGATCTCGATATATTGGTGGTCATGTAATCGAAATCCATACCATCGAGGTTGGTTCCCCTGAGAGAGTAAAAGCCCCACCACAAGAAGGAAGGGTCGTTATCATATCTGTTTTGCCAGACCTTCTGGAAAACATCGCGCTCAGCGTCCCTGTAAACTCGTTCCTTGCCTTCCGCAGGCTTCATATAGCCTATATTCAAAACAATCTTTCGAGGATCCTCAGGCCATTTGGATGCATCCATATCACCCACTGTGTAGTCTCGAAGAACCACCATCACAGTTCCTTTATAGGTATGCAGCTCGCGGAGTTCGCTCCATATTTCCTTCCAACGATCCACGGACAAGGAAGGGGGCAATTGCGGGATCCCCCAGGGCAGGCGACCTCTCATTTGAGCTGAATCTTCCCCCACTGAAAGGACGTAATTGGATCCGAATTCGTTGGTTCTAGCTTTGAAAATGGCATACCATAGGAAGGATCCATTTTCAACCTGATACTGCCTGACTTGCAGTATCTCTTTCCTCAAATTCAAATAGGCTTCTTCGTTTTCCTTTTCTACCGAATAGTGATGATAACTTACGATATTGTGGGGTTTTTGGGCAGCCTTGAGTCTGAGCTCATGAGGGACTAATTCCCCAGGCGCATCAGCACCATGAGTAGTACAGTCAAAAGAAATGAATGCTGTTGCCAGTAATAAGCTAATTGTGTTTGTGATTCGTTTCATGGTCGTTGGTTTTTTATTTGATTCTTATTCCAGATTTTTGATGTTCAATATTCTTGAGCTACTCCTTCACCCTTTTGAGCCTCGCGACAAAACGTTTCTTGGATTTGCCCGAGGGCAGAATCAGCACCTGTGAATGTTCCCAGAGATCTTCATTGATTTTTTTCTGAGTGATGATTCGCGTGTGAACACCAATACCTTCTGATTCGGTTCCGTCATTTTTAATAACAGGCTTCCCGTTGATGTAAGTGCGCCGCAAGACACACTTATCTTCAAAAACGCTCACTAGATCCTCCCAGACTTCACCTTGCGTATTACTGCCTCTTGCAACGAGAACACCTCTGGAATCATCGTAGACCACACTGACACTAAAACGGAATTCACCCCCGAAGGTGCCGTGGCCGTTGTGGTGAATAGCCTCTCCGTTCAGTGCTGAAACTATCTCTACCATGCCAGAATTTCCGACATCGCCTTCGAGTTGAGTCCACTTCCAGACACCAACTTGCCATGACAAAGGTGCAAGTTGGTTATTGAGTGGACTGCTTGATTCATCCCCTTTCAAAAAAGCTGATGAAAGAATGGTAAGAGTGACAATCAGAACCAAAGCTCTCAAAACTCTTGAATAGATTTGCTGGATCAGCATTTGAATTCCTTTTGACTGGGATTTTGAAAAAGCAGAAAACATCACTCTTGTGAGTCATTGATTTTTTCTGTGGCAAATACAAGACGGGTCTCTGCTCGCAAAAGAATATCTCGCTGATCCTTGGACGGACCGTATTTCTCCTTGTAGTACTGGTTTCGTTCTTCAGAAAAGCTTGCGGCCTCTCGCATTTGTTCCACTGTTTCGTAGCAGTCAGCCGTAATGTAATCCCACTCCCATTTCGCCCAGGCCGTGGAGTCAATCCGTTTCATGGCATGCCAGGCCACTGTATTACTACCTTCCGCAAAAAAGTCAGCAAATCCATCCCGATGTTTGGCTTCGTATAGGTTGGATTTGGTTTTGCTCAAGTTGTAGACGGCAATCGGAGGAACATTTTCCAATGAATTGTATCCAGCCACATATTGAGTCCTGACCCGATGCACCAATTCTCTGAGGCTGTTTTTTTCCTCAGAAAGGTGTTTGCGTATTTTTGGGCTGAGCCCAGGAAAAACCTCCTGTAATTGAGCGTCACAGTCCCAATACCCCTCTTCCCCTCGTATCATGACATCGATGGTCATGTGCGTGAATTCACCGTATAATGAGGAATTAGGAAGCACTCGCCGGAAGATCCAATTACTCAGGCAACCCTCATCCACCCGCTTTTGCATCAGCGGACCGAAGAAATCAGTCATCAGCAACTCATAGGACGCTCTTTTATCCTGATCCACCTTATAGAAACCAAAGTTTAAATAGAGCTCGGGTTGCTCAGTTTCCTGCGCAAGAGGCTTTTGCAATGAACAGAAGAAAAGCACCAGGCCGAGACTTGAATAGACAATTTTTTTTGATTTTTTTATCATCATTTTTTATGAATCGTTGTGTATTTTATCGACAGGCAGTGTTTTTTTTAGACTCATTATTCCCCATGATAATGACACTTAACGGAAACCGTTTTTTCAACATCTGAAATACAAGTTTCGTAATAACTTCCGAATCGCTCTTGATTACGATTTACCTCGAAAGAAGAAACCAGCAATCATCTCTTAAACGATCATCAAGCCAGGAAGGGGCCAAAAAATTTTATTTGAAAGCCATCTCACCAATGGATACTGAAATTTTACGGTGACTTACGAAGGCCATTTCCAGAGATGATCGAAGCAAAAAGATCTTGGCAGAAGATTCCGTAAAGGAAGATCGACCAGATCCCCTCTGGAGTGGCAAGCAAAAAGCTCTAAACGGAATGCTTTGGATTTTGCGCACCACTGCACCCTGTGTAGACACGCCCTCGGAATACAACGCTTATCAAACAATTCATCGATCGTTTCGAAATTGGATTTAGGATGGAGTGTTTGAAAAATGATTATGGGTCATCACTAAAAAGCTCCTTGAAAGAAGCGGTTTAAACCGTGGCAAATACTCTATTGATGATACTTCAGCACCGGCTCAAAAGATAATTATGAAACGGCTTTTATTCAGGATCCATTTTGATCGCATTTCAAATTTGTCATTTATTGAACGGGTTCTTAAAAGGGTTCCAACAGCATCCCATGATTTGCGAGGAATTCTTTCCACGCAATTTGGGCCAGATCATCGACAAGTGATAACCAGGTTTCTTTTCAAGAATCAATTAACCCTGCTGGCTGAATTTCAAGATTCTGGCTCAGTTCGTCGTAGAAATGTTTTTACTTAATATACTTGGGAACGCGAATTATGGTATTCCCCTCATCAACGGCCTCCAAATCACCAGCCGGACTCATTGACATCCTTTGTCTTGTATAGGATTTGTTATTGATACGCTTGATAACTATTCCTGAGTCTTTTTCTTCACCATCTATGTTTGTGCTTGTTCTTAATTCAACCACATTGCCCTGTTCATCTATTGATAAAACACTTTTGTATTGACTCCCCCTTGTATCAAAGCCTCTTTTGTTTATTTCTTTCTTTATTGGATCCCAATATACCGTTGAATTCCCTGACATCCATGTGATACCGTTGATTTTGTAAGCCCAGAAACCATGAATGTGATTCCCATTGATGCCCCATTTATAATTTATATCTAACCTGGAAGGGTGTCCCCCATTTGTTTCCATTTCACGATACCAATCCCCTGTGAGAAATCCCAAACCTTTTAGGTGCGGGAAGTTTGAAGGTTTCAAACTAATTTTCAGTTTGTCATTTCCGGAAACGCTAGGGTCTATTTCTTTTATTCCCCTTCTCAAACCGTCTTTTTGAGCAATGATTTCGTAGATACTTTCGGGAGTATTTAAAATGAAATGAAATTCACCTTTCATGTTGGTTTTGACTGTAATTAATCGCTGATTCTCACTGATTAGGCTAACGGAACAATTGTCTAACGGTGCCTCATCAAGGCCTAGAACAATGCCCTTCATCACAACTGTTTTGATGTCGACTTCTTGGGCCACAGAAACTTCCCGTTGTAAACCGTTATGTTCATTGTTGGCTGAATTTTCAGCCTTGGTGCCTTTGATGCCTTGTGGTGAGAGATAAAACATCGTGTTTTGATCCACGACCAAGTCCTTCAAAGGGACAAAATCCTCTGAATACCTTGCCTTGTTTGAAACCCTCAACGCCCTGATGAGCCCAGAGCCATAGTTACTTTTAAATTCAGGACCAGGACTCGGTTCTGCTCCAATTGTAAAACTCCGGTTGGGTTCCAACGGCCCCGGTTTTGGAGCTTCCGCCTTATTTGCGAGCTTGCCTTGGACAAAAATAATCTGATTTGATCCATCATATACCATTGCCACATGAACCCATTTTCCGGGTTGAGGCAGTCCGGTTGAGAATTCATGGTTCGGATGCCCCTTATCCGATTCCCAACCGAAACTGTAATAATTATTCCCGGTTGCCATCCAGACGCTGTTTTCTGGATCGCCGAAAGGTCCTTGACTGAAAAGATAACCACTCCAGTTGTAGACCCATGCTTCAGTGGTAAACTCCTCATATTCGTCAAAACGAATTGCCGGAAATTCAATGATGGAATTTGAGCCATTAAAATAGAGTGCTGATGAGTCCTGGGCTTTCAATTCTTGGTTTTGTGGAACAAAACCCAAACCCAACAACAGAGCTAAAAGAATTTTTTTCATTTTGTATTCAAGTTCCATTATTAACTATTACGATATTTCAGAAAATTCAGGATTGGCCTGATCATTTTTTAATTACCACCTTTGCTCTTCAATACCGAGCCATGCATCCGTATTGATCTTGCACGATAGTCATGAAAGGGAGGGAAGAAGATTTTCATCAGTGGTTATTTTTTCAGTTCTCAGTCATTTCGAATTCCTCTTTGTTACGATTTATTCTGGAAGAACAAATTCACTGTTATCTCTTAAACGATCATCGAACCGAGAAAGGGCCAAAAATTTACTGCCCGGAATAATCACTGTTCTTTAGCTTGCCCGCCTCCTCATCACTTTATTGATTTTGAAAGGTTCAAAGAAAGGTTCCTGACCTGATTCATTTTCTGTTGCACCATCAATGAACCTGTTGGAGAAGGAGATCACCGAAGCTGTTTGCCATTTCCAAATAAAAGAACAACACATGCAAAAAACAATACTTGGCAGAATCGATCGTTGTATTCCTCTTTATCACAGGAAACATGAGGGTGTGAGGATAACCCGTTCAGCAACGAGTTAGACTCTTTGAGGCTGGATACAATCTTAGTTTCTATTTTTCTGTAAGTGCCTGTTCATCCACTTCACATATGTTTCATCCAAATCTGCTGGTTTTTTATCAAAAAACTGAAACGCATGCTGGCCACCCCTCACTCGTATTAATTGAGTTTTAACCCCTTTATCCTGCAACTTTTGAAACATTGACTCAGAGAGACTGAATGGAACATCTTCATCGGCATCTCCATGCACCAGAAGCATGGGGGGATCATCAGGACTGATATGGGAAACAGGAGACGCATCCAGGGCAATGTGGTATTCGATGGTATGAGGCCTTTGCCTTTCTTTGAGTCTCACTCCCAGAAAATGATCGCCTCCGTCATATTCAAGAAAATCACTCGGTGTTTCGCAGGCAATGACACATTGCACCTTGGCATCAACCCGATTTACAGGGTCTTGATCTGGACGATTTTCATCGCCGTTCAACAAGCCGAGCATGCTGACAAGATGCCCACCGGAAGATCCTCCAATGGCACCTATTTGATCGGCATGGATACCATATTTCTTGGCATGAAAACGAATGTAACGAACCGCTCTTTGAACATCCGCCACCTGAGCAGGATATTGAAATCTAGGTGACGCACGGTGGTTTAATGAAAAGATCGTATAACCGGCCTGCAATAGGGGTTCAGCTTCACTTCGAACATGCGGCTGGTGATTGAGCATGGTGGCATCGTATTTCAGTGGGCGATTCCATCCACTGCCTGATATTTGAACAATGCCATAGCCATTTGGGTTGGAGGGGTAGTAGACATCCATCAGTAATGCCAGCCCTGAATACATTCCGTATACAGTATTTCTATCTACCTTTTCAGCATGTTTCAAAATAGGTTGTGCCTTGATACTTGGCACAACCACAGCGGAAAGGATTAAGCTCATCATTAAGGATATGTTTAATCTCCACATATCATTAACTAACCAAGGTTTGAATAAATATCTCAAATATGCCCTTTCCATGGAAAGGCGGTGTTTGTTCGTGTCATACATTCCTGTAGGTATGAGTTTTGAAATCCGCATGATGCAGGATAAGGAGCATTGCTGATGGTAAAAGCTTACACACCATATTGTAAGCTGCAGCTGTGATACCTCATCAAAGGATGCAAGGTTTACCTGCGCCTCTACCGACCGGATTTCAATTCGGCTAGTAAGGATTCACAAATGACCCTGTTATGAAACCACGAATACTTTCTGCCTCTCATGTTACTTTCGGCTCGGTCGCGGTAGAGTTTGAACTTACTTTCGTTAGACTGTGCTTTGGCTATCAAAGCCCCAAGAAGATTTGCCTGTATGGCGAGAAAGGGCTGCCTGCCTGGAAGATTTGAGAGACATTGATCGACAAATTCGGATGCAGTCGCCGTTTGACCCAATCGGTAATCAGCCAATGCCTTGACAAATTTAGCGTGAGGCCAATCCATCCGAAGGGAAAATTCTGCCAATTTTGTTGCCTTTTGTAAATCCACCTCGGCTGTTTTGTGGAATAAAGCAGATTTAGCGATTCGCTCGACCGTCATAAGGTTCCTTGATCCACCAAAGCGTCCTAGCATTCGATGGCAATAGAGCTGATAATCCTTTAAATCAGCTACCTTGGCTTGCAGCGCCGCACCGTCCATCCAGATCAGACTTGCGTGGTGACCATCATTTCCGCCCTTCTCATCAAGTTCAGAAAATGTCAGATAATCCCTTGCGGCGAGTTCCCATTGCTCGAGATGCATCAAAACCCTCGCTCGAGCTGAAAATAAGCGTGCATTGTTTTCATTCATGTGAATGGCGTTCGTCAGCAAGATTCTGGCAATTTCTAGATCGGAGACTTTCCATTGCGCATCATGAAATTGATAGGGATTCGGCACCAAATTCATGACATATGCCTCAGCATTTACCTCCACCTCATGAATAGCGTCCATGAAATGGGTAACCCGTCGGTGCTCCCAAGGATTCCGTGATATGATTTTCCCTGCACCATCGAGAGTCAAACCGATATTATGGTAGGTATCCGCATTGATTTCCTTGTCCAAGGTCAGGTGAGTCTCAATCTGCCCATCAGCGTTGACAGTCGTCCTTCGAAAGTTGGAAAAACCAGGTTTGATGCTACCCATATTACTCCATGATGGTTCTGCGTTTGCTCCCTTGAAAACCGTTACCAGTGCCTTCTGATTCGGATCATAACTTCTAACTGCATGCATACTCATCAGGGTGGCCCCCTGACTGTCTACCTGCTTTCCGTCCAAAAGTATCGCGTTGCCATTGAGCGCAGGAGTGAATGTGATCAACCAGGTGTTTCCATTATCACCGACAGCCATCCACGTACCCATCTGCCAGGCATGATCCTGCAGTTGTTCATTCAACACGCTCTGTTCGCTCTCAGCAGAGTGAGTGGAAAGAGTAAGAAAAAGTGTCACCAAAAGAATAGTATTTTTAATGTTCATGGTTCCTGTTGGATGTGTATCAAGCGTTATTAAGAGGGATTGTTAGGGTTTACATGCAGCCCGACTTATTTCGATTTAAGGAATGATTCGGAAATCATGGAGCCGTCAGACATGATGAGTTTTGATCGAACCTCTGTAGCTGAAATACGGTTCAGATGCACCACTGACATTTGAGATACGCCCTGCATGTCACGACTGCGCAGAAAGCCACTCATCTCATCTCGACTGACTTTGTTGAATCTTACTGTAAAATAGGATCCCTTCACCCCATAGCCATTGGCTATTAAATGACCACGATCAGACTCCCATCCAACCAATTCGTTGAATTCGTTTCCATCAGACTCCAACCACTTGCCCACCACCGAATCGACATCGGATCGCGGTTTTAACCAATGAACTTTTGCGGTGGTGCCGTCACTGCGCTCGACAGTCCAATCACCCAGCATCCATTCCCAGGGACAACCAGGATCCAAGTTAACCTGCCCGACATGAGCAACTCTCTTGAAAATAGTTACCACCCCTTTTTGGCCATTGATCAAACGGTTTTTAGACTCCAAACTCCACAAATCTGATGATTCGAACCTGAAGGTGCGATTAAATACTTCGTGGACTGCCTTACCGTTTGCTAATACCGAAGTTGCCGTTACTTCATCTGACCAGGAGTTGGGCGTTATTTGATGATTTGCAAAAAAAGTGCCGCCTCGGTTATCAAAGCCACACTCTCGCACTATCTGGCCTTGTTCATCCCAGCCAAAAATCCCGGAGAAGCGTGTTGTTTGCCCCTTGGCAGCAAAATTCTCGCCTTCTCCATGAAACATGAGTGTCGTGCCGGCAGCACCCCATTCCACAGTAACTTTCTCAATAATCTCTCGATCGGCAATGCGAGTGCGCGTTTCCCAGGTTCCAACCAGTCGGTTGAGCTGCTCTTTGATATTGGCAGGCATTGGTGCTGCCAACAGGCTGCCAACGTTGATGTAAAACGCGAGTGATACAACTAAGACAAAGTAGCGTGCCATTCCGTAAAAGGGAGGGAAGAAGATTTTCATCAGTGGTTATTTTTTCAGTTCTCAGTCATTTCGAATTGCTCTTTGTTACGATTTATTCTGGAAGAACAAATTCACTGTTGTCTCTTAAACGATCATCGAACCGAGAATGGGCCAAAAAATATGATTCTATCAGTTCATTTTATGGCATTTGACTAAAAAGTTACGTGCGTAATCATGTGTTTTGGATGCAACGAATGGCTATGGAATACTTGATCGAACATTCATCCCGCCACATGACGATGATTTTTCTCGTTTCTGCTTTGATCCACTTCCGCGAAAACCCAAAAGGCAGTGGTTCAGCTTTCAGCGCAATACTAGACAATGAGCTCTATTACCTTTCATCCCACGACATCGGACGCCAGCTTTCAATGCGCTTTGAAACTTTTCCGCCATTGTTCCTGGTGATTTCCAGTTCAAGGGTCTCATCAGCTTTCACCAGCTCAGCCTCGAATTTTGAACCGACCTGCCGAGGTGTGTTAAAATGAAAAGTTGGAATCTCGGAATAACGCCGTCCATTGCACTGATATTGCCCGCCCAGCGCATTGGTGATACGCCCATTGGCCATGTCAACAACGATCCACACCCAAGTCTTATCCTGGATAAATTTGATCATTTTTCTATTCGGATTATCCGTATCCCGAATCCAGGTTCCCTCGAGCCCCATCGTATTAGGGCTCTGTTTTGTCGCTCTTTGCCAGGTCTCGACCCACTCACGATTATTATCAGGTAGACGACCTGACTGAATGAAATGGGTTAATCGAAAGTCCATTGAAAAAGTAAAAGCCTTCCCAATAATTGCGTCCTTTCTTTCACTGTTCGCATAAATGGTCTCGGTTGTTTTCCCGGCCTCAGCGTGAACCGATCCTGCATGAGTATGAGTGACCTCACCGTTTTTCATATGGATGACCACGAAGTGATCCCCCGAATAGACCTTCAGATTCGTGGTTTGATCGACAGCATGCGGTTGAAAAATATTATCTTGGAACGTCCAGATTCCATTACGGTTTTGATTGGTCAGAGAGCATTCCAAAACTTCCCAAAGCTCCCGTCGCGTTGAAGTTTTCATTTGGCCCATTCTTTGCCATTCAGCCTGCCGGTCCTGCTTTGACATGGTTGGAAAAGCCATTGCTGTATAGTCTTTTCCTGTGCCTGGACTTTCCAAGCTGGCACGGTCGGTAAAAATGTCGTGCGTCATGAAATCATACCCAGCGTTTTCTGTGTCGGATTCTACAAAAGCAGACAAGAACCAACCACTGCGGTTTGATTCCGGGTCATGCACCATTTGGCTGAATATCGGTTCAATGAAATTCGTACGTGTGTGAAGAAAATCAGATTTGGCACCTTCTTTGACCTTGATGAAGTTGACCCTGCGCATCTTCCCCGGAGTGTAGAGCCCCACACTAACAGGCTTTATTATATCCTCTCTGACAATGTGATTGACACGCCCCGTCTGCTGAAACATCGCCTTCCCTTGCGTTTCCATGTAGCTCTTGCCATAGACATCGATAAAATCCTGGGACGTTACCTTGTCACCCTTTCCCTCAGCCAGGCTTGGATAGACATTGGCCGTCACATAGTTGTATGGCAGCGGCTGATCGTCGGAGGTTTTTACCTTGTATAGAAACCAAGAGCGCATTCTTCCCTCAGCTATTCTTTTTTCATGTATTGGTTTCCAGAATTTCTCGACTTCCAGATAAGCTTCTATGTCAGTTTCAGGAATATTTTTATAATGCAGAGTGACGTAAGATTCCTGTGCAGCAGATTGATTTTTTGTGGTTTTGACTGTTTGGCAACCTGCTAGTAAAACCAAAAGTGCCAATAGTCCTGAAAATGTTAAACGAGAGTCCATAGTGTTTGATCTTTGCTTATGAAACGATGCTGGTTCTGGGAAAGGGCCAAAAAATTGTCACTTTAATTACTCAGTTCTGGATGAAACGTGAGTAAAAAGGTCTACCGGATAAGGTTCTGAAAGCAGGTATTCATTTCAGGCGTTCCTGCTCGCTTCCTTATCATTGCGTGTTCTGATCATATTTTTTTCATTAGGCATTGGTAAAATGATGCAAGCAGCAAGGCAAATCAGAATAGCTACTCTGGAGTTCGGAAGCAGAGAAAATTTTTCGAGAGCCAATTCAGTGAACCTTACTGACCTAATATTGAAAAGGTCCTCTAAAAAACAACACTCACTTCTGATTCGACAAGATTCGATTTGAATTTAATATTCCGCAGATGCCTTCGCGATCGCACATTTCATTCGCCAATATTCATCTCCACCCTGATATTATCAATGCAATCGCAAGCGTATGCTGTCTGATTAGCCTCTGCACAGGGAACTGCTTAGCCCAACCAACAGCAGCCCCATCAAGTCGCGACCAAAAAGTAATTCTGATGGCTGATGACAACCTCTTGCTCTATAGCTCAGGCTTAAAGAAAGTGCTTCAAATGCCTGCACGACACGAGAACAACCCAGTGATTCCCAACGACAAGCCATGGGAACTGGCTATTGGATACTGCAGCGTGCACCGAGATCCAATAACCGGAGAGTATGCCTGCTGGTATCAATCTTATGCAGGTAATCGAGCGCAAGATCCAACCAGACGGGTGACGCTGTGTTATGCAACTTCCAAGGATGGTCTGACGTGGACTAAACCAAAGCTTCGACTGTTTGATTTTAACGGAGATCTGGATACCAACATCGTTCTTGTGGGGAACGGTGGACGCAGTGTGAATTATGGTGCTTCGGTACTGTTCGACCCAACCGACAACCAACCTGGAAAACGTTACAAGCTGGCTTATTGGGATTTCACTGAAAACGAAGGTTTGCAAACACCCGGCCTTTGCGTCGCTTTTTCGCCTGATGGCATTCGTTGGAAAAAGCATTCAAAGGCCCCATTACTTCAGGGATCCTACGGCGAGCCCACTCAACCTCCTTTCAGCAATGAATCCGATCATCTGCCTGCAGGAAGACCCGCCATCAGTGATGTCATGGACCTGATGTGGGATCCAGTGAATGAGCAATACTGCATTTATTCCAAGACCTGGATCGACGGCCCTGATGGGCGTCGTTTCTGGAAACGCGCGGTTGCAAGAACGACTTCAAAAGATTTCATAAACTGGAGCCAGCCCCAACTCATCCTCAGCCCGAACAGCGATGAAGATCAGCAGTTTCATGGTGCCTCCGTTTTTTATGACGGAGGCCTTTACCTTGGTTTGTTGCAGCGACTGGATCTAGGAGGATTTGATCGAGGGGGGTCAGGAAACATGCCTGCAGAGTTGATCTGGAGTATTGATGGTCTTCATTGGGATCGACCATTCAGAGATTTGTTTTTCATGCCTATCAACAAGGACAAAAACTCGTTTGATGCAGGCTGTCTATGGACAAGTGCCAATCCAATCCGTCATGGATCCAGCATCAGGTTTTATTACGGAGCCTACCCCGGATGGCATGCAGATCTCAATGCATCTCCTACTGGCATTGGTCTCATGACGAGTCCTTTGAATCGCTGGATTGGTCTTACTCCAGAGAATCAAATAGGCCAGGCCACATTGAAACCAGTCCACCTCCAAAAAGAAACCGAAATCACCATTAACGCAGATGCATCCGAAGGGGAAATACGAGTGGAACTATTGGATGCCTCGGGTTATCGAGTTCAGGGTTTTTCAAGTGGCGTCGCCGAACCTTTGCATGACGATGGCCTGGCTCAAAAGGTGAGGTGGAAAAATGATCCACTCAGGACCCTCTCACCTGGTAATTATCAAATCCGAGTGCATCTGAAGAAATCCACTCTATATGCATTGTGTCTGGATCGAAAAAATCACAGGTGAAACCCCTCATTCGCTGTCATTGGAAGACTTGAATCAGAACAAGTTAATTTTCTCTGTTGCTGGGTAAGAATGATATTTTTCGAGCATACCCTTACGAAATTCCACACACTTTATAATTGATTTTATTCCCTGAGATCTGGTTCAAAGGTTTTATGTCAGCGTTGAAAACATTTGCTGTTTCGACCATCAGAACAATGATTTTTGGCTTGGTGCTCGTTATTGGCTTGACGGCTTTCTTTTACATCCTGAACACACATCCCATGTGGTTGCTTTATGGAGTGCCTTTGTTGCTTGTTGTCTTGGCTGCGATTACGGGGGGATGGAAATTAAAAAGCAGCGGTTATCATGGATATTACGGCCGCAGAGGTGGCTGTGGTAGCGGCTGTGGTAGCGGCTGTGGTAGCAGCTGTGGAGGGGGCTGTGGAGGCGGTGATTAGTACAGACGACCAAAATGTGTCGTTTGAGTTAATAACCTTCCCCAAAAGAAACAGGTCATCTATGAAGTTGAGGTAGACTGAACAAAACTTGTAGATACGTGACCTCAGGGAAGCTGAATCGCTCTATAAAACCGCTTGGTGCCGTCAACGGCTACCTTTTTGGCATGAATGCTTTTATCAACGTAAAATTGGTCACCAACCTGCTCCCATGTTTCCATGTCAACGGATGCTTCAAGAATATAGAAGTTATTTGGTAATTCCGGCTTTAAGGTAACTTGAACTTCACCCACGTTTGACATGGCATCCGGGGGCGTTGGAGGAGCGTCAATCTGAATAAATGCTTGATCGGAGTAGCCGCGGCCTGCCTGAACAAATCTAATGCCCGTCACAGCCCCGTCTTCAATGATGGATGCAGCAAGGCCGCCTGAGCCACTGCTGTCGACAACAGTGATCAGTGGAGGGGTTCTGTAACCTCGACCGCCATAGACGATTTTAGCACCGATCATGAAACCATTGAGAACTTCAGGCGTCGCGATCGCATTTTGAGGCAACTCAGACTCAGGCACGGTGGGTTTGCTTTTACTGACAGAAACAGTCAAGCTGACTTTGGATGGAGGAGATGCGACAATCACGTTGGGGATTTCCTTATAACCGCTGCCTGCGTTGGTGATGTTGATTTCCACGACCCTTCCATCTTCCAGAATGGTTTCAGCTTGAGCCGCTTCATCCGGTTGACCTCCCGTGAATTGAACACTGGGGGGTTGCGTGTAACCATGGCCACTACCAGTAAGGCTTGCGTCTACCACAAAACCATTTACCACCTGAACGATGACTGTTGCTTGCCTTTTGAGATCAGATTGGGCAACACAAACAAAAGGAATCAGGCAACAGAGGGATAGACACTTTTTCAGTATGAACATGAATTGATTTTGTGATTGAGGCTGAAATAAAATCTAAATTGCTGTTACTTATCGGCATGGTGCCAGTATTCTTTAGAAAACAATTCCAGATTTATCACCAGCGATTCAGTCACCCAAGAACCTTGCTAAGCATTCGATTGGCTGATCATGGGATTTTTGATTTCATGCATGACGATGATCACTGAATTTTCAGTGACTGGAAAGTGGGGATCTCCATTAACGGCCATATGGAAGGATGCGGTGGAGGCTACCGGCACAGCTTGAACGGCGCTGTATTGTACCCGTGTATGCTCTCCCTTTCTTATAGGCGATCTTTACTTTTGTTGGGTTGTCTGAACGCGCGGCCTTGATCAACAGCCGCACTGCATGAGAGATATTTGAATGGCAAGGCCTGCTCACAAGGTTTCCGCCCGGATAAAGTAACCCGACTCTCTTGATCCCTCTTACCATAGCTCAGCCCCTTTGATCAGGAATGGTCAGTCCCTTTTGAATCATTGTCTAGATGCAGCCCGGGAAGAGCATGCTTCCCTGTAATCGGAGTCCTGCCTTATCCAGCCACTGAATGCCGTTGTAAACAGAAGTGCCATGAGAATAATTCCTATGATCATTTCAACCTCCCTGTGAGGTCACAGACCACCGCTGTTTTTGAGTGGTTATCGTCGTTTTGATTTTTGCGCCTGATTGTTGCTTTCATCAATACTGACAGAGCGAGAAAGATGCCATTGTCACTTCTGAGAAAAACTCGCCCCTATCCTTTGAAGACTCTATAAGGATTCTGATCTCTATCATGATTTCTGGATATTTTCAGTCGGGTTGGAAAGCCTGAAACAAATGCGGGATAAGGTTATTTGCTTCCATACAATGAAGCAAAATTCGATGAAAACTCCTCACAATGACCAAAAGAGTGCAGGCATTTGCTGAATACTGCTTCATGCGAAAGTTTTGTCTTTATTATAAAAATGGCTTCAATTTGTAATAGAGTTTCTAAAACCTCAAAGGCATTTTGTAAGGATGCATGCTTTATATGGAATTGGTATTACGGTGCTTTTGTGGATTGCTTCCGAGATGATTCAGGCGACTACGGGTGTATCAGTTACTCCCTACATGATATTGATCAGTGCCGTTTGGGCTGCCATCGATTCTGCCAAAATTGAACTACGGAAATACCCCAGCGGTCTCTCTTACCATCCAGTGATTTTGTTTATTGCCGTGGCAGCGCTGTGGATAATTGGTTTACCCTGGTATTTGGCCGTGCGCTACAAAATCAAAAAAGGATTAATGAACAAAAAAGTAGACATACCCTCTCCTGAAAACATTGAAAATTAGCAAGCTACCCATAATGCTTTCTCTTTCATTGCTTCCGTGACAGAGATCAAGGTTGAGCGATGACTTGCAAAAATACTTTATGGCTTTAGCGTGTTTAGTTCAGCTTGAACGCGCCAGAAAGATAAAAAAGCGCAATCACGTGATGCGCTCAGGTTCGTCAGTTGGAACATTTTGGTAAAGATGAAGAAAAGCTTTAAAAGTAAGCTCATGCATTCTGGCCTTTCACTTACAGGAATGGGGAGTGGCCTTTGGCTCATGATCTGGTCCATGGATCATGAAATTGTCTGGCTGGATAACTTAATGCGGTTCCTCATGAAGGTAAAGTATTGGCTGAGTACCGATCGGCATGTTCACAGAAGGATCCATGAGTCTGATGTTGGAAATTCGGTCACTCTTTTTGGAATCCTTATTTTTTCCCTTAGCCTCTTGTATCTACTGACGGCTGTTTTTGGCAAACGCATGCTTCCCAGCAAAGCGTCTGTAAAAAAAACTAAAAAAGTTGGTGGAGGCAAAAATCATTGAACCATGCATGTGAGTTCCTCACGGAACCTTTTTGCATGTAGCATTGTTTGAAATAGCATTCTTGAATACAATATTTCTTGGAAGACAATCTTCAGGGTGAATTGTCATTCAATTGTTTTTGAATCCCTTCTGTGACAAACAGCTCGACTACCACGGTGTAAACACCAAACGGCAGTCTGCAAAAGCGTCATTAGCAGCTCTATCAGCTCAAGTCTTTGACTGATTCTGAGCAACCGCCTCTATGGCTCTTGCGAGATCCAAATCTTTTTGAGTGACCTGACATCCAGCATCATGAGTGGTCAAATCAATGTTCAGACGGTTATAAACCTGATAAATCTCAGGGTGATGGTTCGCCTGTTCACAGGCGAAAGCCATTTGAACAATACAGCTAATCGCTGAGGGAAAACTGTCAAACACGTATTGCCTAGATAATTTGTTTTCCCTGTGAGTCCATCCACTCAGGGACTCAAGGGCCTTCGCGATGGTTTCGGAGTCAAGGGGTGTTGTCATAAGTTCATCTGTAGTTCAATGCAAGGTTTTCTCGGGACGTCATCATGATGATATCTGCCGCCCAATGAAAGAACGATTTATGATGCTTGTGTATCCTGTGATACACCGAGCTGCGGCAAGGCGCATTGAAGCTCGATGACTTTTTTTTGAAAGCCTGCAGATCAATGGATTACGGCAAAGATATAATCCATCCACGTCTTTGCCCATCCCAAGCTTCGATCCTCGTGGTAAGGAAGCGGAGCAAGTCTCGCCACCAGCCTTGTCAAAGCCCTCCCTGACATTGCTTCTCTTTACTCTACATGGACTGGGCTGAGGGCGATACGAAAACCAAGCGAGTCATAAGGGGCGTCAGTCCAATAATAGTTGCGGTAAGCCGAGCGAGAGTAATCAGCACGAAAGTTCCATCCACCACCACGGATCACCCTATCCTGACCATTAGAAGGGCCTAGCGGATCTGACACACTTCCGCCTGTATAATCACCAAACCAGTCCAGGCACCATTCCCATACATTTCCATGCATGTCATGGAGTCCCCAGCCGTTGGGTGTCCTGGCCGCTACTGTGTGTGTCTTGCTCGGGCAATTGCCCGCATACCAGGCATATTTTTCCAACTGACTGTAATCTGGATCATCGCCATAATGAAAACGTGTGCTTGTTCCTGCCCGGCACGCATATTCCCATTGCGCCTCTGTCGGCAGAGTGTAGCGATAACCAGCGAACAACGAATCACCCTTCATCGCATTGAGTTTTTCGCAAAACGCCATTGCATCAAACCAAGTGACTCTCTCCACAGGGAGGTAGTTTCCTTTCCAGTAACTTGGGTCACTCCCCATGACAGCCTTCCATTGAGCCTGGGTCACCTCTGTCTTTCCCAGCCAGAACGGCTTACTGATGATCACGGTTGTCTGAGGCCCTTCGTCATCATCCCGATCTTTTTCACCTGCCGGACTTCCCATCACAAACTTGCCTGCAGGGATGGGCATCATCTCGAGTTCAAGTTCGGGTATAGTCATGGGTGCTTCGGTAGTCGGAGAGCCCTCCCCACCACCCACATCTTCTATTTGTTTAATGTAAACGAACTGAACTGAACGATCGCGCTGTATTGGCAGAAAGTAACTTCGCCTGGGGTCATCAAGCGGCGGAAGTTCTGCTATTTTCTCCCAATGCGTAGGGCTGATACTTGAACCTCTGTAGATTTCATATTTGCAGTCGGCATCATTTTCCCAACCAAAAATCATGAAATTTTGTCCAAGACGAGTGACTACATCAATCTTGACATAGGTGATGTCGAATCGATCTGCTGCACTCTGGCCATTAATGATCTGATTGGTCTGAACAATGAATTGAACGTAGATCAGCAGTAGTATCAGGCGAATGAAAGGCGATGATTTAATTTCCAGATCTTGCATATTTCTTTGTTCCATTATCGATTGTAATATTAAGTGCTTGCATGGGTAGTTTTGTTTCACCATGTCATGCGCTAGCTCTCAGAAGGTTTGTCTACCCTGTTTTTCGCGTTGCCTCCCCACCTTCAGCAACAGACACTTCAACATTTTTCTTCCTACCTGGAGCAGCTACAAGATGCAATGGAACCGCTTGTCTCTTCGAGCTACAGCATCGTTCATCTGAACATCTTATGTTTTCGATCTACAACCGATGAAAGCCATCGTCATCAAAGCAACGAATAATGCCAACACTATTTGGGGTTTATGTTGGAGGATGGCGATGAAGTTGGCTGTTACAATTGGTGCCCGGTTTTGTAGTCCCAATAATTTGAGCATGGCGGGCTGATAGATGTGAGAAATACTTATTTTCTCAGCGATGAAGTCTTCTCAGATTTGCTTTGGAAGTTTGGAAACCATGTGCGAGGTCGATCCGAGTGCGATATTGAAAACAAGTTGAACGCGAACACATTTCGTAGGCATTTGCGCATGAGAATTGAAACAAAAATAGTTCGAATCAACTTATCCATGCCTGATCTGTTTCTATGATGAGCCTAGGCCTTGAATAAGGTATCAAATTTAGAATGATCAATACTTTATCTATCCTCGAATTAAGGCAGCTAGCTGGGTTTAAAGCACTCGGAAATGATGTAAGACACCCGACAAAAGAAGTTTATAAGTGGAGCCAATGACCGGATTCGAACCGGTGACCTACGGTTTACGAAACCGTTAACTTGCAATTCAAGCATTAATCCATAAATTTTCATAAGTCATTTACTGCAAATATATAAAGTAATTTTTTAATCGCTTTTTCGAATTCTTATCTCAAATTAAGTATGGAAAAAGTATGGTTTGAAACGCACTTCTATGCCTCCATTTGCATTATTATTCGTCAACTCGTTTTAGGGAAATTCCTGGCCAATTAACAATTATTTCAAGCGCGACACCGAGCGCCCAAAAGCAGTAATGGAAGCCAAAAGTGTCGCCATGAAAGTGCCATGTCAGCGTGCAAGGTTTGCTTCGATTAAGGATGCGTTGGTTTGGAGCAAACCATCTGCGAACAGGTAATCCTGGACTGCGCTCTTTTGGTAGCTACAGCTACTGTGGAACGGAATAAGTAATCAAGAAGGGCAACTTCTGGGTTGTTAATTCTATTACTGCACGCATTAAGTGTCATCGGGCTTTTTTCACGACTCTTAGAATGACTCAGCAGTCAGTTGAATGCTGGGACACAACCTGCCTTTCTTTTTAAAATGTAACAAAGGATGCCCGCAATTAGCGTGTTGTCTCTTATCTGAACGCAAGGTGGGTTGCTTAAATTTCATGTGGTTGAGACAACTTGTTACACAAATGTTTTTTGGCCCCTTTTCCTTACTTGAGACGTTATATGTATAGTATGCAAAAGTATCGTGTTGAACACCAACTAGCATTCGCGGCATTTCCGCACTTATCAGTGACTTCGCAACGACAAAGGGCTCCTCTTTATCTATATGGCAGAAGCCACACAAGCTAAACCCCAAGTCCAGCACAGGCCAAAGCACTATTGCCGGCATGATAAAACAGTAAGTAATAGTTGAGCGCCACATTTGTGATTTTTTCTTATGAATAAAATATGTAAGCTCTGCAATCAAGATTGCTCAAGCAAGGCTCGCTACAAGGACGAAGCAGGTCAATACACCTGCAAAGAATGCTATGATGAGTTTTCGTTGGATAAGGAGAAGAACAAAGAAATGGTTACTGCAGTCTCTACCTCTTTGCGGCGACCTCCATCGCCGACTGCCAAGTCAGGTTCAAAAAACGCGTCAACTGGTAAATATTTGCAAGTATTCGGGATTGGGCTCTTGGGGGTAGGTATCCAACTCGGTGCTGTTCTTTCTGAGAGTGTCTTACTCTTGGTGCTTACCTTTCTTTATATTCTGTTTTGCAATTTAGCAATTGCAGACCGACTGGGTGCCGATAACTCTATCTTTCAGCTAATACCAATTGTAAATCTTTTCCATCTTTGCATGTGCGTTGATTTACCTGTTTGGACGGGTTTTTTGTTTTTTGTGCCATTGGTCAATATTGTTTTTGTGGCATATGTTTATTGCAGGGCCGCAAACCAACTAGGGAAACCAACTTTGAGTGGTGTGCTTATCCTAATCCCATTGTTTAACACATTTTTGCTTGGCTATCTGGTCTCTTCTGAGTCATTGAAGAGGTGAAATAAGCGTTATAGGGATTTTAAGCAGGCGACCTCTTTACTGCTGAAGAACAGTTCAAAGCCATGAAGTTTGACGTGGATGATTTTGGGCAGTTTTACCGCGTGATTGAGCAGCCATAAGCTGCGGTCAACGATACGGGTTTTCATGGCCTGGGTGGCTCTTTTGCGACCCGGGCTTTTTTGTGTCCCACCCCCATCAAGGAATCTATTACCAAGCGCTCAGAAGCAGGGTTCCGCTCACAACGGCGCTGAATTCTTATGACCGGTGCATCAGCACTGATATGAGATAGTTGCGATTAAACACATGCGCAGCTCTGATATGGCGTTGCTGAGTATGCAACAGCAGGAGCTCACTCAGGCTAGTATTATCTGCCAGGCCACTTGTCTGGGTCAGTGCCGTGCTTCATGACCCACCGGTCGTAGATTGGGCTGTAGGTGGATTTCTCCCGAAAATGTGTAGCTATATAATAAGCACCAAACAAAATGGTTATTACCGGGGCAGGTATTCCTAAAAGCAATGGCTTGTTGCCAACCTGTAAATAAATGAGCGGGGTTGCGATGGTTATTAATACAAGTCCCAGTATTATACGGGACTTCCCCGTCGCCTCCGCAGTGGATGCGCAAAATCTGCAGTAAGTGGTCTTTTTGCCTAATGAAGTGCCATAGTCGTGAGTGCTCAGAGGCCTATCACACAATTTGCAATAACAGTAACTGTTCCAACTTGCCATAACCTAATACACGCCACAGAACGCAAAATCGCGCCATTACAAATTGAGTCAGTTTTTGTAGCACTAAAAAAAACGCCTTTGGGCGCTGCTCAACTACCTGAGAACGCAAAAATGCCCACTGGCGCTGACCAATGGGCAATCTATAGCAGTGCCATGTTCACGCTGCCTTTGCTGCGAATTCTTTGACGGGCATTGGAATTAATCGGCGTGCCCCTGCCTTGTGATATTCACCAGCTCTTGGATTGGCTCGCCATTAAAAAGTGGTTGAAATACCCTGAAGTAGCCCTCCTAGAAATGTGCATGTTATCGATACTAACGCAGGCGTTTTTACTTCGCTCCAATTGTTTAAAATAAACCACAGTCCAAAAAGTGGTATGATACAAAGCAGACCCACCAATACGCTTTCCTGAAATGCTGCATAGATAATCAGTATATAAGCAATAGTGCCAACGCCG
>KB911987.1:0-25734 GCA_000383715.1 Verrucomicrobia bacterium SCGC AAA164-E04
TGAAAGTAGAAAGAGCCAGATGATAGATGGCCTCCTGTGTGTCTCCAAACCAGTCGTCATTGCTGATATTCACCAACACGTCAGGTTGCGAGGACATGGCTTTTCGGACAAAGCCCGGTAAAATATCCTCATAACAAATCAAGACGCCATATTCGATATCATTCAGTTGCAATGGATCAGGATGAGCGCCGTGCGTGAGGTTTCCTGTTTTTGGTGAAAGTTTCTTGAGCCATGGAAACCGATCGGCAAAGGGGAAATACTCCCCAAAAGGTAAAAGAATGTTTTTGTCGTAAGTGTCCAGAATACGGCCTTCTGGATCGATCAGGAACGCGGTATTGTAACGCTCTCGTGAAGGAGATCCGGGTTCTATCTTCAACGCTCCAAATAAAAGGGGCTGTTTCAAGCGGACGTTAGTCTGAATGGGAATGCTCGTATGTGTTGCTGAAACAGGAAATGGATACCCGTTTTCCGGCCAGATGACGACGTCCACTCCCTGCTGCTGGATTTTTTGTGTCTGATCCCAGTGTTTGTTCAAGGCACTATCGGGTTCTCTGCGTCTTTCAGATACAGAAACATTGGCTTGTACGATTCCAACCTTGACGCTTCGTTCGGTTGCCTGAACCCTGCCATCGGTGGTCCTGATCGCATAAAATCCGTAGGCCAGATTGGATATAAAAAGTAAAGCGAAGACCGTGATCCCTCTTCGGGGAAAAGGGCGATCTCCTTTGGCTTTCCAGCTGATGATCTCGAAGAGAACTGCGTTCGAGAATGTGATGAGTCCGGAAAGTCCCAGCGGCCCCATGAAATCGAGGCTCTGGATGAGTAGGGGGTAACGATATTGCGAGTTGGAAAAATAAACAGGGAAAACGGCGGGCCAGATCCATTCAATCAACATGAACATGGGTCCAGCGATCATCCAGATGGGGATGCCTGTGAAACGCTTCAGAGCAAATGTTGCCACACCCCAGGCACCCAGTAACATTCCCATGAAGAGGCTCATAAATATCCATGCCGCAATTGCCAGTGTATGGGAAAATGAACCGAAGGTCTGGAGTACCTCGGTCATCCAATGATAACCGCTGAGATAGCTGATGAACCCAAACCACCACGCAATTCCTATGGCTTCTTTTTTACTGATCTGTTTGTCATCCAAAGCGATCAGAATGGGGGCCAGACATAACCAGGCCATCCACCATTGGCCAATCGCCACATGGGCACACCAATACATGATCCCTGCCAACGTACTAAGTCCCACGAGCTGAATTTTGGACATGTTATGATTTTTCAGGGCCATTCGTCAGGTGCTTGCGATGTGATTTTAAGTCGATTCATGGCATGGTTTGTCTTGGCTGTTTTTCAGGCTAAGGTTTTCCGGAACCAAAATCCACAGACAACCTGTGAGGTAATCATTTTCCAGGTCCATGGATCAGTCTCTGAATCCCCCTCGCTGAAAGATGGCAAAGAGGTCCATCAGGAAGCCAACAGCAAAATGTAAAAGTGCTCCGTGCAACCAGGTTTTGCTCTTGAGCGCTAGGTATCCGAGTACGGACCCAGCGACAATGGCTCCAAGTGTTTCAAGGATTGGTTTGCCAAAATGAATCATGCAGTAAGGCATGACCATGATGAGGATACTGTAATATCCAAAACGTTTGAACAGGGCAAAAAGTAGAAATCCTCGGAAAAATGCTTCAAGTGCAAAGAACTGCGTCCTGTAGCATAGCTGCCACGCAAAAAAATGATCCCATCCGTTGATTGCCATCGGATACAGGGGGTATTTTTGCTGAAATCCTTCCGTCAAACTGACAAGATACAAGATCGGTATTATGATGCAGAAAAGGAGCCAATATAAACGGCAATAGCCTGGTTTACCCCTAACGCGAAAGCCGTAATCTCGGATGGAATCCTTGAGCATGAACCAAATAAACAGGCATGGCACCAGCATGCGAAGAATGACAGCCATGATAGCCCAGTAAGCATAGCGCAAGATTTCTAGATATGGAGCTTCAGGGGAAATAGGCATGAATTCAGAGAGTGTTTCCAGCCTGTCACTCTTCAGAAAAGACGCTTTGCCATAGTAATGAAATATGACCAGAAGTATTGTTGCGAGGATGAATGTCTGCACATCTTGGGAGTTCCATCGAGGGCCTCCATTATTAAATTTCAAATCATGACTTAAGCTTTTCCGTAGGCTTTGCATAAATAATCATGTTGTATTTACCAGAGTTTCTAAATTATTTGAAGCATACTCTTTTGTCACAGTAAAACGGTAAATTCCATCAAAAAAATAAGAATAAGGTCCGGCAACATGAAGCTGGAAATTGTATCCCAACAGGCATTCAAGTCGAATGGGAGAGTAATTTTTGTCTTATAATTTGTTCAAGTAAGTACCATTGATGTTGATGGAGTAAGTTATAAAAAAAAATATAAAAAACAATAAGTAATTAAATAAATTAAGGTTACTAACCTTAAAGATAGGGCTGTTTAAGTATAAAATAGATACTTTTTTTTTGGGGAAAAAACATTTTTATGATTATGATAGGGAACCTTTAAATTATGAAAAATGCACCCTCTCCTCCGCCCGAAACAATTAGTCTGCCTGCCTTGGCGTCCTTTTTTATCGCTACATTGTCAGTCTTGCTCTGGAATGGATGCGCTGAATCCGGTAGGCCGGACAGCGGGGGGACAAGCGGTTCCTCTACTGATAATTCCGAGATCAGGGTGATCCTAAACCCATACCATCCTGAATCAATGGAAGGAAGAGAATGGTTTGAGCAGCCCTTTCTGACCTCTGAAACAATTAAATTAACTGCAGGGGATCATTATGACTCCCCGGGAGCGGTTGCTTGGCGAACCAAAAATGGAAACAATGGCGACTGGCCAGCCAAGGGCGGCTTGGAGACTCCGGGTGATTCGAATTGGGTTGGTGTTACGCCGGTCAAAACAATCTTTTACTCGCCCAACGATCCTGGCAGTTCGGGCGTAGACGGGTTGGGCGAAGAGGTAGATACCATTGATACGAATCGATCAGGTTTCTACACGATCGAATATAAAGTCGAGTTTACATATCCTGCAGACCTTATTAGAGACAATGATGTCGTGCGGGAAGGTGCAGCGACCAGAACTGTGATTGTCAAGGATCCGGTGCAGATTGCCACCTGGGGGTACTCAGAAGAAGGAGGGCTTGGTGGCCCGACAGACTTCGGGTATCGCGATGTTGTTGCCAGCGGATATGCATTTACCGCCATCAAGCAAGATGGAAGCATCTTCACATGGGGCGATCCGCAAGGCGGCGGGGCAGGGCCTGTAGAGGATAAATATTCAGAGGTTTCTGCCCACAAATACGGTTTCATGGCAGTGTCATTCCGTGGTGATGGATGGATTAAAGAAATTGTTCAGTGGGGGAATTCATCCGTTCCTCCAAGTCTAAGATCCGCTCCAAGCCTCAAGCCTTTTAATTTTTTGGATTTCTCGCCAGACATCGTAACATCGGATCGTGCTTACGCCACCATCAATGAAGACGGTACCTTAAGCGCATGGGGCGCTAAAAAATTCGGAGGCGAAGGGGTGCCATCCAATTCCTCAAATAAACAGCTCGTGGCGAGTCAGAGCGCTTTTGCTGCTTTAGATGCTGAGGGTTTTGTTCGATCATGGGGGAATGCGCGAAACGGAGGTGCTGGAGCACCTGCCAACGGTGTCTTTGAAAGTATTTGGGCCAACAGAAAAGCATTCGCGGCCATCCAAGTTGACGGGAGTATTTCAGTTTGGGGAGACCCCAACAGTGGAGGTAAGGGGGGACCCGAAGACAAGGGCTACTCGTGGATCTTGGGTAATGATGCCGCTTTTGCTGCACTCAGGAATGGTGGGTTCATTTCTGCATGGGGTGATCGTTTTTTCGGAGGTGACGGGGCCCCAAACGATGGTGGATACGTGTCTATCTATAAAACAGCCTCAGCCTTTGCTGCACTCAAGGAAGATGGAACTGTTTTCGTTTGGGGGGATTCCCGCAGCGGTGGAGCAGGAGCTCCAACAGAAAAAATTGCAGGCCCTATTTATTCCACTCGACGCGCTTTTGCTGCGCGCACGCAGGAAGGCAAAATGGTTGCCTGGGGTGATGCGTATTATGGAGGTAATTACGATTTGCCTGCTGGAGTAACCTTGGACAAGATCGTTGCCAATGATATGGCTTTTGCCGGTCTCGCCAGTGACGGGAAGGTATATGCATGGGGTGACCCAAAATATGGAGGGGCAGGGGGGGGCATACGGTTGCCCTCAGGCACAGGTTATCAGCGGATTGTTGCAACCCGTAGCGCTTTTGCAGCCATTCGGCCCGCTGACTTTAAGCCGCAGTCTTTCACGTTGAAGCAAAATCATGGCTTGAAAGGTACTGATCATCAAAGAACCACAAAGGACGCATCCCGCATTGATTCTTCTCTGGATAATGATCCCTTGTTGGTGACAGGTTTGAACGGGGCCATGCAGCCACTTCAGCAGGTGGTTCTGCAGCCTGAAGATGTGTTCGAGACGCTCTATTCCAATACCGCTGACCCTTTGAACGGTTTTGTTGATGAGGATAGCCGTGAGATGGGAGATGAAATCATCCTTTCCGACAGAAACGATCCCACTGTCAACCAATTTTTATTGGAGTACTATTCGGATGCCCCCAAAGGTGCGTTCGTGATACGCCTTCGCGCCAATGACGGGGACTTCATCCCGGACGTGGGCAAAATGCCCGGCTCCATTCTTTACGAGAGTCCCTCAATCCAGGTGGAAGAGGGCTACAACACCACCATTGTCAACATGGATGTGGTGATTCCCGGAGGGCGACTCACCTACACCGTTGAATTTACCGGTCTTTCCGAAGGGCAGAAGGCGGGGCTTGTCCTAAGAGATCCGCCATCCATAGGTAGCAGTTACAGCGACTACTGGGTCAATGATGGCGGTTGGGGCACGAAATTGCTCAACGGAGTCAAAGCCAACTTTGCGGCAATGTTGATTTCGGGCCAGGACACCCAGCCTCCCATAATTGCGCTCGAAGGTGAAGCGCAGGTTACCACTGAACAGGGCGCAACCTACCAGGACGCGGGTGCCACAGCTGTGGATCATGTCGATGGTGATCTGAGCGATAAGATCGTCACAGAAAATCCACTGGATGCGGATGTGCCTGGCACTTATATTATTACCTACAATGTGACTGATCAGGCGGGTAATGTTGCCATTGAGCTGACCCGTACGGTGACCGTTATACCCATGGTGGTGGTCGATGAGGTTGCTCCTGAAATCGCTTTGATAGGAGAAGCGCAGATCAGATTGGAACAGGGCGCTACTTATACTGATGAAGGAGCGACAGCCGAGGATGACATCGATGGTGATTTGAGCGATAAGGTGGTCACAGAAAATCCGGTGGATGTTAATGTGCCGGACACTTATATCATTACCTACAATGTGACTGATCAGGCGGGTAATCCTGCCATTGAGCAGACCCGCACGGTGACCGTTATTGCCGGGGCGGTGGCAGATGTAATCCCTCCTGAAATCGCTTTGACAGGAGAAGCGCAGATCAGATTGCAACAGGGTGCTAATTATACTGATGAAGGAGCGACAGCCGAGGATCAAGTAGATGGAGATCTGAGCGATAAGATCGTCACAGAGAATCCGGTGGATGTTAATGTGCCGGGCACTTATATCATTACCTACAATGTGACTGATCAGGCGGGTAATCCTGCCATTGAGCAAACCCGCACGGTGACCGTTATTGCCGGGGCGGTGGCAGATGTAATCCCTCCTGAAATATCTCTGGAGGGGGATGCCGAGATCATCTTGCCTTATGGAATGGCATATAATGAACAAGGTGCCAAAGCAGTTGACGATGTTGACGGAGAGCTGGATGTTACGATCGAGGGGGAAGTGGATGTGAATGTCATTGGTGATTATGAGATTACTTACACGGCTTCAGACGCTGCTGACAACACCACTACTCTGATCAGAACGGTATCGGTGTCTCTGGGGCTTCGCCCTGGAGATGTCTATTTCTTATGGAACGAAGACAAGCACAAACCCGCTGATGGACCCAAAAACAGCGGAGGATCCCAGCTGGAACTCGAAGTCCTTCGTTTGACCGTTGAGAACGAACAAAACGTCATTGTGGAGTCTTTCAAAGACACCTCCCAAAGCACTGTGATCAATCCACCCATTCCCCTGACTGGACTTCAGGCCGCCTCAAGCGGAAGAGTACTGGAATCCTCAGTCAAGGATCAGTCCGGAATTCTTTTTGGCTACTTACCTTTTTCCAAAATATCCGCAAAAATTGCCTTCAGCAGCGACTCCTTATCGGAGTTTTACTTGGATGTGGGCTTCAATGCCATGGAACTTGCCGGGGACCTTGAGGAAGCCATCCTGCGATCAGTGGAAGATAACCCAAACAAACTCAGACATGATGTTGCAACGGGCCTGACCCATGTGCAGTTGGGACCTTTTTCAAGAGGAAGTATTCCCGTGGGTGGCGCTGAATATCAGCAGATTGTTGAAGATGATTCCGACTCTGAAAGTGGCATCTCATTGGGATACCGCAACCGACGCCTTTCGGTTACTTCGGCAGACGAGCTTGTCTTCAAGACTTACAAGGATGAGGCAGGAGAGGTTCTGAGCTTATCGAATACTTCGATTGTCCTGCGCGAAATTCAGGCTACTTCCAATCCCTATATTTACACGACATCTCTTCAGGAGGATGTTGGTCGTATTTTTGGCATGCCCTATAAAGCACTCAAGGGCCAAGTGAGTTTCAGCGATGATTATGTTTCAGCAAATCTGGATATCGGCTTTTCCATCGACGGCAACGATTCAAATATCAGGTTGTTCGCCGAGACTTTTGAAGATGTCACCTATGACGACTCCCAAGGAATGATGCATGTCGTATTTGGAACGCTGAATCGTATTCAGCAGGCTGTCAAAGAGCAAAATGATCTTCTTCTGAATGCATTTCCTTCCTTTGCAAGGGCCAGTGAAGACGGCGTGCAGATCGAGGGTAGACTGAGTGTTGAAGGAGGAGGGGACGCGATTTTGCTCTATAGCCTGAAGTCACCTGTCCAGGGCCTTTCTCTAGATGCGGATGGAAATTATCGATTTAAAGCTGACGGACATGTCTACCAGTCACTGGAAGAGGGGGAAACACTGGATGTGATTGCGGAATGGCAAGTCAACGCGGAGGGAACACTGGCTGTTGCAAGCAGTATACTCACGATCACAGTCGAGGGAGAAGCGGATGTATCAACCGTGATTATGCCTGAGACGGTTTTGACAGTATTTCAGGGAGATGCTCCCATCTCGGGAACACTGAACGGACCTGCGACTGGTAATTCGATCTACCGTTTGATAGGGGATATCCCGGGATTAAGCCTGAATGGGGATGGAAACTATCTTTTTGATCCAGGGCTTCCTGAATACGACACTCTTGACATTGGGAAATCCCTTGAAATGAGTGCGGATTGGCGCGCAATCATTCCTCTGGCTGAAGGCAACAAGGATTACATTGGCGCAATCAAGGTGAGTGTCGCTGCGAAAAACCGTTTCTTTACCTTTGAGGATTCTGGTGAAAACTCACTCCAAATCACTGCCTGCAATCGTGCGGCTTCCGGCTATGTTCGGATACCATCGACTTTCGGCGGAAAGAAAGTGACGGCCATTGGCATGCGAGCCTTTGAGCGATGCGAGGATATTACTGGCATAGAGCTCCCCGAAAGTCTGATCACCATTGGTGAATACGCCTTTGAGGGATGTCACAGTTTGTCGGCGATTACCATCCCAAGCAGAGTTGAGACCATCGGGCGCATGGCCTTTTCAAGATGCAACAAGCTCAGGAACGTGACTATCGGAGAGGGACTTGAACAGCTCAATGACATGGTTTTCAACCGGTGTGCCCTACTGCAAAGCATCAACTTCAGTGGTAGTAGCGTCGCACCACTATTGGAGGATGGTGACTCGCCATTCAATCTCGTTCATAGGGATGCCAAGGTTTACATTGGTTCAGGGTGCACGGGCTTTGGCTCTAGCTATGGCGGACTTCCCGTCGAATGTCCAACCTGTAAAATTCAGCTCGGTGGATCCCTAGTTACGAATTTGTTGCGCCAGTTCTTCGGTACGCTGTTTGATGGTCCCATTGCGAATGCCATTGTCTTTTTTGATGCCAATCTCAACAACAAGCTAGATGATGGAGAGCCCTTCACCTCCTCCAATGGGCGGGGCGATTACATTTTGGATATTCCGTTTGAAACCTATGACACCAACCAAAACGGTATCCTCGAGATTTCGGAGGGGATTATCATAGCTCAAGGGGGAACAGACACAGCGACTGGGTTGCCTCTCGCTACGCATTTGACTGCGCCTGCAGATTCGAAAGTTGTGAATCCTCTGACCACCCTTGTTACTCGCGTGATGCAGAAAAACCCAGACTTTAGTGCGAACACGGCTGCGGATATGGTTGCTTATTCTCTTGATTTGCCTTCGGATGTGGATGTTTTGACTTTTGATGCTTTCGACGAAGCAGCCGAGCAAAATCCGGATGCAAGAAGAGTGATCACTGCCAATGCCAAGGTGCAGGATATTCTCCTTCAGACTGGAAATCTCATCAGCGGGGCAACGAATGATGAGGTGCAAGCTGGGGCCGATGCCATGATCAATGCGATGGTGGATCAGGTGGTCGAAGACCAGACCCTTGATTTGGATGGAAGTGAATCGCTGGAGAACCTAATTGTTAGTGCCTCTCTGGAAACTGGGGCGGATCTGTCGGAAGATCAATTGCAAGGTGCCGTGGCTATCATGGAGGCTTCCAGTCAGGCCAAGCAGGATCTCACCCAGAGCCTTTCTTCAGTCACCGAACTTGCGTCAGAGGTTTCCCGTATTCAGGCCGTTTCTCAATCTGTGACTGCGGATGGACTCAAAGCGTTCGGTTTGGATGGTAATCTCGTTGATGAAATTGTTCTGGGAAATGTCGGAGAAGCCCTTCAAGAACAGGTTTCCTCGGAAGTGGTTGGCGATCTTTTCAACGCCCTACCAAGTCCGGCAAGCCTTGCTTTTGAATATGGGGAATACACGGTCATGGAGGATGGCAGCCAGCCGAGTGTGGCCACCATATATCGCACTGGTGAGCACGCTGTTCGTGTGGATCTGATGTTGAAGTTGGTTGAAGGATCGGCAAGTGAGGGGAACGATTTCAAGGGGCAAAACATCGTTGTGAACTTCGAGGCATTCGAATTGCGCAAGAACATCGATCTTCGTGCATTGATGATCGATGATCTGCTGCCTGAGAGGGATGAAACCTTCACGATGCAGCTTGAGCTTCTTGATTTTTCAGGGGAACCGGGATCTTCTGTTGCCATTCTTGGAGACAATGCTTCCGCGACTGTGAGCATTATCAGCGATGAAGCTGCCAATCAGCCGCCATCCGTCAGCAATATCGATGATCTGTCCCTCAGTGAGGGCGCAGAAAAAATAAGCGTCGATTTCAGCGTTATTGATACGGACACTCCCTTGAATCAGATCACTGTAAAGGCCAGCACCTCAAATCCATTCCTGATTTCAGAGCTGGTTGTCGAGGGGGTGGCAGGTGAGCAGGGCGCATCGCAGTGGGTATTGGTTTTGACAACGGTTGCCAATCAGTTCGGGGAAGGCTCGATCAGTATCGAAATCAATGATGGGTATCAGATCGTTTCAACCAGTTTCAATGTCACGGTGAGTGCGGTGAATAATGCGCCTGAAATCAGTGGCATCCCTTCCATGATTGAAGCCGAAGGGAAAAGAGTGGTCGTTCCCTTCGAGGTAAGCGATGACCAGACATCTGCGGGTAACTTGTTTATCTACCTCACAGCACAGCCACTGGATTACATCCTGAAGGGTCACGTGCTTGTTGTCGGTAACGGGGCTCAGCGGGAACTTATTCTCAACAACAGCGGCAATGCCGAAGGCACGGGGCAGTTCAGCGTGGTAGTCACCGATGCCGATGGCAAAACAGCCAGTCAGGCATTTCAGGCGGATTTTGGAGGGGATCTCCCAGTAACGGCTGCTCCTGAACTCAAGCTCAATGCAAGTGATCCCTCTAATCTCATACTGAGCTGGGAGGGGGACGCTGTCTTGTTGTTCACTGACGATCTGTCCGCAGGTTTTGAAGTAATCCAAGGAGCGACAAGTCCCCATACCATCAAAACGGTAGACCAAGGCTTCTACCTTCTCAGGGCAGTACCTTGATTGACCCGCGAGAAGGAATCTCAAAAAAGTTTTTATCTGCCAAGGGCTGGTTAAACAAACAGGTGCGATCCCCGATGGAATCGCACCTGCCAGTGGTGTTGATGATTGAGGAACTGATGGTAACTCAAAAATTACTGCCCATGAGGAATGATTTATTTCCAGATCAATGCGGCATCGATACTCACCTTGGATGCCTCCTGCTTGTTGAGGCCTATTTGTTCAAGTAGAAGTCTGCTGACTGCAATGACAGAGCCAAGCTCAGTAGCGTCCTCAGCATCACAACCGACACGCTCAAGCAGCGCGGCTGTGAGCGTGCTCATGGCTTCAATGACAGCCACGTCCTGCTCAGTCAGGCCATCTTTAAGCCATTGCTTCCCTGATTCCATGGCGTCTGCGGAGATTTCCTTGATTTTCAAGGCCCCGATCGTCAAGGACTTTGATTCCCGATCAGTCAAACCTGCAGCAAGAACCAGCTCGTTGAGTTGATCGTGTGTGGGTGTCCAGTCGACATGTTTGTCTTTTTTCTCAGGAGAGTGACCTGGCTCAGTGGGCTTCATGCCTTCGGCATGCAAGGGTGATCCCATGGGTGTTGGCTTGATGCCATGAGGGAACTCAGGCTTGTTGGTGTCAGGCTTGGTCTGCCCTGGTTTCTCATGACGTTTGTTGTCTCCCTTGTCATCGTCGTGAGGCTTTTTGTCCGTGTGTGGCTCCTTGATCGAAACCACAAGGCCATCCACAACCGTTTTTCCTGAGGGATCATTCAAAACGACAACATCAGGATCCTGAGGGTCCGGATTGCCGGCGGGAGGATTGACTTCTCTGGCGGCATAGATGATGTCATCCATGGCAAAGATATCTCTGCGGCCGGGATCACCGTCTTCCAGGTTCTCGGAGAACTTCACTGCCTTGATCCAGCAGTCTTTCTGCTCCACATCGGATACGACATATCCGAGGAACTGGATACCACCCACATCCCGTGGACCAACTACCAGGTCGGAGGTGCGTGTTTCGACAATGCCATCGGCACGCAGGATATTCAACTCGATCTGACGTTTGCCTTCTTCAAGTCCCATGACATACATGCCTACAGCTGCTACGGGGCGTTTGAATTCCATTTTCATGCCTCCTTCATGTTTCTCACTGGGCATGACTTCCAGGAAATGATTTCCGGAAGAAGTAGTATTGATGCCCCGGTCGGTATCATTGTTCGCATCCATGTCACCGATTCCGGGCTCATCGGGCCCACCCCAGTGGCCATTGTTTTGGAGCATGAACAGGACCTTGTTATCAGCTCCCGTGTATTCCACCATCCCCCTGGCTGTTCCGACGGAGGGGCTGCCCGTGGCTCCCAGAGCTGGCGATGTATAGGCGCCACCGGCATAGGGGGCACCGGCACCGGCAAACAAGTCGCCTGTTCCCACGACCGGACTCCAGCCATTGGGCTTTTCGAACGTGATCAACTGATGGTCCATTCCCATGCTGTGGACACGGCTGATGAAGAGATGCTGAGCATTTTCAGCCGAGGGGTAAGTCCAGCCTGTGGCTAGAGGATGTGGACTGCCGCCATGACCTGGTCCATCGACATGCGCGGTGTAAAGATCGAGTTCACATTCAGGATTGACCGGTACTTCTTTCTGACAGATGTGGTCGATCCAGAGTTCCTGACCTCCCAGTGTGAATTGATCGATGGAGACTCCATGGATGAGCAATTGTCCTTTGTCATTTCCCAATCCACCGTAGGCTACCTCAAGGGTAGCACCTCCAAGAACAGTGCCATGCAAATCCATGAAATTGGCAACATTGGACTGCACTCCGTTGACGGAAACGTTGATATTTCCCCCGTATTCACCGAAGAGGATAGAGATGCTGGAGGGTGCTGGGCCCAGTGGTTCGAAGGATAAATTGATGTTGTTCACCTGGACTTCATGTCCCATGTGTCCAGCGTGACCATCGTGACCAATACTAGCATGACCACTGCTGGTCGAAATACCTGAAGCGTATTGGAAGTCGACGGCAGACACCTTGAACCCGTAAGTGCCGGAGGTGTTCCATGCCGTGAAATGATCCCCCACGGTGTATGTTGCCCCGAAAGGCACATCCTCGAATTCCACGCAATCACCTCGTGGGGCAACAGGATCAACAGGGTCAATAGGGTCAATAGGGTCGATAGGGTCAATAGGGTCAATAGGGTCAATAGGGTCGATAGGATTGAGGTTTTCCAGGATACCATAAGGAGCATCGGCTTTGTCGGGCTTGGGGTGGTAGATGGGTTCAATTATCCCCTGAGGGCTATCCTGATTCGGCAGGTCGTGTGGTTTGGAGATATCGTGAAGTTTTTTGCTCTCGAAATCATCGACTGGTCTCACATGGTTACCGATCTCCTTTTGGTATCTGGCCCTTGAGGGGCGTTTGACCTCCTTGGTTAGGTTGGAGACTCGACTTGAAGCATTGCTTTTTGTGGGTTGCGGCTTATGCAAACGCTGAGCTTCGAGCGTGTATTGAGACAAAGTAATGGCTGCCAAAAGAGTCACAGCTGTTTTTTTGATGATGTGTTTATGTTTCATGGCTTTTATCTTTCTGTTGCTTTCAACAAAATTGATAGAGCCATTTTCGGACCATTATCATTTTCGAGAATGAAGGCATGCCACAGGCGAGGCAGAAACTGTCTGTCGCTCTACTTGGGTAGCCATGCCCGCATTGATTCGGAGTAGTCAGCGATTCAGGCAGGAGACTTGCATGCCAGTTCAGCGTATCCCGAAGACTCTGTTATAAAAAACGCTTGGAATTATAGTGGACAGTGAAGTCGTTTGATGAAATTCTAAAAAACGTAACCCTTTGTTGTTTCGATACAAACCGAAATATGTGTCGCCATAGGTGGTGGGGGAAACACCACGCAGCCATAAAAGATTAAACTGATTTCTACTCAATGAACGAACATATCCCGAATACAATTCGTGATGGGCTGACAACGCTCGTCGAAAACCTTGATACAACTTGTGGTAGCGACTTGGTTTCCGTTGTTCTCTATGACGGTTTGGTCAAGAATACGCAAATCAAGGAAACAGATACCATCAAGGTGATGCTGGTCATGGAGAATATTGACACGGGTATCCTGGATCAACTTGCCCAGGTTTTTTCATCCTTTTCGCTCAAGGATCAGCTTCAACCCCTGGTGTTGAGTGAGGCAGACCTTCGTTCTTCCACTGATGTTTTCCCCATCAAATTTCTGGACATGCAGCAGGATCACGAAATCCTGCATGGAAAAGACATACTGAAGGATCTTGCCATTGAGCGTGAGCACTTGCAGCTGCGCTGTGAACAGGAAATCAAGAACCTGATGCTGCGCTTGAGGAAATCCTATCTCATGGGGCTTGACCAAAAAGGAGCACTTCCCCGTATCATGCTGCGATCCTATTTTACACTCATACGCGCGTTGGATGTGATGGCAGAGTTAAAAACGAACAAATCCTACAGGCGCGAAGATGAGATACTCAATACAGTGGAGGAGCTCGGTTTGGAGGTAGAGGTTTTGAGGCGTATTCGGGCCATCAGGGATGATCAACCCCTCAAAGATATTGAAGAACAAAAAAAAGTGTTCAATCAGTTGATGGTTTTTCTTCGCAAAGCCGCCGTGATGGTGGATGGGATTTAATCATTGGAACTCAATCATTACACATCGATCATGTATGTATTCATTATTATAGCCATCGCCATTGTTGTGTTACTGCTGATGTCTAAATTTAGTAGCGGCACGAGGGGAGGGGGCTATTATCACTGCAGCAGTTGCAGCAGTTGCAGCAGTTGTGGAAGCAGTTGTGGGAGCAGTTGCGGAAGTAGTTGCGGAGGCGGTTGCGGAGGCGGCGATTAAACGTCTTGGGGTTTAAATTAAGATAACCCATATATGGACATTGGTCATTCTGGCAGTCTCGGTTGTCGTTTTTCTTAATTTTGCCTATAAATTTGGGAGCGGTCTGTATGACTGCCCCCCCAGGCAGTTTCACGAACTGCAGTAATCATGGTGGACGCCATAGGGGCGGTTTTTGGATTAGCTGTGGAGGTGGATGCGGTGGTGGCGACTGAGCGATTCAAGTGCAAGGAGACCTTCATTTCCTTTTGAAAAACTATCTTACAATTTGATGAAAAAACATTTTATTGCATCTATCCTTTCTCTTTCCTTTTTAATCTCGATCTCAGGGTGTGGTGGAGACAAGACAGCGGGTAACATGAGCTTCCAATGGGAGGCGGATGGACGCAGTTACACTGCCATAGCAATGGACGAAAAAGGAACTCCCTGGGTGCGCTTGAACTGCAGTTATCAAGGCAAGGCACCGGAGAAACCTATCGATCAGGAAATCACTCGAGACTGGCAAACGCAAAACACTGATTTTTATCATTACGAACTTACCAATCTGCTCGAGGAAGACATTACTCTGATGGACATGAGTTTCAGACTCAAAAAAGGCAGGAATGAGCGTATCTACGAAACACGGGGGCAAGATGGCATCGAAAAAGAATTCTCGGCTTTCGTGATCGAACAAGGTGGTTCTCTTGAAAGACGTAACTCATGGGTTTTTGGAATGGGACAGGAAAATGTGCTGCACAAGATTTACACTGCCAAGGCAGGTAGCGGGACTATTAAAATCGATACCCACCTTGTTTACCGGCGATAATGAAAGCGACGACAGGGAATGCAGCCAAGCCTCAATGGGTAGGTATCGGACACCGAGCACCGCTGCGTGAATGGATTGCAACTCGGCCCAGTGAAATCGAATGCCTCGAAATCACTGCAGAGCATTTTTTTGAAGAATCTCTCGACTACTTGCGTGATCTTCGAAGAGTTTATCCCCTGTTTGTTCATGGGCTTGGTCTTTCACTCGGTGCACCTGGTCCCATTGATCAAAAAACTCTGAATGAATTCCGGCGCGTGGTCGAGGCTGCGGATCCCGAATGGATCAGCGAACATGTGGCCTTTACCCGAACCAGCGAAGTCGATCTCGGGCACTTGAATCCGATACAGCCCAGTGCAAAAACTTTGGATGTCGTGGCCGCACACGCCCGTGAAGTATCTCAGTTTTGCGCCAAGCCCATCATTCTGGAAAATATCACCACTCATCTTCGACTCAAGGGGGAACTGAGTGAAACTGATTTTCTCAACAGATTGTGCGAGAAAGCTGATTGCGGTTTGTTGCTCGATGTAACCAATTTGTTCATCAATGCTCGCAATCATCATTTCGATGCCAGAACCTGGCTGCGTGACCTTGATCCAAAGTGTATTGTGCAGCTGCATGTTGTGGGCTACATGGAGCGCGATGGGAGGCTGGTTGACAATCACAGTGCGGATATTCAGGAAGATTTGTGGGAATTGATTCATGCCGTTCTTGACCATGCGAAAGTGCGCGCGATCATTGTAGAAAGGGATGGAAACTTTCCGGCAACGGAAAATCTGGCAAGCGAACTTCAACTGCTTTCAAATGCGCTGCGGCAACATTGATTTTACGACCGCTCTTTCCCTGCTGCTCAGCAGAAAGGACTTCAGGGATCGTTTGAGGGACTCACCGGACGCCCTCCTGGACGAGTGGAATATAAGTCCATCAGATCGTGCCTGTCTGCTAACTCTCAATCATGAGCATCTTGCGCAACAAGCAGATGGACTTATTTCAAAACGTTTTCATGAAGTGCGTCAGTTCATACCGAGGACCCTGAAAGCACTCCCCATGCGCGGGAGGAAACTTTTTTTCCGATTCGCCGATGATTGCTGGCCGGAGGGTCATCAACGTCATTTGCTGGATGCGCTTGGCTTTGCTCGTTTTCTTGAGCAAGAAGGAGGCGATGTCTCACCCAATCGCTTTGAGTTGACATGGTTGTCCTTTCTCATCGGTGAGCGGAAATGGAGTTTCCATCTGCTCAGTGATTTTCCATGGAAAGACCGTATTTACTATGCGATTGTTTTTTTCTATCGAACACGCGGCGGAACTCCCCGCTACGGCGCGTTCACCCTGCCCAGATGGAGAAGGGGATCGTCTCTTTAAAATCAGTGTCTGGCGTGAGAGGGCACCCTGCGTAGTTTGATTTCCCTGAAAATCTGTATGTCAACCCAAGGCACCAAATTGTGTCAGCATGGAAAGCAAATCGAAATGATTTTTGATGCGGGTGATTTGATTCTCTTTGACAGTCAATATCTGCACTCCTTGAATGGTTTGAAACTTACCTGAAGGAGGATGTTCTCCCATTGCCGTCTGCATAGGGCCTGTTTGAGTCCCTGACCATGTGATTTCAAGCACAACGGTATCCCCACAGCTGTGGGCATCCGTGACCTCGCCAGTGCAGTCGGCCATGATTGATTTCCAGCCCCGACATAACTCAATGAATATAGTAGAACTATCTGCTGTCGTTTTGGTTGCTACTTCAAAATATTGCAACTGAGGGCTCAATGTACCCTCGAGAAGGTCCCAGTCGTTTGTGTTGAATGCATGAATGAATTCCTTGGTTCGTTCGATGTTCGTTTCGGTGGTCATATTTTGATGTGTGTCGTTTGTCATGTGTCTGCGTGGAAAATGAATTGAGAGCCCATTAAATCACCGGATCAGTCAGGCTCGCTTAACTTGATTTAAAAGTGTCAGCAACTAGAGAGTCCTTTGTGCTGAAAAACAGTGATGCGACAAGACGAATGTAAATCCTCTCCCGCTCGACGTTTCAAGGCTTTGCTGCTGTGAATCCGTCCTGGTGTCCGCAACATGCTCATGGTTTTTCAATCAGTTGGTAGCAGGCCACTCTCTGGTCTGCATTGACAAGGTGACTTGCTTCCTCGGTATCGGCAGCGATGCTTGTTACCAATGTCCAATCAGTAAGATTCTCGGACATGAGTAGTTCGTATTCGCTGCCCGGCGTCAACTGGCTCATCTGCACTCGAATGTTCTTTCCCTCAATGTCGGCTGTCAATACCGGTTGTTGCATTTCCAATGTTGAAACGCGAATATCATCGACGAAGAACGAGCCGGACAGCGCAGGATTAGCTTCAGCCCATCCTTCGACCAGAATGCGCCACTGCACCAGGTTGCCTGTGTCGATTGCACTTGTATCTCCGAAATCATCCATGGTGATTGTCAGTGTTGTCCAGTCATCTGAAATCACAGGAGCAATGTCCGTGATATAGTTCATGCGGTTGCCTGCGGCGTCGTAGAAAGACAGCCAGAAATTGGTCCCGGAGTCTGCGACCTCCGTCAGGCTTGCGTCTCCTTTCATCTTTAACCTGATGACTCCGTCATCAGGCAGAGAAAAAGGCTCGAGGATTGGGGAGCGGACACTTCCCCAGGGATACTGACCAGACGGGAAATCGATATCAAGTCTCAAACACTGTTCTCCCTGTGGAGCGGAGGGCTCGATGGAAGCGACTGTGACCGAGGGATGCCAGCTGTTTTCATAAGTGTAGTGGTCGCGTAATGCCTCACTATTGGCATAAGTCTCGAAATCATCGATTACCGAGCGTGGTGCGGATGGTGCGGCGAAATCAATAAGTGGTTCATCGCGGATCTCAATATCATCGACATAAATAGTCGCTTCATACGGATCAATCGCTGCCTGGCTGCCGTATTGAAAAATGGCAATCTTGGAGAGGTATGTCATGTCGATTTCACCCGAGGCGTTCCATGGGAATTGAAAATCTCCGCCGCCGAAATTGATCACCTGCCAGCCATCAATTGCAGGCACTTGGGTGCCCCAGCGCGCGAAATCTCCCCAGTCGTCGTAGACGTAGAGGTAAATATTTCTAAAGTCTGCGGCCGCAAAGGCAGGATCTCCTTTCAATCGTAAACTGATGTATTGTTCAGGTTCGATTGCAAAAACATCATTGAGCAGCGGGCCTGTTACCGACTGTGTGACCCAGGCAGCCGAAGGAAAGCTCAGATCAATCTGCATGCTTGTTGCTCCCTCCGAACCGGCGGCGATCTCTGTGGATAAAGAAGGTATCGCTCCTGTGCTGGGCTCCCAATCTAGAAGCAATTCCTCTGCATCGGCGTATTCAAAATCTTCGATGACCCTGACGGTTCCTGCTGTGGCGCTGCAAGCGGTAGCGACACACAATAAAATCCATATATTTTTCATTATATCTGTGGCTTTCTTTTTTCCATGAACAAGCGGATACACGTGTTTGTATTCATCGCCTTGGCAGCGGGAAATCATAAACAGGCTCTGCCAGACCGCAAATCTAATCGACAGCGGCTTTTCCTTGCTTCCATGACAGGCTCCTGACGTCGGGAAACCGACTCCCATGGAGTAAAACCATGGTCAGGGCAGGCGGAAAACAAAAAGGTATGAGCTGCTTTCTGTCAGTCCTTAGTTTGAATGGGGTGTTTTTGACGCGAAAGTTCATGACGGTTTGTGTCGACAGTGAAGATTGTCTCCCCGTCGCGATTCATCCAGGCTCCTCTGAGCGTGGCTGGAGTCACTGTCGAGTCGATACTGAGTTTCAGGAAAACAAAGGGTTCTTCTGCCGATTGAACCAAAGCGGGATGAGGTACATTCAAACTCGGAATGACGCTACCGTGCATGGGTGAACTGATGAATTGATAGAGTGGATAGCCTACTTGTTTCACAGTATCGTATTTCAGCAGGCGTGAGACGTGGATGTCGCCGCCAATCAATACGACTCCTTCGATCTGGTTTTCACCCAGCCAGCTCTGTATCGCCTGGCGCTCGTGCATGTAGGTTCCCCAGTCGTCCGATTCTGAATTTTTCTTGTCGTCCCATATCATTCCGCAGGCCAGGAGCTTGAAAGATGCATCGGAGGCAAGTAACCCGGCCTGCAGCCACTCCCATTGCCGTCTTCCCAGCAATGTGGGCTTGTCGGGATCTGCCCAGGAAGGTTCGGTCCTCGCAAACCATCGCGTATCCAGTAAAAACACCTCGACGGGTCCATATCGGAATTTGGTATAAATACCCTGGTTGTCTTGACCAAAAGTCGGGTTTGCACGGTAGTTGACGAAGCCGCGACGTGAGTGTTCCTTTCCTGGTAAAGTCCCATCAGAATCGTTTCGACCAAAATCATGGTCATCCCATGTTCCCCAGAATGGGATGGAACGAAACGTCTCAGCCAGTGGAGCTACGCTTGAGAAGCGTCGGTATGCGTCACGTACTCGATCGAGATCGGTCACATCAATGTAAGGGGTGTCGCCCAGAAGTACCACACCATCCGCGTTTTGTTCTCTAATCTGGTGCCATATGGATGATGGTTCCGAACTCGCGCACGAGCCAAAGACCAGCGTCACGTCAGCTGGGAGATTCGCTGATGGCGCCGTATGAAAATAATACGAATCGCCCTGCCACAATGTTTCGGTATTTCTCCGAATGCGATAGCGATACTTTGTGTTGGCTGCTAGGCCCTCGACTTCCCAACGCAAGCAATAGTCTTCCTCTTCGGTAGCTCTTGCCAACACACGCCGCACGCTCTCCTCATCGCCAGGCAGGTAAACGTCCAGCGAATAGGAGCCGGCAATGGGTGACCTCGCCCAGATGATCGCCGAATCATCGCTGACGTGACCAATGAATGGTCCCTGAGATTGTTGTCCGTTCCATAGCGGCAGAGGAGCCTTGAAGTCCTCGGGACGTTGGATCACGGATTGGAACTTGGGTTCTTGAACTGTCTGCAGGACGTTGCCAGGGTGAACGGAGGTGCCTCGGAAAGTGCCTTCTGCCAGAGCTTTGATCTGCCTTGGTGTCAGCTCAAGATCATAGACGGCGACATCGTCGATCATACCATCCCAATCTCTCGCACCATCGCCGCCGCGATGATTGCCAATATGGAAACCGGACATTTCCTCAAGTGCTTCACCTTCAGCAAGGGTGATGTGGTCGCGCAGTAGCCCATTGTGAAAAAACTTGGCGTGTCCCTGCTCCTGATTCCAAATCATCGCAGCATGATTCCATTCCCCACTCTTGATTTGCGGGCCGGTCGTGTCGCTGATACTTGAGTGAGATGCCGTCTGAAACCACCACTCCGCGTCCCGTTGTTCCTGATCCAGCCCCAGGCCAAAGGCCAGTGAATAGCCGGGAGTCGTTTCCCATACAAAATTTCGAGAGTCTGAACCATCGCTACTGAGATCGTCATAACGATACCAGGCTACAACGGTGAAGACGTCGGCATTCTTGTATCCAAAAAGTGGGTTTCGGATGGATACATAGGTTTTATTTCCCGATCGGTCGCCGCTATCCAGGCGCAGCGCACCTTGTCCTGCTTTTATCGATGAGGGATCCTTGGTTATTTGTATGTAATCCCCTCCGAATGGTTTACCCTGATAAAGGCCATTGTTGACAGTGCTTGAATAGTCAACATCGAACGGCCAATGCGCCAATAACCCGAACCCCTTCCCATCGGAGTCCGACTCTGCCATGAGATTGACGCTGCCCATATTGCAACAAAAGAGTCCCCCAAGGAGCATGGCGAACCATGCGGTCTTGGCATTTGAGCGATAAGGTTTCTGGGCCGAGGCGTTTGATGAGCGGGTGTATGTCAGCATGGTTATTGTGATCCTTTGAGGGGCAGGTGGTTGAAAGAGTCTTATCACAGGCTACCGACATGGATCAAGAGATCTGTGATGATACCAGGCCTTGGTTCATCATGACTGAATGCGAGGCCCTCATCAACAGATTATGGATTTACACGCCTTGGGATGTGCCCCTATGCTCGGTATCTTGATGCAGCATCACCCACCGCGTTTCGGGTCCAGCCAGGGTGTGTTGCCATAATACCAATCCACTGTCATCGACTCGACGTGTCCATCTGAAAATCCATTGCTGCTGCGCTGGTTGTGACGCGGATGGGGACCACACCAATTGGGGTGACTGCCGGTGACACAACTGGGGCATTGCCCAACTTTCGGATCACCCAGCATCCATGCTCCCAGTTTGAGCTTGGATTGTGGGGTCACTGAGGGGGTCTGACTCGGGTCCGGTTGGGTACCTGAATCTGTGATGAAAATCGTGGATGATGGATTCCTCACTCGAGTCTCGCGGTGATGGATGTAATCCACATAGCTGCTCAACTCGCCGGTCAGCTGGTTGTTGACTGCGTAATCCGAAACAGTCGGAATATTCACATTGATCCCGTCCCAACGCTCCAATTGCAGAGGTTTTCCCTTGCGCGCGGGGCAAATCAGAATATTGGTCGACGAAAGATAGGGCTGCAGTAGTTGAAACCAGGTGGTCAAGCCTTTGGAATAGGGAGGGAAAATGTAAGTGACGACATGTTTGTTGGAGTTGTCATCAGTATACATTTTACTCGCCAGAAGTATCTGCCTGCTGTTGCTGACACACTTGATCGAATGAGCTTTCTGCTTTGCCTTGCTTAATGCTGGCAACAACATGCCTGCCAGAATTGCAATGATCGCGATCACAACAAGCAATTCAATCAGGGTAAAGGCACTTTTGCTGCATACTCTGCATTCGGAGGACATCTTCATGAATGATAAGTAACGCATGCAAATGTCTAATTTGAAACAACAATCGCAGCATTCATGGCGGCTCGCGGTAATCTTAGCGAGCTAGTTGCTGAGAACAGTGATCTCTGTTCATCGGAACCCTATTCTCGAGTCATCAATAACTCATTAAGAATAGCAAGCAAAATGACATGCCTCAGCAATAAGTGGAGCGCTCTCACGTTCTCGGCAGTTCGGAGTTTTCTCCAGGGGTTATAAAAAATTATATCAGACGTGATCCTCGCAATGATCACCCAGCCTTCTGCCATATTCTTATCCTTTTCAGTTTCAATAAAAAAATTGTTCAAAATATGTAAGTTACGCTGTTTTTACCCATTGCATCACGATACTAAACGTCAAAATGTATCTTGCAAATATCAATAAATATGCATAATTTTCAGATGTGTAGCCAGCTTCACATATTCCTTTATTTGTCAAGCCAGTGAGCGATCGATTAATGATGGTTCCCAGTCTGGTCAATCATTGAAAATAAAAATAAACTCATAATGTTTTCGTATAAAAAATTAAATAACAAGTATTTGGCTGCTTTTTCGGCCGCAGGAAACTTTTTTTTGCTGTGCGTTTTCTTCTTCTTTTTTTCTGCGGATCTTCTGCCTTCCTCCGTGTTGTGTTCCGCCCAGAATACGGGCAAAGCAAGTTATCCAGCCATAGCGCCACTTGCTGCAGCATGTCTTGTTGGTGAAAGTGAACCGAGGTTGCCTGCAGAACATGATTCAAGAAAGCAATTTACGACGATCAATAAGGAAATGCTCGAGAACACGCAGATCCTCAGAAACTTCGATCAAGGGATTCTAGCTGCTGAAAAAGTTTTAAACGATTTACCATACCGCAGTGATTTCAGTTTTTTGACGCGAGCAGTTTTTGGTAATGCGCATTCCTCAAGCATATTATTCGAATCCCGTTTATCCAAGTTTCGAGAAAACCTTGTATCCATGGGACTTAGCTTGGAATTGGAATTGTTAAAAGGAAATGAATTAAATGGTGCTTTGGCCGCTTACAGTGCCCATTCCCACGAAGGTAGTGAGCGAGTCTATGTCAATTTAGATTGGGTTTCCACATTAAGTTCCCCGGAGCGATTGACTGCTGTGCTCCTTGAAGAGGCCGGTCATGCTATTGATAAGCGTATCAATGGAATTTTTGACTCAAAAGGCGATGAAGGAGCAATCTTCGCGAAATTGATCCAAGGTGAACGTTACGAAAATCTTCCTCTTGCCATATTTAACGAAAACGATCACGAGACTGTTTTTATTGATGGCGTGGGTGTGGCCATTGAGTGTGCACGGGCTGGTGATGTGAGTTTGGTTTTCACAGAAGGCTATATCGGAACAATGGGTAACAATGCACAAAAGAACACTTCAGTTAAAAGTTTTAATACATTGGGAATCAGTAGGTTGACCTTTTCTCAAGATGACAGTGACAGCAATGGCTACTTCAATATCCAAGGGAATGATGTTGAGGGTTCAATAAAGATCATTACGGACAACAACAATGCTTATACCTTGGATGCAGCAATCGTATGGAATGATAAAGACGGAGGTTCCGTCGTTTCATTTGGTATTTTTATATCAGACGTAGGCCAATCGAACACGACCATATCTTCCAGCGCGGGTGATTATACTCTTGTAGTTGGGAGGACTAAAAATGTGAGTTCGAATGTCAGTTTACTCGGACTCAATCTCACAGATCCATATTCCGAGAACGGCACTATTCAGGGTAGCGCTGACAACGCATTTTTGGATACTCTGAATAACTACCTTGATGCCTCTATTCAAATCACTGGCATAACTGCCAGTGACATTACCGAGGGAGAGGATCTTGTTTACAATGTAACACTGGAATCTGGCGCGCCTGATAACGCTTATTATGCATACAATATTGGCAGCACCGACTCAACCGTTACCAATGTTGCATTTTCAAACGGGGTTACTTTGAGCACGGTTGATGGCACCATGTTGGTGCCGAACGGAGTTTCTTCATTCACAGTGACGTATGAAACCACAGACGACAGCACTGTGGAATCGACTAAAACAGCCACGCTCACCGCTGGCAATCTGACTGCAACCGCAAATATCCTCGATAATGATTCTCTTCCTGAGATCAATGTCGTTGGTAACACACAAAACATTGCCGATAGCACCAGTCACACGCCAGCGACCAGTGATGACACGGATTTTGGGAGTGTGGATACGGCTTCTGGTAGTGATGTTCATACGTTCACCATTCAAAATACAGGCACAGGATCATTGAGTGTGGGAACGATCACGATCAGGGGAACCAATGCAGGAGATTTCACAGCGACTGCCGCGGGTAGTTCAACACTTGCTGGAAGTGTATCAACGACCTTCACGGTGACCTTCAACCCATCAGCCGATGGAGAGCGAACAGCAACTGTTTCGATTGTCAATGGAGATGGGGATGAAAACCCCTATAACTTCAATTTGAAGGGAACGGGAACGTCAGGGCCAGAGATTGACCTGAGTGGCAACAGTGTTGGTATTGCTGATGGAGATACGACTGCGAGTAGTAGTGATCATACGGATTTTGGCTCACATGATGTTTCAACCGGCTCCCAGACACGTACCTTTACGATAACAAACTCAGGCAACGCCGACTTGAATTTAACAGGCACTCCCATTGTCACGCTCATCGGATCAAATGCTTCTGATTTTGAAGTGACCACGCAGCCTGATGCTTCGACGGTAAGCGCGAGCGGTTTCAAAACGTTTGTTGTGGAATTTGATCCAACCGCCATCGGTTTGCGCGAGGCAACTGTGTCCATCACAAGTAATGACGCAGATGAGGCTACCTACACTTTCGCAATCCAAGGCAACAGTACTTCGGCGGGGTCGCCACTGGCTTGTGTAGCTAACTTTTTTCAAATTTATGGTGACACCGGGATTATTGCTTACCTTGACGCAACTACCGACCCATATACTTACACCACGATCGGTACGGCTGGCTATAAAGTTAACGCTGTCGGTTACAACATTGAGGACGGATTTCTGTATGGTCAGGCAAGAAGCGGCTCTGATAAGAATAAATTTCTTAAAATTGATTCGACTGGAACCATTACAATTCTGAATTCGATCACAGCTACATTTAACTCGGTGGTGGCTGATTTTAACACATCAGGAGATTTGTATATGTTTCAGCAAACTCAAAAAAAAGTGGGGATACTTGATGTTAGTGCAGGGACCATAACAGAACACGATACGACAGGTGAAGAATTGGCGGCTAAGGATATGGCCTACCGACACTCAGATGGTGTGTTTTATGGGGTCAAAGATTACGACCTCTTTGCTTATGACCCTTCTACTCACAATGTCACCAAGCAAACAATATCCGGAATACTGAAGGATGATATTGACAACGGTGTTTCTGATTCCACTTTTGGAGCTGCCTGGACTGCGACGGATGATTACCTCTATGTAGGCAACAATGTTAGTGGCAAGATGTATAAAATAAATATATCGAACCTTAGCAGCGTATACGTAGGGCAAGCGATAGCCAGTGGTTCAAATGATGGAGCATCCTGTTCGAGGGCACCCTCACCGCTTCCATCTACAGGTAAGATCGGCGACCGAGTATGGGTCGATCTTGACAGTGATGGTATCCAGGATAGTGGCGAAGACGGGCTCAGTGGAGTCACTGTCTCCATCTACGAAGGGGATGATACTTTACTCAATTCTGACACCACGGACAGCAACGGTAACTTCTTGTTTGAAAACCTTGCCCCATCCCAGTACTACCTGAAAATCACTTCTGTTCCATCGGGATACGCAATCACCAGTAAAGACTCTGGATCTGATGACGATGTTAATAACGATTTTGATCCAGCAACTTCAAAAACTGACCTGATCACGATAGGTTTAGCAGTGACAAATAATTCGGTGGACCTCGGCTTGCGTCAGGTGCCTGAGATCAATGTCGTTGGTAACACACAAAACATTGCCGATAGCACCAGTCACACGCCAGCGACCAGTGATGACACGGATTTTGGGAGTGTGGA
>KB911987.1:25889-27602 GCA_000383715.1 Verrucomicrobia bacterium SCGC AAA164-E04
TGGTAACACACAAAACATTGCCGATAGCACCAGTCACACGCCAGCGACCAGTGATGACACGGATTTTGGGAGTGTGGATACGGCTTCTGGTAGTGATGTTCATACGTTCACCATTCAAAATACAGGCACAGGATCATTGAGTGTGGGCACGATCACCATCGGAGGAACAAATGCAGGAGATTTTACAGCATCAGCCGCCGGTAGTTCCACGGTGTCCTCCAGTGGGTCAACGACCTTTACGGTGACCTTCAATCCATCAGCCGATGGAGAGCGAACAGCGACCGTCTCGATTGTCAATGGAGATGGGGATGAAAACCCCTATACCTTTGCGATCTCAGGAACGGGCACTTCTGCACCCGAAATCGCCTTGAGTGGCAACAGTGTGGGTATTGCTGATGGAGACACAACACCAGATTCAAGTGATCACACAGATTTCGGATCGATCGACATAGGAGGTTCGACTCAAACCCGCACCTTCACGATCACCAACAGTGGCAGTGGGGCCTTGAGTCTATCGGGCACGCCGATTGTGGCAGTCTCAGGAACCAACGCCTCTGAATTTACGGTCACCACTCAACCGGATGCCTCGACGGTAAGTGCGGGAGGAACCAAGACCTTTGTCATTACCTTTGATCCAGGTGCAACGGGATCACGCACTGCGACGGTGAGCATCGCCAATGATGACAGTGATGAAAACCCCTATACCTTTGCGATCGCAGGAACGGGAACTAACTTGAACGATCCACCGACTTCGACCGATGACTCAGTGACCACAAATGAGGACACGACAATTGTCCTGGCTGATACAGATTTTGGGACGTATGCGGATACGGATAGTGATGCCTTTGCGGGAGTGAAGATCACGACGTTGGAAAGTGATGGAAGTCTGGAGCACAATGATGGCACGAGCTGGAACGCAGTGACGCTCAATCAGGCAATCAGTAGTGCAGATATCGCTGGAAGCAAGCTGAGGTTTGTTCCNGATAGTAATGAAAACGGGANTCCATACGCAACGGTCGGTTTTGCAGTGTATGATGGCACGGCCTACAGCACCTCCAGCTATACGCTNACCATCAACGTGAGTGCNGTGAATGATCCACCGACTTCGACCGATGACTCAGTGACCACGAATGAGGACACGACAATTGTCCTGGCTGATACAGATTTTGGGACGTATGCGGATGCTGACAGTGATGCCTTTGCGGGAGTAAAGATCACGACATTAGAAACCGATGGCAGCCTGGAACACAACGATGGCACGAGCTGGAACGCAGTGACGCTCAATCAGGCAATCAGTAGCGCGGACATCGCGGCCAGCAAATTCAGGTTTGTTCCAGACAGCAATGAAAACGGGACTCCATACGCAACGGTCGGTTTTGCGGTGTATGACGGGACAGCGTACAGTACGTCCAGCTATACGTTGACCATTAATGTGAGTGCAGTAGATGACACTCCATTGGCAGCGAACGATACTTACAGTGTGGATGAGGACAACACGCTGACTGTGGTTGTTGGCAGCGGTGTGCTGGTCAATGACAGTGCCGGAGGTGATGGAGCGCCAGCAGGCGGGATCACAGCGACCAAGGTCACGGATCCGTCCAACGGCAGCGTGACCCTCAATAGTAACGGTAGTTTCTCATACGTTCCCACAGCTGATTACAACGGTAGCGATAGTTTCACCTACTCGATTGCCGATAGCGATGGTGGTCGAGT
>KB911988.1 GCA_000383715.1 Verrucomicrobia bacterium SCGC AAA164-E04
ACAGCTGCCAGTCGATGTGGGGGACAAGGTGAAGGAAGGAGACCTGCTCTTCTCATTGGACGACAAAAATATTCAAATCGAGATCGAGCAAAAGCAGACCCAAATAGATGCAGCCAACTTGCAGTTGGAAAAAGCCAAACGGAATTTCGAACGCGACAGAAAGTTATTTGAGGAAAAACTTGTATCAAGGGAAGCTTTCCAGAACACCGAGACCGAGTTCAACCTGGCAAAAAACAGCATTGAGCGGGCGCAAAAGGATCTGGACCTGGCGATGGAGCGCATGGAGCGCACGCAGATCCTTGCCCCATTCGATTGCACTGTATTAACACGCCCCGTGTCCGCAGGTCAGGCGGTCTCCGGGTCGGGAGGATTCAACAGCGGTACCGAAGTACTGACCATTGCAGACCTGACACAGATGATCATCAATGCACACGTCAACCAGGCCGACGTCAGCCGCCTGAGTGTTGGCTTGGAAGTAGAAATTCAGGTGGAAGCCATCTCGGGACTGAAGGTGATGGGCGTCGTTGAAAGGATCGCCCCGCAAGCCACCATAGAAAATGGCATCAAGGGATTTTCAGCCCGCATTCATCTCAAAGAGATCGACCCTCGCATACAGCCGGGAATGACTGCAAATATAAAAATTCCGGTGCAGTCAGCGGCAGGGGTAGTGGCTGTGCCGCTTGGAGCGGTTTTCACCGAATACAATGAATCCGTTCGCAAGCAGGAAAGATACGTGTTCGTCCAGAGTGGAAATTCGTTTGTTCGCCGCCTGATCGAGATTGGTGTGGCTGACTATTTTTTCGCCGAGGTATTGAAAGGCCTGAGTGCAGGCGAAATCGTTTCACTGGAACAACCTCCCGCCGATTCCATAGTCGAATCTGATGCAGGTGGGACGGCTGGTGAACTGGCATCAAACCCTATCTAACGATCAGCCATGGCACTTGTCGAGCTACGAGACATCAGAAAAACCTACCATCTTGGGGGGGAAGTGATTCACGCGCTCGATGGCGTGGATCTGGACGTTGATCAAGGTGATTTCACCTCCATCATCGGCCCGTCAGGAAGCGGGAAATCGACATTAATGCATATTTTAGGCTGTCTGGACACACCTTCCTCAGGATCCATGACTCTTGATGGCATGGACATTCATGATGCCACTCCCCGCCAGCTTGCCAAGGTAAGGGGCGAAAAGATCGGGTTTGTTTTTCAGTTTTTCAACCTCCTCCCAAAGTTGAGCGTTGCTCAAAATGTCGAATTGCCATTGATTTACAAAGGAGCCTCCAGCCGGGAACGCCGGGAACGGGCCATGCAGGCCTTGGATCTGGTGAACCTTGAAGACAGAGCAAAGCATCGACCATCCCAGCTGTCCGGAGGACAACAGCAACGTGTCGCCATCGCCCGCGCTCTCGTCAATGATCCGCGCATTATTTTTGCTGATGAGCCTACGGGCAATCTGGATTCTCACACGGGTGAAATGATCTTGGAAACATTTTGCAAGCTGCATGAGGAAGGACGCACCATCATGCTGGTCACTCACGATCCAGAAATCGCTGCTCTTACCCCAAAGAAAATCGAAATCAGAGACGGCAAAATCGCAAGTGATGTGGACGCCAAACTGTCAGGGCGAGAGTCACGTTTCAAGCTGAACCGCCCCGCTGACACATGAATTTTTGGAACACCATGTTCATCGGCATGAAGGAGATCTGGGCTCACAAGTTCAGATCTCTCTTGACGATGTTGGGCATCATTCTGGGAGTATCCAGCCTGGTGGCCATGTCGGCACTTGTCAAAGGGATGGAAAACGGCATGAAAGAGGCCTTGGTGGCCATGGGCGGACTTGAAAAGGTCAGGGTTGAATTCCAGGACGACCTGCCTCCGCATCAAAGGCATTTGACTGACCAGATCCCGGGCTTGTTGATGAAGGACGTTTATGCCCTTCAATCCGGTGCTCCACTGGTTGAAAATATCACCCCCATTGTCGAACAGCATGGATATCGCACGCGCATCAACGTGACCTACAGGAACAAGAGGGCAAGACCATGGCGACTTTACGGCACATGGCCCGGCATTCTCGATCTGGAGGATCACCGCGTTGAGCATGGGCGCATGTTCAACGAAATTGACAATGAAGAAGCACGCAGTGTCTGCGTGATCGGGATAGAACTGAGAAACGACTTGTTTGGAGATCCTGAAAAAACGGGTGAGGAGATCATTCCCATCGGCCAGACCATACGCATTAACGGTCAACCGTTCACCATTGTAGGCATGTTCGAGCATTACATGACTGAGAAAGAGAAAAAGGAAAAAGAACTCGCAAAACTCCAGGCTCAACAGAATCCTCAAGGAGGCGTGGTGCGTGACAAAGGAAGGGGAAGCAGCGGTCCAAGCGGTTACGTGTTCAGGCTCAAGAACAATTCGATTTTCATCCCACTGAAGACGATGATGATTCAGTTCAGAGCCGCAGCAGGGCTGGATGAAAAAGCAGATCCGCGCTTGTCAGGGATTTACATGAAAGTGAGGGACATTTCATTGCTTGAAACAGCTCTTCAGCAAATCCGTAATGTGTTGCAGGTTTCGCATAATGGAATAGAAGACTGGTCCTTCCGCACCGAGGAAGATCTTGCCGACGGCATTCAGGTGACCATCAAAAACTTCAGAATGAGCGGCGTCATTATCGCTGCCATTGCGCTGGTTGTGGGTGGCATTGGTATCATGAACATCATGCTTGCAAGCGTTTCAGAACGTGTTCGCGAAATAGGTATACGCAAGGCGGTTGGAGCAACGACAACCGACATCTTCGTGCAGATCATCATTGAAAGTCTCATCATTGCCCTGATCGGAGGCATCATGGGGTTGGTTGTTTCGATTGCCCTGGTCGATTCCATCACCGCATTCACCCCCACTGAAAACAACCCGGTCATCACAGGCGAGGCCATGCTATTTGCCTGGGGCTGCAGTGCGATGGTAGGTATCATCGCGGGTATGATACCAGCCTTCAAGGCATCCAAACTTCACCCCATACAAGCCTTGAAATACGATTAATCACTGAGCTTCATGAACCTATACAACGCCATACTGATCGGATTGAAGGATATCTGGGCTCATAAATTCAGGACCCTTTTGACCATGCTGGGAATCGTTTTGGGTGTGTCCAGCCTGGTTGCCATGGCTGCGGTCATCACCGGCATGGAAAAGGGCATGAAAGAGTCCATGATCGCCATGGGTGGATTGGACAAGGTCAGGATCGACGACGAAGATGTCCCCGTCTGGCAGGATCACTTGCGTGACCAGAGCCCGGGACGTCTGATCAGGGATGTGCATGCCCTTCAGGCAAGCGCACCATTGATCAAAACCATCTCGCCCGAAATGCGACTGGACTGGCGAAGCACGCGTGTCACCAGCAAGGGAAAGACAGCCTCCACTTCAGAAATCGTCGGTGTCTGGCCTGCTGTTCTGGAAATGAACCTTTACGAACTCGAACATGGCCGGTTCTTTTGCGATCTCGATGAGGAATTTGCGAACAGCGTCTGTGTCATAGGAACAGGCGTGCGCGACCAGCTGTTCGGAAGCCCGGAACAAACAGGTGAGACAATGGTGCCGATTGGAAAAACAATACAGATCGGAGGCCAGCCGTTCACGATTGTCGGTATGTTCAGGCATTACGAAAGTGAGCAGGAACGCAAACTCAAGGAACTGGCCAAGAAACAGCAACAGGAAACGAAAGGGGGCGTCAAACGCCAGCGTGGATGGAGTGGTGCAAAGAAATGGGGCGATGCTTTCTGGCGAAAGAACAACGTGGTTTACATGCCTCTGAACACCGCCTGGATCAAGTTCAGGGCAGCCTCCAATGAAGATGGAACCCCTGATCCAAGATTGACAGACATTGACATCAAGATAGCGGACCTCGACCTGCTGGAACCAGCCTTGCAACAGGCAAGGAACGTGATGCTGACGATGCATAACGGCATTGTGGATTTTGAATTTGAAACAGAGGAAAATCAAATCAACGACATACGAACACGCATACGGAACATGCGCATCAGTCAAGGCGTCATTGCTGGCCTAAGCCTGCTTGTGGGGGGGATAGGGATCATGAACATCATGCTCGCCAGCATCAACGAACGCATTCGGGAAATCGGGACGTGTAAGGCCGTTGGAGCCAGCAGTGAAGCTATTTTTACACAAATTCTAGTGGAGAGTATCGCTGTGGCACTGATCGGAGCAGTCGTGGGCCTGGCTTTCTCCTTTGTACTGGTGGAACTGATAGAACTGGCCTCCCCAGCACAGAACTCCCCCATCATCACCACACCGCCCATGCTCCTGGCGGTTGCTTTCAGTGCGTTGGTGGGAGTCGTTGCAGGCATCTTCCCTGCTTACAAGGCCGCAGGCTTACATCCAATTCAGGCCTTGCGCTACGAATAAATCTCAATTATTTTGTTTAATTGAGTGTGTTGATCACTCCTGAGGTGCCACATTGCATCATTCCGCACGCACCGCACAAAAGGAGAGGTTTAGATAAGTACACGTCAATCAGAAAGAGCTCCTCTGAGAGGACTCTTCATAGCAAGGAACACAGGAACTAGAAAAAATTATGGCAGACGCAGCAAACAAACAACCCGAAAACGCAGGTGGCAAATATTACGTCGATGACCAATGCATCGATTGCGATCTCTGTCGTGAGACCGCGCCAGAAAACTTCAAACGTCAGGAAGACGGAGGATACTCTTTTGTTTACAAGCAACCTGAAAACGACGACGAATCCACACAATGTGAGGAAGCCATGGAGGGGTGTCCTGTCGAAGCGATCGGCGAAGACGGCGGGTAAGTCAGGCCCACAGTAAGAAACTTTCCAAAGCCCAACAGCTGATCAGCTGTTGGGCTTTTTTGCTGATTTCAATGGCTTTTGCAAATTTATGGGATAACTGAAACTGAGGTTTGTTTTCGGATACTTCCTGCCCCAAATGCATGCGCGACATGAGATTCAAAATCAGTTCGATGGTGCAGTCTCCCATGCAGACCATGTAAAGTAGCCCAAAATAATGGTGCAGAATGTTTTACAAACCCCAGTAATTGATTTTATTCAGCTTTCCAATACCCATCTCGCTTGTCGTAACACAGCGTTTGAGGCATTTCTGGGAAGTTCATACCAAACGGTTACAAATGTGCCATCCTTCAATTGTATGGTGCTGGGGTATCCGAGATCCACCGAGGCGCCATCATCTGAAATAGTCCTTGGAGCAGACCATTTGCGTCCATCCTCGCTGATTCGAATCTGATTGCCAAAAGGGGGTCTTCGATAACCATAAGTCATCAGGACTCTGCCATCTGCAAGACCCAGCAAATGGGAGGGCAAGCCCCATACACCAATGCTTCGGGGCTTGGTCCAGGACCTGCCTCCATCGGATGATTCGCACTGAAGAGTTTCTTGAGCGTGCGAAGGATTATGATTGCGTATGTGAACGACGATCCTTCTATCGGGCATTTCAACCGCATGAAGCTCATGATAATTTCTGGGATCATCTCCATCGCGTGCAGGAATTTCCGATAACCATCGCCAGGATTTCCCATCATCCGAAGATTCACAGAGGCCAACCCGCTGTCTGTCTGTCCAGAGCTCTTTTCCTGCGTATACCAATCTACCACTCATCAATTGAATGGGCCCATGCGGGCTGTTGACAATGGAATCGTATTGGCGAGACCAGGATTTACCTCCATCCTCGGAACGTATCATCCATTGTCCTAATTCCCGTTCGCGGGCCTCACTATCAAGGCGGTTATGGGCTGCTGTCCAACGCCGAATCCGTTTGGAATCCCAGTCTCCTGATGCAAGCGCTCGCCGAAAAATCGGCTCGTAAGCCAGAGAACTGAAGGTAGTGACTAGCAAGGTACCGCTTCTGGTTTCAAGAACACCTGCATCGCGGTCATCCAAACCACTATCCAAAATGACTCTGGGCCAGCACCAGTGTTCCCCTCCATCGCGCGATTTCATGTAATGAACCTGCCCAAATGGGCATACATGACCTTCTCTCCCACCAGACCAGGCGAGGACCATTTCGCCATTTTGCAAGAGAGATAAAGTGGGCCAGCCATGGTACATTTCAGGTGACTTACTGATTTTTTGCAAATCCAGTATCTTGACCAAAGGTTCCGCAGTCCTGGCTCGAATCCAAGGAGCCCCTAGAACGAGACCGGATGAAGCCATCTTGCCTAGAAAGTCACGTCGACTATGCTCAATGCTTGGTTCCATGAAATCATTTTGAAAGGCATCCGCCGGAGGTCAACTATGAATTTACCGATCTGACTGCAAATGAGTAATGCAACCTGTTTAAGAGCCTTTTAATTAGGAAACAAGCAGTTACAAAAAATCTGGCTTGCCATTTTAAGAAAATATTTCAAAAAAGAAGAAGTTTCTAATAAAAACAATTTGGCTGATTTCAAATAAGGCTGCAAATTGGTTACGCGAATGAGTAAAAAACCAAATACGGTTACGTGGAAGGCCATAATTGCAAAGTATCAGAAGCAATCAGTGGCTAGAGGGATCTGGCAGATAGTGAACACCTTGGTTCCCTACGCTGGGTTATGGGTAATGATGTATTACGCCATGAATGTTTCATACTGGCTGCTTCTGCCACTAATCTTGCTGGCAGGTGGGTTTCTGGTGCGCGTGTTCATTATTTTCCATGATTGCGGCCACGGATCCTTCTTCAAATCACAGAAGGCAAACCATACGCTGGGGTCCATTCTTGGGGTTCTGGAGTTTACGCCCTATTTCCAATGGAGGTGGGAGCACGGCGTCCATCATTCCACATCGGGTAATTTGGACAGGCGCGGTATCGGTGACGTCTGGATCATGACAGTCAAGGAGTACCTTGAATCATCCAAATGGAAGAAAATAGCCTACCGATTCATTCGTAACCCAATCGTTTTGTTTGGGTTTGGTCCATTGGGATTATTTTTCATCAAACACCGTTTTTCTACCCCTAAATCTCCGCCGCGAGAGCGCAGAAGCGTGTTTTGGACAAATATCGGAGTGCTGTCCATGGCAGTGGCCATGAGTTATGTTTTCGGATGGCAGGCTTACTTGATTATACAAGCGAGCGTCATGCTGGTGGCTGGTTCGCTGGGAATATGGCTTTTTTACGTGCAGCACCAGTTTGAAGGTGTTTATTGGGAGAGAAGTGAAAACTGGGATTACCTGACAGCAGCGCTGGAGGGAAGCTCTTTTTACAGACTACCAAGGGTCTTGCAATGGTTTTCGGGTAACATTGGGTTCCATCATATTCATCATCTGGGCCCCAGAATACCGAATTACAATCTGGAGAAATGTCACCAGAGCGAAGAAATCTTTCAAAAAGTGCCTCAAATCACTCTCTGGGATAGCTTGAAAGCGGTGAATTACCGTTTGTATGACGAGGAAAATCAACGTTTTGTGGGATTCGGCTACCTCAGACTTCTCAGGGCAGCTTGATCGACACGAACCTCCACAAGCTGAGATTGGATCAATGTGTTTCTAAACAGGCGTGTCCAAAAGTAAGTTGAGGGTTTTACCCAGTTGCTGAGCAGCATATTTCAACTTCTTTTGAAACTGGGCAAGTCCAGAGACGGTGCTGGGATTTCTGAGCAAATGAAAGGCAAGCCTTCCGTAGCGCATGCTGCCCGCAGTGTCCATGAACTGGTTGAAATCAAGCGGCAACGCTTCATTGTATGGGTCGGTAACCACACGCAATGCAACCATGGGAATGCGATGACTTCTTGCTATCGATCGAACAGCTGACGATTCCATGTCAACGGCATCAGCGTTGGATTCTTTCCGAAGGGAAGCCTTTTCAAAGGGGGTCACCATGACTTTGGAGGCAGAGTGAATCTTTCCATGAAACAGCGCTGCGGGGCCCGATAGATTGAGTCCATGCTCTGACAGATCCGTATCATCGAGTATCATTTGACCGAGCTTTAACTCGGGATTCAGGCCACCCGCAAAGCCAGCGGCGATGATGACGCGTGGATGATCAATTTCGAGAAATCTGGCAAGAGTGCGTCCTGCCGCAGCAGCCCCCATGCCAGTAACAAGAGCATGCACACTTTCACGGGCATGGAAATATTGCTTTTCCTGAGCTACAGCAAAACAAACCAGGGCTTTCACTAAACTATCATATGGTATCGTTCAACACATGTGATTCGAAGCCAAGCATCTCAGATTGAATTAGAGAGATGCATTGGCATTCGCCTTGATCAAATCCTGATAAGTTGCCAGAGCAAGCAACGGCCAGGAGTTCCGATACATATCGTATTTAAGGTAAAATACGAGGGGAAATCCAGTGCCCGTTGTCTCTTCCTCGGGCCACGAACCATCCTCGGATTGCATATCGATGAGATACTGAATACCTCGATGGAGACTTGGTAGACCAGGATCACCGAAAGCACAAAGGCCCATGACAGCCCAGGCCGTTTGAGAAGCTGTACTAGGTCCCCGGCCTTTTAAATCAGGATCTTCGTAGCTGTTACAGCGCTCACCCCAACCACCGTCTTTCAATTGAACACTCTCCAGCCAGTCCTTGGCTTTCTGCAGCCAAGGTTGATGCATATCCATTTTCAAGGCTCTCAGTCCCCTGAGAGCAAGCCATGTCCCATAGAGGTAATTAACCCCCCAACGCCCGTACCAAGAACCATCCTCCTCCTGCTGGGAGCGCAGGTATTGAATGCCCAGTTTCACTTGAGGATGCTCAAGGGTAAGGCCCTCAACTCCCAATAGTTCCAGTATGCGCGCGGTGATATCTGCGCACTCAGGGTCAAGCATGGCATTGTGATCCGCGAATGGCACTTTTTCCATGATGCTCTTGGTGCAATCCTTATCGAACGCAGCCCAGCCTCCGCCCTTGCACTGAAAAGTCATGAGCCATTCCAAACCACGCTTGAGACAGGCTTGCTGGGCTTTTTTGTCACTGGATTGCATGCGCCTCAAGGCAAGCATCACCATGGCGGAATCGTCGACATCAGGACTCCATTTATTCTCATGCTCGAAAGCCCATCCACTCGGTTCAACATCGGCCTCGTTCTTGTATTTCCAGTCTCCTCTGAAGCGGATTTCCTTGGAAACTAAATAATCAGCCGCCTTTCTCATTCTGGGGTTCGCAGGTGAAACTCCAGAAGCACTTAAGGCAGCGCAGGCAATCGCCGTGTCCCAGACAGGGGAAAGACAAGGTTCAATGCGCACCTCAGTTTCGGTCTCGTGCTCTAGTTTCTTTAATTCACGCTCGGCACGCAACACCTGCGGGTGGTCATCTTCGTAGCCCATTGCCTTCATCGCAATGAGCGAATTGAGCATGGATGGCCAGATAGCTCCCAAACCATCAGCGCCCTCGAATCGTTCCAGCATCCAGTCTTCGTTCTTTCTCAAAGCCTGTCTCCGGAATGGATGAATACCCCATTGTGCAAATTTCTCAGCTAACTTATTCACCTTATCCAGGGCTAGAAACAAGTTACGCCATGAAAAAATCTCTGGGGCGTGCGGCAGCCGAAGATCACGTTCGTGAAAACCATCCGGATACAACTCATCGATTGTCACGGAATGACGCAGTTTCCTTGTAGGCTTGAAATGATTGATGGTGGACAAAGGTACAATTATGGTGCGGGTCCAGTTACTCATCTCGTGAAAGTTCAAATAAAACCACTTGCCAATCAAAATCATTTCGCAAGGTATGGTCGGTAAATATTTCCAAGGAAAGAGCCCCAGCAAGGCAAGATAGAGTTTTGAAAAAGTGTTCATCCTGGGGACTCCGCCCAGGTTCAGCAGTACCGAGCGAGCACGTGACATGCGGGGATCCGCTTCCGGCAATCCAGCAAGTTTGAGTGCCAGATACGATTTAATCGTGGCGTTCACCTCGGCAGGTCCTCCGTGGTATATGTTCCATCCGCCTTCCGGTAATTGCAGTCTCAATAAATGATTTACGGCCTTGCGCTGCCAGACTTCGTCCACTTTTCCGTCCCAATGCTTGAAGCAAATAGTATCCGCCACCAATGTGCAATCAATCCGCAGTTCGCCCTGCCAGTATCCATCTGGTAGCTGAGCGTTCAAAAGGTAATCCTGTGAACGTTGGATAGTGATCCAAAAAGCCTCCTTGTTCAGTGGGGAGAAAAGGGGTTCCTTCATTGATATCAAATCTTTCTTTGATTTTTTCAACTGAGAAATACTTGTCCGGTGTAAGAGCCTCAGACTGTAATCTTGCCCTTGGGGTGTAAAGGGTTAAATTAAGCCCTCGTTTATGGTAGGTATCGCGAATACGGCGCCCCTACCCCGCTCGTGGATGGATTTGACCTCGAGTCAGTTATTGACCGGAATTTATTATAATATGGAGAGACAACTGAGATTTTTGATGCTCAACTGGCGTGACCCGCAAAACCCTGCTTCAGGGGGGGCAGAAAGGGTCTCGTTGGCTTATCTCAGTGCACTTTCATCAAAAGGCCATGACGTCTGGTGGTTTGCAAACGCATACCCAGATTGTGAAGAGGAATCTATCGTGAACGGCGTTCATATTATACGACGCGGCGGCATGGGAACATCTATACTGGCCGCCAATCGCTGGTTTCAATCGCAAGCTCGATTCGATCTCGTGATTGATCAACATCATGGCATTCCCTGGTTTGCTCCCTGGTGGACTCAAACTCAATGCGTTTCTTACATACACGAGGTTTTAGGACCAATATGGTCTTCATTTTATCGATGGCCACTGGATCAAATCGGAAGAATCCAGGAGCAATTCACACATTGGCTCTATCGCCAAACGCCTTTTTGGACCGCGTGCAAGGGAACTGAAAACATGCTGCATGCGCGGGGCATCCAGAGCGTCAAACGTATTCCTTATGGAGTCTACACGCAGGCCTTGCCTTCACTTCCAGAAAAACTGATAAGCGCTCCATTACGCTTGGCCGTCGTTTCCAGGCTTGCCCCCAACAAACGTATCGACCATGCGATCCAGACCCTGCGTTGTCTCAAGGAACGCCAAATCGATGCAGCACTTAAAATCATCGGAACGGGCGATTCCATGCCTCAACTCAAACAATGCGTGGGTCAACTTGGTTTAAATGACCGTGTGACCTTCGCTGGATTTTTGGATGAGAAGCAAAAGGATCAGTCTCTTCAGGAAGCTCATATACTGTTGCATACTTCAGTGCGTGAGGGCTGGGGCTTGAATATTATTGAGGCAAATGCCATGGGAACACCTTCAGCGGTCTATCCGGTGGCTGGCCTGACCGAATCCACTCTTGATCATGTCACCGGAAGGGTCTCGAAAAAGGAAACTCCCGAATCACTTGCTGATGAAATCCAGTCCATGATCAAAAAACCTGAGAAATACCAGCAATACAGGATCGAAGCCTGGAACCGCGCCAAACAATTTCACTGGGATGCCATACTCCCCAAGGCCTGTGATTGGCTGGAGTCCATGGCGCTGAGGGGATCACCCGAGCCATGAAAAAGCTGGCTGTCTATCTTGGGCTTTTGGTGTCTCTGCTCAGCTGCATCTGGGTATTTCAAAACCTTGACTGGAAAGCACTCTGGAGGGCACTGAGCGAAGTGCATCCGTTCTGGCTTCTCGTGACGGTGATTGTGTTCTATGCCGGTATCTATGTGCGTGCACTTCGCTGGTCGCTACTCTTTCCTGAGGATAAACCAGTAGCCTCAAATCATCTATTCAAACCGATCATGGTAGGTTTTGCTTTTAATAACGTACTGCCATCGGGTCGAGTGGGAGAATTCATGAGGGCAATCTATGTGGGTAAAAAAGAAAAAACAGGAGTACCCATCGCCTTCGGAACCATTGTAACCGAACGAGTGTTTGATGGAGTCACTCTCATTGCCTTGTTTATTGTTTCCATGGCATTCATCCCCCCAATCGACCCCGGGATGTCGGTCGAATTTGGAGGATTTGTGATTAGAGGGAGCATGTTGGCTCCACTGATTCAAAAAGTAGTCGTGGGATCAATTATCATGATTTGCGGATTGGGATTACTCATGTTTCGAAAATTACGAATCAAGCTATTGAAATTCGTACGCAAGATCCCCATTTCGGAAAGCATGCATCAATCCATCGAAGATGGCCTTGAAGGAATTGTCCGGGGTTTCCAAGCGATCAAACAACCACGAAGATTCTTATGGATAACTTTTTATTCAGTCCTGACCTGGGTCATCAATGCCATCGCGGCTCAGACCCTGGGATGGGGTTTCGATGGTATCACCATGACCTTGATGCAGGCAATCGCCTTGGTCGTCATCGAATCGCTGGCGGTCATGATTCCTGCCGCTCCTGGTTATTGGGGTATTTATGAAGCGGGTATGATTTTCGGATTTGCAGTGTTAAACCTGCATCCATCGCGAGAAGTCGCCTTGGCCTATGCTCTCGTCATGCATTTGATTTTCTTTTTACCAACCACCGTTTTAGGCTTGTGGTATGCAGGGGCAGCCAGCCTTAAAACCCCATCAGATAAGACAATGGAATCCATCGAACATGGGGTGGCTAAGTAGTGTCTAATGTTACGAAGTAATTGGAAATCGCTGAGCAGAATTACCAGGAAATGACTGTGTTCATCCCTGCAGTCCAACTCAAAGGGAACTTCAATGAGACTTCGGATTCAATCCGAACAAAGAAGCGAACCTGCGGGCTCAAGCCTATGCAAATCGCAAGAGAGAGACCGTCAATGATCCGAATACAGCAGGCAACTTGAAATGGTTATCCTGTAAATGACCCATCGAACTCTCGGCCTTGCGTGGGTCGAATTACTTGAAGCGACAAAGTGTTCTCAGTCACAAATAACAGGCCTTTAAGAAGGTTCTCTTACTGCAGCTGAAAGGGTCATTTCACGCATGATGCAAAGGAGCATGAAACTCCGGAGCAACAAAGACAACGTCATCTCTGAAGTTTCCCTTACATCATTATTCAACTACCCAACCATCTGAGGAAATTCTGATAGTGTCTTTTTCCAGCAGTAAAAGATACCAATGTCCTGAGGAGGAAAACTTTGAGGTTGCAATATAGCGGGGCTTACTGACGATCCGTTCGGGTTGAAAATATCTTGATTTGAGACTCAGAGAGGCACGGCCCCTCTTTTCAAGCAATCCGAAGGGACGCCTCAAGCTGCACTTACGTTAGAATTCGAGTGCGATTTGTCAGTCTGATGTTTTTTGTAAAAATCGGCTGCCCCCATGAGCAAGCGCTTCATGTCTTCAGGTGAGATATCAGGGCTACCCGATAGCCAGATGGGCCTGGGCTGTACACCGCTCCAACTGGTTTCCGTAATTTCAACTGCGGTATAAGGCTCGTGGAGATGCATGACATATACCTTCTCGGTTCCATCGGGCTGCGTTTTCGAAGCCAGACTCCATTGAGGTATTTCACCGGATTGAACAGGCGAATCGTTGCCCAGCACATTGCGAACCCAGGGATAAACACCTATCAAACCAGCCAGAACGGTTAGTAACAGACTGGTCGTCCATTCGACCCACGTGGGTGCCGTAGGGCTAAGTATGATCATCCAGAGAACCGCTGACAGCAAAATAACATCACTCAGGTAGTAGATCCAGTCAGGCACAAGGCGCACTGAAAAAACCGTCTCGGAAGGGCCATTTTGCTGAAAAGGATTGGATACCCCTTCAGGTGCAGACTGGACTTCAGCTGGTTGGTAATGACCTTGCATCAGTTTCGAAACGCCGGACAAGGGAGCTTCAGCTGAACCCACCGGACTCGCAAGGGACTTAGCCATTTCGGCATCGGTTCCCTTGGTCTCGTTCCCCTTCATCAGCTGGGAAAGTCCACGTCCAAGTGTTTTCTTCATAACCATTAGGGGTGAGTTTACCCGTGATTACTTACCTGCTGCAATTGGAAAAATGACAAATCCTGAATCAAATGAAGTTGACACAAGCCCTGCATGAATCACCCACGCTGGAGAGGGGGAAGGGATTCAAAACTCATTAATTATCTTTTACCTACAAAATAGACGTCTCGCAACAACGCTGCATGACTCTCAGAGTGCCGCTCCTCATGCCTGACCCAATGCATCAGGACACAGCCTGATCTTTCCATTTTTAAGGACACTTTGAACAGATCAAGTCTTGCTTTGGTTTTTTGAAGTGATTACTTTTCAGATACACCCTAAATCAAATTTTCACTACATAGATATTATGGCCAAAAAATTCAGTAAGACCTATGTTTCTCGCCGGTCCTTCATTGGGACCGCTGCCGCATCCGCATTCACTTTCAACTTTTTCCCAAAACGCGTTTTTGGAGCCAATGACCGCATCGCTTTTGCTGGTATTGGTGTGGGCGGAAAGGGGTCTGGAGATATCGATCAGGCAGGTAATTTAGGTGATGTTGTCGCTCTTTGTGATATCGATCTCACAAAACTGGATGCGAAGGGTGAAAAATTTGCAAAAGCCAAAAAATACAAGGATTTTCGGAAGATGCTCGAAGAGATGCATACCGAAATTGATGCGGTAACAATCAGTACTCCTGATCACATGCACGCTCCTGCGGGTTTGTTGGCCATGAGCCTCGGCAAGCATGTTTATTGCCAAAAACCCCTGACGCATTCAGTGTATGAAGCTCGTCGAATGGGACAGGTTGCACGTCAATACAAGGTCGCCACACAAATGGGCAATCAGGGCACCGCCTCTGATGGTCTTCGCCGAGGGGTAGAAGTGATTCAATCAGGTGCGATTGGGGCCGTCCGGGAGGTTCATGTATGGACGAATCGCCCAGTGTGGCCGCAAGCTCCTTCCATTACCGCACGTCCGAATGAGACCCCCGCGATTCCAAATCATGTGGACTGGCATCTATTTCTGGGCGTTGCTCCTGATCGCCCTTATCACAATGCCTACCATCCATTCAAGTGGCGCGGCTGGTGGGACTTTGGCACTGGAGCTATCGGAGACATGAGCTGTCATACGGCGAATCTGGCTTTCATGGCACTCAATCTTGGTCATCCTCTCAGCGTTGAGGCCTTGGATCATGGTCCGATCAATGAAGAAACTTTTCCCGCTTGGGCCACCACCAAAACCGAATTTGGTGCCCGAGGTGCCATGCCTCCTCTGAGCTATTACTGGTATGAGGGTAAATTCCCGGATGGAAAAAAGAACCTTCCCCCCATGGATCTTTTTCACGGTGAAAAACCAACCAACAGTGGTTCAATTATTGTAGGCGATAAAGGTATCCTTTACTCACCCAATGATTACGGATCGAGTTGGAAACTGCTGCCCGGCGATGATTTCAAGGACTATGAGGCACCGGATGCCTGGATCCCTCGCATAGGTGGAGGTGATCAGGCCATGAAGAATGAATGGGTAGAAGCAATGCGTGGCGGTAAACCTGCCCTGTCCAATTTCGATTATGCCTCACAAATGACAGAATCGATCCTTCTGGGTAACGCTGCTCTCAAGGCTGGGGGGCGCATCGAATGGGATAGCACGCGACTTCAGGCTAAAAATATGGATATTTCAGACATCATCCAACGCGAATACAGACCGGGTTGGATGGCCTAAGAAGAAAGCCTGGCTTTCTTCCGGTTTGAAAAAAGCGCGTGATCAGCAAGGGGTTGCTCCGATCACGCGCTTTTCTCTGTACAGAGACAAGGCGCGGAAGAACCGCGCCTTGTCTTTTGTTAGATATTTATATTCCAACTCACATCTTGCCGCCGTAGACAGCATGTCGACCGAGGATTTGCTCGATTCGCAGTAGTTGGTTGTATTTTGCCAAACGGTCCGACCGACTCAAGGAACCCGTTTTGATTTGCCCCGCATTGGTAGCCACGGCAATGTCGGCGATGGTCGCATCTTCGGTTTCCCCAGAACGATGACTGATAACTGAGGTGTATTTATTTTCCTGAGCAAGCTCAACCGCATCGAACGTTTCAGTGAGTGAACCAATTTGATTCACTTTCACGAGAATCGAATTGGCCACACCTTCATCGATACCGCGCTGAAGGAATTTCGTGTTGGTCACGAACAAATCATCACCCACCAATTGAACGCGATCACCGATTTTATCAGTCAAAAGCTTCCACGTTTTCCAATCGTTTTCATCACAACCATCCTCGATGCTGATGATGGGATATTTACGAGTCAACTCATCATAGTAGGCAACAAGGTCAGCGCCTGAAATTTTTTCACCCGTGCTTTTTTTAAAGACGTATTTCTTGGTCTTGGAGTTATAAAATTCAGAGGAAGCAACATCCAATGCCAGAAAGATTTCCTTACCTGCTTTGTATCCGGCGACTTTGATGGCTTTCAAGATGCAATCAAGCGCATCTTCGGTAGACTCCAAATTGGGAGCAAACCCACCCTCATCACCCACTGCAGTCGATAGCCCACGCTTCTTGAGAACACCCTTCAAGGCATGAAAGATTTCAGTGATGGCCTGTAGTCCGCCTGAAAAGGTATCCATGCCTTTGGGCATGATCATGAATTCCTGAAAATCAATCGGAGCGTCGGAATGAGCACCACCGTTGATCACATTGGCCATCGGCACAGGAAGCACCTTGGCGTTAGGACCGCCGAGGTATTTGAACAAAGGAAGGGCCAGGGCTTCAGCTGCAGCTTTCGCGTTTGCCATGGAGACACCCAGGATCGCATTGGCACCGAGTTTGGATTTGGTATCGGTTCCGTCGAGATCAAGCATGATCCGGTCAACTTCAAGTTGATCCGTCGCATCAATACCCTGCAGTGCAGGGCCAATTTTGGTTTTGATATTTTTTACAGCCTTGGCAACACCTTTACCAAGGTAACGTTTTTTAACGCCGTCTCGGAGTTCCAAGGCTTCGTTTTCACCTGTGCTGGCTCCAGAGGGAACTGCGGCGCGGCCGAAGGCTCCACCACTCAGGGTAATATCAACTTCCACCGTAGGGTTACCGCGGGAGTCCAGAATTTCACGTGCGTCAATTTCGTAGATAGTGCTCATAATTGGAAACATTTTGCTTAACAGCAAAGCGGTCATCTTACGAGCGAATGCCTCTTAGTCAAGAACGGCATTTGTTTAAAGAAATTTGGAGTCTGTTTCTAGGAGAATATCATTCAGATCATAAACCGATCTGCAGATGCAGATTCGATAGAACATCTGAGAGCGCGAATCATTCCATGACATAAGCGTGCCAGACTGAACAACCCGACATATGATTTTTTTCTGAGATCATTTGGATAATCCTTTCGAACTCATGCTATCCTGACCGCGAAAAAAACTATCTCAAGATATATGGGCAGATTGACGGGCTGCACTCTTCAATCCAGACCGCAGGCGTTCTTTGCTCGATTGTTCACAGCAGAAGCCACCGACCGAGCACGCTCCGCACCTTTGGATAACACCTCCTGAACAAAATCAATATTTTTGGCAAGTTCTTCACGCTTCTGCCGCATGGGCTCAAAATAACTCCAACAGGCTTCAAAAAGCGCTTTCTTCAAGTGCCCGTAACCATACCCCCCTGCCCTTAATTGATCCTCGCAATCCTTGGCCAGTTCCGGTTCACCTACCAATTTCAAGAGTTGAACGGCGATATTTTTTTCTGCATCCGGTTTAGGTTCATCCATACCACGGCTATCCATCACCAGACTCATGATCTTCTTTTTGAGTGGTTTTTCAGATCCGAAAATCTCTATCGTATTACCATAGCTTTTACTCATTTTCTGGCCATCCGTGCCAGGAACGACAGCAACGTCCTCTCGAATCTGCGGCTCAGGAATGATAAAGGTGTCTCCATACTGTTGGTTGAATTTGATGGCAATGTCACGCGTTACTTCAACATGTTGTTTCTGATCTTTACCTACCGGAACCACCTTGGAATCATAGATTAGAATATCGGCGGCCATGAGAACAGGATAAGCAAATAACCCGTGATTGGGTGATATTCCGCGAGCTAATTTGTCTTTGTAACTGTGACACCGCTCAAGCAGTCCCATGGGGGTCAAGGTCGTGAGCATCCAGGTCAACTCCGTATGCTCCGGCACATCCGATTGCTTGAAGAACACTGAGCGTTCGGGGTCCAGTCCACAGGCGAGGAAATCCAATGCGACATCCAGCACGTTCTGCCTTCGCTGTTCAGCATCGAACAACGAGGTCATGGAGTGGTAATTAGCGATAAAATAATAGGCCTCGCCCTGGTTCTGCAATTCGATTGCAGGACGCATCATCCCGAAATAATTTCCAAGATGAAGCGCACCGGAAGGTTGAATACCCGACAAAATCCTCATGGCGCGAAACGCTAGCAATTAAGTTTTCGATGTGCAATGTTGCAGTCTTCCAAATTTCGATGCATCAGCTGTCATGGCCTTGGGCTGATCGCTTCTGCATAGGCCAATTCCCCAGTGCGTCCATCGTAATATTGAAAGATGATTTGAGGGTGTGGATAGGCAACCCATCGAGTCTCTCCGATTTTTTGGGGCATGTTGAAGACATTGTTCACTTGTACGATACAGAAATGTGGATAAAGGCGCTCCAAACGTGGCAGGTCAGGCAGAATGTAACTGCTCCATCGAATGTCACATGCTCTGGGACCGAATTTAAACGGTCCCGTGGCGGGACGATTACTCTCATCCAAAGCCGGCACATGATTGACGCTGTTATGAGGACCGCAACAGAATTCCCATATTTTATCGGTGATCTTAACGGCAAAACTGTTGTGAAGGTCTCCAGTCATCACAAAAACGGGCTTGTTAAGATCCTTCCAAAATTCAATCAACTGTTCACGCTCATCAAAAAAACCAGTCCAGGCTTCTTCCTTGTTGGCAGCATCGGATTCGAAACCTCCTGCCCCACTATGAGGAATCATGAACGGCACCGAGGAAATGAAAAAGAAAAAGGAAGCATCGCTTTGCTGCATACTGTCGATCAACCATCGTTTCTGAGCTGCTCCCAGCATTGATAAACCGGGTCGGTCGCGTTCCGTCACATCATGCATGTCGCGAGCACTGCGCGTATCAATCAAATAAAACTCGCAATTACCCACCTGAAATTTCCCATAGCTGCGGCGACCAACCGAATAGGTCACGACATCCGTCGTTTTGGCAGGCATATGCAAACGTAAGGTGTGCGCGTCGACAACTTCCACTATATCGTAAACGTAAGCATTGGGATGACCATCATCATTGTCATATTTCATGTCGTTGACACCCGCTTCAGGAGTACCCCAATGGACGTGGAGATTCAGCATTTCGTTGAGCGGCATTTGAGTAAAATCAACGGTAGAATCCGTTAATAGATCACTCCCTGCTTTCATACTGCCCCGTCCCACATGAAGTTCGGCATCATGAGCAGTCGGGTTGGCCCATCCAAGATAATCATACCAGGCGTAGGTTCCGATATCACGGAATACCGTACGTCGATGCCTTTTGCCTGCCGTTCCCGTTCCCCAGATGTCATTGACCAGCTCATGATCGTCAAACGTGAAATAGCTGGGCACGTTTCGATGCCAGTCGGACAGGTCATGGTTGCGCCGCAGATACAGCTTGTAATTCTCCCAGACCCCAATGACTGTTGGCATCCATTGAAGTGGTTCAGGCACGGCATCCAGAGCAACATCCTGCACCAATCGCCAGGCCTCAAGAGGGTAATCCCGGAGCTCCTCATAAAGCCAATCTCCGTTCATAATATGGAAATCAACGCGATGACTCCAATCACGATTCAAGGTCTCGTAGGTGGGAGTCTGATGACCAATGCCATGAAGGGGGTTTTGATTCGCGCAGGAACCGATTTGAAACTTGAAATTGAATAAACCCTCAGGATTGTGTTCCGGGTCAATAAGAGAAGCAGAATCCGGGAGTGTTTTGAAAGTTCCCGACTCACCGTGAGGGCGTTCACTTACCCATAACTGGTAGTGATAACGAGTATCAGGCCGCAGTCCATTCAGGATGATGGAGCCCGTGTTGTCATGAGCAATGGAAGTCATGACACCCTTTGAGATTTGTATCATTGATGTTTTGTCAGTGCCATAGTGGACAAAGAATTCAGAGGGGTCGGAAGTCCTTCCCCATATGCGAACGGAATTCGCAGTCACATCCCCCAGCATGGGGCCATCTGTTAAACGGGTTGGATCGCGCTGGGCATGAAGGCAGGTCACCAGCAGGAAACAGCAGAGGATCAATCGGTTCATCCGCAAATCATATTCGATTTGGCAAAGGGTTGTCGAGCATCTGGCAGCCCGATGAATCAAAGCCGATACATGCGCATTGACTCAGCTTGCGGCAGCCTATTCTGCTGCATCCCTGAGAGGCTTGGTCCTGAGCTTGATGTTATTGAGAGCAACCGCGTTGGCAGCATCCATCACAAATACCAAATGCCCGGTTGTAGAGTCTTTATCCGGTTTAACAATGACGGTCATGTTCGGATTTTCCTGCGCCACTTGCTTGAGGCGAGCTTCCAATTCAGCTTCTGTAATGGGTAATTCATCCCAGTGCAGGAAAGGTTCATTCTTGGTAATACTGATGGTAATGTTGCCGGTCTCTGTTTGTGCAGAGGACTGAGCACGCGATTGTGGCAAACTTAGATTCAAGACCGATTTCTGCTTGAAGGTAGTGGTCACCATCATAAAAATCAGCAGCACAATCAGGATATCAATCAATGATATGATGATAATCGTCGGCGGCTTTTGACGTTTGCGTTCGAGGAATTTCAAAATAGTCTCCTTATCAATCAGGATTGTTTTGGGTCACGCCGGCGCTTGGCACGGCGCTTGGGTGCGGGAGACTGTTGTTCTGATTCAACACTTGAAATGGCATCCGATGGGACGACTTCAGCCTGCTTCGCTACACTTGAGGGCGGATAGTATATCCGCAAACATTCATCACAGAGCGCCTCAAGCTCAATAGCCATGGTTTCCACCTTCTTGTTGTAGTAACTCCAGGCAATCAGTGATGGGATCGCAATCAGGAGCCCTGTAAGTGTCGTGTTCAGTGCAATGGAAATACCCTTGGCCAATGAAGTATGATCAGCAAGGCTGGCGGCACCAAAGTCACCAAAGAGGGTAATGAGCCCATGCAAGGTTCCAACCAGACCAAGGAGAGGTGCGGAACCCACGATCACTTCGATCACCACCAGCCCGCTTTCGAGTTGAGCGATTTCCTTTCGAGCACGCGTTTGCAAAGCTTCCATGTTTTCAGCTTTTGGATATGGAAATTGATCCATGGCCGCGCTCAACATGCGACTTGCTGGAGATGGCAACTGCCGGCACAACGCATGCAATGTCGATAAATCCTGCGGACTTTCACATTGACTCAGGGCTTCAGCAATCTGATCCGGCACCACATTACGCCAGCGCAATGCGAGACCACGCTCGATAATATAAGTCAAGGCCACTACTGACATGATCAGCAACAACCACATGAAAGGTCCACCTGCTTCTAAAAATTCAAACATTTTTTTTATAGAAATAATTTATGTTACTTTCCACTGGCCTCAAAAAACTGAATCCCCCCCCGGGTAGAAGCATGTCCGCCTCACTGATAATAAGCTCAAAGTCTGGGATTTTAATATTTTGTTTTCAATTGTAATAAAAAGAAAATCTTATTTGCCGGTAATCAGCACCTACGAGACGGCGCATATCACTTGGCCATTTGCCATAGGGCGCAGGATCACTGATCGCACGTTGACAGAGTAAAGATTGAATCACGCCCACTGTATCTTCCTCCACCGACATTTCCATGACCTTCCCATTCGACATGAGCTGAAATTTCACGGTCACCTTCCCTGATGCATTGCGCGCAGAAGGCAATCCTTCGAGCAATCCAAACCAGCGCTGTTGAATAGCCTGTATAATAGCTGCATCGTAAGCTCCAAATGGTGTTGCCAAAAGATCAGGTGAGGATTCAATGCGGAATTTCTTTACACCGCCTTCCTGCTTCATGGATTCGCCCAAAAGCATTCCGTTGCGTTTCTTGGCCTCTGCAATGGTTCGAGGGCGGGTTCTTTCCTTCCTTGGGGGAGTTGATTGCTGAACCGGAACAGCTTTTCGCGGCTTGATGCGCGTCAGAATCTCAGCCGGCTGATTGATCTCGGGCTCTTTGGTTTCAACGGCAATCGCTTCTTCGAATACACCATCATTTTGAACATCCACTTCCTGAGGTTCCAAAGACTCAGTTTCGAAATCCTCAACCGACTCGGTATCAGGTGGTGATTCAACGTCTTCAGGCACGAATGGTTGAAGCCCACTGACAGGAGGTTCCGGTGTTATTTCTTCGCCCGGTGCAGTATCCGTGGTCTTGAATACTTTGTCCTGTGAGCCCTCGAGCTTGGGCTGATCCAAATCCTGAGAGATATCCGGGTTGCCTGCGATAGAATCAATCACGGCATAATACTGAGTGTCCTCAGGTTTCTCTTCCGTCTCGAGTGAAGGGTCAGCATCAAAGAAAATGCTCGGTTCAGGTTCTTTATCCAGAGTGATCTCCAACTCTTTTTCTAATTCAGCAGCATTGAGCTCAGGTATCTTGGGAGCCAGCAAGGATGATAGTGGCCCTTTTTCAGTGAAGCCGTAATGGTGGAGAAGCTCAATGGAAGCAATGACCGTAAAATGAAATAAAACAGACCAAAGGCAAGCCCTCAACAGCGTCGGCTGAAGGTGCCTCGTTGATCCATGTAAATCAAAACTGATCATGATGTGCTAACTTGATCAATTCAGTGGCACAACGCAACCGATATGTGTTCTTTCTTGAAAAAAAAAGCCGTCGGAGAAACCGACGGCTTTTGTATATACAGAAAGGATGTAAATTTGATTAACGTTTGCTGTACTGGAAGCGACGACGCGCGCCTGGCTGACCGTACTTTTTACGTTCTTTCATACGCGGATCACGCGTGAGGAATCCTGCGGATTTCAACACAGGACGGAGATCAGCATCCACGTTGAGTAATGCGCGAGAGATACCATGGCGAGCTGCACCTGCCTGGCCGCTCATTCCACCACCGCAGACGTTGATTCGAACGTCAAGCTTGCTGGAGGTGTCGGTGATATTAAGAGGCAAAAGCACATCGCTGCGCTGTGTTTCCAATGGGAAATATTCCTCGAGGCTGCGTCCGTTCACGGATACTTTCCCTGTGCCAGCGGACAAGCGCACGCGAGCTACAGAGGTTTTTCTGCGACCGGTTCCCAAAAAATCAGTATTTTCAGACATGTTCAGGTTATGAGTATTAAAATTCTATTTCTGGTCGATTTTCATCGGCTCAGGCTGTTGCGCATCATGAGGATGCTCAGTGCCACGGTAAACTTTGAGTTTGGTCAGGAGCTTGCGCCCCAGGCGGTTTTTGGGGAGCATACCCTTTACTGCGTGAAGGATCAGACGATCAGGATGCGATTCACGCACTTCAGGCACTGAGCGATAGCGTTCGCCACCGAACCATCCTGAGTAGCTCATGTAAGTTTTCTGATCTTCTTTCTTCCCAGTCAATTTAACTTTCTCGGCATTGATTACGACCACAAAGTCGCCAGCATCAAGGTGCGGGGTGTATGTGGGTTTATTCTTGCCACGGAGAACATCAGCAACCTGAGTTGCCAAACGACCGAGGACAATATCCTCAGCGTCTACTACGTGCCACTTGCGCTCGTCTACATTAATCTTCGGCAGATATGTCTTCATTACAAATCCAAAATATAAGAGGCAGGAAAGTAGCAAACCGACCAAAGGAGTCAACAACGATGTGAAACTTTCTTACTGTTTAAGCCCTTGTTTTTCAGCTTTTAGAAACCGAAAAGAGGTATTTCACGGGCAATCATCCTACCATGCGTGGTTTTGCACACGAGCGTCAGGCTTGCTGCACTTTTCGCACAAAAGATGCAACCTTGTCCGGGCATTTCCGCCCAGGTGCCAATTCGACACCTGATGAGACATCCACACCAAAAGGCTGTACTTCACGAATGGCTTTCTGAATATTGTCTGGCGTCAAGCCGCCAGCCAAAAACAGTGGCTTGCGGTAAGGTCGAATAGCTGACAACAAATTCCATTGAAAGGGATGTCCGGTTCCCCCTCGTTCCCCTGGTTGATAACTATCCACCAACCATGCATTAACATCATAATCATCAAGTGATTCAAGAGTTTCTGCATCGCCAACCCGGAACGCTTTCATGGTTTTGGCGTCAAATTGCCGGCACCAATCAGGCGCTTCCTCTCCATGAAACTGAAGCGTGTCCAACCCGCAAGTTTGCTGCGCATGATGAACCTGCTCCTTGGAAGCATTCACAAAAACACCCACCTTGGTGAGACAGGGAGGCATTGCCTGACAGATGTCGCGTGCCGATTCCACATCGATGAATCTTTTACTTTCCTCGAAAAACATGAATCCAAGAGCGTCCACGCCGCAGTGAACAGCGAACTGTGCGTCTTCCAGACAGGTGATTCCACAAATTTTAATGCGCGTTCTCATTGGTTGCAGCGATGAACAAGGGC
>KB911989.1 GCA_000383715.1 Verrucomicrobia bacterium SCGC AAA164-E04
CACCGAAACCATAATCAATCTCAAAAGTATAACCCTGCTGATTAGTGAAACTGGTGCCTTGTTCAAAAGAACCTAACAAGGTGTGATACCGCATCAATACCCATGAATCATTCACTTGAAAATCACCCTCCAGTGTGATTTTCAGGTTGGCTCCAGGGAAAATATCAACATTGAGCCCGTTAGCATTTGCACGTTCCAGAGAGCCGACTTGATCCCCGTCGATAACGAAGGAGAGGATACCATCAGGTTCGATGGTCGAAATGGTGTTCAGTTGATTGAAGCGATTGTTGATGCCCGTTGGCAGCATTTCCAACGTGCCGTTGACAATACGGAAGAATTTATAATTCAATAACTCACCGGCCACTGAAACAAACCCGGTGCCGCCCTCTTCATCGCCGATCTGCATGACCATATTACCGCCCTGCGAGCGGAAGCCTGTCCCCGGCATGATATTCAATCTCCCCGCACCCCCAGGGCCGGCTCCAACAAAGATTCCTGCGCCTCCTCCATTGGCACCACTCAGTGTACCTCCGGTGACATTCAGAGTGCCCTCGGTTTCCTGACCTATTGTGATACGTGAGGGATTGTCGGCATTGTTGGTGCCCAGATTTTCAGATATTTCGGCGATGCCATTGATGATGACCGTAGAGTTATCTCCCGGGACCACACCTGTATCCCATAGATCCGGTGTTTTCCAGTTTCCCTCTCCGGTGAAAGTTTGCGCCTGAAGATTTCCGTTTGTCCATGTCAATAGAAGCAGATTGACAAGAACGGCCTGAATGATTCGTGAATTCATGAATACTTTCATAATGACTGCCGATGTGTTGGAAAGTATTCACATTAGCAATGAAGGTGTAATTGGCAACTAAATGTTGAGCCCGCAACAAGAGTGCAACCAAGAGGCACAAGGCCGGATATACAACATCCGCGACACTGACAGTCAGGAGCCTGAAACAGTCCCTGCTTCGCTCAAGTCAAATCCAGCCTTAGCCTTTTCCACCCAGCGATTTTCATGTTGTTTCATGATGCGCCTTTTTTCCGGTTCCAGGTCATCGAATCCTTTGAGGTGCAATAAACCATGAATGACATAACGGACTGTTTCCTCCTGCCATGTGGTCCCGAACTCTTCTGATTGACTGGCTGCGACCTCTGGGCAGATCAATATCTCTCCTGTCATGCGCAGCGCAGGATCGTCGCAGAGATCAAAGGTGATGACATCGGTTGGTCCTTCGTGCCCGAGATACTCTTGATTGATGCTGGCCATTCGACCGGGGGAAAGAAACTGAATTGAAATATCTGTTTCCAAGTCTTTGAAAAGAGAAACCGACACCCATGCCGCAATTTCTTCAATCATCGCCTTATTCAAGGGCCACTTGCGTTGACGATTGCGGACTTCAATCTGATTGGACTCCGGTGTCATAGGAAGGCAGGTCACGTGTTTGTGCGGGATAATGCGGGATGGATGACTAATCTCGTTCCTGGCGATGGATTTCGTAGGCTGCTACAATTTTTTGAACAAGTTTGTGCCTGATCACATCCCGTTTTTGAAATTCGACAATGGCTATATCATTGATTTTATTCAAAGCGTGGCGGGCCTCGATCAAACCGGAGGGCTTGTGTTTGGGAAGATCAATCTGGGTTGGGTCTCCGGTGATCACTGCTTTGGAACTCATCCCAAGTCGAGTCAAGAACATGAACATCTGTTCCGTCGTGGCATTCTGTGCTTCATCAAGCACAATGAAAGCGTGATTCAAAGTGCGGCCTCGCATGTAAGCCAATGGGGCTATTTCAATGGTTCCTCGCTCCCGGTATTTTTCAATTTCCTCCGCCGGTAACATGTCATGCAACGCATCTTGCAGCGGACGGAGGTATGGATCGAGTTTCTCATATAAATCACCCGGCAGGAACCCAAGCGCTTCGCCGGCTTCGACGGCGGGTCGAGTCAGGATGATACGGCTGACCGTTCCAGCCTTGAGGGCTGTGACGGCCATGGCCATGGCCAGGTAGGTTTTTCCCGTGCCTGCTGGTCCAAGGCCAAAAGTCACATCATGCTTGCGCATGGCTTCGATGTAATTCTTCTGGCCAGCGGTTTTCGGATGAATGGGAGGCTTGCGGGTGGATGTTTGGATGCGTTCCTTGAACAGGCTTTTCAGCGTGTCGGCTCCCTCATTTTTAACTGTTTCAAGTGCTTGATCAAACTCTCGCAACCTCAACGGAGTACCAGATTTGGAGGCACCGTTCAGGGTTTCGAACATTTCCTTTGCCACCTGCACCTTGTTCTTATCCCCTTCAAGCTTGATCCAGCCATCACGGCTTACAGCTTTAACTCCCAGCTCGGTTTCAAGTCGTTGTAGATTGCCAGTATCGTTGGCAAAGATGAGTTGCGCTTGATGTGCGCTTTCGAAATGAAGCGTTTCAGTGGCCATAGCTTTCTCAGGCAGGAGTGGATTCAGAACCGCCACCTTCTGCAAAGGCAGATCTAAGTTTTTCAGCAAGGGATTCCAAGGCTTCAGGAACGACATTGGTGTCGGAAATGACTGGCATGAAATTTCTGTCCCCATTCCAACGGGGGACGACATGCAGGTGAAGGTGTGCTTCAATCCCTGCGCCCGCCACTTGGCCGAGGTTGAGGCCGACATTGAATCCCTGAGGCTGCATGACCTTTCTGAGTACAGCAATGCAGCGCCGACTCAAGCGCATCAAGTCCCCTGATTCCTGCTCGTCGAGCTGTTCCAGATCACTTGCCTGTTTGTAGGGAACCACCATCAAATGCCCCCCGTTGTAAGGGTAACGGTTCATGACTACATAACAGGTCTTGTCACGATGCACGACGAGGTTGGCCAGATCGTCACTTGACTGGCCAATGCGTGTGAAGAGTGAATCTTTCCCTTCCGGATCCTTGGGACCCAAGATGTAATCGATGCGCCAGGGAGCATGAAGATGTTCCATATTGTTGAAATATGAGGTGCTTTTGACTGATGTCAAAGAGCGTTTTTCTCCTAGTCCTTGGTCAGTATTTCAATTTGACGGTATTCGACCAGCATGTCTTGGCCACCGTGCAATTGAAGGGCAATGTGGCCGGAGCTGCGTCCCGGATCATCCATAAGTTCAGCGGATTTATGCCCGTTGACTCGCACAGTGGTGCGACGGCCGTGAGCTGACACGACCAAATCATTCCATTTATCTTTTCTATACCAAGGTGTTTTCTTATCGGGCGCATGTTGCACGACCCATCCACGTCCTCCGGTTTCATACAAACCACCTGTCTCGTAGGAGGTATCTATCTCCACCTGAAAACCATGCACACCCACCTGGTTTTTGGATTCATCCACCCTGAAATAAAAGCCACTGTCTCCTTTGGTAACCTTGAACTGAGCTCTCACAGTGAAATCCTTGAAAATACCATCCGTCACCAAAAGGCCATGACGTTTTTCACTTTTTTCGCTTATTCCACGAACGACACCATCGATTACTTCCCATTTCCCGCCCGGAATGGCATGCCACCCGTCGAGTGTTTGTCCGTCAAAGAGAGGCTTCCATGAGTGTTTACCCAAATCCTGAATACGGATATTACGCCAGTGAATTTCCATGGGCTTATCCATGTTTGTCCCATGGACCTGAAGTGCAATGAAACCTGTCAGCGTCTGAGCATCTCTGAGATCCGCGGCAGGAACCCCATTGACCCATGTCTTGATGGAGTCTCCGATGGCCTGAATACGATAATGGTTCCACTCATTCTGCTTGAAGGCATTTCTGGCTGCCTCATTGTTCGATAAGTCATTGACCCAACCTCGGCGGCTCTCATCATAAATACCGCCTGACCAGGCACGTTGACTGGTGTCGATCTCCACCTGATAACCATGCACGACCCCATTGTGGTATGCTGGTTTGCTTTCGCTCCTGATCTGGATGCCGGAATTCATCTCGGGATCCACCTTATATTCCAGTTCCAGAATGAAATCACTATAATCTCTGGCAGAGCAAAGGAAAGCGTTGGGGGTGCCTTTGACCGTTGTGCCGACGATCATTTTGTCTTCAATATGATATTTGGCCTTGCCCCCACGCTGGACCCAGCCGGTGAAATCCTCGCCATTGAACATCGAAACCCAGTCGGCTCCAATGGCTGTTGAACACATGGGAAGGAGGTATGCCAACCAGACCCACTTCGATTGAATCGTCATACGCTTGTTATTCAGGTTTTTTCTCATGGAATATTCAACAATTCTCCCAGAATTTCAGCATGGTGCAATGTCAAAATCTGAAGTGGTCCCTGTCTTTCCTGATCTGTAAACCCTGGTTGACTTTTCGACAGAGAAACTGTCTTTTATGATCCATTCCTCATGAATGCTGACAAATCTCATCAAGAACGCCTGCCACCAGGGCAGGTATTGACCCGCAAGTTCCCTGTTGTAGGGGAAAAAGTTGCTGCCCCCCCCCCTGATGGATCCTGCTGAGTGGCGACTCGAGCTTGCCACCCCTGACCATTCCATTGCTGAATTTACTTATCCACAAGTCCTGCAAATGCCTCGGGAAACACTGAGCATGGATGTTCACTGCGTGACGGGATGGAGTCGGAAGAATACGAAATTCCAAGGGTTTATGCTCAGAGAATTTCTTGCCCATCATATGATTGAGATTCCTCTCAGCTGCGCCTTCGTTCGTTTTCTTGCCTATTCAGCCAGAGGCCATGACACGAGCATTCCGCGGTCAATGGCTCTGGATGAGGCCTGGTTGATCCATTCACAGGATGGACTTCCATTGCCTCATGCACATGGTTTCCCTCTGCGTGTGGTGGTGCCTTCAAGGTATTTCTACAAAAGCTTGAAATGGGTGAAGCGGATTGAGTTTCTGGAGGAGGATCGCTTGGGGTTCTGGGAACGAACAACCGGTTACCACAATGAAGCCGACCCCTGGAAGGAACAGAGATTGGATGCAACTCGCTTCAGCTCGCGGGAGGAGTGTGAGTCTTTCAAACAGCTGTCGACGTTTGATGCGTATCGACATATCGATGGGGATCCGCGAGTGATAGTCCGTGCTCATTTCTCTGGTTGGGATCCACAGACGCGTGATTTAAGTGGATTGCATCTCAAGTCATGTGATTTCAGTCACGCCAATTTCAAGAGGGTGAATTTCCAGCATGCGAACCTGACATTCGGTAAATTTGAGGGCGCAGATCTTACGGAAGCTGATTTATCCGGAGCGGATCTGGAAGGCTGTGATTTTTCGGGGGCTATTCTGGATGATGCAAGGCTGGACAGGAACTTTCTTTCAGCAGCACGTTTTTTTAAACGCACTCAGGTTGCAGGTGAAACTGATGGATTGAAATCCTGGGCAGGATTGAAAGTAACGCATCCAGACGGCCTCCTTGAAGATCAGGAGGCCTATCTGGAATCGCTAGGCGTTCTTGTGTAACTCAAGCGGCGGCGATCAAGCCTTTTCAGATTCTTTCATCGCCCCTTCAGCATCTTCCTGCTTGCTCTCTTCTGCACCCTCTGATGCCGGGGTATTTTTAGTTTTCGGTTTCATCTGTGGGAACAACAGCACATCGCGGATACTCTCCTGACCCAGTAGCATCATGCACAAGCGATCAATGCCCATGCCCATTCCACCTGCGGGAGGCATGCCATGCTCCAGCGCGATCAAGAAGTCTTCATCGAGTTTCTGCTGCTCCTCGCCTGCCTGATGTTCCAGGCGCTCACGTTGCTGAATGGGGTCGTTTTGCTCCGTGTAGGCAGGTGCAATTTCCTGGCCGTTAATGCAGCACTCAAAGACCTCCACGGTTGAATCGTCGTTGGGAGACAGTTTGGCGAGCGGTACCAATTCCTTTGGAAGATGCGGTATCACACCTTGTTAGGTTCTTTTGAACAAGGCACCAGTTTCACTAATCAGCAGGGTTATACTTTTGAGATTGATTATGGTTTCGGTGAGGATGACGAAGTGATCCTCACACTTACCTCGACGGCTAACAGACCTTCGATCAATGCATTCACAGCCACCCCTCCGGGAATAGCAACTGGTGATGAGGCTCTTTTGTCGTGGAATGTTGGGGCACATACAAGTTTGAACATTGAACCCAATGTGGGAGATGTGACGGGCTCAACAAACAATGGTGAGGGAAGTATCAGTGTCGCACCTGCCACCACCACCACCTACACCCTGACTCTGACCAACAACGGAGCTACCATTGATTCTTCCGTCACAGTCGTCGTCGATGAAGCTCCGATCATTGAATCTTTCACGGCGACACCATTCACAATTGTTCCCGGTGGTTCATCCACTCTGGAATGGAATATAGCGGGCGCCGATTCAGTGACCATTGAACCCTCGCCTGGCGCTGCAGAGGCCAAAGGCACTGTAGCGGTCACTCCAGCCGAGACCACCACTTACACGCTGGCTGCCTCCAATCGCAATGGAACCACCACCATGGAGGTCACCCTGATCGTGGATGCCATTCAAGCAGCCATGATCATGAACTTCGATGCAGCAGCGCCAAAACAAGCCAGTGGAGCCATTTTTGATGTCATCAGCGGAGCCAGTTTCGATCTGAAAACGGCACTACTGGACACCGAACTTTCCAGTTTCACCAGCACCCTGACCGCAGCCTATCACCTGACTACTTTGGGTGGAGCCTCGGGTGGCGATGGAAACAGTCTCCCGGGTGGCAATGTCAGTTATGAAACTTGGGTACGTGTGGGTGATTTGGGTGCGGAGCCTCAGGTGATTTTTGAAACCGGCGGAAGTGCCGATGGGGCTTCACTCCTCATCAGTGAGAATGCCGTTCAATTCCTCAACAGCCAGAATGGAGAGCGCACTCATGAGTTGGAAATTTTAATTCGAGAAATCAACCTCACGGACTTCATCCAGATCGTTGCAACCATGGATCAATCCTCAGGCGACGCCCACCTTTATGTGCGAAGTTCGTCCGGGGGATCAGGGACGGCTATGACCAACGGTGAAGTGGGGCTTCCCAACGGTCGCGCTTCTTTGTTTAACTGGACTAATTTCAGCGCGGCTGCTGTTGGCGCCCTCGGAGGTATCGGTTCTGAATTACCCGCAGGCGTGACTCTGTTCCGGGGCGAGCTGGCACTTTTAAACGTTTATAACCGAGCCTTGAGCGAGGAAGAGGTCCATGAAACCTTCCATCGCATTGCCATTCCAGACCCCGGTCTGATCAACAGTTTCACAGCGACACCTGACCGTGCTACTTCTGGGTCGGACATCATGCTGTCCTGGAGCGTAGGTGATTTCCAAAATTTGACGCTGCTAGGCCCTGATGGCGGTAGCCTTGCCGACCAGACAAACAACGGTGAAGGAAACCTGATTGTTCAACTCTCTCAATCAGCACGCTATTCGCTGGTGGCTGAAGGCACGGAGGGTGCGAGCACTGCATCGCTGATGGTCCTGATTGATATTTCCCCTGACGTGGTCATCCTGAATCAAAGCACCGATGCATGGGACGATGCCAATGCCTGGGCAAATGGGCAAGCACCCAGATCGGGAGACGATTATCTGGTGACTGATTTCATTGCATCTTCATTGGGCGCCCCTTCGAATCCACAGGTCAGTTTTGCAGGTGATTCACTCGAAATCCTGGGTGCAAGAGCACAGCTCCGAATTCACAATGACATCACTGACACCCTCAATGTGGACGACCTCCGATTGTCTGGAGGATCTCTTGTTTTCACGGGGGATGAAGGGTCTCTGACCCTTGACGGAGCATTATCCATCCGACAAGACAGTGGCATCGATATCACCGGTACCTTTAATTCACTCATCCTGGATTCAGAAATTTCAGGCACAGGGGAATTGAGCATTACCGCCTCACCCACTACTATCGAAGAGGATGAGACACTGATTATTAATGGCAACAACAGCGGATTTTCAGGAGGATGGACCTTGATTGGAGGGAGAACGTTTGCTTCCGGTTCTGGAGCTTTGGGGACAGGCGATCTACTGCTGATCAATGCCAATCTGGAAGTAAACACATCCGTGAACAGTCCCGAGGCAAAGATTATTGTGCAAGGCAACAGCACGCTGGCTCTCTTTGAAGATGCAACTGTTAAGAGTTTTCATTTCCGATTGGATGACGGCACTGCAGTGGCCATCCCTACCGGCACTTATACGTTCAGTACGTGGACAGGTCTTGCCGAAGACCTCGGATTGGACAGCTTTCAATTGGATCTTGTGGGAGATGTCAGTCTCACGGTCCTCGATGCAATTCCATTACCTACAGCAGGCACTATATTTACCGGCGAAGGTGAATGGTTCACGAGTGGTAACTGGAGCGAAGGCGTACCCACGGATGGCAGCAATGCCATTGTCAACGGTAACGCAGAAATCACTCGAAACATTGGTGCAAGCAACTCGGATAACCCATCGCGCATCTTTGTAGGTGACCAAACGACGGGCGTGCTCAATATCACTGGCGGCACCCTGAGCGGTGCCCATTCAGGAACGAATGCAGGATTGTTCGTTGGACTGGGGCCTGAGGGGAATGGCACGGTCCATATTTCCGAAGGAGCAGCACTGCGATCACAGGGAGGGGGCATGGTGGTTCAGATCGGGGATGAATCAGGTGGAACTGGACGCGTCTCCGTGGCTGGCCAATTGTTCAATTTCAAATTTTTCCGATTGATTAACGGCACACTCGAAATGCATCCCACGGGAGTGAACAATAGTTTCAATGATGTCAATGTGTCATCCATTGGAGCCAATGGCTCTCTATCTTACCTCATTGACGGCGAAATGGTCGGTGGCTTACTTCGAGCCAATGATAATGGTCTGAGCCTGGAAATTGATCTGGAAGCCAACTTGAAAGTGGCACTGAGCGGGGATGTCTCTGAAGGTCAATCCTGGACACTGATCGATTACAGTTCACTGACAGGTTCCTTTGCTCAAGGCACCAATTTCACCAATGAACAAGGACACACGCTGAGTGTAGATTACGGTTCGGGTGAGCTGGATACAGTGACGCTGACTCTGACTGCGATCAATCCAGATGCCACTCCACCATCGGTCAACCTTACTCGTGACGAGGGTGTGATCCAGATTGAATTTACAGGCACTTTGGAATCCTCATCAAGCGTAGACGGCCCTTACACAGCAGTTGAAGGTGCCGTCTCTCCTCTGGAAATACAAACAGACAAGCCCAATCAATTCTATCGAGCAAGGCAATGAGCCCTGACTCGGGTTTGTTATGATAAAAATGGAAAAGTGATTGGCCAACGCCTCAAAGGGAACACCCAATACATGAGTCCATTTTTATCACGACACCCGGTCTGCAGCTCCTGACAAGCGAATGATTGAGGAGACTCAGGGTATTATCTTGCGAACGATTCGGTATTCCGAATCGAGCCTGATTGTACATTGGCTGACAGAAGATCATGGGCGTGTATCCACCATGGTCAGGGGTGCCCTCAAACCCAAGTCATCCTTCCGAGGCAAGCTGGATCTGTTCTATGTCTGCCAACTCAGCTTTCAGCGAAGCACGCGTTCCACCCTGCATAACCTGAGAGAAATCAATCTGAAGGAAACCTTTGAGCGATTACGCCATGATGTCGAAAAAATCAATCAAGCCTCTTATGTCGCTCAATTGACATCTAAGAGCATCGAAGAAGACACCCCAGTTGAGGGATTGTTTGACTTACTGATCACATTCCTCAGTGGCTTAAGTCAGTCCCGGAAACCTGATCTGCTTCTCGTCCTGTGGTTTGAATTTCGTTTGCTCCAATTACTGGGATTGGAGCCTCAATGGAGACAAGACAGACTCAGTCAATCTGCAAAGCGTGTCATCGAGTCCTGGTCTTCCGATGATCAAGCAGCGCAGAGCAACGACGTATCTGCTATGGCAACGATTGGTATGGACCTGTTCAGATACTTTGGGCGCTTCATGACCTACCACCTGGGACTGCCACCTAAGCTTCGTGGTCAACTCATGGATGCTCTCCCCCTCCCTAGACGACCGGATCAGGACGCTGAGAAGCCGAGAAATCGCGAACAACCTTAACGTGTTGAACCGTCAGTCGTTGGCTTGGAAAAACCAATCCGATCAAGATGCGCAGCAGCAGCAATGGTTCCTGCGCCAACATTTAAAACTCGCCGATCCTGCGCACCTGAGGGAGAACAGATCAGATCCTCCGGGGATTTGAATTAAGGACTGGTCAAGAATAGATTCGCTCTTTACGATCCCGCATCATGCAAAAGACCAAGACCACCGAATCGTGGAGTTCACGCCTGGGCGTGATCCTGGCAGTTGCGGGCAGTGCTGTCGGACTGGGCAACTTCCTTCGCTTTCCAGGCCAAGCTGCAAAATATGGCGGTGATGATGGCGGTGGCGCATTCATGGTCGCCTACTTTATTTCATTGCTCATCATTGGTATCCCAATCTGTTGGGCAGAATGGACGATGGGCCGCTATGGGGGCCAGCGAGGATATAATTCAAGTCCTGGTATTTTTCACGCCATCCTTGGCAAACCCTACGCAAAATACATTGGAGTGATTGGAGTGATCATCCCGGTCATCATCTACATGTATTATGTCTATATCGAGGCTTGGTGTTTGGGTTACGCCATCAATTTTCTCACGGGCAATCTGAGTTTTGGAAATAATGTCGATGCCTACGGCGACTTCTGGGGTGCTTTCATCGGAATCACTGAGAATGGTTCCGCCATTGGGTTCAGTTTGAATCAAGTCGGCTTTTACCTTATTTTGGTGTTCATCTTTAATTTCATCCTGATCTATCGAGGCCTATCCAAAGGAATCGAATGGTTCTGTAAGTTCGCCATGCCGCTACTTGTATTCTTGGCAATCATCATTGCAGTCCGTGTCCTGACACTGGGGGCTCCATTAGCCGACCAACCTGACCAAAATATCATGAATGGTTTGGCTTACATGTGGAACCCGGGAAACTTGATTCAAAATTTAAAAAACCCGGAATTATGGCTCGCTGCAGCAGGTCAAATTTTCTTCTCACTTTCGGTAGGTTTCGGTGTCATCATTGTCTATGCGAGTTACCTTAACAAAAAAGACGACGTGGTATTGAGCGGCCTGAGCGCAACAAGTGCTAACGAATTTTGTGAGGTTGCTTTGGGCGGTATGATTACCATTCCGGCTGCTTACATGTTTTTGGGTGCAGCAGGCATTGTCGGACAAGGCACTTTTGCCCTTGGTTTCAAAGTGCTTCCATTGGTTTTTGCCAATATGCCGGCTGGCGTCGTTTTTGGTTCGATCTTTTTCATTCTACTGTTTCTTGCGGCAGTCACTAGTTCTTTGTCCATGCTTCAACCCGGTATCGCCTTCCTTGAGGAAAGCACCGGAATGAATCGTAAACAATCTGTCTCGGTTCTTGGCTTGATTACGGGCTTGGGTTGCTTGTTTGTGGTGTGGTTCAGCAAGGACATCAAGGCATTGGATACCATCGATTTTTGGATAGGCACCTTTGCATTGTTCGTATTGGCAACGATTCAGATCATCATTTTCGGTTGGGTTTTAGGGATTGAAAAGGGATGGAAAGAGATGCATGAAGGCGCCGAAATACGAGTACCTAATTTTTACAAAATTATCATCAAATACATCTGCCCATTGTTCCTACTTGTCATTTTTGCCATGTGGGTGATGACAAATGTTTTTGGATACAACCTGCAAACCGGTGAAGTTCAGTTGACAGGCTATGTTCTGGATCTCGTGGGAGACAGTGATCATCCGGCCAGTGCCGCAGCGAGATTGAGTGTGGCGTTGATTGTCATTGTGATTGGTTTTATGTGTGCAATAGCTGCACAAGCAGGCAAACGTTGGAAACAACAGGAAACAGAAGACGAGGAGGTTTCTATATGACAATACCTATATTAGCTGCTGGATTGACGACTGGAGGCTGGTTGATGATGATTCTTTCGGTTGGATCGGTCACCACCATGTTCTGCATCTGTCTCTACAAAGTGCTGAGAGGCCCCAATAAAACCAACTGATCTCTGGTTGGAACCCATGCTTTAGCAGGTTCTGAAAACTTCGTCGTGCCATGATCAATCAATGCTGGTCTCGCAGGTGATACCTGTGTGTGCGCAAACTTAAACTTGTGCCCTCAAACCAGTCTGAATGTGCCATCCTGAGAGCCCTTGGACTATCGTATTGCCTGCAGGCGAATGTAGTGGTTCAGGCTGGAATCTTGATTGAATGGAATGTCCAGAGTCAGCTCACGATCCTTCAACAGGGTATCGACTTTCCATAAGGTTTGCCATGGACCGCTCTGCAGGTCATGGGTCCGCTGAACTTCGTATCCCCTGCCCTGTTTGGCATGGAATATCAGTGCTAAGTTACCTTCAGCCATCAAGACTCCCTCGATCGCAAATACATCCGATGCATCGTCAGGATGGGTTTGTGCCAGGTATTCCTGAAAATTGGTTAGCCCATCCGCATCGCTGTCCATAAATGCTTCACCAATAGCCGAAGGATTAAATCCATTTTCTACCTCCCATAAATCAGGTAGACCATCGAAGTCAGCATCTAACTGGTTCATGCGCCCGGGACTCTCAGAAAAAACAAAAGGAAGGATATCATCACTACCATCAGGCCATCTACCCTCAGATACACCTTCATCTTGTAATCCAAAATCTATCTGATCAATCACTTCACTTTGAGGGCTGGCTAACAGAATCGATTCACCACTTGCTGACAGTTTGAAATTAATATTCCGTGCCCCATTCCCTTTACCATCGGCATCCAGTTTCAGGTAGCCAACAAGTCCGCTCCCTAAAAATGAAAGAGGAGGAAAAACATGTTTGGAAAGATCAAGTGGATCATCCGACAACTGCAGCCCTTCCAATGACACCGGATACTCGCTCTTGTTAAAAAGCTCAAACCAATCCGTACCCTTCAATGGATCAGCCATCCATTCGTTGATGCGGATCGCATCGGATGGGCCGAGAGTTGCTGGAACATTGACTTGTGTCGGACTGAAATCAGTAAGCACCCAGTCAAAGGTATCTGGATGACGCCCCAAAGTATGACCAGGGATTTGAACTCCAAATTCTACCGCATCCAACAAGGAGCCTCCCCGCTCCGTTGCATCAAACAACCAGACCTGATCCCCACCCGCTTTTAAGCCAAACCCGGTATTCACCGTATCTGGAAGCCTTGAACCATCCATCCAGATTTGCATGTAATCAAAAGGCTCAAGAACGACGCCATCAGGAAACACCCACTTCAAGGGCATATCAAGATTATCAGTAATGGACAAACCTCCCAGATCGAACGATGTGGGGTTTGGATTCCATAGCTCAATCCAATCAGCAAACGTAGACCATGGGCTCAATTGTTCCCGATTATCAGCTGCAACTTCATTGATCACGATCAGAGCGTCATCCGGTGCGACAACATCACCGACACCTGGTGTGGGTGGACTCATGAGTAAATGATCGGATTGATTCGGGTCACGTCGCCAACTTAAACCCGCAATGGGGTTGGCATACCAAATACGATCGACATTCTTTCCTTGATCATTTTTCAGCGCCCACAAAGCATGCTCTGGATGTAGCTCATCAGGTATATCATAGCTACCCTTGCCAGAATCAATCGTTCGAAATTCACCAGGAGCAAGAAAGCTTAAATCTGGGAATGTCAGACTCCTGGCAAGCCAGGCAGGTTCAGTGGAGAGCGTCCACTTCCCTATGCCAACAGGAAAACTCCCTTGATTGGCTATCTCGAGAAACCCTTTCGGGTGGGATGCTGATTCCAATGGAGACCATTCCGTGATCTGGACTTCATTGAAACTACCTAACTGCGCCATCTGATTGACGTTTTCAGGGGTCGGAATCCCAAGGCGCCAAACTCCCGATTCGTTTCGCCCCAGTGACCAGCCATTGGCTTGCCATCCAAAATGAACCTGATCGATCAGCACCGATTGACCATTCACTTTTCGAAACAAGTAAACCGACTCCCCTTGGCGATTTAATTTAAAAGGCAGAATCCAGCCTTGGAATGAAAGGTTTCCTTCCTCACCTATCACAACACGTTGCCCTGGTTCGGCAAGAGCTATACGAGCAAACTGATATTTCAATGGATCGTTGAGATCATCAGTCAGTGAATAATCCTTCAGCAAATGAACCCGCTGTCCCAGATTGACAATCTCGATAAATTCCCACTTCCTGCTTTCATCGTGCTCCCCTTGAATAGATGCGGAATAGACCTCAGAGATTCGAATAGGTGAAGTTGAAGAAGACACCTCCCATGCAGGCGTTTGTATGGGGGGGGCACCAGAACGCCAGATACCAGCTGCATTTTGATCCAACCATTCCAATTGGTGAACACCTTCACTCAGCCCTTTGAGCTGAAGAGGTTCAGTTATGGACATGGCCTCACTCCACACTTCATCATCAAGACGATACCGGTAAGCAATCACCCCCGGACCACCAAGGTGAAGATTTACCTTCGTGTCAGGCAGCGTTGTCCAAGGCAAACCCTGCACAGCCAGCCCAGGCAACACAAAAGCACCCGGATCCAGACCAACAGGCCCAAAACCGAGGACAGGGGATCGCGGAGAGAGTCGAAAATCCAATTCGGCTTTATTCACAAAACCGGGATCAAGGTCATGGTTACGCTCTCCAAAATGGGCCCACGCCTCTGGCAGAATGCTATCTTGAATAACCGCGGAAAAATCAGGCTTGGATTTCAACACGCTGTCCAGTGCGTGCAGCACGTTCTCAGTATCGAAAATGTTACCCTCCATGAAAAGAGAACCTGGCGGCTGCGTGCGACGCTCGAGTTCTCTCAAACTGATGGCACCTATGCGGGAATCCACGAATGTGTTATGTGCCACGTGAGCCTGAGCGCCTTCTTTGAGGAGTATATCGTGATCGTTATTCACAAATATGTTTCGCACGATGGTAACGTTGGATGTCACCCCCTGATAAAGCCCGGTCGCAATCGCATGTGCCTCGCTCGTGCTTGCATTGGCTTTCTGAAAATTCATGAAGATGTTTCCTTCGACATAACCATCGCCACCATCCAGATCCAATCCGTCATCCGATCCGCCAAGGAAACGATTATTTAAAAATTGAGGTACGGGTCCCGGTCGTTTTCCACCGGTGAAATCAATCACATCAGCATACCCGGTCGTTCGTCCAAGTTCGCAGTTTTCAACAATCCAGTATCCCCCATCGGGAATTCCAATACCCGCAATGGGTTCGCCATTGCTGACATCCGGAAAAATGCAGTCATTCAAATGAAGGGAGCTGTAAAGGCTCACGATAAAACTACTGTAGGCACCAATCCATCGCCCTCCACGCATATCCAGACGGGATTGGTCCAGGTGAATACCAGCTTTGACGAGCGTCCATTCGATCGTCACATAATCCAGCACATTATGCGCCATGGTATTCTCAAACCTGAGTCCACCCCACCGCTGAGCCACAAAACGTTGGGAGGCAAAATAGATTCTTTGCCCCTCCGTGCCCAGGGCCCGGAGTTGACCACGCACCGTCACCCCTGCCCCATCCATGAATTCAACAGAGGTTCCCGGCAGAATAGTCAAAGTCACTCCCTCAGGAATCAATAAGTCACTTGAAACCCGGATGGGACTGAGCTCAGGGCTCCAAACGGTGTCCTCCGTCAATGCACCTGAATAGAGCCGTTCCGGCTCCCCTTCCCGGAAAACACGCAGCCGTAGATCTTCCAATTCCTCTCCTTGTTCATCCAGCGCCTGAATTAAAATTTCGTTTACACCTGCATGGAGCTTGACACCTTCGATGACCCACTGCCCATCCCACAAAGACCATTTCGCCTCTCGCCCCTGAACCAGTATCTTGTCGGACTGTAAGACGTCTGCCCTGCCCTGCAGCCTGATAGAATCTGTATCCGAACGGTAATAGCGTAAATATTCAGGATCAGCCAGAGGCAGGTCCACCTGCACTGTTAAAGAGCGAGGAATCTGCGAAAGAACTGCAGCACGGCGCTCGATGGAAAATTGTTGTATTCGGTCCACGAATTCTGGTGTTGCCCAGCCACTGAGTACATTGCCAATGATCGTTTCAATTTGCTCAGGTGCAAACACAGAGGATGCGAGTTCGTCCAGCAATGCGTGATACCTGCGCGCAAAACCAGGGGATTTGAGGAAGCGACTCGGAACCGGATTCGCAGTGGCACGATGAATGGAGGTACCCACACCGCTCACTGACATGCCCAGAATGGAATCCAGGTCATAGGGAAGCAGGGTAGTACGCTCATCTTTTTCTCCAATGTAAAATGCATAATCACCTACTCCTCCATTGGCAAAACTGGTTTCCATATTAGCCAGAAGGGTGTCAACCGCAAAAAATCTCAACCAGGATTCAACATGTACCAACGATTCAACAACGCTTTCGTAATTGGTATTCCCCGATTCGTTCAGAAGTCGAGTCATCCGGATGAGATCAGACCAGTCATCTTCTTCCTGATTGGTGGATTTGGTATAGAACCCGAATTTCTGATATTCCAGTGGATCAAGACCCAGGTAATCAAGGCTGCCAAATCCAAAGGCACGGTAAAGATTACCACCACTATCCCGATCAAACTGACGACTGGTGAATCGATTATCAAGCACTTCCAACTGTGCGTATGATCCAAACTGTGGGAATCCGGCATTGGCATGATTCCTGTTATTTTCGAGAAATACCACAGGTCGACATGCAGGAGCCGGTACACCACTTAACCGAAACAAAGCCGATCCCAGCACCTGAGATGGCACATTCACTGCGTTGAAAATAATGGAAGCCCTGCCACGCCAGGTATTGTCGCTGGTAAAATTGACCCTTCGGTTTTTTGGGTTCAGAACTCTTGAGGTCGTGCCTCGAATACGAAACCCCGTCAAATAACGCAGGTCAGATACTCCATTTTCTTCAATGATAAAAGTAGCATTCATCTGAGCATCACTGCTTGCATTCCAAGGCAACCTGCCAATGGCTTCCAATTCAGCTCGCTCAGATTCTGTGGTGATGACTCTGGCTACAGGCTGTTCCGACTGTCGCAGATGATCCTCCACCTGATACAGGGCATTGGCGATCTGACCCTCTGATGTGGGCTTGGGCCAACGACGTTCCAAGCCATCTTGAGTCTGGGTTCGGACATAAAACTCGACGACCATCGCATCAGGCATCGCAGGAATGTCTGCTTGAAAAACCCCTTCCCCTGTATCGTGCATGGGTTGCATTGAAAATTCGACGGCACCATCCATGCGAAAATATAATTCGACACTTTTCTGGACGTTCCCCATGGATTCGACTCTGGCTGTCACACTGACGTCATCAGTGGATTTGGGTACAGCAGGCGAGTGCATGACGTCGAAAACAAAAGGTGCGACTGAGTCTGCATACACCGAGTTCTGACGTCCGGGAGTTCCCAAGACTGTATCAGAAGCTGACCAGTTCTGCCCTGCATCACTCCATCCACCCAACACAATGCGTTCCAGTGAATGCCCTCCTCCGTCGTGCGCATTGGACCACATCCAACCACGATAACCGTTCACCAATGGACCACGAACGCGCTGACTCCATTCTCCTTCATCCGCAAATTGAACTTCATCCACCGTGTTATCTCGAACATCCTTGAGTCGTATCAGTTCACCCGAGTTCCCCAGTTTACCTTGCCACGGCCCCAGAGGAATAGACGTGTTTGGGTAGGCTTGCAGAAAAGCATCCGGGTCGGCCGATACAACGACATACTCTCCAGGTTGTAAGATGTAGGAAGGAAACTCAAACTCAACTCCCCTGTTCAATCTCCAACCTGCCAACTGAATGGGATGGTCATCAATGTTCACCAACTCAATAAATTCTTCATTGGATCGCAGCGTCGGGGGGTGATACATGATTTCACTGAGGCGAACATTTCCTGTCTGACCCGCTACTTTTGCTTTGATGGGTTGTGAACTGATCAGGATATCATCCATTCGCAACGAAGGCCTCCCATCGTCCCGACCTGTTTCCAGTGCATAATATTTCCAGCGCAGTTCAATGTAGGGTTGACCAACTAAACGGGCAGGCAATTCAACCGGCCCCATGATCAGAGCCCGCGAGACAATGGAAGAATCGCTGACAAACTCCAGAGGCTGCCCATGCTGATCCAGAACACTGGAGAAGGAGCCTGATTCGCCAATACGATATTGCATCCTGATCGCATAAGACTGATCAAAATCCGTAAGTTGCCCACTTGTCCACTGAGCAAATAACCTCTGAGCGCCTTGAGTATTCAGGGCAAGGACGGCGCCTGCGGCGTAGCCACCCTTTCCCCCTGAATGCGGTTCGTCGGTATTATAAAAAGCAACCCCTCCCTCACCCAAGCCCACGACCCGACTGCGATTGAGAGAGTTGTAATTTTCATCCCAAAGAGATAGCGATTCGCTTGTCAATTCGGGGTCCTTTCTTGAGCTGGCAAGAAAAGCCATCGAGACGGGACGCTTACCCGGGGGCATATTGGATGGCCAGGCATCGAATTTGTAATCACTTGACGCAATGGCAAATGGCTCCAAGTTGAGCGGCAATGCGTTTTCAATTTGTTCAAATACAGGAGTAAGAGATCTGGTTGAGCTGGGTTTAACCACGATGGACTCTGAGGTGTCGTTCAATTCAGCCCATCCACTGAATTGAAACCCAGATTCAGCAACCGCGGTTATTTCCAAATCTAGTTCCCAGAAAAATTTGGCCATCCAAAGACGACCAACCGGGTGATTCGTCTTAAGACCGTTGATAAGCAAATGCCCCTTTTCTTCCGGAGGCAGATTGATTGCGAGGGTCAATGGGGGTTGAAGTTCATAGGTTTCGGCAAGATGTTGCCAAACATAAGTAGGCCTCTGAAATGCAAACAAACGCATATGGTCCACATTCGATTCCCATTCGTCCAGATTGACAGGCGTGACATGATCCCCCAGTTGAATCCCTCCCCAGCGTTCCGTTTGACGGGTCATTTCCTGTCTGACTCCATCTGCTAATGCGTTGAGATGCTCAAGTATGTTTTCGGAGGTGAAAGTAGTATTTAAAAGGTGCTGGAAACGTTTGATAAACCTCTCTTTTAAAATTGCATTATTGTTGATGGCGGCAAGAACTCGACTTGTAAGTTTGGTACCCTGACCAAGCAACCTTCCCAATGTGTTGTTGCTGACCGTCACTTTCAATGGATCAAATGTCGCATCCAAATCATAGGGTAGCCAACGCCATTTGCCTTCAGGAGTTCGTTCCTTCCACAATCGAACGTTGTTGTGCGGCCAATCCTGATTATCAAGACAGATTTGCGAAATCACATAATCCATGAAATTGTCCACTTCGATATACCCATCGAGATCGTCCACGAAAGCATCACTCTCCGTTTCAGCATCCAAAAGCCATCTTGAAAAAAAGTAGAGATTCAGGTGATCACCAGCGAGACTTTCGAAAGTATTATCGACCAAATCAATATTGTCGGAAGGTATCCCCGAATTATCGTGGATGAAATGTTCATTGGCACGTTCCCGCAAATGAAATAACCCCAGATAATTCCCGTTGAGCAGCACCTGCACCGGCCGGTAAGCCTGCGTATTGAGGTCGAGGCCGTCCATCAATGATTGCGAAACTACATCGCGCAACATCGCGCTTGTCCAATCATTCCCTGTGTTACGGAGCAAGAGTTGTTTGAATTCGGTATTCTCTCGATCTTCGAAGAATTGACCACGAAATCGATTATCTCCGTATCGTGAGCGGGCAATCAGTGCAATTGATTTTTGCGGCGCTGCTCGTGACCAACCTCCGTGAATTTTAGCTCCGACGCTTTGCACAAAACGACGTTGTCCTTCAGGATCGATCCATTCCACATCCACACTCCGTTCCCATTCGCGCCAGAAATTAGCCCCGATATGCGGGAGATTGACTCCGCCTTGAGAGCCCCTCACGTAGATACCGCGTTCATCACTGTACCAGTCATCCTGTGCCCCGCTCACTGATATGATCGGTATGGTTGACTTGAAGTTGATCAGATACGTATGTGAGCAAGTGCCACTTGGCAAATATCCCTCAAGAAAGGCTCTGGCTTTTAAGACCGATGTCTCATCAAGTGTGACAGGTGCATGATAAATGGGAGCATTTGAATCGGGAATGCTGCCGTCCAATGTGTAACGTATTTCAACTCGCTGATCTGAGTGTATCAAGGATACGGTGATGGGTTTCGGATAATGTCCCGCATCAATGGAAACTTCAACCTCATCCAGTCTCCCCTGGTGAAAAGGCCCTGTATTTTTAATTCCAGGGGAAGAAGTCTCACTGAAGCCAAACAACCCACTGATTTCATCTCGAGCCAGGGAAACATCCCTGGGGGCCTCGGTAATTAAAAATACATCCAGCCGATTTCCTGCCGGGTCCGACAGAAAAAGAGTTCCCGCTTGATTGGGTATTTTAAAAGGAGCATGTAAATATCGGTTAGGTAAACCCCATCGTTGCATGAGATATTTTTCCAATTGCTGACGTTCTAATGGAGTCAGGATATGGTCATACAAGAGAACTTCCGAAAACCAACCATGCCAGTTTAGATCAGGGATTTGGCGATCTGATCCAATGAAATTGATGAACCGCGGTTGATCGGTTTGAAACCGCAGCAGTGACAAGGACACAGGCGCTGGCTGGATAGCCGCGTCGATAATACGACCGTTTTGTAAGGATCCGAATCTGAGTAAATGTGCGCTGTGGATTGGATGCAGTAAAAAATGATTGGCTCCCCTGATCATGGGGATGAAAAAGGTGTGCCCAAACATGACTCGCGAATGATCAGTTGCAAAAGGATGCTCTGAACCTACCCAAAGAATGGTGCGTGCATTTCGTATCTCTTCCAATTCAAGAAAATCATCATCCCCATCAAAAAAGACAGCTGGCACTTGGTCCGGAGCGATTGGAAGAAAGACTGGAGCTTTTAGTGGATTCAATTGTGAAGCATGATGAGTAGCACCACTTTGATCAAGCCAGGTTTGAACATGCCCGTTATCGTGAAGAATGAATGATTCCGGATTGGCTGCATCCAAATGAAGTAGTTCCCCCTCAACAACGGGTTTCACTAGGTCCAGATTCCTCATTTCCGTGACACGCCTTGATTGCCGTCCAGAACAAAAAATGATGACTCGCTTCCCTGCTTCAAGTGTAAAATGAGGAAAGCGATACAAAAAAGCCTGATCAGGATCATTCGAAAGCCCATGATCTCGCAGATTAATGGGGGAATCACTGAAATTGGTAATCTCCACCCAATCCGGGGTTTCACCCCACTCATCAAACAGAGCAGCCCCATTGCGAGGCATGACCTCCGTGATATGCAAACCACTCAATTGGGCAAATGATTCCATACATGAACCTGAAAGCATTGCCGCCAGAAGAACCGCAAAATACGGTATCAAATTGGATCGTTGGTTCAGTGTGGCGCCAAATTCCATATAATTCAAACAAGCAAAAAGGATGCATTGATTCATGACAATCTGCAAAACAGGAAAGCTACAAGCAAACGCGTTCTTTTGTGTAATCCTAACCACAAACACCACTCAACCACGAGTCAAAATAATGATTTAGCACCAAGTAAAGAGCCCTTGGCTGAAGAAGGAATTACCCCCTGCCGTCAACGCATGAAAAATGGTCAGAAGCGGTCTACATGGAAGGAGCCGAGCTACCCTTTTGGGATTGCAAGTTGAGAGAATGCCCCTTACGGTTTTCCAGATAATAATAGGCAATGGAGGTGCATAAGCTACCAGCTTTGTCACATTTGCCTTCCGAGTCTGACTCGTTTTCAAGACAGGGATCGTATCAATTAACATGTTGAAACAATTAACCAATCGATGGTGGCTGCTGGCGCTTTGCGTCAGTCTGATCGGCGTCTCCCACAAAAGCAGCGCACAGGTTGTAACATTCCAAGCAGGAAAAGACACCTTCTTTACGCGATCCGTTGAAGAGGATCGAACGTATCGTGCACGGTTTTCAACTGACCTTTCCAATTGGAGTGAAGCAGGAGACTTGTTTCTACCTTCTGAACATATTCCCCTTGAATTGCCTGCGGGAGACCAAGGCTTTGTCGATTTGATCCCGGACATGTCCATGGATGAATTTGAACCAAGGGTCGTGCTTCTGGGAGATTCTACCATGGCCGATTTATCGTTTCTTTCGATTCAATATCATGGTTGGGGACAACATTTTAAAAATTTATTCGATGACCGAGCAACGATTGTGAATTTGGCGGAGCCTGGCATGGGGACAGTTCAATACTTTGCTCGAAATAAAACCGACTCTCTCAATCTAATCAAGCCAGACATCGTCATCCTTCAATTTGGTCATATCGAGCAAAAAGAAGGTACTTCAACGGAGGTTTTTGAGTCGAATCTGGCCAAAATCGTGGATGAAATCCGTGGCATCAACGCCATTCCTATCCTTGTAACGCCGGTCGCCATTCGAATTTTCGATCCATCTGATAATCATATCAACGATCTTTCTGGCAAGCGAGACAGCCTGCTCAAGATCGCCAGAATGAAAAATACTCAGATTGTGGATCTGAACAAAGACAGTGCGGCGCTGTATGATCGACTGGGAGACAGGGCAAGCACCTTCATGAGTGTGTGTGGCAATGAATGTGACGACCGTTCACATTTTTCACTGACAGGCAGCTACGTCATAGCAGCTTTGGTAGCAGAGAAGCTTCCTGCCATCTTACAGACATTCCGAACTCCCCTGAGCGAGTTAATCCCAACCATCGAGGCCGCATTTGAAAACGATCGCCGGTTCAGCAGCTTGAGCATTCCTTTTGTGGAGCTCACAGGCTTTCAGGACAATCAAATTTGGGAGTGGCTGTTCCCTGAAGGGACGCTCCCTCTGCCCTGACCGAGTCTGTAAGATTCATTGGCAAGCAATATGCTACAGATAGCGGACAAACAAACTTCATGGACTGCGTGATAGACATTGACTGATTATGGATAGAGCAAATTGGAAGCGTTCAATATATCCTTTGGGTCTGGGAATGGCGCTGATTTCCTCAGCCTGGACCACTCGAGCCCAAGATACACTTCTCGATTCTCTTTCTTTACAACCCAGTGCCTGGGCTCCAAGCAAAATAAGCGACACACCCGTTCAATTTCAGTTGCGCTATTACATGGACGCAGCTGGCTGGAACGGCAGGCCAATTGGGCTATGGTCAGACGGTACCACCATGTACGTGACAGACTGGCTTTTCAGCAAATTATTTGCTTACAACATTGCGGGTCCCAGGGATTACGCCGGTGATATTAATTCACTAGCACCGGCAGGCAACCGCACGACAAGGGGTGTCTGGTCGGACGGAACCATCATCTGGGTATGCGATGATTTTGAGGATCGCATATTCGCCTACAAACTGCAGTCAGGCGAACGTCAGGAAGACCGCGAATTCGATACCTTGGCAGCAGCAGGAAATGATACCCCAGCAGGTCTGTGGTCTGATGGAAGCACAATGTGGGTAACGGACGACAAGGATGAGAAGATTTACGCTTACGACTTGGTCACCACCTTCCGCAAACCGCAACTCGATTTCAGTTCCCTTTCGGCTGCTGGAAACCATAACCCACGCGACCTCTGGTCCAATGGAACTACTTTATGGGTTGCAGATACAGGCGACTGGTCTGCCTGGGGAGGTTGGGTTCACGGGAAAGTCTTTGCCTACGACATGGATACAAGGCAG
>KB911990.1 GCA_000383715.1 Verrucomicrobia bacterium SCGC AAA164-E04
TTCCCAAAAGATCGAACCCGACTTTTTATGAACCGTCCATTGGAGGAAGTGGCGCGCGCCCTATCCCAAAGTCAGGCATTTGTCGGACACGATTCCGGCATCAGTCACATAGCGGCGGCTCTGGGGACTCCTTCCGTCATTTTATGGGGCCCTACCAACATGGAAATATGGCGACCATTGGGAAAACACGTTACCATTATTGAATCGGGAAAGGGACTCGAGGGAATCTATCCCAAGCAGGTCATCAGGGAAATTATCAGGGTGATTGAAATGGGAACTTCCGCTCAACAATGATGAATCATACGGAAAATTTTACGTCATAATATTCGAGTGCCCATTCTTTCATGTATCGAACTTGATTTGGAATGATTCGGTAAATAATCAACTGAGGGTTATCTACTGATCCGAGATATTTACGAAGAAGAGGGTTGCTATCCCAAATTTCAACCATTGTTTCACGATCATCAACAAGCTCTGCAATGCCAGTAATACGCACCTGATCATGGTTCTGAGCCATGTAACAAAGCTCAACTTTGGGGTTGATGGCAATCTCCTCGGTCTTTTTATAGAATTTCAGGTTGGCTACGTAGACAGTAAAATGATCCAAACGTACTGGTGAGACTGGGCGTACCCGCGCTTGATCCCCATCAACGGAAGAAAGGAATGGAAATTTTGCGTCATGCATTGTTGATTGTGCGAGTTCGATCAATTCCGCATCTTGCATGAGAGGTAATTCGGGCAAATCCATAAATTCTTTGTGTCAGCGATTAAAAAAACTCATCAAAACAAACCACTTGAAAAACTTAAACCCGGCTTGATTTTTCATCGCACTTCAGCACTGGGAACGAGTTCGGCAGTCCGGTTCTCAAGGTTTTTGCCCACTCGATCTTTTAATGTCCGGTAAACAGCTAGATTCACTTCATCCAAAGCCAATCTGGCCTCGGCTACTTGGTCAATCTGAAGATGGATACGTGCCAGATGTATGTAGACGCCTTGTCGTTCATGTTCACCCGGCGCTATTTTCAAAGCATAGGCCCATGCCTTAAGAGCTTCATCTGGACGAGCCATTCGAGGAGGCACTGCTTTATTTCGAATGCCGTAGTAAGTCTGCGCAATGTCTTCCGCCAAATCAAAGTTACGCGGTTCTTTTTCAAGGGCTTTTCGATAAAGCTTCAGCGCTTTGTCAAACACTTCGGATTCGCTGATATCGAAATGTTTCATCGCATCCTTGCGGAACAAATAAACGGTGGTCCCGTAATTATGAAAATAAACCGCTGCATTGGGATTCAGCTTGATAGCTTTTTCATAACATTCAAAAGCCTTTATTACTGGCCCCAGATGGCCGTAATGGTTCCCAAGATTGTTCCATGCTGCCGGGTTTCCAGGGTTTAGCTCAGTTGCTTTCATTAAATGAGGCGCGGCCAAAACCTCATCACCTCGGTCCGTTAAAAAGCTGGCATAAGCCAATCGCACTCCCACATGCTTGGGATGCTTTTGAATGAACGCATCGTAGGCAGCGCGAACGGGTTTGAGCCGTTGTTCGATTCTGCCGGGAAGCGAGATCAAGGATGTGTCATCCACACCATCATTGGTTGCATTCGATTCGCTAATCCAATCATCAACTTCCTGCAAGGCCACATCATCCAGTTCGAGTAATTCCCTGTATTCTGCGGCGATCAATGCCTCCTCTGAGGACATCTCTTCACTCTGGGCGCTTGCTTCGGATTCACCTTGTTGTGCTTTCAGTCTGGACGAATCCATGAGCACCAGTTGCAAACCCAACACGACCATCCATGTTGGGCTTACCCATTGACAAGGAATGAAAACACGAAAGTTCAAGCTGGTAGAAGGCATGTATCGCAAAGATAAATTTCAATTTATTTTCGTCAGTATCTGACGACATTCGCCTGCGTATTGCACTAATTGGTCTGTGGATCGTATCGGAGCGTATCTCGCTTGATTACAGGCCTGAAACAGGCGATGAAGCGTTTCAATATCCTCCTCCGAACAATCCAATTGTCCACGCTGGTCATCAAGCACTGATTCGGTAATGGATACAGCCGGCAAATTCATGCATTGTCCCAAACGCTCCTGTATGAGTCGAAACATTAGTTCAAAGAAACCATCACTATCATTCTTTTGTGCCAACGCATCCAGTAACGGAACTTGTTTTCGGATGAACGAGTCCACATGGCGTTTTCGCTTACCTCTGACATCCTTACCAGATCGCTCTCGAAATTGACTTATACCTAATGCTATCCCGAGAAAGATCAAGGGAATGAGTTGAAGCCCATAAGCACTGCTTTGCATCATCCAAGGATTGTCAAGTGCGACCACCTCACCCAGAAACGGTTTGATAGGCACTACATCTTTGGGTTTGGGCTTCGGGAATCCTTCTTCGCCATTCCTCAAAAATGTTTGAGAAGGCATCGTAGGTGCATTCGGGTTTGCTTTTACCTGGATCGGTATAGCAGGATACTTGACCGAGCGGTATTTCTTGGAGTTTGTATCAAAATAACTGAATTCTATGGGCGGGATAGCTTTTAAATCGCTGCTTTGCGGAATAACGACCTGTTCAAAACGACGTGTTCCGACAAGTCCGGTCTGATCACTCTGTTGCGTAGTCACGCTGTTTGGATACGTTTTGAATCCTTGCCAATGGTCAATCGGTGGCATTGGAACGGAATCCAGAGCTCCATTGCCAGAGATACTGATGATAATCGTCAGTGGATCTCCAGCTATAAGTTCTTTGGGAGAAGCTTCAATGTCCATGGAATAAACGCCAATAGCACCGTTGAAGGATGCCGGTCGACCTTCACTGGGTAATGGAAGGATCTTCAAAGTTTCCCCGGCAGCCTTCAAAACAATATTGCGGCGCTTTGCGTTCATATCATTGAAAAAAGAATCGAACACACCTCTAGAGCGGGATTGTTGACGAAACACTAAACCAGCAGGCCAATCGACAGGGCCGAGTTGCAACTCACCGTGCCGCACAGGTCGCGCCGTATAATCAAGGCTCCATACATTGTAGGATGCACCGCCAATCACTTTTTTGCTTTGCCGAAGATTGTCTGATATGCGCTGAACCACAAACCCATCTGATATGAGATCAGGCGCTTTCTCTACCCGAGCGTTCTGTTCAAATAAATCAACTGAAAAAGCAAATGGTTCCCCTTCGTAAAACTCGCGCTTGGGGAGGCTTAGCTGAATGAAAGCATATTGGCTGTAATCAATTCCCTTGCTTACCGAAAGCCGGGCTGCCTGAGTTTTAAGGGTGTTACCACCTACTTTGAATTCCAGGGGAGGAATCAGGTAAACACCTTCTTTCTCAGGCACAATTTTCCATTGGTAAATCAAAGAAACTACCCTCACCATCCTGCCTTGGGAAATGCGGGTATTGGAACTGGTTTGTTGACCTGCATATTTTATTTCCAATCCATCAATAGCTGGAAATTCCGGAAGCTGACTGGGTTTTCCGTTGATGACTTGCAATTGATATATCGCTGTTTCTCCGGCCGGCACTTTAGCAGGTGAAAGAGACACACCCGTACGCACCTGTTCGGCAGCTCTTGTGGCGGGTATTACAAAAATAAAAGAGACGAGCGGTAGGATCAACAACCAACTCTGCCATCTCTCAAACAAGGGTTTCAATACTTTCGAAAACATGCGGAAGTCCAAATTCACCAATCTTTGAACCGTTGGTTGCGTTTATTTTCTAGAGGTTTGAAGATCAACGCCTTTGCCTCATCCTTTGCGGATTCCAATAACTGCATGGCTTGCTGAGGCGTCATTGTGGTTGCTGCGGTTTCGGTTTCATTTCCTTTACCTTCCTCCGGCTGACCTGCGGATGCTTCTTCCTCCTCTTGATTTTCATCTGATTTTGAAGATTGCTTTTGTTCCTGCTCTTCTGGCTTTTCAGGATTCTCATGATCCTGATCTCCCTTTTTCAGATCTTCCTGATCTTCCTCCGAGGATGGATCTTGATTACTGCCTTCACTTGAGTCCTCCTGGTTATCCTGATCTTGCTTGTCCTGATCTTGCTTGTCCTGATCCTGCTTGTCCTGATCCTGCTTGTCCTGATCCTGCTTGTCCTGATCCTGCTTGTCGTCTTCGTTGGATTGATTTTCCTGCTCCTGCTCCTGAAGATTCTCCAGTTGGGTTTTAACAAATTGAAGATTCTCTGTTGCAAGTTTATCCGTATCGTTCAATTTCACAGCATGATCGAACTGATCAAGAGCTTCTTTCCATAATTGTGTTTTCTTTTCAAATTCTGCTTCACTTTCACCGGATTTGTAGAGTGCATTGCCGCGGTTGTAAAATGACTGTTGTTGCAAACCCAGGTCAGACGATAAACTTGAAGCATCAAAATATTCCTGAGCTTCCTGAAATTTCTGAGCCTTGTAAGCAGCAACTCCGGCATTATAGAGGTAGCGTGAATCATCCGGTTTCCTTGCTGCAAGATCAGCATAAACTCTCATGGCATCGTCATACTGACCAAGTTTCATGTAATCGGCCGCTTTGCGCGGTGAATCTGCACACAGCACCACTGTCAGAAGAATTCCAACCATGAGACACATCTGGATCTTACAAGACTTTTGACTGAGTGTTTTTTCTAGGTACATGGTTTTTATTGATTTATTAAAATGGCATAAATAACAAATATTTTCAATGCCTTCAGGGTTTTATCACGAATGTTTCAATACATTGCTTGATTGAATTTGTTCAGTAGGTTTCGGTACTTTTCTCTGATCAGAAACGAACATTTCACACATCAAAATCAAAATCGCCAAACCAAGGGGCCATTGAAACCGTTCAATATACTGTCTGACCAGACGTGAGGCCAATTCCGATTTCGGCAAAGGCGCCAGATTAGTGCTGTATAATGACGATAAAGTACCTGCATCACGCATCAATATGTAGGATCCATTACCCGCCTCAGCAATCTCTTTGAGTAACTTCTCGTTGAGTCTCGATTTAACAGCATTCCCTTCTTCATCTTTCAAAAAACTGCGCTGATTGTTTTCTCCGACAATTTGGATCAATTCACCCTCAGGGCTACCAAGGCCAACTGTGAAAACTTGACAGCCCTGGGCCAATGCTTCTCTTGCAGCCGCTACGGCACCGTCTTCATGATCCTCTCCGTCAGTAAGAATAATGATGGCTTTGTAATTGTTGTTTTCAGGATCAAAGGCCGTCAGAGCACTTTCGATGGCTTCCGATATCGAGGTTCCACCTTGCGGGATCACATCGGGACCTAAAATATCCACACTTTGCCGGAACGCCTGATTGTCCAATGTCAATGGACATTGCAGGAATGCGCTACCGGAAAAAGCAACCAACCCCAATCGATCCTGTTGCGCAAGTTCCATCAAATCCAAGGCAGCCAATCTTGCCCTTTGGAGTCGATTCGGGGTTAAATCAGACGCCAGCATACTTTTGGATGTATCCACAGCAACCACAATATCCAACCCGCGTTGAGTAGCCTCTTGCCATGAAAACCCCCATTGCGGGCGAGCCAAAGCAATAAAGAGTAAAACGACAGCGAAGGTCAACAGAGCGGATCTGATATTTTGTTTTTTCCAGGAAACTCCCAATGTCAATGAGGCCAATAACCTGGATTTCACAAACTCGGAAATCAAAGCCTTTTTCTTCATCCAGCCCCACCATAAAAACAAAATCAGGACTGATACAGTGATCGCCATCAGCCAGAGCATCCTTACTTCTTCAAATCGAAATGTATCATCCATGATTCTAAGGAAGTTTCCTCCATATGGTATTGTTTAAAATCATTTCTAAAATGAGCAAAATGAGCCCGGGAAGAAGAAACCACGCTGCCAAAACTTCGTGTTTTGTGTATTGCTGCATCTCTACTTCGGTTTTTTCAAGTGAATCAATCTCCTCGTAAATCTGACGAAAAGATTCACTGTTGTCTGCACGATAATATTTGCCGCCGGTTTTATCAGCAATACCCTTCAGGGTCTCTTCATCGATATTGACTTTCATCTGCACAAAGTTAGTGCGACCGAATGGACCTTTTTGAGGGTAAGGTGCCATGCCTTTGGTCCCAACACCTATGGTATAAATTTTAACCCCCAGTGCCTCAGCAGCTTCAGCTGCAGTTAAAGGCGGCACCTTACCTGAATTATTTTGTCCGTCGGTCATCAGGATAACGATTCGACTTTTTGACTCCACATCCCTGAGACGATTGAGGGCGGCAGTCAAAGAGGAACCAATGGCAGTGCCGTCTTCTACAATACCAAGTTGCAGGCGATCCAGATTAAGCTGAAAGAAATCGTGATCCAAAGTCAATGGAGCAGCAATGTAGGCGCGTCCAGCAAAAGCAACCAAGCCGAGGCGATCATTGCTACGTTTGTTCACAAAACTTTCCAGAACGTCTTTGGCAATGTCCAGACGATTGACGCGCTCGCCATTTTTCTCAAAGTCCATTGCTGCCATACTCATACTCAAGTCCAGAGCCACCACGATATCGATGCCACTTGCCTTGACTGAAGTCTTGCCCTCACTCAAGCGTGGGCGAGCCATCGCCAAAATACAGAGCACTAAAATCAACCACCGTAGTCGAATCAGAAACGCACGCGCACTGGATCGCTTAAGGTTGGCCACTCCTCGTAACAAAGTCACAGAAGAATAAAGAAATGCAGCCTCCTTAATTTGTCGGGCACGTAACCACGCTAGAAAGGGAAGCAATAGCAGAAGAAGAAGAAAATAAGGATGAGCAAAATTGAAGTTCATGAATCATGACTCCTCTCTTTCTGCGATCCGGGAGCCGTGGATTGAACCTCCCGGTTCAGCTTGGCTCCTGGCGCAGAGATAACTTCTGGTTCCGTTTCCCTCACAAATTGCAATCCAATATCGTGGAGTGATTTAAGCTCCTTACCAAGCATATCCGCCTTAGCAAATTTGGCTAAATCGCATTGTTCTAGGAAGGAGTGGAGCGTTTCTTTCTGAGAGGCATTGAGCGAAGCTGAAGATTGTAACTCTTCCAGAAATTCTTCCGTCGTTCGCTCAGGTGCCCGCAACTCAAAACGATCTTCCAGGTATTTGCGGATGGCATCTGAAACCAACACGCAAAACAGACGGGTATCGTGCAGATGTTCGAGTGCTGCATCCAGCCGTTTTCTCGCCAGAATGTGAGACGGAGTTATGGGGCGCGAGGCTTGCTCACTCATTCGCTTTTTTCGATTCTTGAGAAAATATCGAGTCAGAAAGTAAGCAAGAACGAGAACAGCTATCAGGAACAGGGCCCATCCCGCATATTCCCATAAAGATACAATTTCGATTGCAGGCCGAATATCATTCAGCTCGGAGGGCACGCCATTGGTAGAAGACGCGCGTGGTTCATCGATCAGAAGTGCGGGTCCGTTGGTTGTCATCCGCGTAGCCTCCTTTTTTCCCTGGTCTCAAAAAAACGAGCAAGCGCAATTTCGTAATTTTCATCAGTGGTGAGCTGAATGGAATCAATACCAACAGAACGAAACAACCTTCCTAGCTCGTGCTGTGCTTTTTTCTGTTTACTGGCAAAAGCAGCACGTTTCCGAGGATCTCCTGTATCTACCTCCATCACCTCTCCTGTCTCGGCGTCTTTGAGCAGCACTCTACCAATCGCAGGCAAGTGCATTTCAAATCGATCCATGACTTGCACTGCAACTACATCATGGCGACGATTGGCTTGCCTGAGAGAAGTCACAGAAGCGTATTTCAAGACGTCAGACAAAACGACTTCCCGCAGAAGGTGGGCTGAAATTTCCCTGCGTGTTGGAGCGGTTTGGCCAATGAAATCTGAAATCACTACCGCGATTGCCTTGTGCGTAGTTACTCGACTAAGAAATTTCAGGGCACAATTAATATCAGTACCACGCCGTGCAGGCTGATGAAACATAATCTCCCTTATGACGCGCAATACATGAAATCGCCCCTTCCTTGGAGGGATATATTTCTCAACCTCATCCGTAAATAGAATCAGGCCAACTTTGTCATTATTCCTGATGGCAGAGAAAGCAAGCACGGATGCAATTTCCGCTGCAAGTTCACGTTTTGATTGGTCACCTGAACCAAATAAACCCGACCCACTCAGATCCACTACCAGCATTAAAGTCAACTCGCGTTCTTCCACGAATTTTTTAATGAACGGATGATTCATCCTTGCAGTTACATTCCAGTCGATAGTCCTGACATCGTCGCCTGGCTGGTATTCCCTCACTTCATCAAAATGCATCCCCTGACCTTTGAAGACACTATGATAGTGTCCGGCCATCGTCTCGCTTACCAGACGTTTGGTCCGTAATTCGATTTGGCGAATCTTCTTGAGGATTTCCTTGGGTATCATGGATTGTCGGAGGGCAGCCGTTCCCGATGATTACAGCACGTGCGGTGAACGGAGAGAATAATTGATATCAAGGGACGGGTAATTCATCAAAAATTGTCTGGATGATGGATTCACTCGTGCGTTCTTCTGCTTCGGCCTCAAAGGTCACAGCCACCCGGTGCCTCAATACGTCCATCCCGATGCTTTTGACATCCTGCGGTGTGACATAACCTCTGCCGCGCAGGAAAGCATAGGCTTTGGCCGCCAGGGTTAATGAAATCGTGGCCCTTGGAGAGGCCCCAAGTTGAATGAAATCACCGAGGTCAATGTTGTATGTCTCCGGTTCCCGGGTACATACAACCAAATCAACAATGTAATCTTTGACTTTATCGTCGATATAAATTTCGTTGATCACCTTGCGTGCTTTCAGGATCTGCTCACCTTGAACTACTGGTTGAGCTACAGGTGAACTTCCAGTGCGAGCCATCAAATCCAGAATTTGTCGTTCCTCATCACGCGTGGGGTAATCAATACGCAGTTTGAGCATGAACCGATCAATCTGAGCCTCTGGCAGCGGGTAAGTACCTTCCTGCTCGATAGGGTTCTGGGTAGCCAGCACCAGAAAAGGATCCGATAATGGGTAAGATTCGCTTCCGATGGTAACCTGCCCTTCCTGCATGGCTTCGAGCAAGGCACTCTGCACTTTTGCTGGCGCTCGATTGATTTCATCTGCCAAGACGATATTGGCGAAAACCGGCCCCCTCCGCGTGGTGAAATCTCCCGACTGAGGATTATAAATCTGAGTTCCAATGACGTCGGCAGGCAGCATGTCAGGGGTGAATTGAATACGGGAAAAGTCGACGCTCAACCCATTTGCAAGGGCTTTGACAGAGGTAGTTTTAGCCAAACCTGGCACTCCTTCCAGTAAAACATGGCCATCAGCCAGCATGCCAACGACAAGTCTCTCAATGAGGTACTTTTGACCGACGACAACTTTGTTAATTTCAGTTAGAAGAGGCTGAAGAAAGCCGCTTGCCTCCTTGACTTCATCATTAATGGCACTAATTCCCGCGTTCATAAAATGTTTAAAAAATCTGTATGTATGTGAGATAACACATGAAGTTGAACCAAAACAGTCAAGGCATTTCAAATAAATCAAAGAGCCTGAAAGACCGGATCAGGATTTCAATCTCTCAATTGATCAAGGTTGAGGCCTGAATCTGGACCTGGCCTCCGGGATCCACCTTTTCAAGTCTGCGATGCGCTTATCATCCATTGGATGAGTCCTCATGAACCAGGGGGCGCCACCGCTTCCTTGATTTGCGTTATGAGCTTTGAACCGTTCCCAGAATGCAACAGAAGCCTCAGGAGAATACCCTGCCTGCGCCATTCTCAACAGACCGACATAGTCGGCTTCACTTTCCTGGGTTCGACTGTGTGGTAAAGATACACCTAACTGAGTTGTCATACCGTAAACGGTTGCAGCGGCGACTTGAGTCTTGGTTTCGTAGCCATAAGCTGACATTCCAGATTGAACCAGCGAACCACCCAACTGGGTCAGCAACGCTCTGGAAACACGCTCATTCCCATGACGTTTTTCAGCATGAGCGACTTCATGCCCAATCACGGTAGCTAGGCCTGCTTCGTCCTTTGTGATAGGTAGAATCCCTGTATAAACGCCTACTTTGCCACCAGGCAGACAAAACGCGTTCGCCTCAGGGCTATCAAACAGGACAAACTCCCATTCTGCTCCGGGCAAGTCTGCCACAGCAGCGATCCGTCCCCCTACTTTTTTAAGCAAGGCATTACCGGCCGGATCCTTGCTGATCGGCACGTTTGTTTTCATGGTTTCAAAGTTACTGAAACCCAATTGCATTTCCTGTTGAGCAGAAAGCAATATCAACTGCCTTCTCCCCGTTTCCGGAACAGTGCTACATCCGACTATCAGAAAAATCAACAGGATAGTCTGTATCCAGATGAAAGTTTTTTTCCTTTTCATTTCAATCGTACAAGAGGATTTGTCAAAGAAATCGAAATCTTACAAGTTCAATTCCATGTCTCTTGTAAAATAGACAATCCTACCGCAATTCGAACAATTCACAATCTCGCTCTGAGCTTTACAGGAAACCTGAATTTGAGTAGGTAGTGACATGTGGCAGCCTGCGCAGACGCCTCGATTGATTCCTACAACTACTTTGCTCTTTTTCTTTTTCAGCAATCGATCGTATCTGACCAGGACGCTTGGGTCTATTTTTGCAGCCAGTTGAGTTCTCTCCTCTTCAAAGTTTTGCTTATCTTTCTTCTGATTCCCTTCCCGAACTTTGAGTTCCCCTACTTGTTCGTCCGCTCGGCTTTGGGCTTCTTTAGCGTTTTTTTCAGCTTCTTTGATTGCGTCCAGTTTTAAATCATAGGATTCCATCAATTCGAGTTCCTGATCTTCCAGTTTCTCGATATCACTCTTACAAGTGTTTATTTCTTTGCTCAGTGCTTGGTACTCTTCATTTTTCTTGGTCTCAAGCTGTTGGGATGCGTAGCGATTAATCTGCTTCTTTTTGGATTCCGCCTCCAGCTCCAGCTCTTTACGGTTTGATTCCACCTGCTGAGCCTCAGTTTTGGCCTTTTTCAAGGCTTCTTTGGAGCTGTCTGCCTTGGACAACAAGGCGTTGCGCTCGGGTTCAATACGAGATAGTTCTTCCTGCAGACGCATGATTTTCTGGTCTCGGTCCTGCAATACCAATAGTTGTTCAATGACATCCAACATGAATTTTCCTTAATGGCTTCAACAATAGAAAGACGAAAGGACAGAAGTCAATGCAGCGTGCCGATTTTTGAAGCACTATTGAAAAGAGTCCTTCACTTAAATTCATGGATCGATCCTGTGATAAAGCGCTTTGCGCCAGAATAAACGAGATATTTGAGGCGGGATCATCTCGATTAATCAAGCAAGTTGTTTCTGTGGAGCATCTTCCGGTTTACCCTCATCCAGTCTAGCCTTGAAAGCTACGGTAAAGACAGATCCGCGACCCAGCTGGCTCTTGACTTCTACATAACCCTCGTGCGCTTCAACAATGGCCTTCACCAGACTGAGACCCAGGCCCAATCCTCGCTGCGAGCGACTTTTATCTGCCCGAAAAAGCCGATCCCAGATCTTTTCCATGTCTTTCTCTGCAATACCTGGTCCCGAGTCCTGCAGCTGCAGAACAATCAGATCATCCATTCTTTTTATGCTGGCAACTATCTTGCCTCGTTCGGGCGTATATTTCATTGCGTTATCAACCAGATTGGCGAAAACGATACGAACCCGCTGTGGATCAGCGGTTGCGATCATTCCTGAGCTTGAATTCAATTGGACCACAAGTGACTTATCTTCTGCCACATGCTCGTACAGGTCAAACGATTCGCGCAAAATCTGAGACAGGTCAGTAGGGACCAGTTTCAATTTCATAACACCCGCTTCGGCTTCTGCCACAGACATGAGTGTATCGATCATCGTCAATACTCTTTCGGATTCTTCCATGCAATCCGCCAAGGCCTCCGAGGCCGTTTGCTCACTGACATTATCTTCACGCAATGCTGATTCAGCAGCGTTTCTCAGTCTTGTCAAAGGCGTACGCAAATCGTGCGCAACGTTATCGAGGGATTCACGCATCGACCCTATGAGCCGCTGATTATGCTCGAGCATCCGATTGAACAATCTGGCAAGTTGCGTCAACTCATCTTCTGTGGGAGGTAAAGCAACTCTTTGATCCAGTTTTCCGGTATCAATGATACTTTGAACCGCTGAGCTTATTTGCCGCACCGGCTTCATACTGCGCCAGGCAAGGAAAGCACCTCCCGAAAAACCGAGCAGTACCACCGGAATCATCGCACCAACGAATACTCGACGAAAAGGTTCGAGCCAGGTCTCCTGATTATCCATACTCTTGCCCGCTACCAGGATATAACCGTTTGATAATTGAGAGTAGGCAAGGAGAAGATCTTCTTCCTCAGGTTCAGGTATTCTCAAAAAGTCGCGACTCTTGAAGACAAGGGCCCCCATCTGATAGGCGTCAAATTCCAGCCATTTTTCAGAAGCCTCCAGAAAAACCTCACGATCCGAAGGAGTGGTGATTCGGACAAAAAATGATTTAAGCTCGCCGGTCCTCTTGCGTTCCTTCAACCAACGCCTTAATGCTGGCGCACCCCCATCTCGGTATATGCGCGAATAATCCCGAATTTGATTCTGTAAAACTGCCAAATCCTTTTGAAGCACCGCGTTGGCAAGCATCCAGTAAAGGAAATAAAACATGGCAGCGCCACTGAGCGTAAAAATTCCAGCATACCAAAGATTCAGCCGGAATCCGAAGGTGCGAAGGTATTGCTTAATGGGGTTTGAGGACATAACCGATACCTCGCATTGTATGGATACGTTGCTTTTCCGGGTCCACCTTGTTGCGTAATCGAGAAACCAATACGTCCACAACATTTGTTTGAGGATCAAAATGGTAATTCCATATGTGTTCAAGAATCATCGTCTTGGTCACAACACGGCCTTGCTGTCTTATTAGATATTCCAATAAGGAAAACTCCTTGGGCTGAAGTTCCACTTTGATCTCCCCGACGAAAACATCGCGTGTCAACAAGTCCATACTGAGATCTCCACACTCCAGACGCGTAGGCTCTGCTGTATGACTGGAACGACGAATCAAGGCCTGAACCCGCGCCAGTAGTTCCGTAAACGAGAAAGGCTTGGTCAGATAATCATCTCCGCCGGCCTGTAAACCTTCGATCCGATCATCCACTGAAGCCTTGGCGCTTAATATCAAAACTGGGGTCTGAATTCCTTCATGTCGAATGACCCGAATGATCTCAAGCCCATCCATGCCTGGTAACATTCGATCAAATACAGCTGCATCAAATGAAAATGAACGAGCCATCACAAGCCCTTCGTCTCCGTCGTGACACACATCAACGGCATAACCACTTTGAGTCAGTCCTTTCTCGAGGAATCCAGCAATTTTCTTGTCATCTTCAATTACAAGTATTCGCATAGCGCAGTATTTAGGAACATAAAAGATGAAGAGGCACCATGCAATCTATCCTAAACCCTGTTTTATCACTTCCTATTCCATTTGACCTGAGGGATTCGGATCCTGTTGAATGACGTAGTAGCATGAATATTCGAACTGTAATTCGTTTTACATGGATAGTTGTGTGTTGTGGACTGCCTCTGTTCAAGGGGAAAAGTGAGGAACTCGCCTCGTCCACACACCTGCGACATCCAGTACGTATGGCCTGGAGCAACCAGGGGCAGTCTCAAGTAGTCGTTGCAAACAGTAATTCTGGAAGCCTTTCTCTGGTGGATCTGAACACCCGTCGTGTCCTGGCGGAACAATCAATAGCCGAGAGCATCTCGGACATGTTGATGCCAGGCAGTTTGGATCAGATATTGATCCTTGACGACAGTCAGCATGGGCTTCGAATGATTCACTTCGCTGACAACAAATTCGATAGAATCTCCTCCGAGTTCGTTCCATTGGCACAGAATCCAACTCGAATCGTGATACATCCTGATTCAAACCGAATTGCCATCGCCTCCAAGTGGTCAAGGCGGGTTACCTTGATGTCGAAGGGCAGTTCGGGAAAGCAATCCTCATTGTGGCAGATTGAGCAAGTGATTGATCTAAGTTTTCCGCCAGGTGAGCTTACCTTCATACCGAATACAAATAATCTGCTTATCGCAGATGCTTTCAACGGCATGATTGTGATGATGAACTCGGAAACTCAGGAAACATACATGGCCTGCCAATTACCTGTGAATAATATCGCAAATCTGACTTTTGCCTCCAAACCGGACACATCGACTGTATGGCTTTCCGGAGAATCATTGAATTCATATGCCACAACAATCAACCCCGAGGTTACTTGGGGCGTTTTGATGGACAACCAGGTAAGAAGCATTCCCTTAAAAGAACTACAGGACCCTCGAAGAACATCCATGCACCTGGGAAGTGTATATGGCATGGGAGACGAAACTGGCCCCGGGGGTGATCCTGGACGAGTCCTTGTTAAATCGGATGGTGCACTCATCACAGCCTTGCAAGGTGTGGATCGTGTTGCCATTCGCCCACAACTTCCCAGATCTTACACAGATAGAATACTGGTTGGAGATCGTCCCATCGACATGCTTTTGAATAGAGAGGAAACCATGCTCTATGTGCTCAATCAGTTTTCAGATTCCATCTCAGTCATTAACCTTCAACAATTCAAGGTCGTGCATGAAATCACTCTGGGGCCTCAGCCGGAACTGACAGACTCGGACAAGGGTGAAAGATTATTTTTCGACGCAACCCTTTCCCTTCGTGGCTGGTATAGTTGCCACAGCTGTCATACGGAAGGGCACACGACCGGGTTGTTGAACGACAACCTCGGGGACGATCATTTCGGATCCCCCAAACGTATCTTAACGTTATTGGGAGTGCATTCAACGAGTCCATTTTCATGGTTGGGAAAAATGAACAACCTTGAGGATCAAATTGCAAAGTCGCTTCATCAAACCATGCTGCACCGTGGTTCAATCGATGACAAAGCAAAGTTAATTGCGACCTACCTCAAAACACTGAAAGCCCCTCCATCCATTCATCATGCAAGAGGCAATTTCAATTCAAACTTTTTTGAGGTAGGAAAAGCAATTTTTCGCAAGGAGGGATGTCACAAATGTCACAGGCCACCGCATTACACTGTCCCTGATACATTCAATGTGGGGCTCAAGGACGAAGCGGGCAATGTAGAATTCAATCCGCCATCTTTGCGAGGCATCAGTCAGAGAGACACTTATCTTCACAACAACGGAGCGTCCTCCATAGAAGAATTACTGTTCGAACGAAAACACCCGGACCCAACCCGAACTCCAATCAATGCAGCAGACCGCAGTGCGCTGATTTATTTCCTGAACAGTCTTTGAAACAATGGTTTGATAAGGTGAACCAAAGATCAGGTTAGGTTACTGCATCCAACATGGCCTTTGCATGGCGAACAGCTGCCTCACCTCCACTACCAAGCATCCTGGCGATTTCGGTGACCCTGTCTTTTTGATTCAATTCCTTAATTTCAGAGACAGTGCGATCTCCTTCCGAAATTTTCTCAACCATAAAATGATAAGGCGCACTTGCAGCCACGGGTGCCAGATGAGTGATACTGATCACCTGCCTGCGCTTGCCTATTTCCTGCATTTTCAAGCCCACTACTGTTCCAGTTTCGCCACCTACATTGGCGTCGACCTCATCAAAGACCAGAACTGGCACACGATCCTGATCAGCAAGCACAGATTTCAAGGCCAACATGACTCGAGCCATTTCACCTGAGGAAGCTATGCGCTTCAATGGACGCATGGGCTCTCCCGGGTTTGGACCGAACTGAAAATCAACCTTGTCGAGGCCCGAGCTATGAAACTTAAATTCCCCACTGGTTTGGCTGACTTTCATACTTGTCAAACTAGCGTCAAAGCGACTCTGTTTAAAACCGAGATCTTTAAGTTCTTCCACGACCGCCTGATTCAATTCGGGAATCACCTTGGATCTTGCCTTGGTCAGTTTTCTACCGATACTAGAAAGTTCAGCAACTAACTTTTCAATATCGCTGTTCAAATGCGCAAGCGTCTCTTCCCTGGATTCCAGGTCACTCAGCTTGTGCTGAGCCTGTTGAGCGAAATCAATGACCTGCCGCAACGAAGGCCCGTATTTCCTCTTCAGGGATTGCACCACTGAAATACGCTCCTCCAGCTCATTGAGTAATCCAGCGTCAAGGTCGAGACCATCTACATAATGAGACAAAGCCTGCTCTAATTCAGAAACCATATGCACTGTTTGCTGATGCAATTCGCTGATTTCATTGGAGTGTTGATCAATTGTGGAAAGTGAATCAACAGATCGCCCTATGGACCCCAAGATATCCCATAGTGATCCATCCTGGGCATTCAATGCCGACAGCGCAGATTGCCCCAATTCCAATAGCTTTGAGGCGTTGAGAGTCTTTTCATAAGCTTCTTCCAGCTCATTCTCTGCCGCGGGGTCCAGATGAGCTGATTCGATTTCATGGACCTGATGCCTCAGCAACTCCAACTGTTGAGCGTGCGTTTGATCATCGACAATCAATGCAACTTTATGGTCCTCCAATTGTCGCAGTTTTTTCAGCAAGTCGGTGAACTCCTCTCGTAATGGATCCAGATGTCCATAGGCATCTAGAATTTCAAGTTGCCGCGAGGCGTCCAATAGCGACTGGTGATCATGAGGACCATGAATATCTACTAAAAGCTCGCCTATCAACTCGAGGGCTTCAAGTGTGGTAGGAGAGCCGTTGACAAACTGACGATTGGCACCGCTTGTCCTGAGTGATCTCTTCAGGATCAATATGCCATCATCGCATGATTCGAGTCCAAAATCATCCAGCAGTGGTGTCAGATCTTTCTCAATGCTTGCCGATTCAAAAACGGCTTCAATCACACATTGACTTGATCCAGCACGGATTAGACTGCGGTCGGCACGCTGACCAAGAATCAAATTCAATGCCCCGATCACAATGGATTTACCCGCACCGGTTTCGCCAGTGATAATATTGAAGCCCGATCTTAACTCCAAAGTAAGATCGGTCACCAATGCAAGATTCTTAATACGTAAAGTCGTGAGCATCGAATAAAAGATGGTGATCAATTTGCCTTCCGTGCTAGGTTTTCGCCAAGCTTAAATGTCGAAGATAGGCAGAGAAATGACAGATAAACAATTGAAGGTCGTATTTTTAGGGTCCGGCACTTCCCAAGGAGTGCCAATCATAGGCGCGGACTACCCCCCTGAATTCCTTGCCAATCCGAAAAACCATCGCACACGTCCGTCCATCTACGTTGAATCGAGTCAGGCACGCATTCTGGTTGATACAACCCCTGAAATGCGGATTCAGATGCTGAGAGAGAACATCAAACATGTCGATGCTGTCTTGATAACGCATGCTCATGCGGATCATATCATGGGCATGGATGACTGCCGGAGGTTCTGTCAGCAAACCAAAGCTCCACTGCCTGTTTATGCAAACGCTGCAGCGATGGAAGGTATTAAACGTGTGTTTGAATACGCTTTCATTGGCAACCCAATCTCCAAAGGCTACTTTCAACCTGAGCCTCAAATCGTAGACGGGCCATTTTGTATAGGGAATGTCGATATTACTCCGGCACCTCTTCCTCATGGAAGAATCATTTCATGTGGTTATATTTTCTCACTGAACAACCAACCACTGCTGGCATATTTGACTGATTGCAAAGAAGTACCTGATTCGATCATAGAGCAAATCAAGGGAATACCGGTTGTGATACTCGATGCACTGCGATTTAATCCCCATCCAACCCACATGTGCTATGACGAAGCTCTGACTACGGCTCGCCGCATTCAAGCCAGGCAAACCTGGTTCACCCACTTGACTCATGATTACGACCATGATGTACATCAAGCAGAATTACCCGAGGGCGTCGGGTTGGCCTATGATGGCTTGAGACTTGAAATCGCTACTTGAGAAGCAATTACATTCGAATGTCAGTAAAACTAACAATTTCCAAAGTTAAAGCCTGCTTATTGGGTTCCATCGCATTCCTGAGCGTTTCAGGAGCGCCTGGTATCAACGCTGAAGTAGCCGGTCTGGGCAAGAGCGCCGTTGTTGTCTACAACAATAGTATGCCTGAATCGAAGGAAGTAGCATTACATTATGCCAAGCTTCGAAAGGTACCTGAAGATCAGGTAATCGGTTTCCCTCTGGACAAGGGAGAAACTATTTCAAGGGACAAGTTTGAGTCTTCTCTCTACAAACCACTCTACCAGTTTTTCAAAGAGCAGGAATTATTTGAAACAGACTATGAGATAGTTCCAGCAACCCGCAAAAGTCCCGGCACGATTTACCAAAACCTCATCAAGTCTAAAATCCGATACTTGATACTCTGTTACGGCGTGCCAGTCAGGATCCAGGAAGACAAGGCTCTGAAGGAACTCGCGGAAAAGAACATGCGTGTGGAGTTACGCTACAACCGCGCAGCCGTTGATCACGAATTATCATGGCTAGGACGAGACCCTAAAAGAGTCACCTTGGCTGGCCCCATTCAGAACCCTTTGTTCGGGACGCAGAAAGCCATGGAGATCAAGCCCGAAAATGGAGTCATGATCGTTGCACGCCTGGATGGCCCCTCGGCGGCGATTGCAAAAGGCTTAGTCGACAAGGCCATGAAAGCTGAGGAAATGGGGATATGGGGTAGAGCTTATTTTGATGCTCGAGGATTAAAAACAGGTCCCTATCTTCAAGGCGACTCCTGGATACGTAATACAGCCCAACTCATGGCAAAGGCAGGTTTCGAAACCATACTCGATGATCTACCACCAACTTTTGCAGCGGGTGATCCATTGAGTCACATTGCGTTTTACGCAGGCTGGTATGCAGAAAATGTTTCAGGTCCATTCCTGCGTGACAAGGTCGAATTCATGCCTGGTGCTATAGCCTACCACTTACATTCCTACAGCGCTTCGATCCTCCGTACATCCGAAAAGCATTGGGCCGGCCCACTGCTCAGCAAAGGAGCAACAGCAACCATGGGATGTGTTTACGAGCCCTACCTCGGGGCTACTCCCGACATTGGAATTTTCTTCGAACGCTTGCTCATGGGATTCAGCTTTGGAGAAGCTGCCTATGCCTGCCAGAAGGTGCTTTCCTGGCAAACGACAGTGGTTGGAGACCCTCTTTATCATCCCCTCAGCAAACCTGTCGAATTACTTCAAATGGAGCTGACTGAGAAAAAAAGCCCTCTTCTGGCTTGGATTCGTATGATTGCGGCTAATCAAGCGCTTCAAAATGGAGCCGAAAAAACAGCGGTTGTTGAAGCGCTTGAAAAAGATATCCTGTCCCAGACACATCCCGTCCTCTGTGAAAAACTAGGTGATCTATACTTCAGTCTCAATCGCCCCGAAGATGCCCAGAAATCCTATGAACGCACATTGTTGCTGGACCCGAGCCGAGATCAGCGCAACCGACTGCTAATGGCACTGGCAGCCCTTGAAAGTCAGGATGGCGAACCGAATAAAGCCCTGGACCACATGGAGCAATTACTGGCGAAGGACCTGAACTACCCAGAAAAAGCCAAACTGCTGGCCACCATGAAATCTCTGGCTGAGCAAACAGGTTTAACGGATCGAGCGGAAGATCTTGCCCGCCGGATTCTGCCCTTTAAAACCACTCCCTGAAAGCCAACCCTGCTGTAAATGCATACCCACTGAACGTGCCATGATCTGTTGACTTCAGGGCTATTACCATGATGTCCGTTGCGTTAGAATTTTGTATGCCCACGTTGTAGGTTTTCCTAAGTCGAACCTTTCACAAATCACGCTAAAGAAACATTCCACATATATCTCTGAGAAATATCCTTTAAACTGCAATTATCCGGCGCTAAATTCTAGATAATATATCCCATGACAGAAATTTATTTTAAATTCAGATTTGAGCTATCCGCATATGGAAGTGTTGTGGGCAGGCTGCGCATCTGCCTCGGTTGGTTCATCGTGTGTTCTTCCGCAACGCTCGCAGCTGAGAATGTCGATTTCAGCAGAGATATCAGTCCTATTTTATCTGATCGATGCTTTGCCTGTCACGGCCCGGATAGTGAGGCAAGAAAAGCAGATTTGCGCTTCGATGTGGAATCGGATCTTTCCAGAGCAGCGGACAGCGGATTTCCCATCATCAAACCCAGCGATGCTGATCACAGTGAATTGTTTCGTAGAATCATGTCATCAGACCCTGATGAGATAATGCCACCTCCAGATTTTCTAGTGCCGGTGACAGATTCGGAAAAAGCCCTTATCAGACGATGGATTGAAGAGGGAGCAGAATGGTCCAGTCACTGGGCGTTCAAAAAAATCCAATCACCAAACATGCCCGAGATCCATGGAGATGCCATCATCAGAAATCCCATCGACCGGTTTGTGGAATCTAAAGCCCAGCAAAAAGGTTTATCTTCGACGATGGAGGCTTCCAGAGAACGCCTTCTCAGGCGGGTAAGCCTCGATCTGACAGGATTGCCCCCTACCCCTGAGCTGAGAGACTCCTTTCTGAAGGACAAACACCCTCAAGCCTATGATAGGCTCGTGGATCAGCTGCTTGCTTCTGAACGATTCGGCGAACGCATGGCAATGGACTGGTTGGATATAGCAAGATTTGCCGATACATATGGTTACCAATCTGATCGATTCAACCATATGTGGCCCTGGCGCGATTGGGTGATCAATGCTTTCAACCGGAATCTTCCCTATGACCAATTCATCACCCAGCAAATGGCGGGGGACCTCATGGAGAATAAAGATCAGGAGACCGTTCTCGCAACTGCATTTCACCGAAACCATCGGCAAACAAATGAGGGTGGGAGTACAAACGAAGAGTTTCGCGTCGAATACAATGCAGACCGCTTGAAAACAACTGCATTGGCTTTTCTAGGGCTGACCATGGAATGCGCCCGCTGTCATGACCATAAATACGACCCCATATCTCAGGCCGACTATTACAGCATGTTTGCCTTTTTCAACAGTACGGACGAATCGGGCCTTTACTCGCACTTCACCGATGCCATCCCTTCACCTACCCATTTGCTGTATCGAGATGAGCAACAGGCAAAGCACTCGGACTTAACAGGTGAAATCCAGAGGCTTGAATCAATGGAGGATACAATTCGTAAAAACGCGGAAGAAGCTTTCCATCGCTGGTGGAAAGAAAATCCAGAGGCAGGCATTGATCCAGATATCAATTTAACAGGTTATTTTAATTTTGAGGACAAAAGCAAGGAAGGCTACGTAAACCACGCCAAGGAGAATCACCATGCAAAAGTGAGCGACAATCCATCACAATTTGAAGGCCCCAGGGGCAAGGCACTGCAATTCGATGGAGAAAATTCTATCTCAATTGATCAAGTGGCTGATTTCAATCGAACCCAACCTTTCTCGATGTCTGCATGGATCCACATCCCGAGGGAGAGGGAGCGTATCATTGTGATGCATCATTCCAAGGCGGGCTCAGATGCCGGCAGTCGTGGATATGAACTATTGCTTGAAAATGGGCATGCCGCTTTTGCATTGATTCATTTCTGGCCGGGAAACGCCATTAAAGTTCGTACGGCAGATAAATTACCGCTGCAAGAATGGCTCCATCTTGGTTGGACTTACGATGGATCCAGCAAAGCTGAAGGCATTCACTTTTTCATCAATGGTCGGTCGGTTGACACTGAAATCACAAGAAATTCATTATACAAGGACATTGCTTACGGAGGTAAAGTGCCCCTCCAGTTGGGAGCAAGATTTCGAGGCAGAGGTTACAAGGATGGGAAGCTGGACGAGCTGCGTATCTTCGATCAGTCACTCTCAGAACCTCAAATGCTTTCTGTTTTCAATGAGGCCAAACTCCCAAAAACAGGCGAGCAACCCAATCTGACAGATGGATGGTTCGACTACTGGCTTACTCGTTATCACGAGCCTTACCAGGACTTGCAAAAGAACCTTCTTCAGGCCCGGTCAGATGAAAACAACCTCATCAATGGGGTCACGGAAATCATGGCCATGGGAGATATCAAAGGCGGACGCAAAACTTATATTTTAAACCGTGGACAGTATGACTTGCCTGGGAAAGAGGTCAAACCAGGCACTCCTGAAAGAATCTTCCCATTCGATACAACCTGGCCTCAAAACCGTTTGGGCCTGGCCAAATGGCTGACCAGTCCAGATAACCCCCTGACCTCCAGGGTAGTCGTTAATCGTTTCTGGCAAATGTTTTTTGGCAGGGGCATCGTCGAAACCGCTGAGGATTTCGGTAGCCAGGGATCTCAGCCAACTCATCCTGAGCTTTTGGATTGGATGGCTGCCTGGTATGTCGAAAACGAATGGGACACCAAAGCTCTTTGTCGTTTGATTGTCACCTCACACACTTATCGAAAGGAATCCATTCCTACCGAGGAAATGCTGACAATGGACCCTGAAAACAAATGGCTGGCAAGAGGTCCCAAACAACGACTCATGGCAGAAATGATTCGAGATCAGGCACTGAGTGCGGCTGACATCCTTTCCCCAAAACTTGGAGGTCCCAGTGTCAAACCTTACCAGCCACCTGGAGTCTGGAAAGAGGTGTCCGGGGCTACTTACCAGGCATCAAAAGGTGAAGGTTTACACCGACGCAGCCTCTACACCTTCTTGAAACGAACCGCGCCGCCCCCATCCATGCTGACATTCGATGCCACTTCCCGTGAGGATTGTATTTCAAGACGTATACCAACAAATACTCCTCTTCAGGCACTTGTGCTTCTCAATGACCCTCAATTCATCGAGGCCGCGCGCATGTTGGCTCAACGAATGCTTCTCGAAGGCGGCGATTCTCTTGAGGATCAAATCAGTTTTGGATTCCGTTTAGTTTTAACAAGAAAACCAAGCAACCGTGAGCTGACTGTACTTAGTGCAATCTTTTCAGAAAGACTCAAGTCACTCACTGCCCCCACGGAAGTCAATGCCGACAAAAAAGAGACCATCGAAACCGTGGGTGAGATAAAATGGAAGGAAGGTTTGGACCGTCGTCAGCTTCAGAGTTTGACCGCCGTCTCACTGGCCATCCTGAACGTGGATGAAGCAATCGTTCGCAGATAATTGAAACCTTCGGATTAAAAACATGAATTCGCAAAACAATACGGACTGCAATCAATTCGAAACTTATTCCACTCGGCGCTCTTTTCTTTCTCGCTCGGGAATGGGACTGGGAGCGATGGCGCTTGGAAAACTGATGTCGGACGACCTGCAGCCATCCTCCTTCAAGGGCATCATGGATGCGCCCCATCACACCCCAAAGGCCAAGCGTGTGATTTATCTTTTCATGAGCGGTGGACCATCTCAGCTGGATCTGTTTGATCACAAACCCATGCTGAATAAAATGAACGGTGAGGATTTGCCTGATTCAGTGCGCATGGGGCAACGCCTCACTGGTATGTCCGCAAATCAGGCCAAACTGCCCATGGCTGGTTCTGCATTCAAGTTTTCAAGGAATGGACAATCCGGGTCGGAAATAAGCGAAATTCTGCCTTACACTTCCAAGATAGCAGATGACATCAGCATCATCCGTTCTCTTCACACGGAAGCCATCAACCATGACCCTGCCATCACCTTCTTTCAAACAGGGTCACAGCTGGCCGGACGTCCCTCGGTAGGTTCCTGGTTGAGTTACGGGTTGGGTTCGGAAAACGCAAATTTACCTGCTTTCTGCGTCTTGATTACTCGCAATAAAGGAGGCCAGCCGCTTTATGCGCGACTCTGGGGCAATGGATTCCTACCATCGGTGCATCAAGGTGTCCAGTTTCGAGCTGGCAAAGACCCTGTCCTTTATCTGGACAACCCAGTGGGTATCTCTCAAACGCAAAGGCGGTCCATGCTCGATCAGTTGAAACAATTAAATGAGATACAATTAGAGAATGAGCGAGACCCGGAAATAGCCACTCGTATTGCCCAGTACGAAATGGCCTACAGAATGCAATCCTCGGTTCCGGATGTCATGGATTTAAGCGACGAACCGGAATCTACTTTCAAACTCTACGGAGAAGATGCTCGTAAACCAGGAACCTTTGCTGCCAACTGCCTGCTTGCAAGGCGTCTTGCCGAACGAGACGTCAGGTTTATTCAATTATTTCATCAGGGATGGGATCAGCACGGAGGGCTCCCGAAGGGGATTACCAATCAATGCAAAGAAACGGATCAAGCCTCTGCCGCGCTGGTCACAGATTTAAAACGGCGCGGTTTGCTCGATGATACGATCGTGATCTGGGGCGGTGAGTTTGGCAGAACAAATTACTCTCAGGGTAAACTCACCAAAACAGATTACGGACGTGACCACCACCCGCGCTGCTTTACTCAATGGGTAGCTGGGGGAGGTTTCAAAGGTGGAGAAACTTACGGCGCTACTGATGAATTCGGTTACAATGTCATCAAGGATCCAGTGGAAGTGCACGATTTACATGCAACGCTGCTCCATCAACTCGGGATCCATCACGAGCGATTGAACTTCAAATATCAGGGAAGACGATTTCGATTAACAGATATTAAAGGCCACGTTATTAAATCACTGCTGACCTGATAATTTTCAATGAATATTTCTTGACCCAAATTTGATTATAGGATTCAAATGAAAACCTCGTTGAACGCGCGGGGGCAATGATGCATCGTCAAGAAAGCATCCAGATGGGCGAGTTCAACGCTTGAACGAACACTAGTAGTTCATGGTTATCCATGAGTGACTGGTGTTTTTTTTTGACTAGAACGAAAACAGCCTTGAAAAGGCATCCCAAACAAATCCTATGATAGCAACCGCTGAATACATTGAAAAACCAACATACGACGCCATTTCGATGAACGCCTATTTTCTGTGGGAAAAGAATGGCAAACCTCATGGAAGAGACGAAGAATTTTGGTTAAACGCAGAAAGAATGCTGCTCAATCAAATCGAGAGTTTGATTCAAAGAACGCAGAAAGAAGCCAAACCTGTTTCCCATCAAAAGCGCAAGGGCACCTCGAAAGCCCGATCGACAAACGCATCTAAAAAAGCAAAATCAAGCGCAAGGAAATCAGCAGTAACTCAAGAAGCACTCAAACCCGCAAGAGCGAAAGCCACAACAACCACCGAAACCAAGTCGAACGGAAAACCCCGCAAAAAGACGACGAAAGCTCAAGCCAAAAAAGCTATTTAGTCTGTATTAAGATACATATCCTGCAGTTCGCTGCGAGTGATCCCGTTTCCACAATTTTGTAAGATTGACCGTTCGTAGGATTATGTTTTGAAGAAAAAGCCGAGAGGATCCGTTCCTTAGGTTTTTACGGTTCACGCCTATCATATAAATGAAAGGAATGAATTTATTGAGATGATTGATAAACAATCGGCAACCCAGTAAGGGGCAACAAAAATCAGTAAAAACTACCAGTGATTCATGGCAGTGGATTTGCCGAATGGGTAATGTAAGTGTCACCGTGAACAAATCCAAACTCTGGACCCTGCCTTTTGTTGTCAACCTTCCGGATTCCTGCCGATGCATTTCCATTAGCTGGTTCAAGTTGGTGGTGAGATGATTGAGTTGAAATTTTTAGATGCGCTCTTTCATCAAGACGAAAGTAAACCAAATCTTCAGATGATCCTGTCCAATATCTTGAAATCAAATATCAGGATGATTTTTCAAACTTTGTTACCACACTCATGAGGAGGATCCTTGGGTCGCGCATCATGATTTGATCAATGACGTTTCGCCTATTCACTGTCTTTATGGTGCTTTAAATAAAATGCATCATTGTTATTCCAAACTAAATACAAAAAGCACGGATGAACACCTCAAATTTGTTTATCGCTTTCGGTTGCTTTGGCGGTAAGAGGCGGTTAGTTTGTCACCCAACAAACACAATGATGAAGTTTAGTATTATTCTTTTGATAAGTATGTTGCCGTGCATAGCCATGGCTCAGAGTGGTGATAAGGCTGGGGAAGCTCAGGCTCCTCTGCCTGAACATTTGCGTCTTCCTGCCTCTCCTCCATTGACCCCGACAGATGCGCTTGCCAGTTTTCAGCTACCCCCTGAGTTCGAAATAGAACTCGTAGTTTCTGAACCCTTGATAGGCGATCCAGTTGCAATGGAATTCGATCCAGACGGTAGAATCTGGGTAGTGGAAATGCGGGGTTATATGCCGAACATCCAAGGTACTGACGAAGATGCCCCTGTGGGCCGCATTGTAGTGCTTGAGGATGAGAACAATGATGGTCAGATGGACAAATCTACGGTTTTTCTGGACAATCTGGTCATGCCGAGAGCCATTGCACTCATTGACGGCGGACTGGTTGTAGCAGAACCCCCTCGCCTGTGGTTCTGCAAGGATCTGGACGGAGATTTAAAGTGTGATGAAAAGATTGAAATAGCGGGTGACTACGCAACTCAGAATGATCCAAAACACGGGCTTAGGTCCAACCCAGAACATGCCTCCAATGGTTTGATGTGGGCTCTTGACAATTGGATTTACAGTGCCAACCACACAACTCGGTTCCGTTATTCAAAAGGTGCATGGGACCGTGAACAAACACATTCCAGAGGTCAGTGGGGTATTAGTCAGGATGATTACGGCCGGGTATTTTACAACTCAAACAGTGATCAGTTGCGCGGAGACCTGATTCCTTCCGAATACTTGAAGCGGAATTCAAATTACAGAGATGCAAGGGGAGCAAGTGTCCGACTGGCGAAGGATCAATCTGTCTGGCCTGCTCGCATCAATCCGGGTGTAAATCGCGGATACCGCAAGGGAACCCTGCGAGAGGACGGTAAGCTCGCCCGATACACGGGCGCGTGCGGACCTGTGATTTACAGAGGGAACCAATTTCCATCCGAATATGTCGGTAACGCCTTCGTGTGCGAACCTACGGGCAATTTTGTTCGTCGAAATATTCTGAACGAGTCACAGGGCGCAATCAATGCTGTCAACGCCTATGATCGCATGGAGTTCTTGACATCTACTGATGAAAGGTTTCGCCCTGTGAATGCATACAATGGTCCTGATGGTTCTTTATACGTTGTCGATTTTTACCGGGGTTTGATTCAGCACCGTATTTACCTTACTTCATTCCTGAGAAAACAGATTGAGGATCGTGGCCTCTACGAACCCATTGGCCTCGGGCGCATTTATCGTGTGACTTACAAGGGGAAGGATGCAAAGCAGTCACCAGCCATGTCCTCAATGAGCAGTTCGAAACTTGCCAAACAACTGGGGCACCTCAATGGATGGAACCGAAGCACGGCTCAAAGACTGTTGGTTGAGAAAAACGACCCGAGCGTTCAACCGCTGATTGAGCAGATGGCCTCCAGCCACCGAAACCACCTGGCCCAGCTCCATTCCCTCTGGACCTTGGATGGCATGGGTGGTGTCGATTGGGCCATCCTCAAAGAGGCCCTTAAGTCGACTCACCCAAAAGTACGGTCGGCTGCCATACGCTTGTCTGAGCCTCAACTGAAGACATCATTGAAGCCGATCGTGTTGGAGCAATTGCTGAGCCACCAATACGATGTACCTGAAGTTCAATTACAATTGGTGTTGAGCCTGGGCCAAACCAGCAGTAACAAGGCAATCAAAGCGGCAGCTTCCATACTGACTCAGAATTTGGAGCACCCTTACATGCGTAGTGCCGTTCTCTCTGGAATGAAAGGGAAAGAAGTTGATCTTCTGACTGAAATCATCAACCGATCCAACTGGTGGGCAAAGAAAAGTGAAAAAGCCGCGAGCCAGATCTACACAGAAATTGCGAAGTGTATCATACGATCCAGAGACGCAGAAGCAATTGAAACAGCCATTCAATTGGCTGCCAAGGCAGAGGTCGGCACATCAGTCGCTTTACTGACCGGATTTCGTGAATCAGCGTTCAAACGATCTCAGGGAAAATGGATACTCGATGGTCAGCAAATCGTCCTCAACAAAAAAGTGGAAGCGCTGAATGATCTGCTGGCTTCTCCTGATGAGAAACGTGCGGTTCTTGCCAAGGAGCTTTACAAGGCGTTCTCATGGCCTGGGAAGGCTGAGTTGAAAACATTGAGTCCTGAAGTAGTCGCACTCACCTCAGAACAGCAAGCTCGTTTCGATACTGGCCGTGACCTCTACGCGATCAGTTGCGGGGCATGCCACCAGCCACACGGACTTGGACAGGATGGTCTAGCCCCTCCGTTGAAAGACTCCGATTGGTCAACGGGCTCGAAGGAGCGCATGATCAGGATAGTGCTCCACGGACTACAGGGCCCCATCGAGGTTCATGGTAAGAAGTGGGAACTTATCATGCCCGGATTGTCTGTTTTTGACGATGAGCAGATTGCTTCCATCATGACATATGTCAGGCGTGAATGGGGACACACAGCAAGCCCTGTGGATCCTTCAGAAGTAAAAACCATCCGCGCTCAATATCCCGGACGCGAAGACATGTGGACTGTGAAAGATTTGCTGAAGATCCAGTGATATGTTTCGACTTGACGATAAAATCACATTGGTGACGGGCGCAGGTTCCGGAATTGGCGAGTCAATCGCAAAGCTCTTCGGTCAATCCGGAGCTTTTGTCGGTGTCATTGATCGCGATCAGTCATCAGCAGAAGCAACCTCAAAATCCATCCGGGAGTCAGGCGGCAAATCAGAAGCCTTTCACTTTGACGTATGCAATGCAAAAGCGTGCAATGATCTTGCGGAGTCATTACAGGAGAGGTTTGGACGTATTGATATCCTGGTAAACAACGCAGGAATTGGCCATGTTGGTACTTTACTCGATACCGAAGCTGAAGATCTTGACCGGATGTATGATGTCAATGTGAAAGGCATTTTCAACATGACCAAGGCCGTGCTGATGGATATGGTAGGTTGTGGTAAGGGAAACATCATCAATCTGGCATCCATCGGGGGAGTCGTTGCCGTACGGGACCGGCTGGCCTACTGCACTACGAAATTTGCTGTCGTTGGTTTCACAAAATGTATCGCCTTGGATCATGCAAGCGAGGGCATTCGGTGCAACTGCATTTGTCCCGGACGCGTGGAAACACCATTTGTGAAAGCCAGGCTTGCCGAGTATCCTGATCCGGAAAAAGCATATCAGGACATGGCATCCACCCAGGCACTAGGTCGCATGGCTAAACCTGAGGAAATTGCTTCTGCAGCCCTATATCTAGCAAGTGATGAATCGTCGTTTGTTACAGGGACTCCATTTCTAATTGATGGTGGATGGAGCGCAGGAAAATAATGCTCGGATCTACCTCTTGACACTTTTTCCCATCAGATCTGAATGAACGAACGTTAATCGTAACTCCACGATTGGAATCTATCATTCACATCGACTGAATCGTATAGTTCCTTACAGACTACCCTTCTTTTCCAAATGTGGAAGTGTGTCAGGTGTCACGTAAACTCCTGTTGTCATCTTCAAAGGTACGGGAGATTTTGGATGTTTGAATGTAAATTCGAGCATGAAAGCGCGCCAACCTTTTTCAGGACTATCTATTTGTACACTGTAGTTGAACCCAGAAGCATCGGTTGGCAATACGTCTTTAGAGGTCCAATTACGCCCAATTGTATCCACTCGAAAATCTCTGGCTTGTGGATTATCTGCATGCCATATCTTCACCGATTTCGGACTTCCACCTGTCACTTTGGCAGTTAAATGACCGGGGGAAGCGGATTCCCACTCCAGTTCAGGGATGGCTAAATCATGAATGATTGAAAAATAGCCCGCCATTAGTGTTTCCCAGGCATCGGTATCCCTCAGACTGTGTTCACCGTTCGGTACGTAGCGAATATTTTTTGGACCTTCGAGCTGATCATAGTAAAAACGCCAGGAATCAGGCAAAAAGAATTGGTCACCTGTTGCATTGATCATGAATTTGGGCATCGTCAATCGATCACGATATTCAAAAGGCTCAACAATTTTCATTAGTTTCTGGTATTCTGGTGAATCCTGCCATTCCATGATACCCATTGTTTCGTAGTCCCCAACCGCAGGCGCGTAAAATCCATAGGCGTTGAAATGGTGTTTAAAAGAAGGCACGACATTAAGCATGTCAATCACGATCGGGAAAATAGCTCGCACCCGTTTATCCACTGCTGCTGTTGTCCATGTAGTCCATCCACGCTTGGAACCGCCAGCAACCACAAATTCGCGCACAGAAATTTGCCCTCCCTTCTCTGTGGAACAGAATTCAGTGACGGTATCCATGGCTCGAACGGCCGCTTTTGTCATAGGAAGCCGGGCCGGCCACTTGTCATCGCCCGTCTTCAGGTATTTGTCCCAGGAATATGCGATCAAAGCATCCTCATAACGCTCTTCACCATCATCAGCAAAAACTAGAGGTTGATTCGGTACCATTTTCAATTCAGCGACAACCGAACCACTCGCTGCCGCGATTGTTGCCAATTTTCCATCTGGTTCATCAATAGAATCACTTTTATTGCTCCCTCCACCGATGAATAATAGAGAGGTATCTGAAAGCACATTTTTAGGAACCACTATATTGAGCCAATGCTTCCATATGGGCCTGTCAACCTCATCAGCGGTGAGCCATTTCTGAGAAGTCAGCTCCAGCACATGCACATGCACTTTCCCTGCATCCATGGACCTCACCAGTCGATGTTCGAAGTGAGCATCTGATTGATAAACATAACGATCGAGCGCAGTACCTTCGGGTACTCTTGCATTAGGATGATGGGCAGCAGAGATTTTAATGATCATTAAAAATGAGCCAAGAACCAAGCCTCCGTGTAAGCGTCTTTGTAGGAATCTTCCAAGTTTCATGATTATAAAGCAAAAATTTGATAAGCGTTCTAATGCATTTCAACATCACAATGCCCGATACCACCAACATAAAAATTAAATTGAACGTTTGGATGGTCTGCAAGCAGCGACATCGGGACAGCACTGTCTGCGATACCCTTGGCTATCATTAGCGTGGTTAAGCGCTGGCCGAATGGATTGTCATGTGCACCGGCATGCCAGATGGAAACTTTATCAGCCATCCAGGTCTCCTTGGGACCAACGGTTACGGCTTGGGTCGGCACCATCGAAATATTACCTCCTCCTGAAGTTCTGGCGTTCTGTGCTATGGTCAGTGGGTGAAGCTCGACTACACGGGTAGAAAGTTTTCGATAGACATGAGCACTGGGTGGCTCTGATTTGTATTTGCCTTTTCTGCGAGGAGGGTCATTGAATGCCCAATGCTTAACATCACCCTGTCCGCCCTGCATGACCGCACATCGAACGCCATCCCATGATTTTTTGTAACTTGTGGAATCAGCCTTAGGAAAATGCAGGTTCTGATCGGGCAATCTCAAGGATTTCCGGATTCGGTTAAAACATAAATCCTTATCGGCACGCTCGAAACTCAAGGGATGTGTGATATCCACTTCCTTCCCATCCACACACCACTCATCCATTCCCCAAAAATGACTGGATCGGATATCAATTCCCAGATCATTCACAAGTCTGGCAACAAGCGGTAACTGCTCCGTTGGGCCGATAGGCCCACAAATGCCAACTGGATTGTCTATGGTGGATTGTTTCCAAGCATGTATGTATTCAAGTGCTTCAGCCAAATAGAATTCTTCAAGAGTATCATAAAAAACAATTTTGAAGCCCGGACGTGACAACCCCTTTAGTTTTCTTGCGGTTAGAGACGCAGCATCCTTGATCAACGCATCATCCAGAGTGGTATAATCCCACCAATCCGGAGCAATTTGGCTCAGTTTACGTGACATGATTTCCATTGTTAATTTACCCAGCAAATAGGTCAAGGCTCTCTTGATGTGATGATTGTGGTATACAGGAAGCTTCGCTCGCTTTGTTCAGATAAATCTCAATCTCATTGAAATCAATATTTCCAGGCCAGGGAGGAGCTTTGGTTTCCCCTTCATTTCAGCGAAAAGGATATTTTAATCGCTCCGATTGCAATGGTGTAGCCACCGCTCCCGTCTTTTTGTCTGACAAGCGATAAAGATTTTTGGATTTGAGGTATTCTACCACCAAATCGGGCCTGTCAGATTGAATGTAGTCGGCACCTGCCTCCACCGCTATTTCCATGCAGTAAGGCGTATCGGCCCGTCCAAGACAATTGACAAACGCCTGACAGCCGTGTGTGTGCGCCAGACGTATCGCCTGTTCACTGACGCCATGCCAATCCATATTGATCAGTGAAGGTCTTAGTGTGCGGGCTAACTCAGGCACCTGTAGAGGGTAGTCAGCAGTAGGACGTATGCGCATTCGAGGTTCGAGCTGACTGATCGCACGGCAACGATCCCACGAACCGTACATGGTCGATTGTTCAATCATTTCCGTATCCCTGACTAGTTGGATAAGCTTCGAAATATCGCCTTCCTTGTAATCCAAATCCGGATCAATCCTGCCTTTCATGATGCCCAGCGCTTCTTTGAGTGTTGGAACACGAATTATTCCCTTGCCTTCATGCTTGATTGCCAGTGCGCGAATTTCGTCCAAGGTCAGCCTGTCTACACGCCCGCGGCCGTTTGTCGTTCGATCGACTGTCTCATCATGCATCAATACAAGGTAGCCGTCACTCGTTTGTCGGATATCCACTTCGATTAAATCCGCACCTACTTCAATGGCTTTTTCAATCGCTGGCAATGTGTTCTCAGGCGGCCCCAGTAAAGCCCCCCCGCGGTGCGCGACGACTCGAACACCCGGCCATTGATACATAATATGTAAATTGGAGTCCCGTTCGTGATAAACGCGCAATAAACGTCCATGCACGGGTTCAACCCAACCTACAAACAATTGCCCCCCTACTCGACCATATACCTCGTAGTATGTCCCTTGGTCGGAAGTGATCACATTACTGACGTTTTCAACAACCCCCCCTGTATGGATTTCAACAACGTGTATCGCTTCCAACCGAGAGACTTGGGCGGACAATAAGGATGAGAACAGAAAATAAACAACACTAACAAAAAGCAACAATCTCGATTGATTTTTTCTGACTTGCATTGTTCGGATGCTACTTCAAAAAATGGTTTTGGTCCATTTCAGTTTATTTGTATTGATATGAAAATGATTGTGTTGAAAGCAAAAGCTTCCTATGGATGTGAAGTGTGCAGCGGCAGCATGGATTAAGAGGTATTTGAGATGGATTTCATCATGCAACATTTAAACAGGTAAAAAGGCCAGTGAAACTTACGGACTTAAGAGGCATTTTACAGTATATCCCACGCTTCAGAGACAAGATTTTTGTGATCAGTCTTGATGGCGCGGTCGTGGCAGGGGAGAATTTTTCCAATCTTTTGTTGGATATCGCTCTCCTGCGCTCATTGAACATACGCCCTGTATTGGTCCATGGTGCGGCCCAACAAATTGAATCATGGTCCAAACAAACCCATCACTCCCCGAGTAATACAGATGGCACGGGCATCACCGATGAAAGCACACTCCAAGTGGCGTTACAGGCTTCTACAATGGTGACGCACCAGATACTTGAGAAGTTATCCACCTCTGATCTGCGAGGAGCTTCAACGAACGCCATCATTGCGCACCCAAAAGGTATTATCCAGGGAGTAGATCAGCAACACACCGGTAAGATAGAAAGGGTAGACGAACGCTTACTTGAGCTATTGATTGGGCAGGATATCATTCCAGTTATTTCGCCCCTGGGTTTTGATGGTGAAGGAAAAACTTTCAGGGTAAATTCAGACGCAGTTGCCCTTGCAGTAGCCAAGTCGTTGAAGGCAGCGAAGCTCATTTATATCACGACACAGGATGGGCTTGTTTTCAATGGGGAACTCATCCGTCAAATGGCAGTCAATGAACTCGATGAAAGGCTGTCCACCGAGGAGAGCCTTTTTTCACCTCAGAGCCTCTCCAAAGCTCAACATGCAGCAGAAGCCTGCCGCTGGCATGTACCAAGGGCTCATATCATCAATGGTGGCGTGGCAGAGGGGCTTCTCGCGGAAGTTTTCTCCAATGAGGGCATTGGCACTTTGATTTACGCCAACAAATATCAGCAAATACGACCGGCCAAGAAACGAGACATTTCAATATTGCTGCAGATGACTCGTGGCTCGGTTGCTAATGATGAATTAATGAAGCGAACCCGCACTGCCATTGAAAAAAATATTGGCGACTATTTTATTTTTGAAATCGATCATCATCCGATTGGATGTGTGGCCTTGCATCCATATCCTGCGCAGCAAAAAGGGGAACTTGCATTCCTTTACGTGAATCCATCTCACGAGAATCAGGGTATCGGAGTCAAGCTGATCCAGTTTGTGGAGGATCAGGCACTAGACGCGGGATTGAATTCCCTTTTCTTGCTCTCAACTCAGGCTTTTGCCTATTTCCACACGAAGGCAGCATATCAGGAAGGACGTCCAGAGGATCTTCCTGAAGAAAGACTCAAAAAATACATCAAAAACGGGAGGAACTCCCGAATCCTTACTAAATCTCTGCGTTGAATCAACTACGTGCACTGTGCCTTGTGCCGTAGAGCGTGATCCATCAAAACCAAGGCAGTCATCGCTTCCACCATCGGAACGGCCCGCGGCAAAACGCATGGATCATGGCGTCCACGCCCTTTCAAAGTGGTGTTCTTCAATGAGCTATCCACAGTATCCTGCTCATGCATCACGGTAGCCGTTGGCTTGAAAGCAACTCGGAAATAAACGGGTTGGCCGTTGGATATACCGCCCTGCACACCCCCTGAACGATTGGAAGTCGTAAACACATTACCTTCATCATCAGCGCGGTAATGGTCATTGTGCTGCATTCCGGTGAACCGAATACCATCAAACCCGGAACCAACGTCAAATCCCTTGGAAGCTGGTAAACTCAACATTGCTTTTGCCAAATCAGCTTCCAATCGGTCAAACACAGGACTCCCCCAACCCGCCGGCACCCCACGTGCAATGCCCTCCACAATACCTCCAACACTATCTCCAGCTTTCCGTATCGATTCAATCCGATCGATCATTTTTTCGGCACAGGCACTATCGGGACAGCGAACAATGTTGGATTCAATTTGTTCAAGAGTCACGGAATCAAGGTTTACTTCAGATACAATGTCCTGAACCTGTTTCACATAAGCTAGCACCTCGACCCCATGACGTTGCTTCAATACTTTTTTCGCAACAGCACCCGCAGCAACTCGACCAATGGTTTCACGAGCGCTGCTTCGTCCTCCGCCTTGCCAGTTACGAATGCCGTATTTGGTTTGATAGGTGAAATCGGCATGAGATGGGCGAAATTTCTCTGCCATTTCAGAATAAGCTTCTGGTCTGGCATCTTTGTTCTTTACCCACATCATGACCGGAGTCCCCAAGGTTTTGCCCTCGAATACGCCCGAAAGGATTTCAACACGATCTTTTTCGTCTCGAGGCGTCACTATTTTTGATTGTCCGGGACGACGCCGATCCAAGTCAGGCTGAATATCCTCCTTTGATAATTCAATACAAGGAGGACAACCATCAAGCACTACGCCGACACCACCGCCATGCGATTCACCCCACGTTGTGATTCGAAACAATTGTCCGAAAGTATTTCCCATTCCTCAACAATGCTCAAAAAGTCAATCGAGGTCAAATACTGCGAAGCCAAAGGTGATTGGGAACATGATCCAACAAGCGCAACTCTCATTTGAAAACGGATGCTTCCTTGAGGCTTTGTGACGGGCATCAATAAACGTGAGAGGTGCATGACATAGACCAAACACATCGCAATAAAGGGGTCGCGCATGAAAGAATGGCGGCTTTTCCGAATATTTAAACACTGAGTCGTTAAATACGCACATGACCTTATGAATCAACCGAATGGACCTGCCTGTTTGATAAGAAAAATCAAGGTATCTGGACCAGAATCTCCCAATCAATCAATGATTTGAGGTGAAAATCTAGAGGACTCTTGGGGTTTGATTAATCGTGTCTGACCTTCGTCTCGAGAGAATATGGCTTTACATCCACGCAGGATTCACAAGATAACCTGCATTAAACAATAAATCCGTCTGCGTCTCGCCCTTGAACCTTGATACGGTTTTTCCCGTGATCCTTGCTTTCGAAAAGACAATGATCAGCTTGAGCAAGCAGAGAACGTTTGTCCTCGGCATCCTCAGGAAAAGTCGCTACCCCAAATGAAGCGGTCACATGCAAGTCAATACCCTCTTTCTGTAGATAAGGCGTATTTGCAACCCTCTCTTTGATGCGCACTGTCTTACGAATGGCTTCGGCTTTGGACTGCCGAGGAAGAATAACGACAAATTCATCCCCTCCATATCGAACGATACGATCATGTGTGTTCAGACAGCTATGCACAGCCTCAGCTATTTCCTTGAGCGTTTTTGCCCCCAGCAAATGCCCATGAGAATCCACGACGGATTTAAAGTCGTCGATATCGAAAAAAACCAGCGAATGTTCCCGCTTGTCTTTCGCGTTTTTGGCGAGAAGCCTATCAAGGTGGCGATGCAGGTAGCGGCTGTTATGAAAACCACTGACATCATCTGTGACAGAAAGCCGCGCAACCTGATCATGCTTTTTCTTCAGGTCCTGAGACATTCTTCGGATTCGAAGCAAGTTTTTGACACGCGCATTAACCTCATCTTTACCGAAGGGATGAATCAGGACATCATCCACTGTTTTCCCTAGTAATTTATTTGGAATCCTTGAGGTTTTCAAAGGAAGTAAAAGCAGACTTGGCAGAAAGACAGGATGAGCATCTTCGCGCAGTTTTTTAATTTGCGCTGAGTGCTTTGTAAGGTGCATACGATCTACCAGTAACAAATCAAACAGTTCCTCCTGGATATCGCAGTCCCCCCAATTGGACTCCAGAATACACTCGTCCTGCAGACAACGTTTGATCATTCGATCGAAACGCGGATTCTCAATCAACATGAGGACGCGACTTGGAGACATACGGGCATCCTCCTCTACTCGGAATTACTTGGCAATCTCAATTCAGAACAATAGAGATGAAACAGTGTTTCAAAAACCAAGACACTTTCCCATCAGCGGACAATTAAACTCGAAGGTAAACCATCTGATCCGTATTTAATGGTAATTCCCGCACTGTCGTTGTCCAAACTCATTCTCCCAGCTTGGAGAATGGCGGTGACGAGGAATGTATCGTGGATGGTCGCCAACTTCAGATTCCAATCACTCGCATGCGTCTCTCCTTTTTCCACCGAAATAGCTGCATCGATGAAGTCGGAGATGCTTCGATACCCATAGCATTGTTGGCCTGAAAAGTTTCCTTGAGCATCAGGTCTGTACTTCATAAATAGCGGATTGGGAGATTGAAACCCTTGATGATCATAGGCAACGGAATAACCGCGATGCGCTTGGTCCACGGTAACCTCTCCACGGTGACCCTGGTAAAAAAAACGTTGTTGCGAATGCACATCACTTTGCGGAGCAATCCATGAAGCCGTACATACGGCAGTACCCAGAGATTTCGAGGTCATATTCTGCCACCTTGAAGTCAAGGTGATGCTATCCTCCGTCTCTATCGATTTCATTTGGGCCACTCCATTGGACGCCATGGCTGACACAAGCAAGGGTCTGGCTTTTCCGTGCAAAGAGTTGCAAAGAAAATCAAGATGATGCGCATTTAAATAGTAACTAATATCGCTGGATTTCCCGGCCCAGGCCTTAAAACTATCAAGCTGAGATTTAGGCTGACTCATGTAGGCATGAAACAGACTGAAATCTCCTAAACTGCGTATCCGCTCACCCGCATCCGTGTATATGGGATCCCACCTCTTGTGGACTTCCATGCAAACCAGTAGGTTGGTACTGGCTGCAGTTGCCGCAAGTGATCGATGTTGATCCATTGTTTTGACCATTGGCTTTGCAATCAAAACATGCAAGCGCCGCTTGGTTGCCTGTATTGCTATCTCAAAATGCGTACTGTCCGGGGTGAAAACGATAACCACATCACCTGGCTGCAGTTGATCCATGGCTTGAAGGTATGCAGAAGGATCGGAGGGTTCATTATCATCCGGATATGTCTCAAGAGAGCTATCGAGCCCGTAACTATCCGTTATCTTCTCATGCAGATGCTTCCTTATTCCGGGAAACTTTGTTCCGTTCGTCCCGGCCATCAAAAGACGCCCGACTTTACCGGACGCCCTCAGGTCAAAAAGTGTCAAGGCCACGACACCAGCACTTTTATCCGATCTACTGGCAGCGCCGTGCACATATCCGGTTGTGTACTCGCCCGACCCCACTATCAACACGTTCGGTAAATGTTTCATGTCACTGAGCTGCAATCGGTTTTCCTGAACCGAACTAGGACTGCCCTTCACTCACAGTCCACCCTCCATCGACCGAAAGCACTTGTCCCGTGATAAAACGTGCGCCATCAGAGAGTAAAAGCGCAGCCGCATCGTCCAGATCCTGGGGCACCCCAATACGCCCCCCGTCCAGAGGTTGTTTTGTCCGGATGAAGTCCATGATGGGTTGGTTTGTCTGGGCGCGTGCTGACATGGGAGTGGCTATCAACCCGGGACAAAGCAGATTCACTCGAATCCCTTCTTTGGCATAATAGGCAGCACTCGACTTGACCATGCCAACCATGGCCGACTTCGAAGTGGCATAGGCATGTGTTGAGAAAAAATGAGGTGACGGAGAAAACCCCAGAACGGAACCACAATTGAGAATACTCCCGCCCTGCCCCTGCTCCAAAAAAACACGCAACGCCGCACGATTGCTGTAAAAGACGGAATCCAAATTCAACCGTAAGGTATGAAGCCAACCTTCATCGGTGATTTCATGCATGGGACCATCGCCAAACCTGCGACCACTTCCACCTGCCACATGATACAGACCGTGTAGGTCCCCGAATCGTTCTCTTACTTCATTAAAGGCTCGATCGACCTGGACCGGATCAGCCGCATCACTTTGAATCGCCACCCCGTCATCTCCCAACCATTGGGAAGCAGACTGAATTTTGGATTCACTCCGCCCCGTGACTGCCACCTTGGCTCCATACTGCAGGAATTTCCTGGCAGCTGACTCACCCAATCCGCTGGTGCCACCTACGATAAGAATGACTTTATGACTGAGGTCCATGCTTGTGTTGGAAAATTCGAATTACCTCTATTTGATACCAAGTTTTTTGAACCGGGCTTTAATCTGTTTGTAATGAAAATCGGTAGAACAAAGTTTGTCCAGTTCGCCCTTCTTGAAATGCTTGGCCACTTCCGGGTCCGCCATTAATTGTTTCTTGAAATCCGCATCCACATCGCCTGCATGTTTATTTTTCCAGGTCTGCATGGCATTTCTTTGAACCAATCCATAGGCATCCTCGCGTGTCAGCCCCTTTTGGATCAAGGCCAGCAGGACCGTCTGGGAATTCCACATACCCAATGAGAGCTTCATGTTTCGATCCATATTTTCAGGGTAAATAATCAAGCCGTCGGTCAAATCACTGAGTTTATAAAGCATGTAATCCAACAAGGTGCAGGAATCTGGAAAGATGACGCGCTCGACAGAACTGTGACTGATATCTCGTTCGTGCCACAATGCCACGTTCTCCATTGCAGCAACGGCATTGCCTCTCAGGACACGGGCCAACCCGGTCAATCGCTCGCCTGTGATCGGGTTGCGTTTATGGGGCATGGCGCTGGAGCCTTTCTGACCTTTGGCAAAAAACTCTTCAGCTTCTAGTACCTCAGTGCGCTGAAGATGACGGAACTCAGTTGCCCAGCGTTCGATGCTTGCACCAATGAGCGCGATGGTTGAAATAAATTCGGCATGCACATCCCGCTGGATGACCTGTGTAGTAATGGGCGCAGGTTTCAGCCCAAGCTTCCGGCAAACAAAAGATTCAATTTTAGGAGAAAGGTGGGCATTGGTTCCAACGGCCCCAGACAGTTTGCCAAATGCCACGTGTTTCCGAAGTTCCTTCAAACGTCTCTCAGCACGGCCAAACTCATCAAACATAAGCGCCATCTTCAAGCCAAAGGTGGTAGGCTCAGCATGGATACCATGACTACGGCCAATCATGGGCGTGAATTGATGTTTCTTGGCCTTGCGACCAATCACCTTCCGCAAAGCGACAACATCCTTGATAAGAATATCCACGGATTCCACCATCTGAACCCCGAATGCCGTATCAATCAAGTCACTGCTGGTGAGACCATAATGCAGCCAACGTGAGGCTCGATCATTGATATTTTCGGCGACATTCGTTGTGAAAGCGATAACGTCATGATTCAAGGTTTTTTCAAGTTCCCGGCAACGCTCGATCGTAAAGGACGAACGGGATTTCATTTTTTTGAAATCTTTTGCAGGAACTGTCCCTTGCTCAACCAAAGCTTCCGTGGCCAGTAACTCAATCTGAAGCCAGATTTCGAGTTTTCTTTGCTCGGTCCAAATGTCCCGCATGGCGGGGCGTGAATAACGCGATATCATATAGACCATGAAAAGAACCGATTTCAGTCCCAAACGAAAGCAAAAACGTCACTCAATCCAATAAAGATGCGTTCGTTTTTGTTTCATTCATCTTTTGCAACGCTGGCACGGCCCGGTTCGAGGCATGGGATCATACTGCAGTGATCGAAGCACCCCATCGACCGAGGCGATGGGCAATTTAACTGTGAAGACACTCGTTTTGAAACCGGGCAGCAAACAAAACCAACCCAGCGGTTTATCGGATATCAGGTATGCTCCAATACGGACCAGTACATCGGGCCCCAGCCTGATTGTGAGTCAGGAAGGATTTGCCAACCGAATTCAGTGACCTCTCCATAGGCAGGATTTAATTCGGTATGACATTGAAACCGATCGCCTTTCTTTTTGATGAGCCTGCGAATCGTTTCATCATTTTCAAGCATGGACAGACTGCAGGTAGAATAAACAATCCGCCCACCGGGCTTGCAGGACATCAAAGCCGAACAAAGCAAGGCATATTGTCTGTGAGCTAGCTGCTTGGACCGACTGGGTTTCCATTTCTTCAATTCGGCTATTTGATGCAACACATGTCGTTCCGAAGAACAAGGAGCATCCAACAGAATTCGGTTGTATTGATCGGGCTCAAACAAACCCCATTTGGAGGCATCATGTCCGGTGACGCGGATGTTGCTGAAGGTCGCTTTCGGGATGTACGCTTTTAGAATGTTCCGAAGCTTTTCCTTTCTTGCGCGGCTCCATTCATTCGTTGTTAGATGGCCATTGCCATCCAATGCTTCTGCTAGAATCAAGCCTTTACCTCCGGGTGCTGAACACATGTCCAACACGCGATCTCCTTCTTTCACATCCAATGCCAGGGCAGGAATGACGGATGCTGGATCCATGCGATAATAATCCATCACTCCCGAAGGCTGAAGTGATGGTTCAAAATCATTTGAAGGATAGATACAGTGAGGCATTTCAGGAAGCTGTTCCTCTTCCTCGCTGACCTCGCAACCGCTGAATCCATTCAGTCGCAGACACCTGACAGGCGCTTGCATCAGGGCATGCAGCAAACCTTCCCAACGGGTTCCATACTGGGCATGATAAAATGTCTGAAACGCATCTGGTATCATCCCCTCGTTTATCTCTTTTCCACTGTTATTTAACAAGAGAAGAGTAGGAAAAGCGATGAATATCCTTGAGTCCAGGCAAGAATTGAAAATAGTTGTAATGTGAAATCCATTGCCACTTATGTATGCATCAGCCTTTCCTTGATCAATGAAGCACAAGCCTTGTCTTGGAAAAAGCATCTCATCATGGAACAAGGGCATTGCAATACGGCCGTCGCCCTGGACTTAAATGGTGACAGGGATCTGGACGTCATTGCCAGTTTCAATGGAAAGGTAAGCCTCTTACTGGCTCCAGACTGGAACACCGAAGTCGTGCTTCATCAATTTAAGGGAGGCAAGGGGCAGTGTATTCACAGCACTTTGATCGATGTTGATCAAGACGGAGACTTGGACTGGGCAGGCTCTTTGTCCAACGACCATCCGTTCTGGTTGGAAAACCCCGGCCAATCTGAGATCCTCAAAGGGGCATGGACACCGCGTTTAATTGATCCAGCAATCACAGGTATCCATTGCTTGACCACAGCCGATATCAATAACGATGGAAAAGAAGATCTGGTTATTAATAACTTTGAACCGTCACGAGGACTCTCGAACTCAATGGCCTGGTTTTCTGCGCCCAGCAATCCACTCAGCGCCACACACTGGAACAGGCATGTTTTCGCAGCTGGAGATGCCAGAGGTGGCAGTCATTACATGGGCGTGGGGGATATAGATGGAGATGGGTGGATGGAAATAGCAGTGGGCGCCAAAGGTAAACCATTTGCGAATGGCAATTGGTTTGCTTTCTGGAAAAATCCGGGGGAAGAAAAACCAACGACTCCATGGAAAAAAACAATGCTTGCTGAAAATCAGCCCGGCGCAACCAACATTCTCCCAGCAGATGTCAATGGGGATGGGAAAATCGATTGGCTGGCATCAAGAGGCCATGGAGTTGGCTTGATCTGGTTTGAAAATCCTGATTGGAAAATGCACGACATTGATGAGGAAATTCTATCACCCCACAGTTTGACCGTTGCCGACCATGATCAGGACGGCGATATCGATGCTTCAAGTTGCGGATATGAGAGCGAATGGTTGAGATGGTACGAGAATGATGGCAGCGGGAATTTCAAAATCCATACGCTTGACGATGCCCAGCAAAGTTATGATCTCAAATCAATCGACATGGATGGCGATGGAGATTTGGATCTTCTCAACGCGGGCCGAGGCAGCCAGAATGTTGTCTGGTATGAAAACCTCCTGAGATGAAAAGAGGATGATTCATTCCAACACGATTGTTTACTCTATCAATCAAACACGGCGATAGGCTGTGAAATCAGATCGGCCGGATTGACGACAACATGCTTCACTCGTTTCCGGTTCCAGGTATAGGTCATGTGAACGAGTCCATCCCGGGTTTGAATCATGGCCGGATAAGAAAACTCTCCCGCATCAGCTTGCTCCACGATGGCGGCTGCTTTCCACCTTTGACCATCTTCACTGATCGCCAGGTGAAGGATATTCCGCTTCCCCCAACCTTCGCTGCGTCGCCCACCACCCATGTGATTATACAACAGCAAATGCCTGCCATCTTGAAGGGTCAATGCCTCAATACCTGAATTATTATTGGGAAGTTCCGTCCTTTCCAATGGACTCCATGTTTTGCCTTGGTCCTTTGAAAAGGTCTGAACAATTTTCTCATGCTTGGATCGGCACAGGGCCTGAATTGTTCCATCGGCATGTTGCAGGAAAGAAGGCTGAATGACTTGAAATGACTGTTCATTCTGCTCGATACGGGTCCATGAATCTCCTGATTCAGGTTGATCAAAATTATTGAGCGTTTCAAAATGAATACGCCAGTCATTTCCGTGTTCTGTCGAGGATGGACAAAGTAAATTACCGCCGGATAGCAACAAGGGCTTGGATCGAACCGGACCATCGATACTCTCGGGCAATCTTCGACGCTCTCGGAAGGATCTGCCTGCATCATAACTGACCATGACCTCTCCCCACCAATTACGCGGATCAGGCCCTACTTTGAAAAAGAGCATCAGAGGGGAATCGCCCGGAGGCTGAAATAAGACCGGATTCCAGGTCGGATAACGAAGATCCGCATGCTGAACACCATCCGCCCATTCCTTGGGTGAGGACCACCCGTCACCATCGTGGTAACTCGACCAAATACCCACATCTGGATTTTTCTCTTCAGTCCCACCAAACCATGATGCAACCAGACCTCTTTTTGTTTCACTGATCGTAGATGCGTGACATTCAGGGAAAGGTACTTTTCCAAAGATAAAGGATTCGTCCACCAAACCGGAAAATCGCGGAGCAGCTGACAGCCGAGGTTCTCGCGCTTCCAGCTCCTCTGCCGGATACTTGATGCAGTCATCGTGTGCGATGTAGTAGATCCTTCCATTCTCAGCACCAATCAATAGATCGGGTTTACCATCCTTGTTAAAATCACAAGTAGAAGGACTTGAGGTATGCCCTGCAACATTGCGCTTGGCCAAATTGCCAATTTTCTTCAGCACGATCTTTCCATCCCTTTCCTCGCAGTTGCGATACCAGGCAGCATTTTCAGAATTCACCAGTATGTCCAATCTGCCATCCTGATCCCAGTCGACGACATCCAGTTTGTAACGACCACTGCTTCCTGCCGTCCTTGCGTTCAATCGAATGAGCTTGTTGTCCTCATCTATGAAGATGCGCGATTCAGTAGAGGAACGACTCTGGCAAGTCAGATAACCCTCCCGATCCAGGATTACCAGATCGAGTTGCCCATCTTGATCAAAGTCCGCAGCAAAGGGTGTCGTGCGCCATTGTGTCTGCAGGTTTTCAGCACTTGTCTGTCTCCAATAGAATCCCGGAGGTTTCTTCTGGGTCCAGAAAGGAAGCGGTTGCCGAGTGAATCCAGATCCTGTATTTTTCAACAACATGAGCTCAGCCTTGATTGAATTGACAATAAAGTCATCACGTCCATCGCCATCCCAATCAGCAACGGAAAATGTAGTGTAACCCCATTTGGCTTCGGCTGGACCTTGTATGGAGCCATTGCTTCCTGCCATGATTCGAAAGGGTTCGCCATCCACTTCGAGTAGCTCGGGCCTGGACCATCTGGTTCCCTTGCCATCCATGTTCGTGATCACGCCAATCTGGCCGGCGGTATTACCAGAAAGAATATCTTCGTCGCCATCCTTATCCCAATCATATGCAAACGGAGTGGCAAGTGCGCCAAATTTCAACGTATCGGCTTCTTGCTGAAAATATCTGGGTTGATGAAAGCGGGGTAACAAGTCGTGGCCCTGGGTCACGTTTTCTATCAACGCCACACGGCCGTCCTCATCTCCCACGATTAGGTCGTCATCTCCATCGCCGTCCCAATCCACCGCGGTAGGAGTGATCATTTGAAGGTCCATTTTGAGAGGTTCTCCGTCAGTTCCTGTCAAACGTATTCCTGTCGCAAAATCAGGTTCAGACCGGGTGCCTATATTTTGAAAATAGGTAAAGCCATCCAAAAACTCACCGCACAACAAATCGAAATCTCCATCACCATCAAAATCAGCCAGATTGGGACTTGGCCAGCCATAGACATCCACCGATGAACTGTTGGCTTTGATTTTCACAGGTCTCGTACTGTATTCACCTTTGATATTCTCAATGAGGTATACCCAACCATGCAACGGCCCATTGCGCCAGTTCCCCTTCGAGTCATAGGCCTGATCCCACACATAATCTTCCCAATCCCCCACTCCTACAATCAGATCCTGATCTCCGTCCCCTTCCCAATCAGCATATCGCCACATCCCGCCTCGCGATCGATTTGCCTGAAATTTTGACACAGGAAATATCCTGGTCCCCTGACTGAATCCTTTGTTTTTAAAGTCCACAAACTCCACATTTTCAAGAAGTACTCTCGGTTTTCCATCGACGAAACTCACCTGTAAATTATGATTGCCTTGCCCTATCCGAATGCCGGGCTTGAATACCGGAAACTTCTCCCCCTTTTCAGTTCCTGGATTTTCAAAGAAGTAAGTCCCATTGGAAGGTTTATCAGGACAGGAAACCAATAAATCCATGTCTCCATCGTTATCATAATCCATGGGCAGAGGCCACGCCCACAGCCCTACCCCTAGGTCCACGGTAAGCCCGGGATTGTCATAGGCCAGCTCCTTAAGTTTCCAATTCTCGGCAATGGTCATTCCACCAGCGGTGAATAGAAAACAGACTGCGAACGATAATGACTTTTTCATTTGAAATAAAGGTATGGTGATCAGACTCATCTTGGCGAAAGAATGCCTTCAATAGCAAGCCATCTCACACAGGACATCTGTTTCCTCCTTTCATGTCATTTCAAGTGTAAGACTGTTGACACATTTCTTTTTATCATTGAGGTTGATTTTATTCATGTGCCGATTGTTGACCAACATCTCATCTTGTTTGGGTAGTCTGCCCCATGTGCGGAAAAACTCTCTATCCATTTTAATTGCCGCCCTTTCAGGAATCTTTTCGGATGCTGCGGAGCTATCAGCAGATAAGAAACGACCGAACATACTATTTATTCTCGTGGATGACCAATCACCCCTGGATCTTCGAATCTATAACCCCAGATCGATCTTGCAGACTCCCAATATAGATCGAATCGCGAGAGCAGGTATGATTTTGGACAATGCACATCACATGGGCGCTTGGATCGGAGGTGTATGCACGCCTTCACGACACATGATCATGTCTGGCAGAACAGTCTGGCATATTCCAGGCCGAAAAACTAACAAGATAAACGCTAACCCGAACGAGTCTAATCCAAGACTCGTTCCCCGGGACTTGGCCACACATACATTGGGCGCAATCTTCAACCGCGCTGGATACGACACCATGCGGACCTGCAAACGGGGTAATAGTTACGCTGCGGCCAACAAGCAGTTTTCCGTCGTTCGCGATGCGACTAAACGAGGTGGCACTGCTGAATCGGGAAGTGAATGGCACGCAGATCAAGTGCTCGATTTTTTGACTACACGTGAAACGAACAAAGATCAAAACCCCTTCTTCATTTATTTTGGTTTTTCACACCCACACGATACCCGGAATGGCACCCCTGAACTTTTAAAAAAATATGGGGCCATCAATCACATGGACAAAAGCTCACTCCCCCCTGCCAATCGAGCACAGCCACCTTTGCCATTGAACTACCTCCAACAACACCCTTTTCACCATGGGCATCCCAATCTACGTGATGAGGTCAACGTAAAAGGTGTCTGGGAAAAACGTGATGAACGCACCATACGCAACGAGTTGGGACGTGAATTTGCGTGCAGCGAGAATATTGATATCCAGATTGGGCGAGTCCTGAGTCACCTTGAGAAATCCGGTGAACTGGAGAACACGTATGTGATCTACACAGCCGATCACGGCATGGCCATCGGACGACATGGGCTTCAGGGGAAGCAAAACCTTTATGAACACACATGGAAAGTACCCTACATCGTCATGGGCCCCGGCATTCAGTCCGGCACACGCGCGAATGGGAACATTTACCTCCTGGATACTCTCAGCACGCTTTGTAACTTAACGGATGTTACCACTCCCTCAACAAATGAGGGTATCAGTTTTGCGCCTGTTTTATTCGGAGAAAAAGACATCATTCGTGACACTCTTTACGGCGTGTATTGCGGTGGCACCAAACCCGGGATGCGATGTGTCAAAAAAGGTGATTGGAAGCTCATCAAGTATGACGTCATGAATGCCCAAGTCAGGGAGACTCAGCTTTTCAATCTGGCCATTAATCCACATGAGTATTTACCCGAACACCAGAAGAACGCCCCCTTGATGACAAATCTTGCGGATATTCCTGAGTTCGCAGATAAACGGGCAGAAATGGAATCACTGCTTCTCTCGGAAATGGTTCGATTGAACGATCCCTACCGGCTTTGGGATCAGTAGAATCGACTATTCCCAGGTCACCAGGAACTCGACTAGATCCCTTAATTCAAAAGGCGTGAGAATACCGAGCATGGGTGGCATGGAGGACGCCTTGACAACTGTCCTCGTCATTACATCCGATTTATCATACCGGACGGTTTCGCCCGTTACCTTGATAAAAGTCAGATCGGTTGAAGTTTCAGTGACCACACGACCCGCCTGTGCCCCCCCTTCCTTCAAGCCAATCATAGTAAGAGCATACCCCTCAGCCAACGCTGCGGATGGATTGACAAGTGACTCCAGCAAATAGGCCCTGTCCCTTGTTTGCCCGATGCCTTTCAGTGCAGGACCTACTTGTTTATCTGCTCCACCTGCATCATGACATCGAATGCATTGCCCAGCCACGTGATCATCAAAAATAATTCGACCTCGATCGTAGTGACCTCCTTGAAGCAGTCCCGGAGGATAGGTCTCGCTCCGTGTTTCACGGTATGTTTTCACTTGGGATTTGAGCTCAGCGTCTCCATGTTTCACGGAAGCAGTCAAAAGGTCTAATTCCAGACTTGAATCCAATGACCCTTGTTGAAGATCCATCATCAAATCCCGCAATATATCCGCACTACGTTCCGTGTGCATGCCGCCTAATAGATCAAGAGCAATCTGCTTCTCAGCTACAGACCATTCAGAGCTGTTCATGTTAAAATAATCTATAAATTGAGATTGATTCACGAGAGCCCATGAACGCATGGCCTGAATCCTGAGATCGATGTGTTCCGAAGATATCACAGCACCTATGATCTCCAGCAAACCAGGATCGTTTGAATCCGTCAGACGGGCCAAAGCCCTTACTCTGGTCGCAGGCTCCATTCCATCAGAGATCACCCATTCCGCGAGAATCGACTGATCAACCTCAATCTCATGCCGTGCGGCAAGCTTGAGTAAATCACTACGCAATGCCCCCTCTGCCCGATGAACGACAGGCTGAAATCCTTCCCTCAATACTGATTTAGCAGCCAGGGGATTGCGTCCTTTCAATACTCGCACTCTACCAACCACGCGATCAATGAACGGCGAGGCATTCCAGGTTGCCAGTGATTCCAAGGCTTCCAGTTTCATTGAATCAGGGGCTGCGTCTGATTCGGCAAAACGCATCAACCGCTGGGCATGGACGGACTGGCCAAGGCGCATATTTGCGCTGATTGCCCGACGGACAATAGCCTCGTCAGACTGTGATGAGGCGGGCAAATCCGTGAGCAACACCGCGAGGTCAGGTAAGGCCGAAGGAATGGAAAAATCATCGTGAATCGCCCTTGCCGCTTCGTGTCTGACAAAAGGGTGCTCATCTTTGAGAAACCTTGCTACCGTCGCATCCTTCAAGCGCCGTAATGCCACCACTGCAGCAAGCCTTACATCGAGATGTGAGTGATCTATCAACCGATTCAACTCAACGCTGTCATTCATCCCAAGCCACGCCATCACACCTGCATGCCTTAGATAGGGATCACGGCCATCATTTTCTTCAAGCATTCGAGTCACCGCGTTGAAAGCACGCGGGTCTCCTATTTTCCCAAGGGCAATACCTGCCATAAACCTGACTCTCAAACTCTCATCTTGAAGTAATTGAATCAGTGTTTGAACTTGAGATGCAGCTTCAAGCTCGCCTGCGGTTTTCGCACTTTGAGCGCGGATTTCAATCAATTCATCCGAAAAAGGCAATCGGGAGATCAGTAGTGCTGATACCCGCTCCTTCATTTGTCCGAGTGCCCAAAGCGCATGGATACGAGCCAATTGGGGCTCCAAATTATTTTCTGCAATGTGAATCAAGATGTCCAGGTTTCCACGCTTAACCAATTCAAATTGCGCTTTCAATCGAATACGTTGATCAGCATATCCTAGTAATTTTTTCAACATGGATTCAGGTTTTGACTCGAAGGACTCAGCCAACCACCTTTTGACTTCTTTCCGCATGCTGGATCCAGCCACCTCTGGATCGTCGACTTTGTAAATCGCTCCTTTGTCATTCGGTTGCCACATACCATCCCAATCGGCAATGTAGGCCGCACCATCCGGGCCGAAATTGAGAGCACTCGCCATGAGTCCCTGATGAAAAATATGTTCGTCGACCATTTCAAAATAAGCGCCTTTGGGTTTCACACGGAAAGCGGTGATTTTCTTGACCGGAAATTGAGCCAGAAAAAAGAATCCTCTGTAAGCTTCGTTCAAGGCGGTTCCAGGGTTGTATTTGAACCCACCGGGCCCCACTGAATAATTGGAAAGCGGTGGAGTGATGTGAGCGGGTTGCCCTCTATGATGAGGAATCCACATTTTTTCTTCAATCCATGGACTGTAAACAGGCATCCCAGTATGAATGCTCCAGCCTTTTGTACGAAACTGCCAATTCAAGCGCCACCCGGAATCTGAACCCTCTGTAATGTAGACAAATCGCTCACGTTCCCCCCGAACATCTCCATCGTTGTCGACAGAAAAAAGGTTTCCAAAATCATCGAACGCAATCTCCTGCACATTGCGCAGACCTGTCGCAAAAAATTCCAGATCCGATCCATCAGGATTCATTCGTAAGACACCCCCCGTATTCGGGTAATGCAAGCGTTTACCCTCTAGGGTCATGACTGAAGTTCCATTATCACCGACGGAAAAATAAATTTTACCATCAGGCCCAACGGTCAAACCATGAATATCGTGACCATCGTATGCTGCGTGTACACCAAATCCCCTGAACATGCTGGTATTTCTATCTGATACACCATCGCCATCCGTATCTTCCAAACGCCAGATATCCGGATAAACTGTATAATATACATGGTCAGCGAAAGGCATGACGCCTGCTGCGGCACCATTATTTTCTTTATTGAAGCCTTCCGCAAACACTTGGCTCTGGTCAGCCACCCCATCACCGTCGGTATCTTCAATCAAATGAACACGCTCTTTCACCATCGTTAAATCACGCCAGTCATGGCTGCCATCTTCATTTCTGTCTTGGAGCCAGGATCGATTCTCACGACTTTTATCTGGCGCCATCCATTTTCTGAATAACTCGATTTGATGAGGAATTGAAACAGAACCGAGGTCATCTTTCACCCACCCCTTGTGTGCACGAATGTCAATATCAACGGTTCCTCTGCGTGCTGTTTCCACTACATACAAGCGTCCTTGCTCATCAAAGCTCAACGCAACAGGATTGATGAGCAAGGGCTCCCTTGCCCACAGATCCATTTGTAATCCACGTTCAATCAAGGGTTCGTATGGTGGAGAGATCACTTCATTGGATTGCCCAAGAACAGCAGGAATGATCGACAAAAGAATGCATCTGCGGATCCATGTTTCAGGCATTGAGCAAGCATGATTGCTGATAGATTTTTTCACGATTTTCATGGAGTAAGGATGGGGAAATCAGAATCAAGAAGAAAGCAAATGATACTTTTGGTGCGATTGTAATATGCAGGCCATCTGGCTGAGTAACTTTCTTGCGATTATTCCCTCAATCGTATGGGAGTATCGTCCCGTTTGTCCAGCAGGGCTTGAAGTTGTTCTGAATAAACTCTTCCAGAGTCATTCAGAAGCAATGGACGGCTTTGTGCCTCAGGAAAGGCATTTCCTTGCTGCTCCCAGATTCCAATAGCACGCGATTGAGCTTCCTGCAGCTGCTTGTCGTTGGCTACATAATCATACCCGAATGATTCAAACCCGGGAAAACTCTTCAGGGCCTTGTGAGCGACATATCTGACGGCAGCATAAGGATCATCCAATAGTTCTGCCAAAAAACGAGGTTGCCAATGATGACCAGAAACATCTTTGGAGGATGGCCACCCCAAATGCCAGGCGGCTAGCGCCCTTTGTCCGGCGTCTCCCTGCAAAAGATGTTTTAAGACAGATGATATTTCCTGATCTTCATTTGCCACTTCGGGAATAGGCTTTTCATACCACTCATTCAAAAACTCTGCCGTCCATTGAAGAGATTGATCCGTGTGACAAAGATTACATGCGTTAGGCCGCCCTGTGGCCGAGCTGGAAGCCACGTCTGGGCTATCTACTTGATGGCTCCGAATGGCACTTAACAGTGAGAAACTGGTATGCGGCATGTGGCAGTTGTAACACTGACTTCCCTGAGATTCTTCAGCATGATGTGTGTGGGCTGAGAGATTCTTCTTATAGGAGGAATGACATTGAAGGCAGGCCTGGTTGGTTTCCATTTTCTTTGCCAGCATATCGTCGGGATCACTCTTGTGCATCGAATGACATGACACACAGGACATGTCGCCGTCCTGGTGGCACGCAGTCTCCAGTAATCCATTATATTCCCTTCCAGAAACTCGCATCATACCATCAGGCCAGAAAAAATCCCGGAGCAAACTTGGATTTTTCTCAACGATTTGTTGTAACCATGGCAATTCATCCATCTTGGTGGGCTGAATGATGGGCGTCGTCGCCGTGAGATCATCGCCGGGACGATAGTCAAACCCTGTTTGCCGCCATGCTTCCTTTTCATCCCACCACTTCATTCCGTGGCATTGCCCACATACTTGTGTGGATCGCTCGGCACTCAAACTATCAGGCTGAATGATAGGGTCCTTTCTTTCCGGAAGAACATTTCCGGAGGCCTTGGCTTCCGCAACTTGATCATGCCACTGAACATGTCCCTCACCTGGTCCATGACAAGCTTCACATGAAATCCCGAGATCGGAAGCAGTAGAAAGGATTTGATCTGTATTTCGATCGTGTCCGGGGACGCCAGCTGTGACATGGCACCGAATGCATGATAAATTCCATATTTCCGGACTTGCAGCAGAGTGGGGATCCCGAATAAATGTTGAATCTCTGGGGACCCACCGCTCATCTCTGATAAGCCAGGTGAACGGAAAGCCAATCTGCATATTCCCGTGATAGGCAGGCAACCAGAAGACCTGCATATGATGCGAACCCGTTACCATGCCCATACGGAGCTCGATACCTTGAGGAGGACTAGAAGGAGTAAGCGCCGAAAATTCGGGCTGTCTATCCGTGATCCGAACCCAATATTCCTTACCTTTTTTGAACAAGGTAAATATCTCTTCTCCCATCTCCAACACAACACCATCAAAATCCGCTTGAACCGTTTCTGGAGTCATGAGCTGAGTCATTGAACGGTGATACGAGTGATGCCAACTGGCATGCTCACTTTCATGANAAATGCCTGACTTTGGGATAGGGCGCGCGCCACTTCCTCCAATGGACGGTTCATAAAAAGTCGGGTTCGATCTTTTGGGAATAGGCCATCAAGTTTTTCAGCGCTTTCTCTTTCAGCTTCTCCACCCACGATGAGGACTTCCACATTGGTATCATTCAGCAATTCTTCTGTCAGACGAATCCAGTTTTTCAATGGCCAATTTTTTTTGGTGCTTCCGCTTCCAGGGTGTAAGGCTATCCGGCGTTTCAAACCCGATTTTTTCCCTTTTAGAGCTCCTATACGGCTTAGGTCGGGTAACACGCCTGTTTCGTAAATAGCCAGCTTTTCAAGAGGCTTCAGGAAGACATCAACGGCGTGCAGATTCAATCGTTCATCGGGACGATGCGGCCCTTTGATATAATGATGTTTTCCGGAAAGTGAAACGTTATTTTGGAAAAGACTGTCTGGATCAAAAAGATAGGTAATGATGATGTTGAACTGAGCGAAATACTGCAGCCATTCTGGGGGTACCTGCCCCTTAGGAGCGAAGAAACGGGCAAGTCCGGGTGCTTCTATAGATTTGGCTGAATGCGCCCACCCAGCCTCGATGGCGAGGTTGGCTACCTTCGGATAACCCAGTACTTCGATATGTGTCGCAGGAAAATTCTTCTTGAGTGCCTGCAATACAGGGATGGTGAGTATAAAATCGCCAATGGCACCTCCCCTGATGACCAAAACCCTGCCTTTGCTCTGGATCACAATGACGGTGAAGTTCGGAAGATCGTAACTCCAAGCAAGATGACCAATGCACAAAATGCGATTCGCGAGAGGCAGAGGATTTTCAATCTGCCCAGATCCTTGGTCGCCCATTGTATGCCATCACGCATGCGCCACGGTGAAATGGTAAACCACATTCCAGCTATCACCAATCCATAAGCCCAGATCACAATCACAAGACGCCATTGAGTATCAACCCAACGTGCAGTCTCCACCATCAAAATCCGCTTGAACCGTTTCTGGAGTCATGAGCTGAGTCATTGAACGGTGATACGAGTGATGCCAACTGGCATGCTCACTTTCATGACAATCCATACAGGCATCGCTACCAAGATAACCTTGTGGGCCTTGCTTGAGTGGAAGTGTATTTCGATGTATCTCGTCCGGATCAATACTTGGATTCCCACTTTTTTGGCTGAATTCAATGGGGTCAACAATCTCAGGTAAATGATCCGAACCAGCCATATTCAATGGTGAAACCTCCGGCTCCTTACTGAACCAATTGTAAAGAAGAACAACAATCAGCAAGAGGAGTAGAATGCCCCAGCGGAGGAAATGTGAGCTTCTATTAAATTCACGATCAATTTTCAAAACGATTCTTTGATGGACAAGATAAAGAAGTTCAGCAGAACAGAAAAAGGGCAGCCCCTAGGGGCTGCCCTTGAATTTGAATATTCAATACATGTGCACCAATAAATTAGCGACCCGATCTTTGGCGCATGAGGCGCACCTGGTTCATGGTCTGATATGCTTTGGTAGCATTTGCATCCCCTGAAGCCATCGCATTCGTGACTTCATCAGTCACCATGCCGTATGCCACACGTTGATCAGCAGGATCCATTTGGGTTTTCAGGACAATGTCCACAGCAGCTGTATAGTTGCCGGCATCCAGAGCGGCTTCCACTTTTGCCAATGCAGATTTTACGGCAGGATTACTTCCTACTTCTCCCGATCCTCCGCCAGTTGTACGACGGGCCGAGGTCTTTTTGGCCTGTGTTTTTGCTTCTCCGACACTGACATCCGTGTTGATCTCTGGCACTTCTTGAGTAGCAGAATCGTCACCTCCACACGCAACAAGAAGTATGGGCAGGATGATGAGAGCAAGAAGGTTTGCGAACCTATGAATTTTTCTCATGAGAAAAGGTCTATCAGGTGGTAAAATTCTCAATATCCGCCTCGTGGCTTACCTGGCACGCAGTATAAGTCATTGGCTGGCTCAATCCTCAATGGAACACTCAAACCACTGCGAGGTCCGACCATTTCATAGAACTTCTGGAAAGTTAAGTTCTGGGCTGCCCCCATGATCAAGCCGACTGCCGACCTGCCACCTACATTGGTGCGGTTATCTTCCGAGCGACCACCGCCGTGGCGCTGAGAGATACCTTCATGGGGTTGATTACCGGCGTCGTTAAAGTAGAATGGATCGTTCTCATCTGTTTCCCACTGTAGAATATTCGTAGGACGGAAATCCGTTACTTTATAGGTTTTTCCATTGGGTAATTGTGAAGTCAAACCACTGATGGAGCCATTCCAAGTGTAGCTGGTTACCTTGATGGGTCGTGCAAGATACTTGGATTTCTTTGAACCACGTGACTCGACGGCATCTTTGGGGCAGATCAAGACTTTTGCGGCGTTACCAAGGTAATTGGCCAACTGTCCATTTTGAAATGCTCGAGTCTGGCCGACCATTTGCTCATCCACGTTCGCCATGGTGGCCGTTCGTGCGAAGGTAGGCATGATGGAAGTGTCGTATGCCCAGTTTGCCGGACCGCCGCCATTACCACCCCAGCTTGGATGAGGCATGTACTCCTCGTTATCTCCAGTATACATCTGGGTAGCCAGCATGATCTGTTTGACGTTGTTAAAATCAAGTGTGTTTTGGGCCTTGTCCTTAGCTTTACTGAGTGCAGGCAGCAACATGCCGGCAAGGATTGCAATGATGGCTATAACCACCAACAACTCGATCAATGTAAACGCTTTACTGAAAGTGCGTTTCAACTGAAACGCCTTAAATGAGTGTATCATACGGTTGTTCATAAATATTTTTTTTCTGGAATAGCGGTGTTATTTCACCAAAAAGTGGGATTTCCGTCAAATAAGTAATAGACTTTTCTTATTTAGATCAAGGGACCTTGTTTTCTGGGGGTAGTAAAATTACCACCCAATATCCAGCTCTCAAATGCCATGTGATCATTCAGTTACGGAGTTATCGCTTGATAAGGCGGTAAAATGCGGACTTACCAATGGTTACCTGAAGTGACTGACTTTCCCCTTCAGTGCCAGGAACATCTCGCCATTGTGCATCCTGCAGAGTCGCTTTGGCTTGCAAAACTAATCCGTTTTCCCCTTCCCATCTGAGAAGGATGCCACCGTCCTGAAAAGTGATGGAAGTAATGGAAATGTCGGAGACGAGTTCTTCAGAGACCGTCAATATCGCAACATCACTTTCAGTCTTGGCACCTGCATCATCCGTCACGATGACGCTGTAACTGCCCGCATCTGCCTCCTGCACATTGCTGATTGAAAATTGGGGTAATCTTGCTCCGGGAATGTTGAATCCATTCACTCTCCACTGATAAGCCAGGGGAGGCAGGCCTCTGGCCTCTACTTCGAGTCGAATCGATTGACCAGCCACTGCAGCAATCGATTGTGGTTGAGATATAAATACGGGAGCCTGACTCACGGTAACGACTGCAATCTCACTGGTGAGGCTCCCTTCCGGATTGGTAACGACAACTTTGTAATTACCCGAGTCCTCAGTTTGAGCATTGGGTATGATAAACTCCGTGCTGGAAGCTCCTGGAATGTTGAAATTGTTAAACTGCCAGCGATATGAAATGGGATCATCACCTGTCGCTTCCACTGACAAACGAAGATCAGAACCGACAGCCAGCGTCTGAGAAAGAGGTTGTTGAATGATTACAGGAGGCTCAGAAGGCACTGGAGTCGAAGCATCAACAGTCACAACGCTCGATTCACTCACTACTGTGCCTCCCGGTGTTGTTGCGATGACTCGATATTGACCAGCATGAGTCAATTGCACACCCTCGATGATTAATTCCTTCGAAGTTTGATCAGCGAGATCATTTTGATTGTATTGCCATTGGTATTGAATGGTTCCCGTCCCAGCCACCGCAACGTGTAGACTCAATGCATCTCCTACCTTGATATCTTGATTGGCTGGATGAGAAGTGATCACAGGAGGTGTATGAACAGTCAATGTAGCTGCCTGACTCGTGACAACACCGCCTTTATTACCAACCAAGACGCGATAGCTGCCATCATTAGCCGGTTGCGCATCGTTGAATTCTAAAGTCTGGCCCTTGGCTGCTTCAATATCTTCTTCATTGAATTGCCATTGGTATTCGAAAGGTTCCTCACCTGTTGCAGCAATGCTGAAGACGGCCTGATCGCCCTGTTTTACTTCCACATCTGCAGGCTGTTGTTTAATAACGGGAGGGTCAGGCAAAGGTGTCGAACCGGCAGGAGCCAGTGGTGCAAAGAAGTCAACCCAGGCAAAGTAAAACTCGGTGTCCTCTAACGGAAATGAGGTGTCATTTTCATAATAACGCGATTCTATGATGAATTTACCATCTGCCGTTTCTTCGTAGGATAGAAACGAGCGAGAAGCAGCGATGGTATCTCTATTGTTAAAATGATAACGACCGGTAGCCTGCAGTAGCACCATCCCATCTTTGCCGGTTTTGTTCGGAACAGTCAGTTCATATTGCCCAGTTCCCAAACGTTTCAGGGCAAATCCACCACGTCCATTGATGACCGCACCATCGTTTCCACGAATGTGTCCCCCTATCAAACGATCGGCGTCGTAGGGCACATACAGGAAGGAAAAGTCCAGATTGGATTCTTCTTGAAACAAACCATCTGCCTCTGTGTTGCGTCGTCCCCAAAGATCCCAGCCACTTCCATCTTCATTGGCAGCAACAGAAATCATCATCAATCCAACCTTATCGGGTTCAACCGAAGTGGTAAAAAGCATCCCATCGCTCTTGGAATTTACTCCAGGCAATTTGAACCGACCAGGTACAAGCCAAGTGGCAAATTGTCGCGTCCACTCAAGTAATTCACCGCCGTCACCCGGAAGATTATTGCTATGAAATTCAGGGTCGATCCATGAACCCAATTCAGAGTCAATATTTGCGGATGCCATGTAGCCTCCGGTCCAGCCCTGATCAAATGGGAACCAGGCCGCGCTGAAATCAATGGAAGCAAACGAATTGAGCCCCGCCTTATCTGTCACAATATCCATGTCACCCACGCCGAAACTCCCATCTACCATACTGTAACCCTCCCCTTCGGATTGACGGTAAGGTACGGACAGCACTCCATGGAAGTGAGGTGTTCCATCATTCCATTCTTGCCCGTTCTTGCGAATGGACCCGAGCAGGACGCCTTTGGATGGATGAGGTCTCCAAGCTGCCGCTGATGGAGCCCAGAAGGTCAAATCAAATTCCCACTCATACCTGAAACCATTAAAAACAATATCAAAAGGAATCACCCCTAAATTACTGTTACTGGCTTCGTCGTTAATAGCCCCAATGCGAGGTGACACATACGTTCTTCCATAACTGGGCAAAGTCCATGGAATAGGTCCTTGACCTTCAATGCCAAAAACAATGTCGTTCTGATCATTACCGTTGTGAAATTTCACTTTGGAAGCATCCACGGTGTAACTCACCGCTGTCACACTGCCATTGGGGTATGTTCCCGGGGCAAGGGCTTCGGGATCACTTGGAACTCGCGGTGTGGGCCCAGCTGGCACCTCTGCGGATCTGATCAGCTGTGTAAAACTAGTAATCAGTAAAGAAATAGCTAATGCCTGAGGAAACATATTTTGCCTAAAAATATTCATAAGCTTGAATCGCTGTGTTGGTATTTGGATGATTTCATTTTCAATGATTTCATCTATTGAGCAAGCATTTCTCTTGGTAGAAATGCACCGGAACCATTTTCAGTGACATTCCAAAGCTACCTGCAGCCAGACAAAGCCATGCCATCCAGTGAAATTCAATCTTCCTCCTTGGCTTCTCTGGATAAAAGATCCTCGACCGCTTGCCTTAAAGGTTTGTCCTCATGCAACATGGCGTGTACCTCTCGAATAATAGGGGCATCAACGCCTTTGTCTCTTGCAAGTTTCCAGGCGGATTTAGCTGTATGATAACCTTCGACCACGGACGCAGTTGATTCCAGTATAAAGGCAGCTTTCTCCCCTGATCCGATTTTTTCACCGAATGTTCTGTTTCGACTCAAGTTTGAAAAGCAGGTCACGACTAGGTCTCCCAGCCCGCCCAAACCGCTGAAAGTCTCCGGCAGCGCTCCACAAGCAACTCCAAGCCGCCTGATTTCAGCGATCGCGCGGGTTACCAGGGCGGCTTTCGAATTATCACCGAATCCGAGGCCCTGACAAATACCTGCGGCAATCGCAATCACGTTCTTCAGGGCCCCTCCCAATTCCACCCCAACCGGATCGTTGGAGCTGTAAACACGAAAATGAGGCAAATGAAAGAGCATTTGAATTTGCTTGGCATCGCCAATTTGATCTGCAGCAGCTACGATGGCAGTGGGCATCCGCTGTGCGACTTCCGCAGCCAGCGTTGGCCCTGAGAGCGCTACTGCGCGGGCGCGCGGCATGCACTCTTGAATCAATCCTGTCATTGTTTTGCCTGATGAAAACTCAATCCCCTTGGTCACACTGACCGCACACCCTTCGAACTTACTCAATTCTGTCACGACTCCACGGAATCCACCTGAGGGAACTGCCAGAATGACCACGGATGCTTTACTGACCGCTTCTTGTAAATTTGAGGTTAAGCACCAGGATGAACCTAAGGATATTCCGGGAAGGTATCGTTCGTTGTATCCTGTGTTTCGTATCTGCTTCAACAAGGAGGGGTCTCTACCCCATAGGGTGATGGAATGTCCATTCTCATCCAGCACCTTGGCCAGCGCGGTTCCCCAGGCCCCCGAACCTATCACACTTACCTCCACGTTTTTTCTCCCTCCCCTTTGGGTTTTGCATCCCCTATTCTGGGCTCCTGCCCAGCTATGATGCGTCCAATATTCGTTCGGTGTTTAATCACGGCCATGGTTCCCATTAAGATGCAGATGTATAAGATTGGTTTGGGCTCACTCCTGCCCCACACTGCAACAGGTAAAACAATGCCTGCCATGATTGAACCAAGCGACACATACCGTGAGAAGCCCATCGCCATCAGAAAGGCAATCAACGCCATTAAAAACCCCCAAGGAGTCAAGGCAATCAATACACCCGCAGACGTCGCTATTCCTTTCCCGCCTTTAAAACGCAACCACGGAGTGTAATTATGTCCCAGAACACCGGCGAACCCGCCCGCGATCAAAAGCAAAACAGGATCGGCCGTACCTGTGTCCAGAAAGATTACTGCGCATCGACACCCCAGCCAGCCCTTAAAAGCATCCATCAAAAGAACAAAGGTTCCCGCTTTCCACCCAAGATTGCGAAATACATTGGTCGCACCAATGTTTCCACTTCCCTTGGAGCGAATGTCCACTCCTTTTTGTCTTGCGACAAGAAAACCTGTGGGTATCGAACCCAATAAAAATCCAGTAAGGGCTGCCAGAAAATAAACCATCACGATATTGTTGAAACTGAGGACCATGGTTGCCTGTATTTAAGAACAACATCAAGGGGCAATTATCGCATCTTTTTCTCACATATCTTGGCATGTGGCAGCTACTGATGGGTGTCGTGGCAAATTTGTCGTGAATCCAGTGCTGACATTTTTGCAATTCAAGTTATGATGTTTTTTTATGAACCATCAGAATCGATCAATTCCAAAAGAATCCGTCCCTGATGAAGGGATGCATAAGCTAAATTCAAATGACATGAGTTCCTCCGGGCAACCCGGTTCCACCACAGGATCTGCGCCACAGAAAAAGCTAAGTAAGGAAGAGCAAATGGCAAAGTTTGAGGAAGCCATGAAGAATGAGGACTGGGGACACCAACCCTGTTAGGGTGTCTTTTGTCCCCGCGTCAAATTTTTAACCGACGCAATCTTGACTCGACCGCATGCGATTCCTACATTACACGGCTCACGTGGTGTATAAAAACCACAAGAAGATGTGGTGTTTTGAACCTTACTGAGATTGAACAAAAAACATCGCGCCATTGATTAGAAGGATTTGAATAGTGAATATATCGATAGAAAATTTGGCTCCATGTAAGCAATTAATCCGTGTAGACGTACCTGAAGAAACGGTGAAGCAGAAAATGGATGTCATCACCGGGGAATTCAGAAGGCAAGCCAACCTGCCAGGGTTTCGTGCAGGCAAGGCCCCCAAGCATATGGTCATCAAATCTTACGGAGATCGCATCGAGCAAGAAGTGCGAAAAGATCTTGTCAACGAAGGTTACCGAAAAGCGATTAAAGACAATGACCTACACACAGTAGGGAACCCGGATGTCGAAGAAATTCAATTTGGTCAAGACCTTCCATTTCAGTTTGCGGTAACCGTGGAAACGGCACCCACCTTTGAACTACCTGACTACAAGGGAATCAAGATCCAAAAAGAAATCCGCAGTGTGACGGACGAAGACATCGACAAGGCAATGGGCGTACTTCAGGATCGCCAGGCTAAATTTGAAAATGTCGACCGCAGCATTGAGGAAAATGACTACGCAGTCATTGATTACACTGGTCTGTGCGACGGAAAACCCATTACTGAGACGGCACCAAAAGCCGAAAGCCTGGCTAAAAAGGATGCTTTTTGGATTCATGTCCATGCTGGCCATTTTATTGATGGTTTCCCTGAGCAGCTGGTAGGCCTCAGTGTGGGAGATAAAAAAGATATTACCCTTAAACTTGCCGAAGATTTCGTCATCAAGGAATTGGCTTCCAAAGATGTCATCTTCTCTGTTGAGGTCAAAGAGATAAAAACAAAGCAATCACCCGAAATAGACGATGCGTTTGCAAAAGAGTTTGGGGCCGAAGATGTTGCAGGTCTGCGTGAGGGCGTTGCCAATGATCTTGAGAATGAACTCAAGACAAACCATAAGCGCAGCACACGTGACCAACTGGTGAAGCATTTACTGACAAATGTACATTGCGATCTCCCTGAATCCATCGTGGATCAGGAGACGAAAAATGTTGTCTATGATTTGGTTCGCGAAAATCAACAGCGAGGCATAGCCAAGGAAACCATTGATGAGAAAAAAGATGAAATTTACACCGCAGCTAGCAGCAGCGCAAAGGAGCGGGTAAAAGTCGCATTTATCATTGGGAAGATCGCTGCCAAAGAAGGAGTGAAGGTTACCAATGAAGAAATCAGTCAAAGAGTGATTCAGATGGCACAATCATACAACATGCCACCCGAACAGCTTGCCAAGAAACTCAAGGAACGTAATGGTGTCGCGGAAATACAGGAGCAAATACTGACCTCCAAGGTCCTGGACTTACTTGAACTGCAGGCTGAAGTCGAAGAAGTGTTACCCAAGGTCGAAGAAAAGACCGAGCATACACATTAAAGCCCTTTTTTATATCGAAAGGCCCAAACCGTTTGGTTTGGGCCTTTTTAAATATAAAGAGAGTTACTTTTGAATTAAAATGGGGATTGGAACGAATAAGATTTTTTTTCTGATTCAGCAATAAACCCCAAGGCCACCGGTGCGAACCCATCCTGCAACATGACAGATATCAGCGCCATCGCTGGCAAAACCAAACGCTGCAAGCAAGACCCTGTCGTCTCCGCTTTGCTTCCGGATGGAATGCCTTGCTATCAGTAGCCAGCAGATCCATCATTAGAATCACAGGCACGATAATTCTTAAAAACAGTATCCTTTTGCAGTTCATCGTTGCAAATCGACTCCTTATCATTCATTTTTTATTATATGGCAAACGTTCCAAACAAACGCCAAAAGGATAACAAAGCGATGTTGCTGGGCGTCGGACTCGATTCTGACGGACACAAGCGTATCACCAAGGGGGATAACTTCGCAATGGTAGGCGGAACAGAAGAAACGCACGACGGCATGGTTGAGAAAGCCGTTAAGATCAATGAGAAACTCGCCCGCAAGGGAAAAAACCTGAACAATGTGACACGGGAAGAGTTTGACGATGTTGCCCAATCGGTTGGGCTTGTGCGACCTGCTCCGGATCAAAACAATTAGTTTAAAACATCCCCGGGAAAGAACTCTAGAATCATTTAAGAGGAAACCAAGCATGGCTTACCATCCACTTTTGTTCATAGGAGTCTTCGCTCTGTCGGCTCTGATGATGGGCTTATTACCAGTTATACTTTCCTATCTCTGGACCCACTGGAGAGGAACAGCACGCCCCGACTCCGTCAAAGGATCGGTATACGAATGCGGACTTGAAACGCATGATCAAAAGTGGATCCCGCTGAAATCGGAGTATTATATTTTTGGCATCATATTCCTTGTTTTCGATGTGGAAATTCTTTTTCTTCTTCCGATCGCCAGCGTTTACCGAGAGCTTCCTCATGGAGCTATAGTTTCGTTATTGATTTTTGTTTTCCTCCTGATGGAAGGCCTTGCCTGGGCTTGGGCGAAGGGTCTTCTGAAATGGCAATTCTTCAAGCCCGCTTCCGCCAGATCAAACTAAAACCAAATCATCAGAACAATGGACGAAGGGCTGAAAAGTGAATTACAGAAAGCGGGCATTTTTACCACGACGCTCAGCGGCTTGTATAATTGGGGTCGCAAAAACTCACTGTGGCCTCTTCAATTTGGCCTTGCATGTTGTGCCATCGAAATGATTGCAACCTCCATGGCGAGATACGACCTGGCCCGTTTTGGAGCTGAAGTTTTTCGCCCATCGCCGCGCCAGGCGGATTTGATGATTGTTGCGGGCACTGTCACCAAGAAAATGGCACCCCAAGTTGTGAGGCTTTATCGCCAGATGCCTTCTCCGAAATACGTCATTGCCATGGGAGCCTGTGCCATCTCAGGAGGTCCCTTCAAACAGGGTTACAATGTCCTCAAAGGGATAGATCGGTTCATCCCAGTTGATGTACACATTCCCGGCTGCCCCCCAAGACCCGAAGCACTGCTGCATTCTATCATGACCTTGCAGCGCAAAATCACTGAAGACAGTCTAGCCAAGAACAGAGAGAAGGAAGAACAAGAGCGTTTGAAGAGTGAACTACCCATCCCCGTGCATGGAGCACAGGATCTAGAACCAGCACAAAACCCTAAAATTTGGAAAGCGCCGGCGGCAAGAAAGGCGTGACGCCTGCTTTCATCCAGTAAACGCCTCACAGAAACTCAATGGAGAACGAAAAAGCCATATTGCCCGAAGTTCAGCAAATTGCAGATGCAATCAATGCTGCCGTAAAAAATGCGGGCGTCACTGTCTCCATTAACCCCTCCCCAGCCGAGCAACATTCACTGCTGCTCTTTCCAACGAAAGCCAGAGAGTGTGCGCAGTGGTTGAAAGCTGAATCACCCTGGCAATTGGATTACCTTTCAAATGTGAGCGGCAACGATTGGCCCGAGGACGCAATTACCAAACAAACTCCCAAACAACCCGTAAAGGATGCCGGCGAGGAGCCTATGCATCCATGTCTGGAAGCAGTCTATCACCTTTATTCCATCCGCCAGTCCTTGGGCCCGATTATCATACGCATGCGCACAGAAAACCGCAGCGACAAGGTGGAACTACCATCACTTACGCCCATCTGGCGCAGTGCCGAATTGCAGGAGCGGGAAATATTCGACCTCTACGGCATACACTTTGAAGGCCACCCCGATCTTCGACGATTACTCATGTGGGATGAATTTGAAGATCATCCCATGCGAAGAGATTACGTCGAACCCGATGACTATGACTATGAGCCAACACCTCATGGCGATGTTTTAAAGAAGAGTCTGACACAGCAGGAAGGCACAGTATGACCCCCTCACCTGGCCGCCCAACCGAAGCGATGCCTCAATTTGAAATGCACGCTACAGGAGTAGAGGGTGCCACAGAAGGAACTGAGCGCATGGAGGTATCCATGGGCCCTCACCACCCTTCAACGCACGGTGTATTCAGGATGGACGTCGAACTGGAAGGTGAAACCATCACCAAGCTAAAACCTGTTTTCGGCTACCTCCATCGCAACCATGAGAAAATTGCTGAAAGTACCAGCTATCTCGGTTCGATGCCTTATACAGATCGTCTGGATTATTTCAATTCAATGACAAATAACTGGGCCTATGCGTTGTCAGTCGAAAAACTGGCAGGTATTGAAGTTCCAGAAAGGGCTGAATACATCAGGGTCATCACAGCTGAATTAACCAGACTTCAGAATCATGTCAGTTTGATTGGTTTCCTGGTGCAGGACATGGGGGCCTTAGGGACGCCTTTGATGTATGCTTTTCGAGAACGTGAGCGGATACTCGATCTTTTTGAGTCATTGAGTGGCGCACGTATGATGTGTAATTACATGCGCTTTGGAGGTTGCCGATGCGATGTCTCGGCTGACTGGATCAAACAAGCACAATCTGTTGTCGAAGCCTTCCCTCAGTTCCTCGATGAATTTGAAGCTCTCATCTCTGAAAATGAGGTCTTGATGGCTCGCTCTCAACATGTAGGGATTCTAAAACCCGAGCTTGCCATTGATGCAGGAGTCGCCGGTCCTGTGCTGAGAGCAACCGGCGTGAATTATGATCTCCGTAAAGTGGACGGATATGGCATTTACGATCGTTTTCAATTTCGAGTCCCATTGGGAGACCATGGAGATGTTTACGATCGCTACATGATTCGTGTGCTCGAAATGCGAGAATCCGTTAAAATACTCCAACAGGCACTTGCAGAGATTCCAAATGGTGACTACGTGAACCCCAAGGCGAAGTTACGCGGGTTCAGACCCCCTCCGGGAGAGGCCTATGGTAGAATCGAAGCGCCCAAAGGCGAGCTCGGTTTTTATCTGATCAGTGATGGATCGCCCAAGCCATATCGATACCGAGTAAGGCCACCAAGTTTGATTAATCTGACCATTCTTGAGGATATGTGTCTGGGGCAAACCATCGCAGATGCCGTCATTATTCTTGGGAGCATTGATATAGTATTGGGAGAGGTAGACCGATGAAAAAAGAAAGAACGCAAATATGATCGGAAAAGGTATCCTCAAGGGCATGGTAGAAACTGCCCGCAATCTGACAGGTAGTTTTCACGATCCGGATAGACTGACGACGGTGGAGTATCCTGAGCAAAAGATCCCGGCCAAGGAAAACGCAAGGAACTTTCCTTTCCTCATCTATGATGGAGATGATTGGGAAACTGGCCTGAGGTGTGTTTCTTGTCAGATCTGTGAAAAAGAATGCCCACCACAATGCATTTACATCGAAAAGGACAAAGAGAAAAAACCCGATTTTCTGGGCAAAATGCAAATGCAACCCAAGATATTCGATATCGATGTTTCGGTCTGCATGGGCTGCCAAATCTGTGTTGAGGTTTGCCCTTTTGAGTCCATCCGAATGGATAACGATTTTGAATACGCCGGGTCGGACCGTTTTAAATCCTTGTTACTGACAAAAGATCAACTGGCCAAGTCAAACAAGTATTATCACAGCATCCACCCTACCGAGGCGCAAGAAACGGATGAGATTCGAGTGCAGAAGCGAGAAGATCATTTGGCAAAAGAAAAAGCCAAAGCGGAAAAGTTAGCCAAGGCAAAAAAGGAAGCGGCCTCGAAAGCAGCTCTCTCAAAGGCTGAAACAGCCAAAGAAGAATAGTCATGTGGTTTGAGGAACTTTTAATTGCCATCAAACATTATCTGGTCCTGCAAATGCCAGGGTCACTACAACCTGTCGGGTCAGCTTTTCTATCCTGTCTTCCTATCATGACCAGCTTCGGAGGATTGTTTGCGTTGGCAACATTACTCGAGAGAAAAATGCTTGGCCGCATTCAAAATCGCTACGGCCCAAACCGAGTTGGGCCAGGAGGTCTGTTACAACCTGTGGCAGACGGCATCAAGATGCTAACCAAGGAGGATATTGTTCCAAAAAATGCGGATCATTTGATTCATTTTCTGGCTCCGCTGGGCTTGTTAGTCTCAGCCATGCTCGGGCTTTCTGTCATCCCTTTCGGTCACCGTCTCATTGCGCTGGACATTGAAACAGGAATCCTGTTCTTCTTCGCGGTGGGTGCAGCCTCAGAATTAGCCATTTTTATGGCTGGATGGGGTAGCCGAAACAAATACGCGCTCCTCGGAGCATTGAGGGCTATTGCTCAAATGATTAGTTACGAGATACCGCTTATTCTTTCTGCATTATCCGTCTTGATGGTGGTTGGTTCTCTTTCACTGTCAGATGTGGTTCAAGCCCAGTCCGGGGGAATTCACACCTGGCACATCTTCACTCCATGGGGTTTCCTCGGATGTATCTTATTTCTTATTTCAACCCTCGCAGAAATCAATCGATCACCTTTTGACATACCGGAAGCAGAATCTGAATTGATCGCTGGTCACATGACCGAATACTCAGGTTTCAAATATGCACTTTTTTTCATGGCTGAGGGTGTTGCGATGTTTGCCATGTGTGCTTTGACCGCCACTTTATTTCTTGGAGGCTACCACGCACCATTCCCTATTCTCAGCTTTATTCCCGGCCCTGTATGGTTATTTGGTAAACTTACGAGCCTGGTATTGCTGTTCATTTGGATTCGAGGCACCATGCCTCGCCTCCGTGCTGATCAACTCATGGAATTTGCATGGAAATTCATGTTGCCCATGTCCGTTGTTAATTTAATTGCTGCCGGAATCTGGGTGGCACTTGATGGTGGTGTTGCCGCGTGGATCTCAAGTGGATTATTGAACTTCGTGGCTTATTTTGGATGGAGTCGAATTTTGAGCCAGGCTTCCAGATTCAGTCCACGCACTTATCGATATGCGGAAGAAGCAGGGGTGAGCGAATGAGTTTATTTTTCATCATCACAGCATTGATCACAATGGCATCGGCCATTGCTGCAATGACGTTGCGAAACCTGGTTCATTGTGTCTTGTGCCTGACTGTCACCTTTGCGGGCATCGCACTGGTGTTCCTACAACTAGGTGCAGAATTCATAGGATTTTCGCAGATACTTGTATATATCGGTGCCGTCTCAATTCTTATGCTCTTTGCTCTTTTGATGACACGAGGTGGCACTGAATTAACTCTGAAGCGCTGGGATCCTGTTCACTGGATAACCGGTACACTCATTGGTATCGCAGGTTTCGGGGTAATGTCATTCGCCATCTTCAACTCCTCACTGAGACAGTCAAAAATCCCTGAAGCAAAAGCGGATTCACTGCATGCACTCGGAAATAGCTTATTGTCACAATACGTACTACCACTCGAGGTCATGGCTCTCCTTTTGACAGTGGCACTTATTGGAGCAGCGTTGATTGCACTCCCTGAAAAAAACGTATTCAGGAAAAATGCATCATTTTCAAAAAATCAGGAATCAGGCAATAAATGATCATGGATTCACTCACACCTTATTTATTATTGAGTGCTGGTCTTTTTTGCACCGGGCTCATGGGAGTGCTGCTGCGCCGGAACATCATCATCATGCTGGCGGGAGTGGAATTGATGCTTAACGCGGCCAATATTAATTTTGTCGCCTTTTGGAGGTTCCATCCAAGTTCTGAGGAAGTTTCCGGTCTGGCTATGGTTGTTTTTGCTATAGCAATTGCAGCGGCCGAAGCTGCTGTTGGGCTTGCTTTAGCCATATCTATTTATCGCCATTACCGGTCTACAAACCCTGAAAATATGGGGGACCTCAAGGGATGAGTGATTGGATATCATACATCTGGCTGATACCAGGATTGCCTGTCTTATCGGCATTGATCTTGAGCTTTTTCCCTGCTACATCGCGTAAAGGCGCTGCTTATTTTGCCTGCGGGTCAATGGCTCTGAGCTTCATTGCTTCACTCATTTGCTTTTCAATTACAAATGGTTCCTCCGGCGAAGTTTCAGTACAAAGACTGACCCACAATTTCACATGGTTTGACGTAGGGTCAACCACCGTAAGGATTGGTTGGCTTCTAGACCCACTGAACGCAGTCATGCTCGTTATGGTGACGTTTATCTCTTTGCTTGTCTTCATCTACAGTATCGGATACATGAAAAAAGATCCGCGAATTGTGAGATTCTACGCCTTCCTCTCCCTTTTTGCGGGTGCCATGCTGGGATTGTTGATATCCAACCATCTTCTCATTTTATTCATGTGCTGGGAAGTTGTTGGTCTCGCCTCATATTTACTGATAGGGTTCTGGTATGAGAAACCAGCCGCAGCTGCTGCTTCCAAAAAAGCATTTATCACAACTCGGATTGGTGATCTAGGCTTCTTTATAGGTATCCTCTGGCTATATCAAGAAGCAGGAACACTGCTTTTTTATGATGCTGGTCAAGGTTGTTTGGAAACTACAGCCCTGGGATGGATGACCAGTGCGGCCGGTTTGGCTGGCCTGACCGCTGCAACTTCAATTGGTGGCCTGATCTTCGTAGGTGCAATGGGTAAATCGGGACAGTTTCCATTGCACGTCTGGTTGCCTGATGCCATGGAGGGTCCCACTCCGGTCAGCGCATTAATCCATGCAGCCACGATGGTAGCTGCCGGTGTTTTCCTGATGGCAAGGGTATACCCCCTGCTCTCTATACCTGGAGCAGGAACTCAGGCTCTGACACTGATCACGTGGGTTGGCGCCATCACAGCTTTGGTAGGCGCTTTGGCCGCCTGCGCCCAGTCTGATCTCAAGCGTATTCTGGCATTTTCAACCATTTCACAGCTGGGCTATATGATGCTTGGCCTGGGAACCGGTGGAGTCGCAGTTGCTATGTTCCATCTGATCACACATGCGTTTTTTAAAGCTTTGCTCTTCCTTGGTGCAGGTTCCGTCATCCATGGCTGTCATGGGGAACAGGACACCCGTTACATGGGGGGTCTGCGAAAAACAATGCCGATAACCTTCGCAACATACGGAATCGGCATGCTGGCATTAGCAGGCTTTCCACTGGTGACCTCCGGGTTCTGGAGTAAGGATGAAATCCTTCATGCCAGCCTTCACTGGCATGGGAGCTATATACCTTTCCTCATCGCACTTGCTGGGGCCTTTCTGACTGCTTTTTACATGTCACGGCAGATGTGCATGGTCTTTTTTGGAACAAACAGGTTGGCCCGCAAAAAATACTCGGACATGGACAAGGTTGGAGTTCCCCATGAAAGTACTTCTTCCATGCTCATTCCACTGCGTTTCCTCGCTTTTTTTGCCATATTTGCAGGATTCATGGGAACTCCAGTTTTCCCTTGGTTCAAAGCTTTCCTGGAAGGGGGTATCGTAGAATGGGACCTAGGAGCGCTATTGCATGGTTCAGCCCTAATCCTGGCATTTGGATCCTCGGTAATCGTGTTGTTGGGAATAGCCTGTGGTTGGTGGTATTACAGTAGTCTGGTTTTTGATCCATTACGAGATCCCGATCCATTGGAGGAACGGCTTCCTTCCGGCTGGTTCAGCGTGCTGAATGGTAAATTTTTCCTCGATGAACTCTATGAGAAAACAATCATCCAATGGACACGTGACCTTGCAAATGCCAGCGCTTGGTTTGAGAAAAATTGCATATTGCCCATGATGGACGGGATTGTATTCGTCAGTAAGATGACTTCATGGATCGGTCGTCTCTGGGATGAATGGATCATTAACGCCGGTTTTGATCGAACTTGCAAGGGCATCCAAAATCAGTCCAATCGTGTTTCCAAAGCGCACAACGGAAGTGTTCAATTCTATTTGCAGGTGGTCGCCCTGGGCTTCGTTTTGCTGACTATTTTCTGGATTTGGGGAGGTAAGCAATGACTCAATTACCCTGGCTAAGTCTGATCATATGGATCCCACTGATTACAGGAATTCTGTTTTTATTCTTCAACACAGCAAAAAGCAAGACTGCCCGTCAGTTTGGAATGGTCGTCAGTTCCCTTGTTTCTGTAATTTCTACCATCCTGTGGGCAACAGCTACAACGGAAAATGCATTGGGCTCATATGCCGAGCGAGTGACATGGATTCCCACGCTGGGTGTGGACTATTCTCTCAGTATGGACGGGCTCAGCGGATTGATGGTATTGCTGACTGGATTGATCATGCCCTTCGCTTATGGCGCTTCCATGGGGTGTTTGAAAGCCTACAAAAATGAAACACGTTACTTCGGATGCCTTCTCATCATTCAAGGAAGCTTACTGGGAGTGTTCACTGCCACTAACTTTTTCCTTTGGTTTTGCTTCTATGAGATCAGTTTAGTCCCAGCGTTTTTCCTGATCAAAATATGGGGGTCCGCGGGTAAGGATCGTTCATCAATAAGATTTTTTGTATACTCCATGGCTGGAAGTATTGCACTCCTGCTGGGTTTCCTGGCACTTGCCGGCGCCACTGGTTCCTTTGAGTTTGATGAGATTGCTGCACAATCCAGCGCTGGTAACTTGGCGGATCTCATCGGTTCGAATTTGGGTTGGTTTGACATGCCTATCGGTTGGTTATGCGCCCTCATTTTCCTGCTTATTTTCGTTGGTCTAGCCGTCAAGGTACCATGGGTTCCCTTGCATGGCTGGTTACCAGAGACATATGATCACGCTCCCAGCCCCGTAACCATGGTCTTGACCGGCTTGATGTCCAAAATGGGACTCTATGGACTGATCAGGATGGGGCTGCCCATGATGCCCTACGCTTTACCCAAATTACTAACGTCGCTTCTTGTGCTCACCGTTTTTGGTATTATTTATTCCGCTTTTGCCGCCATGGGACAGCGCAGTATCAAACGCATGTTTGCTTATTCGTCCATCAATCATCTGGGATATTGCATGCTGGGAATCCTTTCCCTTGGTGTGGTCACCAATGGGGACATGAACCTTGAAATCCAGAAATCATCGGTGCTGGGTGGTGTCATGCTGCAAATGTTTGCTCATGGAATCATTGCCTCAGTCCTCTTCTACTTTGTCAACGCCATGGAAAACAGGATTGGCAGGAAGATGCTGATTGATGAGCATGGAGGTCTCCGTAAAGTTGCACCGCTGATGGCTGGGACCATGGGACTGGCAGTGTTCGCATCCATCGGATTGCCTGGATTGAACGGTTTCGTAGGCGAGTTCCTGATTTTCAAAGGAGTATTTGCGCTTGTTCCCTGGGCTGCTTGCATGGCGGTAGCTGGTCTTCTCATCACTGCTGTTTTTCTACTCAGGTTCCTTCAAGTCGTTTTTCACGGCCAGGTCGGAGAATCAGCGGCTAAATTCAAGGATTTATCCTTGATGGATACCATTCTCGTATCTCCTTTTATTGTCATCATGGTCATTCTTGGATTTTTCCCTCATTTACTGCTGAGCGGATTGAATCCAGTCATCAACAATATTATCAGAGCAATGCAATTCTAGTTATGCTGGGCTGGACCGTTTACATTTCATTTATAAGCGCCCTGGGCTGTTTCCTGTGCCCGTCAAAGCGTCCTGACCTCAGCCGACATCTAGCGCTCTTTGCTACAGTCATTTCTGCCTTCGTTGCGCTTTTCTGCGCTGCGTCCTACACCCCTATCGATGGCAATCCGGTGGTGGATGTCACCAAATGGAATTGGATCCCCTCATTAGGAATATCCTATTATCTGGCTGCTGATGGAATCAGCATTGTCATGGTAGTTTTGACTGGAATTGCTTCAGTCGCCGCTGTCCTTTTCTCGTGGAATATAGAAGATAGAGCAAACGAGTTCTTTGGGTTTTTCCTTATACTGATTGGTGGAGTCTATGGAGTCTTTATCAGCTTCGATCTTTTTCTACTGTTTGTATTCTACGAGATAGCCATTATTCCGAAATACTTCCTGATCGCAATATGGGGATCCACAAAAAAGTCCTATGGAGCGATGAAGCTGGTGTTGTACAGCTTTGCAGGAAGTTCCATGGCTCTGATAGGTATTATGGGGGCATTTATTGTTTCAGGGGGTGTTTCTTTTGACTTAAATCAATTGATCCTTCACCCCTACACTCCCGAGTTTCAGGAATGGGCTTTTCCGGTTACTTTTATTGGATTCGTCATTCTGGCTGGACTTTGGCCATTTCATACCTGGGCTCCCACCGGCCATGTTGCCGCGCCAACCGGTGCATCCATGTTGCTTGCAGGGGTCGTCATGAAACTTGGTGCATACGGAGCTTTGAGAGTTCCCATGACACTTTTCCCGATGGGCGCTGCCATGTGGCGCGAGGAATTGGCTTTATTGGCTGGCATTGGTATTGTAGCGGGTGCTCTTGTAGCGCTGGTGCAGAATGACTTTAAGTTTATCATTGGATATTCCAGTGTCAGCCACATGGGGTTTGTGCTGCTGGGATTGTTGGCGACAACCGAAACGGGGCTCAATGGCGCAGTTTTACAGATGTTTTCCCATGGTATACTGGCAGGATTGCTGTTCGCAGTCGTCGGACGCATGATCTACTCTCGAACTCACACGAGGGATATCAACAAGCTCGCAACGATGCAACTCGGCAGACAGTTTCCGTTTACCGCTGCCGTCTTTCTTCTCGCCTCGCTTGCATCAGTGGGTTTGCCTGGTTTCAGCGGGTTTGTAGCAGAGCTTCATGTAATCACTGGCGCATGGGCCTCTTATTCTTACCTTGCGTTGATGGCAGGAACTGGCGTTGTTATCGGAGTTGCCTACTCAATGCGAGCGTTGATCCGTGTTTTCTGGAGCGTTGATTCCGACTCCAATAGACCATTGCAAACAACTCTCCCCGGATTAACAATCCAGGAAAAAGCTGGAGCAACCTTGTTAATCATTACAAGTCTCGTAGTTGGCATTTATCCAAGATTGTTGTTGGATATTATTGCACCCAGTCTGCAATCACCCCTTTTGAAACCCCTGCTGGATCAAGGAAACACGCTGTAATTAAATCATGGAACCATTGATTCATACGACGACCTATGGAGACATTCTCAGACTGACAGGTCCAGAGTGGATACTTGTCATCACGGCTCTGGTCGTGTTGGCGGCGTCATTCATTCGATCGACTACATCATCGGCGCCCTGTTCCACACGAACATTGACCTGGATTTCTTTAGCAGGCACGGTGCTCGCCGGTGGAGTGCTTCTTTTCAATCAACCACTGGGTATCGTCAAAGGAGACGTTTTCTTCGTGAGCGAGGGTACTCGATGGGTGAAGCTGGGAATTCTGTTACTGGCTGCTCTTTCTTTATGGCTCCATCTGGGCACGGAGAAAAGATTGAACCATCAAGGCGAGTTTCATGCTCTGCTGTTGTTTGCCGTGGTGGGTATGTTGCTACTGGTTGGAGCGGATCATTTGATTCTGGTTTTTATTGCGCTCGAATTAACTGCACTTTCTCTCTACGTCTTGACTGGTTTTGAAAAAAACAAATCCATCAGTTCACAGACAGCCTATAAGTATTTCTTGATCGGGAGTGTTTCAGCTGCCCTCCTTCTTTATGGATTCAGCTTGATTTATGGCGTCTCAGGACACATGCACCTGACGGATATCCAATTGGCCATCGCATCGAAACCTGCCGACTCCTTGCTTGCTCTAGGGCTTGTGATGGCTTTGGCCGGGTTTGGTTTTAAGATTGCAGCAGCTCCTTTTCATATGTGGGCCCCGGATGTATACCAAACGGCACCTACCCCTGTTTCCAGTTTAATCGCCTCTGCATCGAAAGTAGCGGGATTTTTCGTTCTTGGACGTTTTCTTTGGGGAGGTTTCGCTGGGCATGCAGGCTCCATCCAGTGGACAAATTGGACTTCCGGTTGGCTACCCATGCTTGGATTACTCGCATGCCTTTCAATGTTGATAGGAAATTTATCCGCATTGAAGCAAATGAACTTGAGAAGGTTGCTGGCATATTCTGCCGTGGCGCACTCAGGCTATGCATTGCTGGGAATCACCTCCCCTGAACCTTTGGGGCCCAGTTCCGTATCTTTTTACATGCTCACTTACGGTATCTCAATCGTCGGAATGTTCGGTCTTTTGCAGATCCTTGACCAGAATGGTGGAGCGGGTGATTTTAAGTCACTGGAAGGTTTAAGGTTCAAATCAGGTTGGATGGCGGCCTGTTTAATGATCCTGATTTTATCCATGGCAGGCATTCCTCCCATGGTGGGTTTTCTGGCTAAGTTCAACTTATTCATCGCTGCACTTAAAGGATCAACTGAACCCATGGGTTTGATTCTGCTGGTTGTCCTGGCGCTGGGAGCCAGTGCAGTCTCTCTTTATTATTACCTGAAAATCCTCAAAACAGCCTTCTGCACTGACCAAGCAGAAGGCGATCAATCCATCCAAATCAATACTTACCAATTTACGCTCGTCAGCTTCACCGTGATAGGAGTGATTATCCTTGGTCTTTTCCCTGGACCCATCCTGTCACGCCTGACGCATGCCATCGGTATCTAGCATTTAGTGCCGTCCATGGCATAGATAAATGCTATTGGGAATTAAGGGGGAAGTCCTGATTAGAGCATCTGACCATCAGGTTGGCGATCGGATATTCTAAAGGAAAACCGTAGGCTTGTCACATGGGCCACGCAATGCCCATACTTAACACAATCAGTCATGAAAAAGCTTTCATCTCAGTTTTATTATCGTTTCAAAAACAATTGCATTTTCCCATTCATCCAATCGGCAATTTGCTTAGGTCTCCTTGCATCTCCATTTTCCGCAGTCAGTTTAGAGGCCAGAAAACCGAATGTCATTCTCATTTATACGGATGATCAAGGGAGCATCGATTTGAATTGTTACGGAGCAAAGGATTTGTATACACCTCACTTGGATCAGCTTGCCAAAAAAGGTATCAAGTTCTCTCAATTCTATTCAGCAGCTCCAGTTTGTTCTCCCTCAAGGGCCGCCGTTCTGACAGGTCGTTTTCCTCAACATGCCGGTGTGCCAGGAAACGTCAGTTCAGCGCAAGGACACGTGGGAATGCCATCGAGCCAGACTACGATTGCGGAAATGATGAAATCTGCTGGGTATGCAACCGCGCATATTGGCAAGTGGCATCTTGGTTACACCCCGGATACCATGCCGAACGGACAAGGCTTTGACACTTCCTTCGGGCATATGGGCGGCTGTATCGACAACTGGTCGCACTTTTTTTATTGGAATGGACCCAATCGCCACGACTTGTGGAGAAACGGGGAAGAGATCTGGGAAGATGGACAATTTTTCCCAGACTTGATGGTGCGAGAAACGGACGAGTTCATCTCTCAAAACAAGGAAAAACCATTTTTCATTTATTGGGCGATTAACGTGCCTCATTATCCATTGCAAGGTACGGAAGGATGGAGGACATTTTACGAACACCTGCCCGAACCTCGAAAAATGTATGCTGCATTTGTTTCGACGATGGACGAAAAAATTGGCGAAGTTATCAAATCTGTGGATCGACATGGATTAACCAGGGACACCATCATCATATTCCAATCAGATCACGGTCACTCGACTGAAGTCCGTACTTTTGGAGGTGGTGGTGATGCTGGGCCTTACAGAGGAGCGAAGTTCAGTTTATTCGAGGGAGGAATCCGCGTTCCAGCAATCATCAGTTGGCCCGGTCACGTGAAGGAAGATCTTACCCGCAATCAACTCGCAACCTCCATCGACTGGTTTCCTACTATTGCTGATCTTTGTGACATACCACTTCCAGCCACCTCCATAGATGGAGCAAGTTTAACCCCTATCCTGCAATCCAGCGATGCTCCGGGATCACATGCAACCTTTCATTGGCAAACCGGCAACCGGAACAAGCCTCAGTGGGCAGTCAGAGAAGGGAACTGGAAGCTTCTGGGCAATCCAAATGATACGAGCAACAAGGCCCCCATTCAAGATGGAGACAAGTGGTATTTGGTAAATCTGCAAAAAGACGTTGGTGAAATGAACAACGTAGCATCTGATCACCCTGATATCGTAAGGAAACTTTCAAAATTACATCAAGACTGGGCCATACAGTGGAAATAAACACTGCCCTGGCGAGCAGGTGGTAAAAGAGCACAACGGAAGTTTATGTGCGAAACCGGTTTTGCACCACAGCCCAAGCAAAGAAGCACATCCCTATGAGACACCCCATAGTGATTGCAATGGGTGCATGCAACCATTTGGCTAGTGCACCTGATATAAAATTGCCAAATGGGCTCAACCCTATGAAACAGAAGGAGTAAATCCCCATAACCCGGCCACGCAATGAATCCGAGACATGGCTCTGTACAAGCGTGTTCGATGTTGCAAAGAAGATAATCATCCCCCAGCCGGCGAAGACAAGTATAGCGCTTGATAATAGTCCATTTCGACTCCAGGCAAAAAGTATCATAGAAACCAGAAAGACTCCCAATCCAATCAAGGATAAACGGCTGCGATTAACTTGATTCCCAGTAGCAGCAAGGGTGAATGACCCCACGAGCGCCCCAATGCCGTTGGCTGTCAACAACCATCCAAAACCTTCAGGTCCAATCTTAAGAATGTCCTTGGCAAAAACAGGCATCAGAGCAATGTAAGCCATACCAAACAGGCTCATCATGGATACAAGTATAAAGACAACCCTGACTTCACTATGCTTCCAGATCCAACGTAAAGCCTCGCCTGTGACCGTCCTTACATTGCGTTTATCCGCCTGATTGGCTTTCAGCGGCAGTCGCATGATCAAATACCCCACGATAACAGCAGCATACGAAAAAGCATTGATTAAAAAACAAGCTGCCACGCTGATTCGGCTCAATATGATACCAGCAATCGCTGGCCCGATGATACGCGCTGAATTGAAAACGGAAGAATTCAATGCAATCGCGTTGGTCAAATCCTTCTTTCCAACCATATCGACGACAAAGCTTTGACGCGCAGGAATGTCAAAGGCGTTCGTTACCCCAAGTCCAAAAGCGATCATACCCACCTGCCAGACACGAATGTCTTCTTGCGATGCCAGAAGGTAAAGAATCACTGATAGCACCAAAGCGAAGCATTGAGTCACCACAAGAATGCTGCGTTTTTCAAACCGATCAGCAAGAACACCTCCGTAGAACGTAAACAAAGTAACTGGAATGGTGTGCAGAAATCGCATGACACCCAAAGCAAGCGGCGAACGAGTGATTTCGTAAATCAGCCACGCTTCGGCAACCATCTGCATCCAGGTACCTGTCAGTGAGATAATTTGGCCAAAGAAAAATATCCTGTAGTTTCTGTGCTGCAGTGAGGCCAGCATGGCCGCCCGTGAAACCGGGCCTGCAGGCATACGCTTTGGTTGCTCCAATGCATCACCGGGAACGGAAGTAATTTCCGCTTTTCTTGATGATTTGTGATCGGGCATTTCACTCATGCACAAGTTAACCAATCAAACCCGCAGCGAGGTAGCAATCCCTAAAGCATAATCAGGCTGAATTGTTTCTCATGGACTGTGGTCTGAAGACAGCTTGGTTACATTTGAGAGATCGCCATATCATGAGATTGTGTGATAAGGTTTCCCATACATGGATCAAGTAATGCCCATTCCAAACGCGGTAATGAAACTGCTGGATTTACTTCCTGAAAATGCCACCCCCTACCTGGTCGGCGGTTGTGTGCGCGATTGGCTTCTTGGCATTGCCATCAAAGATTTCGATATCGAGGTATTTAATATTTCCATGGACAAGTTGATCCGAATCCTTTCAAAACACGGGCGTACGGATACGGTTGGGCGTTCGTTTGGTGTGATTAAATGGACTCCTTGCAAAGGCGAAACATACGACATTGCCATTCCTCGCAAGGAAACTAAAACTGGCGATGGTCACCAAGGATTTGATATTGAAACAGACCCCCAGCTTGATCCCAGAATTGCTGCTTCTCGTCGTGATTATACGATTAATTCGATCATGTACGATCTCAGAAAACATGCGATTATAGATGCATTCGGAGGCCAGAGTGATTTAGAAAACAGACGATTGAAGCATACATCGGATGCATTTTCAGAGGATCCGTTGCGCGTCATGCGAGGGGTACAATTTGCAGCTAGGTTTGGGATGTGTGGCGATCCAGCCACATTGGAACTCTGCAGATCCATACGCAACCAATTCAACCAGCTACCCCCGGAACGCTTGTGGAATGAGTGGTATAAATGGGCGAGTCAAAGTCGATTCCCATCAAAAGGCCTGCAGTTTCTCGCAGACTCCGGATGGTTGGAAAACTTTCCTGAACTCGCAGCCTTGCGCCATACGCCTCAGGACCCTGAGTGGCATCCAGAGGGAAATGTCTGGAATCACACAAATCATTGTTGCGATTCGCTAGCCGGAGAGTTCGACTGGATATCAGCGACTTCTCCAGAGGACCGGGCAGTATGGATGTTTGCTGTTCTTTTGCATGATATCGGCAAACCCGACACAACCGAAAGGACAATGAGGAAGGGAATAGAAAGAATCGTATCGCCCGGCCATGACAAAATCGGAGCAAAGATAGCCGATCTGTTCCTGAAAAAGCTTAAAGCTCCCAACATACTGAGAGCAAGGGTATGCCCGCTTGTATCGGAACATATGATCCATCTGCAAACGATCACGAATCGAGCAGTCCGCCGCCTCTCGAAACGATTGGAACCCGAATCCATTCCATCGCTATGTCTTGTCATGGCCGCCGACGCAATGGGTCGCCCCCCCCTTGAACCCAATATCCCGAAATTCATCGAACAACTCCGCATTCAAGCGGCAGAACTGGAAGTTCTGACAAAAGCCCCCATTCCATTTCTCCGAGGAAATGACCTGATTGAGATGGGGCTTCCTTCCGGCAAGGAAATAGGCGCCCTGCTCCATCAAGCCTATGAACTGCAAATCGAAGGAGAATTAGAAGACCGCTCGCAAGCGCTCCAATGGGCACGTCAATGCATCAGCCCGCGAAGAGCATACACAGCCAATCAATGAAACTTGACTTAATACAAATAGACGCGTTTGCAGAGAAAGTTTTTCAGGGTAATCCCGCAGCCGTTTGCCCTCTATCAAACCGGCTGGAGGACTCTGTCATGCAATCCATCGCATCTGAAAACAATCTTTCGGAAACAGCATTCATCCTGAAATCAGGTGTGGATCAATATGACATACGATGGTTTACACCTGACGGTGAGGTTGATCTTTGTGGACACGCGACAATGGCATCTGCGCATTTCCTTTTTGAACGTAAACTTGTGGATGGCAGAACAGTTGTTTTCAACTCTAGAAGCGGCCGTTTGCCTGTTTGCAGACACGCGGATGGCCAGTTGGAGATGGATTTTCCTGAGCAGACTTTTGCACCTTGCGAAGCACCGCCTCAATTGCTGAGCGGGTTAAACGTGGGTATGAAGGAAACTTATCGATCCATAGATTATCTGGTAATTCTGGAAAACCAGCAACAGGTCCTCAATTGCACTCCCGACATGAATCAGTTAATGACGCTCGATTTGAGAGGTGTTATCATTTCGGCCAGAGGTCATTGCTCTGACTTTGTCAGTCGTTTTTTTGCTCCCAAATATGGTATCCATGAAGATCCAGTTACAGGGTCGGCTCATTGCATCCTGGCACCTTACTGGGCAAAGACGTTGAGCAAAGCAATACTGAAAGCAAGACAGCTTTCCAAACGAGGAGGGCAGCTAACCTGCGAAATGAATGGCAAACGCGTTTTTTTAAAAGGAAGAGCCGTGACCTACATGACTGGAGAAATTACAATATGATTGTCGACACCATCAAAAACGCTTCCGAATATTTCAGCCTGGGAAACCGCATTAAAACGGCACTTCTCTACCTTTCGCAAACAGACTTCAGTTCAATCAAACCTGGCAGATACGAGATCGAAGGGAGCCAGGTGTTTGCCTTGGTAGAAACCTACCTCCCGAAGCAACCCAAGGAAGGTTTCTGGGAGGCTCACAAAAAGCATTTGGACGTTCAATATATCGTTTCAGGACGGGAAAGGATAGGATACGCCCCAGTAACCACAATGGAACCTGGGTCTTACAATCTGGACAAAGATTTCTACAAGCTGAAGGGTGAGGGCGACTTTGTTACTTTACATACTGGACAGTTTGCCATCTTGAAACCGCAGGATGCTCACATGCCTGGTATTGAGACAACTGAACGACAACAAGTAAAAAAAGTAGTCATCAAAGTGCGAATATAAATCATCTTCACACAAAAAAGCCCTTTTCATTACGAAAAGGGCTTTTTGTGTGAAGATGAAGAGTATGTGTCTATTTTTTCTCTTTTGCTCGCGCCTCAATGATCGTTTCAGAGATCGAAGAAGGGCATTCAGCGTAATGTGAGAATTCCATGGAGAATTGGCCACGACCAGAGGTCATGGAACGCAGGTCACCAATGTATCCGAACATCTCACTCAAGGGAGCTTCAGCCTTGATGCGCACACCGGTTGGGCCTGAATCCTGCCCCTGAATCATACCACGACGTCGGCTTAAATCACCAATGGTGTCGCCTACGTTGTCTTCAGGGGTAAACACATCTATTTTCATGATGGGTTCAAGCAACACTGGTTTGGCTTTTGGAATCGATTGGCGATAAGCCGATTTTGCGGCAATTTCAAAGGCGATTGCAGAGGAATCCACTGCATGAAATGCTCCATCATTAAGGATAAAACGAATGTCTTCCAATGGGTATTTAGCCAGAACACCTTCCACACAGGATCTTTTAAAACCTTTGTCCACAGCAGGCCAGTATTCTTTTGGAACGTTACCTCCAACGACTTTGGACTCGAAGGAATAACCTGTACCAACTTCGCCTGGCTCAATCGTGTAATCAATGCGACCGAATTGCCCTGATCCACCCGATTGCTTTTTGTGGGTGTAGGTGTCTTGAATTATTTTTCGGATTGTCTCGCGGTAGGCCACTTGAGGTTTGCCCACATTTACCTCGACGCCATAGGTACGTTTCAGGATGTCCACTTTGATATCCAAGTGGAGTTCTCCCATTCCTTTCAAAATGGTTTCGCCGGACTCTTCATCTGTTTCGACACGAAAAGAAGGGTCTTCCGCAACCATTTTACCGATAGCTGTACTTAATTTATCCACAAGACCTTTGTCTTTGGGATCGATAGCGATTGAAATCACAGGATCCGGAAACACCATGGGTTCCAGAGTAGCTGGATTATCAGGGTCTGCGAGGGTATGGCCGGTGTGAGTGTTCTTCATCCCAAGCAATGCCACTATATCACCCGCTTGAGCAGAGTCCAATTCCTCACGGCTGTCAGCATGCATCCTGACTATGCGGCTCACGCGCTCTTCTTTACCCGTGTAGGTATTGAGGATGTTTTGACCTTTTTTGATGCTTCCGGTGTAAATGCGCACGAATGTCAGTGCTCCGTAGCGATCATCCATGATCTTAAAAGCTAATGATCGCAATGGTTTACTCGAGTCGACAATGGCAAATTCACCGGTTTCATCACCTGCCAAGTCAACTTCGGGCTGAGGCTTCACTTCGGTTGGGTTCGGGAGATAATCCACGACAGCGTTTAGAACAAGCTGCACACCTTTGTTCTTAAAGGCAGAACCACAATAGGTGGGGAAAAAGTCCAAATTAATAGTACCCTTGCGAATGCACTTTTTGAGTGTTTCGATATCTGGCTCATTACCCTCCAGATAAGATTCCATCACATCATCGTCCACTTCAACGGCGGTTTCGATCAACTCAGCTCGGTGCTTTTCAACTTTATCCACCATGTCAGCTGGGACATCTTCGACCTTGAAGTCCATCGGATCACCTGTGTTAGCCCAAATCCATGCCTTACGAGTCAGCAGATCAACCGCTCCAACGAAATTTTCCTGTTCGCCAATCGGAAGAACCATGACGAGAGGTTTGGCTGCCAAAATACTTTTAATCTGATCCACCACTCGATAGAAGTCAGCGCCCACCCGGTCCAATTTATTGACAAAAATGACACGAGCGACTTCCGATTCATTGGCATATCTCCAGTTGGTTTCAGATTGAGGCTCCACGCCACCAGAGCCACAGAAGACCCCTACACCGCCATCCAGCACCTTCAGTGAACGATATACTTCAATAGTGAAGTCAACGTGTCCAGGAGTGTCGATGATATTGAGTGTGTGGTCATTCCAATCGCAGGATGTTGCGGCTGACTGGATCGTGATGCCACGTTCTTTCTCCTGATCCATGAAGTCGGTGGTAGCGGCACCATCGTGCACTTCTCCGAGTTTATGGATCTTGCCCGTCAATTTGAGGATACGCTCGGTCGTCGTGGTCTTTCCGGCATCCACATGTGCGAAAATACCGATATTTCTGTATCGGGAGAGGTCTGTCATTTTAATCTTTCTGTTTCCTAAGTCTGGCGATGGTATCAACGCAGATGGACCTTGGTATAGATTTATCAGGATTTGGCAATATTAGATTTTCTTTTTTTGAATATTTTTTACGCAAAACGAAGACGGAAACTGCCAATATAAGGGAGTTGAAATCACATATTACGAGGTTTTTGGGGCACTTTTTACGTTTTTTTTCGGTCTAGCTAAACATGACCTCGCAAATAGAGAGCTAGAGAAAAAACATTCATCGAATGGTGCAGAAGGAAAAAAGCCAGGAAGTGATTAACTCCCTGGCTCGAGATGAGTCATTTCTTGAATTGGAAACTGACAGGAATTAAATCGTTCAATTCGCTGATCTTTGTTTAGAAACGGTTGACCGACGTAAAGAAAGGAAGGCTCACTTCACTGAAATCTCAGAAGCTGTGAATTCCAACTTGCCGTTTATATCAGCAATTGTTCCTTGAGCCACAACGGCAACAGTCGATTGACATACTTTGCTGTGAAATGAGCGACTGACCTTGTTTTGATCCAGAGCGTAGATCAAATCCTTGCCGTCCACTGAGACTCTGATGGCATTCTGGCATGTTCTTGCCTGCTTGAGCTCACATTTGAGGCACAAGGCCTCTCCTGTCAGGGTTTTTTTCTCCTGAAGTTTAAGACTGGTTGGGGTGAAAATGGATTGATCCCCTTCTTCAGCCAGAGTGCCAACGGCGACAATCTCCGCCTGAGCAGAGCAAAGGTTCTTGTGAAAACCGTTACTGCATTCGTTTTTTGCAAAAACGTAAAGTTTTTCTTTACCGTTGATGGTTGTAGTCAAGGCGTTTTGACAGGTATCAGATTTTTTGAGGGCACATTTCAAGCAGCTGCCAGTGCCTTTGATGGTCAAACTCGCCGGGACTTTTTTCTTGCCCGTGTCGACTTTCGACTGTTTGCCAGAAACCTCTTCTATTTTGGATGCCGTGATTTTCTTCACACCACCAACTTCCGTGAGTTTACCGTAAACGACCGTGGGAGTTGACTTTTGACAAACTTTTTCATGATAAGCCTTGCTCACATCATTGTGTTCTAGGAGGTGGAGTTTGCCATCGACAATGATACCGTTTTGACAAGCGCTGGTCAGTTTGCTGATGCACTTGGTGCATACCCCTGTTCCTTTGAACGTTTGATCGCCTGATGATTTCTTCTCAGCTACCTCTGATTTTGCTAAATCTCCTGCAAGACTGATTTTGGTAGCCACAAGGACTTTCTTACCCTCGACATCCTTGACAGAACCAACCGCAGTAATGTTGGCAGTTCCAGAACAAAGATTTTTGTGAAATGCCTTACTAACGGCGTTGTGTTCGAGCAAATAGAGGGTGTCACCTGATTTCAACGCATTCTGACATGCATCCGTTTGTTTCAATTTGCATTTGGCACAGCTGCCAGTGCCGGACAGAGTTACCTCAACCGAAGCAGCAAAAACGCTGGATTGGTAGCCCACCACAAGAGCCATGGCACATGCGAGTGCAAGAAGTGTCTTTTTCATAATATGTAATAATCTTTGGAGCAGGTCGCCTGTGAATGAAACAGGCTATTTGAATCTATGGTTTTCCTGATGCCTCGTCGTGAGGATATCTGGATCAAATAACTGAACGTTGGTATCTTATCATGGAATACTACCTTAGCAATCAATAAATCGCGGACTGAGTCACCCGTTGATTTACATTGCAAAGACATGCATTGCCCTCATCGCGAATAAATTGGCCCATTGAAGAGCACGTTGGGAATCGGATCTTTGTTGATAATTTTGTAGGTAGTGATCCATTTAACCATTTCAGCACTGCCTCCAAAGGTCCCAACCACTGCACCACCGGGCAAATTGTCTATAGTGCTTTGACCATTTTTATTATCGAGTTCCCACCATGTAGCAAGACCTGCATGGCGAATGGAAACACCGTTACCCGTGTTGCCAGGAGGGGGTACGTTGGATGCATCGTTGAAATTCAATGGATCGAGCTCGTTCTGCTCCCACAGCTGCCAGTCAGTCGCGTTGTAATTGGTCAACTTATAGGTTTTCCCACTCGGAAGCGCGGGTTTTCCTATGTTGTTATAACCACCTATAGTGCCATTCCAGCAATAGGATGTAATTTTGACGGGGCGAGCCAGCCATAAATCCTTGAGCTTACCCCGGCGACGGGATGAAACATCCTTGGGGCACCAAAGCACTTTCTGATCTGAAATGTATGATCCCAGTTGACTTATCTGGAAAAAAGCCAATTGGTTTTCAAACGCTTGAGAGTCCACGTCCTTACCTGCGGCAGACCCAGGCGCGTTCGGACGCCCCGGCAATCTACCTTTGTTACTTGTTGCATAAAGCCAGTTTTCCGGACCGCTCAAATTCCCTCCCCATGACGGATGGGCGATATAATCCTCATTGTCTCCAGCATACATATGACTTGCTAGAAGCACCTGTTTGACGTTGTTTAGATCCAAAGTCAACTGAGCTTTGTCTTTCGCCCTCCCCAGTGCCGGCAATAGCATTCCGGCGAGAATGGCGATAATGGCGATGACGACGAGCAACTCAATCAAAGTGAATGCTCTGATTGGAGCTTTCTCCTTGATCATGCATTTTTTTGCGGAATTGGCATTGATTTTCTTCATATAAACATTGGGGATAAATTTAATATTAGAGAGCACATTGCATTTGAAAAGCACAATTTCAAAGCTACGTAAGCCGCTCTGAAGCCGAAACTTCAGGGGCTCAGGATTTCCAGAAAAATCACGAAGCTGCCCTTTCAAGATGGAGTCCTCCTTATTCTTAAGCAAATGTGGGGGGTGCAAAACCATCACGGTATTCACGACTGACGATTTCCTTGTTTGCCTGGTCATGATTTGTAAACCGGTGGGTTTTGGCATTCCAAAGCAGTTCCTGGCCGGGATAACGCGTTGCTTTCACTGCCAGAAGAGCAGGTTCAGTAATTCTAACTCCGACATTAAATGGAGCCCAGACGAAGCGGTCTTCTCCCAGACAGAGCTCGGCCCAGTCCTCCCAATGATGACGTGGCTCAACCTTTGGCAGCGGTTCGTTTTTCACAACTTTACCATCACGAAATATTGTGATCCCCCCATTAGCTTCCAACAGCAAGGTTCCTTCTTCGCAAACAACCATTGTTCGATTGGCTCCTACTTTCATTGGCGGTAATCCAAGTGCCGAGAATGATGGTAACAAGCCAGAGTCGTTGTATTGCACTACGAATTTGTCGCGCGCGAATTGATCGCCACCAGGGTAGGTCAGGGTACTCTGATTATGAGAAGAGTGCCCGGCATTTGAAGCTCGATGAGTGTGGGTAATGACCGATTCAGGTGAAGGCAGGTCATAGGCAAAGTAGAGCAAGTCCAAAAGATGGCAACCCCAGTCAGCCAACTGCCCACCGCCGGTGTCCCAGTATGCTCGCCAGCGACGAGGCGCCAGATCATCACTGTAGCCGATATCCTTATTGATAGGCCCTCTCCATAAATCCCAATTCAAGTTATCAGGCACAGGTTTTGCCACAGGCAAATCACTGTAAGGGTCGGCGAAATAATGTCCTCTCTTGATTCCTCCAGTCCAGACGTAAGCTGCCACCGGTTTACCTAATTGATTCCGCCGAAGCATTTCAACGGATTGCATGCGCCCTGCACGACATGCCCGTTGATTCCCCATTTGAGTAACGAGTTCGGGACGAGCTGCCAACCCTTCACGGATCATTCGAAGTTCATCCAATTGCTGAACCAATGGCTTTTGACCGTAAATATGTTTCCGATGTTTCATCGCGGTCAGCATCATCGGGGCATGATGAAAGTCAGGCGTGTCCACAATCACAGCATCGAAAGTATCTGCGCGATTGGCAAAAGCTTCACGATAATCAGAAACCGTCCAGGCACCACCGTAATCAGCAGCGACTTTATTCATGATGTTTCTATCGATATCACAAAAGCCAACGAATTTAGAACGTTTGTGTTTTTTTAAACCATTTCGCTGCATACCACCAATGCCGCCCACACCAATTTGAAAAATCTGAAGATGACTGTTCTTGTTGGCCTGGAGGCGTGTTGTCAATGAAGGTGCAGCCATGAGCGTGGTGGCGATCACGCCATTGCGAAGGAACGTTCGCCGAGTCACAGTTCCAGCCGGTTTAGGAGTGTTTTTCGTTTTCATAGGTATTAACAAATGATGCACGCATTCCATCAAATCTCAAGCCCTAGTATTGATCGTGGACACCAAGACAAGATAACTGCGCAAGCCAGAAAACCGGTTGGCCCATATATTGTGTGTTTTTCACGGAATTTCATCAGAAAGAACCTTTTAAAGTTGCCAGTCTGGGATTGAAACCCAGTCGGCAAATGCTTATGATTGGAGGATGATTTCACGTTTACTGAAACCATGGATTGGTTCCATGCATATTTTATTAGGGATGCTTTTATGTTTCACAAGTCAAGGTGCCAATCTCAAATCTGACATACAGAACCTATCTTCCCCTTACAATGACACTCCAAACATTATCGAAACCAAGGATGGTTTGCTCCTTGTCTGGGCAAGTGGCTCACGTCCTGGATATGCGGACGTCACTATTCAACAATCCCGTTGGGACGGAAAAACATGGTCTCTCCCCACTATGGTAGCGTCTCACGCCACGAAAAAAACAGGCGCTCAGCAAGCTTGTTGGAATCCGGTCTTAACCAAAGCTTCCAATGGTCAGTTGGCTTTGTTTTATCAGGTGGGGCTTTCGCGTGAAACATGGTCAGGCCGCATGAAAATCTCATATGATGGAGGTCATTCGTGGACACAAGAGAGAAAGTTGAGGAAAGGCATTCACGGCCCTATCAAAAACAAGGCCATCGAGCTTAAGGACGGGAGATTACTCTGCCCGTCAGCCACAGCAAACGCGGGTTGGCGTGTCCACCTTGAATTTGTCACTCCTTTCAGGGAAAACTGGGGATTCATGAAAACAAAACCCTTGAATTTCCCCGGTGAGTATAGAGCTACGGAGCCCTCGATATTGATGCATGATGATCAAAATATTCAGGTTTTATGTCGAACCAAACAAGGTTATCTGACCGGATTCTGGAGCTACAACGGTGCCAAGAGCTGGCAACCCATGGAACGTTTAGCCATACCTGCGCCGAACAGTGGATTTGACGCCGTAAAATTGAACGACGGGAGATTTGCCATTGTTTACAACCATAGTCCGAAGTTAACCGACCGTATCAATCTGGCGGTCAGTCCAAATGGAAAAGATTGGGAAGCTATTAAAGTCCTCGATCAGGGCCCATCCGAACATTTTCAAAACCCATCTATTATTCAAACAAAGAACAATCAAGTGCATATTGTTTATACCATCAACCAAAACCGATTCCAACACGTGCAAATGGATCCAACCCTTTTCAGGGGAAAACCAATTGTCAACGGAATCTGGCCCATCCTGTAACAGACTGAAATGACGAATCCAGAATCCAAATTAACAGAGCTCAATCTCACTCTGCCCCCTGCCCCGGCCCCGGCCGGTGTTTACAAGCCGTTGGTCATCCATGGCAACATGGCCTATGTGTCCGGGCATGGCCCGGTCACCCTTGACGGCTCCTTACTCACTGGACGGGTGGGAGCTGATGTGAATAAGGAGCAAGGTAAACTGGCAGCAAGACAGGTTGGCTTAACCATGCTGGCCACGCTCAAGAGCCAACTTGGAAGTCTGGACAGAGTGGCACGCGTGATCAAGCTGCTGGGAATGGTGAATGCAAATCCCGATTTTGAAGAGCATCCCTATGTCATCAATGGCTGTAGTGAATTATTTGCTGAGGTTTTTGGTCCCGAATGCGGAATCGGCTCAAGAAGCGCCGTAGGCATGGGATCATTGCCTGGAAATATTACCGTAGAGATAGAGGCCATGTTCGAAATCACAGACTGATCCTTTGATCTGTCCATACTGATTATAAGCAACATCTATGTCAACTGCAGGTCAGCCATGGTATCAAATAATGAATGTGGAAGAAATCCCTTCCCCTGCCTTATTGTTGTTTCCTGACCGGGTTGAGAGCAATATCCAGGGCATGCTTGAGAGGGTTGGCGGCGATGCAGAGCGTCTTTGCCCTCATGTAAAAACCGTCAAGACGGAGGCAATCATCCGCATGATGGTTCGTTCAGGCATCAAGCAGTTCAAATGCGCCACCATCGCTGAAGGTGAAACTGCAATCAAGGCTGGTGCCGCATCTGTGCTGCTCGCAATTCAACCCACCACATGCAATGCCAAACGATGGATCAACCTGGCAAAAGCACATCCCGATCGTGATTTTGGAACGATCATTGACTGCAAGGAGTCCATTGAGTCCTTGAGTGAATTAAGTAAACAACATCGAATCACCCTCAAGTTATGGATCGACCTTAACATTGGGATGAACCGAACGGGAATCCTTCCCGGTGAAGAGGCAGTGAAACTGGGAGAATGGATTCACTCACATGTGAATGTAGAATTAGGGGGAATCCACGCTTACGATGGCCATCTGCACCAATCTTCGATTCAAGAGAGACAAGAGGCCTGCGAATACTGGCATTCCAAATTGGACGCATTCGTCAGTTTGTTGAAAAAAAACGGATTCGATCGCTTGCCCATTATTGCCGGTGGCACCCCTACGTTTCCAATGCAGGCAGCCAATCCGGAATTCATTTGCAGTCCGGGAACCACAGTGCTTTGGGATGCAGGTTACGCCTCGCAATATGCTGATCTGGACTTTTCTTGGGCATGCGTCGTTTTGGCAAGAGTAATATCAAAACCCGCAACCGACCTTCTCTGCCTCGATCTGGGACACAAGGCAGTTGCCTCAGAAATGGCTCCTCCCAGGATGATTTGTCTCAACTTGAAGGTGGATGAATGGGTTTCACACAGCGAAGAGCACCTTGTCATTCGGTCCTCTGATGGCCATCTATTTTCAGTAGGAGACACTGTTTATGCCATTCCCTGGCACATTTGCCCAACGGTGGCTCTGCATCAACACTTCCATGTCGTCGAAAATCGATTCGCAAAAGAAAAATGGATGATTGAAGCCAGAAATCGTATGCTCGCATTTTGATCTACCAACCTGCTCTTGCCACATATGAACAATATCAGGCTATTATTTCACTGTTTTTGAGAAGAACTTTGAATCTGCAAAGCGCAAGGCTGGGCACAAGCATTATTCCACGATCACCACTCTCATGAATGAAAGCATTCTCCTTTGTCTTCCTGACTTCATGGATAACGAATATTCAGCTGAACGCTTCAAATGCTATTTTCTGTATTCAAGACCTTGATGAAGCTCGGCTGTTGGCAAAAAAGCAAAGAAAACCACTCCTGATCATTTTCCGTTGCGAACCTTGAATTGATTATCGACATTTGATGGGCAGCTTGTCCGTCCATCTGATCAATCCTAACAGATCGCAAGTCATTACATTCCGTGCAGAATTACAAACTTTAACGATCAATCATTGCAATTGAGCTACCATCTAGTTGGTCAAGGAATAAGAAAAAATGAAATCGCTGGCTTGTCGGAGAAGATGAGTAAAAATGGACAGGCTGCCACCTGTTCTGTCACCGTAAAATGAACTCGGAGCAAGCGCATCTAAAGGATGCATCAAGAAGGTCCAGCCTTCCAAAGAACGTGATATTTCGCGGGCATGGGTATGCCTTCATAAATCCAGCGACAGAACCATCCCGCCAATTGTGGAATGGCGGTGTTGAACCGATGTGGATTCATGAGGGCACGGTATCATTCCGTCAAAAAACACAGATTACAGACAAGGATCATTTTGTTATTCAGCTAGGCCGGCAGGCACATGTTTGTGATGAATTAACATCAAGTATTCAAAGCGAAAGGAAAGACGTCGGACTTTTTCGAATAGACGGGCAAGGCCACCAACTTACCAAAAGCAGTTCAAAAAATTAATGGCAGAAAAATATTAATGGGGGCGAATCCTGCGCAGGTGAGGGGCCCTCCAGACAATCAAAGCCAATGCAGCCAACGCCAGCAACATTCCAAATCCAAATATAGGTCTGAGGGAGTTGTCGGCATTTTCAGAAAGCCTGCCTGCTACAAAATTTGAAAGCATGGGCCCCAAGCCAGAGCCAAAAACAACAAGTAAAGTCTGAGCTGTTGCCCTGACTGATTTCCCTGCAATCATGTTGACGAGGATACTGAGCCCTATATGGAAAAAGACGATCACCATCCCCGTCAACAAATAGCTCAAAGCAAGCACCCAGGGGTTAGTGAAATAGTAATAGAGAAAGTGACGTAACACCAGACAAACACAACCGGTCACGAGCGAAGATACAAAACCCCATCTTCGTATATAGTAACGCAGGAAAGGAAAAAGCGCGACCTCCAATGCCACGCCTATACATTGAATGGGGCCGACCCAGGCTTTGGGGACTCCATTTGACTGGAGATAAGGAGTGCCATAATAAACCACAAAAGAAAAAGAGCCTGACACCAGAAAAAAAGCACCGAGCAGGGTCATGTAATCTTTATTGCAGAACAGTTCCCTGACACAACGCCAGTAATCCAATTTACCCTGTTCGTTGACTTCATGTTCACTTTTTTGTATTCGAGGCAACAGCAAAGTGCTACAGGAGGTAAGCAAAGAAGCCGCCATTCCCAGATAAAGAACAAACTGCATCGAAGTCCCTTCATAGATAAACAGCCACCCGAAAATGATCACTGAAGGAACCATCCACCCAATGGACCCCCAGGCTCTCAGAAAACCAAACTGCTCTTGAGGATCTTTCAGGTAATGAAAACTCAGCGCGTTGATCAAGGTGAAGGTTGGATGGTAAAAGGAATAAAAAAGAACGAAGCTTAGAAGCAACCCACCAAAGGTAGTTTGAAACTGCATGAACAACAGGGACAAACAAGCCATGATGTTCAAAAAGGTAAATACCTTCTGGATCGGAACATACCGATCAGAGATCATTCCCCACAAAAACGGAAACACGAGAAATGTGGAAGATGCGATTGAAAAAATAGCACCAATGGATGCAAAACTTAAGCCTTTTTCCTGCAACCAGATTGACATGAAAGGCAACACCGAGCCACCCACACAAAACTGAATGAGCATGACGATGAAGAGTGACGAAGGCACGTCCTTCCAGGGCGGAACCTTCATAGGGTTTGGATTGGAGCATCAGGAATCGCATCAAGGAACCGTTGCCCGTAGCGTTTGAGCAAAACCCGGTTATCCAGGACAGCAACAATGCCTTGATCGGTCTGAGTACGGATCAAACGTCCCACTCCTTGCCGGAATTTCAGGATAGCCTCAGGCAAGGAATACTCAAAGAACGCATCGCCTCCCCTGGCAGTGATCCGTTCCACCCGGGCTTCCGTCAGTGGATGATCCGGGACGGCAAATGGAAGCCGCGTAATAATCACGTTACGCAAGGCATCTCCGGGAACATCCACACCCTGCCAAAAACTGTCAGCACCAAAAAGCACGGAAGAGGTGTCCTCTTTGAATCGCTCAAGCATGGTTGATCTTGGCAGACCAGTGCCTTGAACGTAGAGCGTCATATCCTTGGACTCGAAATAGGGCAGCATTTCTTCCGCAACATTTCTCATGAGCTTGAGATTCGTAAACAGAACGAAAGCACTCCCTTTTGTCATCGTGGTAAAGTGCTCGATCCAATGACATAGATCTTTCTGATAATCAGCATGCCTGGGATCCACCATTTTGGAGACGACATACACTTTCATCTGACGATTAAAATCGTAAGGTGACCCCAATTGCAGGGTTTGAGCATCGTAACCCCCGATGCGGGCTACAAAGTAATCCATGCCGCGCATCTTACTCATCCTTTTATTTTTTCGCGAATGAGATAATGCTTCCTGATCGCTGGATTCTTTACCGGCCATGGACAAGGTGGCACTCGTCATGATTATCGAAGTACCACTGTCAAATAGTCGATGCCGTATAAATTCTGAAACGTCAACGGGAGCCGCATTGAGTGACAAGTTCTTACCCGTCCTTCCCCCCCCGTTCCACCCAGTAGACGTAAGGATCATATTCCTGGCTGAGGAACATCGCGATGGTCTCTTTCAATTCCGCTATTCTGCGATTGCAATCCTGTAATTCCTGACCTACCTCACGGTCATCTGATTGCTTGATCAACTCGTTCAGCGATACTCTCAATCGCTGCAGCGGCAAGGTGAGGCAATCTTCTACAAGGTCCGGATTGCGAATGCGCAATTCCTTCCAGAACCGTGATGTTTTCCAGGAGCTCTTCTCCTCTTTTTCTGTTTGAGATCGCTCAAGGATTTCGTTGCAGGCATCTTCAACTTCGGAAAAAAAAGTCTCAGCCGTGTGATGCACATCACCGACTTGCTGAACTACTTTGCCCTTCTGTAAGACCGTAAGTAATCCCTTCTTAGTGGAAGGATTCCAAAGTTTATTCAGCGCAAAATGGATCTGGCCACTGGAAATACCCAGTCCAATATGTCGGGATGCCACTTGTTCTACCGTGTGGGCCTCATCGAATATGACGAAATCATTCCTGAACAGAACGCCCCCTTCGGCGGGTTCTTCAACCGTGTTTAACAAAGTGAAGAACAATGTATGATTCAGCACAACAACATCTGCAGACATGATGCGTTGCCTTGCTTTTTGAAAGAAACAGGCATGATTTGTCTGCGCAAAATCCGATTTGGAACCACACATCTTGGGTGAGCAGAGTCCTCTTTCTGAACAGACTTGAGACCAGACCTTGGGATTGGGTTCCTCATCAAAATCAGACAAACTCCCGTCAACTGTTTCTTTGGACCATTCCATGATACGCTGGAGCTCGGCACTTTCCGGAGTCGTAAAAAGTCCATCTGCCATTTGCATGGCCTTGTGAAGTCGTTTAGTGCAAAGGTAATTATGTCTCCCCTTCAGCATGGTGAAGTTGAACGAGACAGGGAGAATTTCCTGCAACATCGGAAGGTCTTTTTCAACCAGTTGCTCCTGGAGGTTAATCGTATGAGTACTGATGATAGCCCGTTTACCCTCCGAAACAGCGTAAAGGATGGCAGGGATCAGATAGCCCAGACTTTTACCAACGCCGGTGCCGGCCTCTACGATGAGGTGCTCCTGATCGTTCAGAGCTTCCGCCACCGCATGAGCCATTTGCTGTTGCTGGGGCCGGTATTCAAAATTACTAGCTCTGGACAGCAGGCCGCTTTCAGAAAAGATGGTCGACACGTGGTCAGCCAATTCAAGGCCGCCGTAACCACTAGGCTCCCCTTCAGAAACCCTGATCATATCTCAAGTTGCTTATCCACCATTAGTGTTTCTGTGGATGCCATATCGTGACATCCTGTTGCGCACGGTTTTTAACAATCATTTTATCGGGAAGAATGCCCCTCCAGCAGACATTCGGATAAATAACACCATGGCGCCCGATGAGACTGCCAGGGTTGAGCACGGCATTACACCCTATCTCCCCGTAATCGCCGATGATGGCTCCCAATTTCCTCAAACCAGTATCGATGGGCATCCCACGTTGGTCAATCTCATCAATGTAAATGGAATCCTGCGTCAGCTTGAAGTTGGAAATTTTGACCCCTGCACCCAGATGGGCGTGAAATCCAAGAATAGAATCACCCACATAGTTGAAATGCGGAGCAACAGCGTGGTTGAACAGGAGACTGTGTTTGACCTCGGTGGCATTTCCAACCACACAGTGATCACCAATAACAACGTGCTCTCTGATGTAAGCATTGCTTCGGATCTGGCAATGTTTACCGATGATAGCCGGCCCTTTGATGACCGCGCCCGCCTCCACCACCGTGCCTTCACCAATTGAAACATTTTCAGCAATAAAGGCAGGCTCGCCTATCGTCGTATGGCGCTGATCAGCACCTACGTTTTCGTCGATATAGCTTTTCAAGCATTTCAAAGCTTCCCACACCCGTGACTTTCCTTCAAAAAGAACGGCATGATCGGTCTCCTGCAGATTCAAATAATGATCTGGGCTCAGCATAACTTTATTTTAACTGACTAGATGGCATTGAAAAGTGAAATCAGAAAATATCAGGTTAATTGTGAATTAATCCCTAAGTGGGCTTATTATCTCAAATGAGAAAAAAACAGAAAGATAGCTTGCCTGAAACAAGCAATTCAAAATAGGTTTTCATTTAACGTTTCCTGTTCTTCCTGTTTCACTTACATTATTTAACCATACTTAACCGACCGAACATTTATTTTCTCGTCCCACATTGGCAGTGTAATTGCTGTTTTATGACAAAATATTACTTTTGAACCAGGCTTAGAGGAAAAATACCATTGATCGCCTATTTAAAAATTATGAAACCATTCGGTTTGCGAGAGCTGATAGATTTACGTTACCTGAATGCATTGCTTTTGATTCCAGCGATGATTTCATGGCATCAGGCACAATCGCAATCATCCACATTTGTTTTACCTGCTCCTCAGGAACTGCAAGTTGTTCCAGGAGATGGTAACATCCTGTTGACATGGAAACCTCCCCTTACCCAGACTGGCCTCACGGGATATCTCGTCAAGCGCTTCAACGGAGCAGTCCTGGAAAACACTTGGAACCTTGGCGTGGATGATCCCCGTGAAATCAGAGATGTCGATCTCATCAACGGGACTTTGTATCATTATGCCGTTAGCGCTCAGGTTTTACTTGTCGAAGGACTTGAATCAACGGCTCAGGCAACACCCCAAGCCACAGTTTCTTTCCTGGTTGCACCTGTCCATTTGACTGCGATTATTGAAAATGGCGGCGTCAGCCTGTCCTGGAGCTATCCGGATGCAATCGAGCTGAATGGATTTGAATTGAATAGAAAAATAAGTGAAGCAGGAGAAAGCATCATCATGCTTCCTCCCGATGCGAATGGCTATTTTGACAACCAGATTACAGCTGGACAAACGGCGATTTACCATCTCAGTGCTGTTACAGAAAACCAAAAAAGCCCCTCTGCCTCATTCGAAATCATGGTCCCTCGTTTGCAGCTAGACCCAGCTAAAATGCCCCGGATTGTCAGACAAAGCAATTTCATCGAAGGAGTCGCCGGTGCCAATGTACAACTTTTCACTGAAGTGGAGGGAAGCAATCCTCTTCATTACACCTGGTATTACAATGGACGAAAAATGCCCGGAGTTACTGAACAGGGAATTCAGATATTTAATTTATCACCAGAACACGTTGGAACCTATTTTGTTGAAGTAAGCAATCCTTTTGGAAGCATCGTTTCCGGTCCCATGAAAGTTGAAATAAACCCTGCCAACCTAGGAGGTGTCGACATCGAATGGAATGCACGTTTCGAAAGTAATGTCGGTTTTGAAAGCAAATCCGTAGGGGTCTATCACGAAGGTAAGACCGGTGCCATTGTCGGAGGCCAATTCACTCCGGATGGCAGCAAGAACAGTGACCTGATGGTGGTGTCGTATGATGACGCAGGAAATCAACTTTGGTCTACAAGAGCTTCCTTCAGTAAAACGAGTCAGGAGTTTGCCCAGAAATCAATACTGGATTATCGGGGGACCTTCACGTGTGAATCCGGCTGAACTTGTCGATGATATCACCTCTGATCTTCCAAGAAATCCAGTTGATTTGCCATTCCTCGCCTCGTTTGGCAGAGATGGCAACATAAATTGGACGTCCACACCCTTCCGGAACTTCGACAGCAGGCATTTCATTGTGGACATGCAAAGCGATGGCAACGGGACCATCTACTTGTTAGGAAATATTGAATCTAATGAGTACAAGGGGATGGTTATTCAACCATTATCTGCAGTAAGCGGAACCCCTCTGGACCAGCTTGTGACAGACGAAGCCACACAATTCACCGCCATGGCTTTCAAAGTCTCCCGGGATAAACGCATTTATGTGGTGGGGGAATCCAATGAGGTCAGAGGCAATGCATCGGGACTTCAACTAAGATGCTATGGAGTCAACGGAACACTCGATTGGAAGACAGATTTCGGGAAGATAGGCGTCTATGACTTCTCCCCTTCTTCCATTCATTTGAGCGGAAAAGACAACATCTACGTAGTTGGTTCTTCCTATAAAAGTGACGAGGCCGGAGACATTCATGTCGTAAGCTTCGACCCCCTGGGGCAAGGTAAATGGCAAAACACACTCGGACTTCCCGATGGAACCGAGGATATCCCCGTGAAGGCTGTCGTTGATCATGCTGGATCCATTATCATTGCAGGAGACACCACGCCTCAGATGGAAAGCACCCGCATTATTCTTGGTAAATTTTCAAATACCGGAAAAGCCGATTGGTCTACTTTGATACCTTCATCGATCCCTGGAATGCAGGATCATATCACTGACATGGACATCGACAGAACAGGGAACATCTACCTGGCAGCTATTCGACATGCTCATGGCACAGGACAGGATTTTGCCAGTCTACGATTCAATACAGATGGCCTTCTCATCTGGGAAGCCAGCTTCAAGCAACAGGGTCTTGTGGTAGAAGAGGCCACTTGCATCGATGCGGACGACCAGGGAAATGTCATCCTCAGCGGGGTGACTTACCTCAACACCAAACAGCAGGTTGTATCCATACGGCAAACATCTATTGACGCCGTCGAGAACCTTTTACCGGAAATCAAGTTTAATGACGAACCCTTCAAAAACCCAGTTTACGCTCCCGGTCGATGGACGGTTGAAGTGGAAGCTGAGGATCCGGATGGTGAGGTGACCAAAGTGGAGTTTCTCGACGGAGCGAAAGTTCGAGGAGTCGATACGGAAGCTCCCTACACTTTTGAATTTGCATCAGACATGCCGACTACAGCGCGCGTGTTTGCACGCGCTTATGACAACCTTGGAGGAGTTGCAATCTCTGAAGAATTAGCAATAGTGATAGCTGAGAAACCAGATGGAAGCCCTTCAGGAACCCTTCCACAGGAGGATTCATTTCTGCCGGAAGGATCTGATTTGACGTTGGATTTCGGGATCACTGGCGCGGAACCAATCCGTTATCAATGGTTTCTGAATGGCGAGAGATTGAAAAGAGCAAATCAGCCCACCTTACCGATACTGCCAAATGTCACCCGGGTTAATTCTGGCAGCTACGTTTTACGAGCACAAAACAATGAAGGTAAGGTTTTATCCGAACCAGTGGTCGTTTCGCTGGATTGGCAAGTTGTGGAGGGTGCTGACAATTTCGAAGAGGCTACTGCAATAAGAGGAAATACAGGATTCATCAGGGCCTCTAATAAGGGAGCTACCATGGAAAACGGTGAACCCAGACATAGTAAAAAAAGGAGTGGTCACAGTATCTGGTATCGCTGGCGACCAGACATATCGGGCTTGACAACTTTATCACTACAAGGTTCCAGCTTCGATACCCTTCTGGGTGTTTATGCAGGGCCTTCATTGACACAGCTCAGCGAAATTGAATCGGATGACGATCGTGGGGGATTTTCAACCAGCAAACTTGAGTTCAATGCAGTCGCCGGTGTGGATTACATGATAGCCATTGCAGGATTCAACGAAGCCAATGGTAATATTCTTTTCAGTTGGCAACTGGATCCCAATCAAGCCATCAGTCTACCAAAAATCAGCATCTCGCCCAACAAGAACACAGTAAATATCGGTGAACCCTATCAGCTGCAGACCTCTATCTCAGGAAATTTACAAGGAATAATACTCCAGTGGTTTCGCAATGGGGCAGCCATACCGAACGCAAATGGAACTACTTTTGATATCGGATCGGCAAAACCAGAAGATGCCGGGGTCTATTGGATCAGCATCAATGCAGGCAACGTCAATGCACGCACAAAACCAGCACATTTAACCGTCAACATCCCCAGAAGAGGAAAGATCATACGTGAACTTGTTCTTGAGGAAAAATTCGCAGATCTGTTTTTCTTTGTGCAGGATTTCAATCCAGTTCTCCAGTTCCAGCCTCAAGCCTTTGCCTCGCCTTTCCAGGCAAAGGCGGCTTCCCTTGCCACTGGGTTTACTGGAGCACAAATTTTTAACACATTTGGTGCAACCAAGGAGGCCGGCGAGCCTGACCACTGTGGCGTTCCCGGAGGTGCATCCCAATGGTTCGCCTATCAGTCACCGACTAATGGTGAATTAAGCATTTCAACTGACGGTAGTGACTTTGATACCGTGTTGGCAGTTTATACTTCCACTGGCAGTAGCTTTGACGATCTTACGGAAGTCTCCTGTGATAATGACAGTGGCAACGACGGACAGGATAGCACGGTCAAATTCAATGCGACAGAAGGCACTATTTATTATATAGCAGTTGACGGTGTCGAAGCCGCCACAGGCACTGTCAACCTCGCTTATGAATTGGAAGTTGGGCTTACTGTTCAAGGGGTGACCATTGCTGACTTAGGCATGCAATTTGAAATAACAACGGTTCCAAACATTACCTTTGTCATTGAGGGCACTGAGGATTTTAATAATTGGGTAAAACTCATCTCAACAAGTTCAGTCGACGGTAATTTTGTTTACATTGATAATGAGGCACTTACTGGGAGACAAAGATTCTATCGAGTCTATGTAACAGAGTAATGATTACAATTTCATCCAATGCCATGAAGTGAAAACTGGCAGTAACAAGCATCATTCCGACGATCAATCCCGGAACAGAGCACACCTTCAAAGCACTCAAGAAGCAGGAAACCACCTCTAAACCTGCACTTTCCCTGGGCATTTTATGGCTATTGTTGGTAAAGCAGAATGATTGATAATGACGCAATCACGGATACACTTCACTGACTTTTTTCAGGATTTCCATTTCAGCAGTGCCACCCCCACAAGCAACACAAGGATGCAAATGAGTTTGGGAACGAAGTTCTTTTCCCTGAAGGCGAGCACTCCGCCAATGAAGGTAATTAAAACAGCGCAGCGTCTGAGTGGTGAAATGACTGATATCAATGAATCGGACTGGCTGACAGCTTGGAAATAGAAAAAATCAGCCACAAGCAAAAATATACCAATCATCGGGATACACCACCTCCATTCAAATTGAGACTGACCAAAGCGTCTCAGTTTCCAAAACAGCAAGAGAGGAGACATGACCACGACGAGGTATATTGAAAACCAGCATTGAAGCGTTGCCACTTCCATACCTCTGATCTGCAGCAAATATTTGTCGTAAATCGCACTCAATGCCCCAATCCATGTTGCTATCAACATGAATCCCACCCACCGATCTCTTAGAAAGTGAATACCCTCCATTCGCCCCACCAGGGAGAGGGCATAAAACCCTACCATGATCACCCCTGCCCCCAGCCATTGTATCAATGCCGGCCGTTCCCCCATCAATCCGACAGCAATCAATATGGTCCAGAATGGCGCAGTTGAACGAACGGGGGCAGATACTGAGACGGGAAGATGTTTGACCGCAAAGTAATTGAATATCCAGGAGCAGGATACAAGTAAAGCTTTGCTCAAAACCACTCCATGATCGCTCCAGGACATGGAGTGAACCTTTAAGGTTAACCAGGGATAAGATTCAGGCGCCCATTTTGACCAGCATAAGAGCGGGAGCCAGACTGCAGCACCGGCCAACACACTGATGAATAATACCGGTGGAACAGCGTTATCGCGGACTCCAGCTTTTTTAAACAGGTCGTAAAACCCCAGAAACAAAGCTGACAATAAAGAGAGAACCACCCAAGTCATGAGCTTCTTTTTAACAAGATTTCATCAGCCTCCAAAATATCGATATTGATTGATTGAAGTCGCAAGCAGCTGAGATTGAGCTTTTGTATTGGAATATATCCGATGGCGAAAAAGATCTACCACGTGCAAATACTCAATCCGTCAGTCAGTTCGGGGTGAAGTCAACGACGAAAAACATCCCTGCCATCCCATACCATAATACTCTCCTCCAGTATTGATTTTCACCCTCTTGGGCGCCGTAAGGAACGAATAAGTTGATTGCTTGGATACTGTTTGCGAACGGGAGCATTCCAAGTATTTTCGTCCGTATCGCCATACATTTTTTTGGTTTTCCAAAAGCTGGCTTTCATCTCTTCGAGCTTCGAGGAATAAGCCGAATTCTGGGCAAGGTTTCTCATTTCTTGAGGATCTGCCATGAGATCAAATAACTCCCAACGACTTGCCATTTCAGCGGGTGTCCGTGGATGATCAAAATACAGCAATTTGTATTGTTCACCACGAATGGCGCTATGCTTGGCAACTCCGTGACCACCGTCAATGTAGCGGTAATATAAGGTGTCCCGCCAATTTTCAGGCGAATTCCCTCCGTTCGTCAGGATGGGAAGAAAGCTGATGCCGTGAACCTTCCAGTCGGGTTTCACACCTGCAGCATCAAGGAAGGTAGGTGCATAATCGATATTCTGCACCATGGCCTTGGCTCGCGAACCTGCTTTAATTTTACCAGGCCAGCGAATGATCAACGGCATTTTCATGGATTCTTCATAGGCCCAACGTTTGTCAAACCAACCATGCTCCCCCAGATAAAATCCTTGATCGGCGCAGTAAACAACCATGGTGTTTTCTGCCAGCCCCATTTCATCCAGTCGATCCATTACTCGCCCAACATTGCGATCCACACCCGCAACGCAACGAAGATAGTTACGCATGTAACGCTGGTATTTCCAGCGCACAAGGTCTTTGCCTTTGGGAGGATTCGCCAGGAATGCTTTGTTTTCTTCTTCAAAGGCTGCGATGTAGGCTTTGCGCTGGTCCGGAGTAAAGCGAGAAATCACATTTAAGTCTCTTTCGGTTTCAAAAAGCATCAAGTCACTGGCCATGCGCATGTGCCCGTCAATCCCCATTTTGTGATTCGCCGCCGAGACGCGCGTATCGTAATCGTCAAACAGGCTGGGTGGTTCAGGAAAGGTGATGTCACGATAAATTTGGAGTTCCCTGAGACTGGGCTTCCAGTTCCGGTGGGGCGCCTTGTGCTGAATCATGAGTGCGAAGGGCTTGGAATCATCGCGTTCTTTCAACCAATCCAGCGCTAGATCGGTAATCACATCGGTCGAATGCCCTTTGATTTCACGACTTCCTTCGGCGTTATACATATGAGGGTTGTAGTAACTCCCCTGGCCGCTCAACACATCCCATGCATCAAACCCAACCGGTCTTGTTTTCATATGCCATTTGCCAAAAATAGCTGTGGTGTAGCCATTTTTCTTCAATGCTTTGGGCCAGGTAGGTCGTCCCGGGTCCAAGGCACCACCCAGATTCACAATCCCATTCTTGTGACTGTGTAAACCGGTCATAACCGTTCCACGCGAGGGCGTACAGATGCTGTTTCCGCAGAAACTGTTCTCAAAAAGCATCCCCTCATTGGCAATACGATCAATGTTAGGTGTAGGAGGAAGATCCATCCCGTAGCGATAAGATGAAATCGCTTGAGTGGTCAGATCATCGCTGAAAAAAAAGAGGATATTAGGTCGATCTTTTGATGACCCGGCCCCCAGCGTCTGTAAACTGCTGAACAATCCCCAGACAACCAAGATACAGCTTGCTGCAGTAGTTAAGATTTTCATGGCAAGATTTAATTTAACCAAACCATGCGTTTAATAAAAGAAAAAGCGAATCCGCTTCATTCTGATGAGACCCTTTTCTGCACATCACCAAGGAAAGTTTCGAACAAACATGCTACGAATTAATACCACAAGCTTAGGCAATCGTAGGACTCGAAGAATCATCGATTCGTCCCCACCCAATAGCAAATTGTAACTTTGTTGCCAGATTCACTGTCAATATTTATAAGTAATCAAAAGCAATGCAAAATACAGCAACTCAATCTGATTGTGAACAAACTCTAGGCACCGGGATTTTATATGTCTTGTGGGCTTCTTTGTGTTTCAACCTTATTCCATACCAAGCAACGGCTGGGGACCTCAAAGCGGAAGATCTCTTCAGGCAAGATCATTTACTTGATATTCAAATCAAGATGGCTCCTGAGGATTTCCAAAAACTTCGTAGCCAGAGCGATCGCAGCAATTCGGGGATGGCATTCCTATTCGGAGGAGAGATACCGACCGAGCGCTTCAGTCAGTTCAAAGCGGATGTAAGCGTCGATGGAACAGAGATAAAAGAAGTTGGCATTCGAACCAAAGGATTTATCGGTTCGCTGAATCCAGATCGCCCTTCCTTGAAGATTAAATTCGATGAATATTGGAAACAATCGCCTGTGGAAGGCCTGGATCGAATAACACTCAACAACAACGTACAGGATGAATCCTTAGCCAGTCAGTATCTGACTTACAAATTATTCAACAAAGCAGGCATCCCTGCTCCGCGCGTCAGTTTCGCCAAGGTAACCGTGAATGACGAATACCTGGGTGTGTATTCGCATGTGGAATCGGTTCGGAGTCCATTTCTTAAGCATCATTTTGGAGATGATTCAGGTGAGTTCTATGAAGGAACGATTGCCGATTTTTATCCGAAGGCCGTAGATCGGGTCGAAGCCAAAAACAAGCGAACAAGGAAAGACAGATCCAAGGCCAATAAGTTGGCACAGTTACTTGAAACTCAAGAGACTTTCAACCTCACTGAGGTTGAAAAACTTGTCAATATAGATCAATTCATTCGATTCTGGGCTATGGAAAACTTGATAGCCTTCTGGGATGGTTATTCCAACAACCAGAACAATTACTTTGCTTACAACAATCCCAAGGACGAAAACCGTTTTCACTTCATGCCATGGGGAGCTGATGGTGCATTTGTGGATATTTCAGGACCCTTTGGTAGAATGAGAAGAGGAGAAGGGCCCAAAGCGATTTATTCACAGGGTATGTTGAATAATCGTCTTTACCAATCGAAGGGTGTTCCAGCACGTTACAAGGCCGTGATGGAAGATCTTCTGGAAAACGTTTGGAATGAATCTGAAATCATGGAAGACATCGCCCGCATTCAGAAGTTAACCCGGGACCACCTTCACGAGAAACAGGATGGATTGGAAGACAGCACCGAAAAAGTCACAGAGTTAGTTCAGGTGCGACGATCTGATATTGAAGAGGAGCTGAAAGATTGGCCAATTGAAATAGGGGAAGCACGCATTCCTCTTCACACCGTGCAAGTAGGCAAACTGAAAGGGTCGTTTTCAACCGACTGGAAGAGTGAACGAATGGACAGTGTCCTGAACCGGGGGGAAACCAATGTCCAGTTGGTGTTGGAAGGTGAGACAATTACAATGAAGAGCATCGGCGTGGTAGCGCAGCCCGAGGAGCAAAGAAACTTTGGGCGCAGACGCCGCGGGGGCTCGGGAAATCAACCAAGGGAACCCCGATCCACACTTACATTCCAAGGAATTCGAGAAAGCGACGGTTACCTCATGAACATCACGTTTGTCGTTGCGAATGAAGACTTCGCCAAGAGCAATGACGAAGGAACACCTTTTCAAGGCATGCTCATAGCAATCAACCCAGAGAACAACGGAAGTCGTTTTGGAGGGTTTGGAATGATGCCGAAATCATTGATTGGAAAACTTACTTTGAAAGAAGCATCTCGCAAACAGGATGCGCCTGTCGTTGGCGAATTTGATGGGATCGTTCAAGAATCAAGAGGTAGCATGTTTGGCGGGAATCGCAACCGTGGTGGGAGAGGCCCCAGTCGCGGGCGACCTACGGAAAGATAGTTAATTATGTATCTGTTATTGAGAAGTATTATAAAGACCTTCTCAATAACAGATTTCCCACAGCTAATCGAAAACGGTTATCACGCCTTAGATTACTTTACCCCTTTTGGTTTCAGGGGTAAAGCATGTTCAAATGAGCCTTCTACGCTCAGGTTCACCTGCAAATCCTTGTTCTTACGAAGGATCAAGGATGAGGTAATCACCAAAGCACTCTCCCAAGACATTGACTTTGAACCAAAGCTTGATCTAGGTTGACAAACCTAAGTGAGATGTAACGGTTGTGCCGTCATCAAAACGGTAGTTGATTGCAAGTTTATGTCAGAAAAAAAGGGTATAGAGGTCGATAAATCTTTGCGGGAGTTATATGCCAAAGGAAAACTAGCATACGAACGCAACAACTTGGATTATGCCGTCACCCTTTTTCAGTCGGTTCTTAGAAAAGAGCCGGGTTTTTATGATTGCCGCGAAGCCTTGAGAGCCACGCAGTTCAAGAAGCATACGGGTGGCACCAGTTTTTTTCGAAAAGTTTTGGGATCCGCAGGAAGTTCCCCTCAATTAGCGAAAGCCCAGATAGCGCTTCGCAGCCAGCCCGTGGAGGCGCTGGATTTTGCAGAATCCGTGTTGAATGGTGATCCGAACAGCGTCGCTGCTCATAAGGTATTGGCGAGTGCTGCCATGAAACTGGAAATGTTCCGGACTGCCGTGCTCTCTCTTGAAATAGCCTACAAGAATGCATCCAAAGACAAGGAAATAGGCATGAAATTTGGCGAAGCTCTCATTGCAGCTGAACAAACAGCAAAGGCCGAGAAAATCCTTAAAGACCTCGCAGCGGAATACCCTCAGGATCAGGACCTGTATCAGGCCTACAAAAATGCATCGGCCAAACATACCATGAGGGAAGGGCGTTATGATACGGCGGAATCTGGTGAGGGATCATACCGGGACAGCCTCAGGAACAAGGATGAGGCGGTTCGCCTGGAACAGGAGCAGCGCCAGGTTAAAACCGATGATGTCGCTGAGCTGTTGATCCAAGATCAATTATCGCGATTAGAGGCGAATCCAGATCATATAAAAGTTTTGCAGAAACTAGCTGAACTATACACACAGAAAAACGATTTGGAAAAAGCCGGAGTTTTTTACAAGCGCTTGCTGGACTGTACCGAAGGCACCCCGGATTCGACTATCCAAAAGGCAGTGGATGACTTGAAACTCCGAGCCATTGACCAGCAGATCAATACATTGGACCCAGATGATGCAGATTATGAATCCTGCAAGGAATCACTTAATTCCCAGAAGCACTCCATTGCGTTTGAAAACTGCCGTGTCCGCTGTGAACGGTATCCAAACGATCTGGCCATCAAGTTTGAGTTGGGGGTCATGCACTACGAACGAGCTGAGTATAAAGAGGCGATCAAACTTTTCCAGAAATCGCAGGCAAACCCACATATCCGAATCAGAGCCTTGCATTATCTTGGGCGCTGTTTTCTGCAGCGTGGCATCTTTGATCTCGCCATTCGCCCCATTCAAAATGCCATTAATGAAAAAGAAGTATTCGATGAGCAACGCAAGGATTTAGCTTACGACCTTGCGCTGATTTATGAAAAAATGAACAAGCCAGAGGAAGCAATCGAACAGTTCAAGCAGATCTACGAAGTAGACATCGATTACAAGGATGTCAGCGAGAAGGTGGACGACTATTATGCGAATCTTTAAAATCTCGGGATAGTTCTTTTTTCGGATCCAATTTCACTCTGCCTGCGGCTGACATACACACTTTTTTGCCATACTGAAATAAATCGATGAGTGGTCGAGGCGGATCCCTTACGATTTCAATATACTGATTGGGCGAGGAAAGCATTTCAAATCCTTCAATTTAATTGCATTCCGCCAAGACCGGTCTATGTTGATGACGATCATCATGGGGACCTTCAATCTACATCGGATACGCCTGACATCCGTGCTGCTTGTTTGGGCAGCGGTAACACCATTACTTTCGACGTCATTCACCCCTACCCTTCAGGCTGATGCCTACGATGACGCGCTCAACGAATCATTGACAGGCGAATATTCCGACAGTCTGGAAGTTTGTGAAGAGCAGTTGAAGGACCAACAGGGATTCAATGAAAAGTGGTATCTGCTGGGTATTAAAAATTGCATGCATCTCGGGCGTTACAAACGTGCTTTCGAGATCCTGCAAGAGGGATTGGAAGATCGACGGGTCAGCGGCATCAAACTGTATCCGGTTGGGCATGAAGTGGCACTTTTCAACAATAGACCAGACCTTGCTCAGGAGTATCTGGACAAAAGCGCCCCTTACATCAACAGTGTCAAATGGTCCAATGTAAGCGCTGAAAACCGAGTCTATCTGGGGCAAGCCGCATTGAAACTGGCAGTGGATCCGCGAGTGGTTCTAGAATTATTCTACGATGTGGGCATGAAAGCGACCCCTCCCTTGCGGGAATCCTTCCTTGCAGCTGCTGAGCTCGCTCTCACCAAAGAAGACTTCGCTGTCGCTGAGTCAACTGTCAAACAGGGATTGCAACATTATCCAGAGGACGCAGATTTATTGTTTCAATGGGCTAGGGCCCTAAGTGGGTCAGGAAATGACCAAATGGGTGACTTCCTGACCCAAACTCTGGAAGCCAATCCAAATCATGCTGACGCCTTGCTGATGTTTATCGATAATTCCATCGATGCGGAGAACTACGATCAAGCCCGTGACTTACTTGATCACGTCAAAGAGATTAATCCTGATCATCCCAAAGCCTGGGCCTATGATGCTGTGATCGCTCACCTGCACAGCGATAGAGCAAGGGAACTGGAATCAAGGGAAAAGGCACTGACCTTCTGGCCGCAAAACCCCGAGGTAGATCATTTAATCGGCAAGAAACTCTCGCAGAAATACCGTTTTGCAGAGGGCTCAGAATACCAACAGACTTCACTGAATCTACAGCAGGATTACGCTCCAACCCGGCTCCAACTGGCGCAGGACTTTCTTCGGTTGGGTGACGAAGCACAGGGTTGGGAGCTGGCAGAAGAAATCCATGAAACCGATGGATACAATGTAACGGCCTACAATCTTATCCAGCTGCGTTCTGTGATCGATGGATTTGCCACGCTCAGAAACAACGATTTCATTCTCAGGATGAATACCACAGAGGCAGATATCTTTGGCGAGCAGGCCATGGAACTGTTGATGGAAGCCAAGCAAGTGATTTGTGAGAAATACGGGATCGTATTGGACCACCCCATCACGGTGGAAATTTTTCCAAACCAGAGCGATTTTGGTGTTCGTACTTTTGGCATGCCGCACAACCCTGGCTTTCTGGGAGTCTGCTTTGGAGATGTTATTACCGCCAACAGCCCTTCCTCCGCGATCGGCAAGGACTCCAACTGGAAGGCTGTTCTCTGGCATGAGTTCTGCCATGTGGTGACCCTGAACCTGACAAAGAACAAAATGCCACGGTGGCTGAGTGAAGGGATTTCGGTGTATGAAGAGATCGAGAAAAACCCTTCCTGGGGACAACACATGTCTCCAGCTTACCGCCAAAGAATTTTGCGTGATGAGATGACCCCCATCGGTAAGTTGAGCGGGGCCTTCATGAATGCCAAATCAGGTGAGGACATGCAGTTCGCTTACTATCAGTCGTCTCTTGTAGTGGCTTACATCGTCGAAAAATACGGACAATCCTCACTACGCAATATTCTGGTAGATCTTGCAACCGGGATTCCTATCAACCAAGCCATCGAAACCCACAGTGTCAATGTCGATAACCTTGATAAAGCATTTATTGACTGGGCTCAGGCACATGCTTCGGAACTCGGGAAGTCTCTGAATTGGGATGAACCTGATCCCGGTCTAATAGGACCGAGCGATGTCGGCGAATTTCTCTCCACAAACCCGGACAATTACTATCTCCTGATCGCTTCGGCTCGGCAGCATGTCAATCAGGAAAACTGGGAACAAGCCTCTGTGTTGCTTGACCAATTGATCGAAGCTTATCCAGACCAGCGAGGAGCCGGGGGGGGCGCTGTATCTGGCAGCAGTCGTGGCAAAGCAACAGAATGATACAGAGAAAGAAATGCGATTGCTTGAAGAACTGGCATCCATCGATGGCGATATCACAGACGCCTACCTCCGTCTCATGCAACTGTCGCTGGAAAATGAGGACTGGAAAGCATTGAGAAGAAATGCCGAGAGATACATGGCAGTGAATCCCCTTGTCGCGCGTCCTTACGAAGCATTGGCGGTTGCCTGCTCTGCACTTGGAGACACAGAAAGAGCCATTAAAGCGCGCCAAACGGTGCTTAAACTAAATCCAATTGACCCAGCACTCGCTCATTATCAACTGGCGAGACTACTCCATGATGAAGGAAGTCCAGATGCGAAACGTCACCTTCTTCAAGCACTTGAAGAAGCCCCTAGATACAGAGAAGCACAACAATTGTTATTGAGTCTGATCAAGGGGTCATCCAGTTCCGCGGTTCCTGACACAATAGAAACCTCGAATGATTCCACCGAAAAGCAAGTAGAGCTACCAGAACAACCATAGGAGTATGCCTCATGACCTTTTCATCCCGACTGTCTGTATGAGCCGTTTACGCTCACGGCAGTCATCTTTGGACAAACGGTGGCTGACCACTTTGTTGGCTCTCGCCTTGCTCGCATCATCATTAAACCTGAACGCTCAATACGGCCGACGATTTGGCAAACCCGAAGGTGAACGAGCGGGAGTGCCTGAATGGAATTTACAAGCCGCATTTCGCCCAGATGTCTTTACTTTTGTCAGAATTTTTTACGGTTCCTATTCAGACAGCTACGGAAGATGGGGAAAGAAATGCATGATTGATCACCCTGAAAGTGACCTCAATTTTTCTTATCGCCTGGAAGAATTAACCTCTCTCAAGGTAGACCCAGACGGAAAAGTCGTTTCTCTGACTGATCCAGATCTGTTCAACTACCCGTTTGTCTATTTGATTGAACCCGGGGAAATGGTCCTTCAAAAAGAGGAGCGCAATGCTTTGCGAAAGTATCTGCTGGGTGGTGGTTTCATGATGATCGATGATTTCTGGGGACCAAGCGAGTATGAGAATCTGAGACTTGAGCTGAGCCGGGTGTTTCCTGATCGTGAACCGAAAGACATTCCAATCGAGCATCCCATTTTCAATTTTGTATTTCCATTGGAAGAAAAACCACAGATCCCAAACGTGGGGCGTGGCACCGACAGTCAGTTTGACGGCATCACATTCGAGCGATGGGATGCCCAGACGCCCTTTTACAAGGGGATGTGGGATGACAAAGAGCGCCTCATGATGGTGATCTGTCATAATACCGATCTAGGAGACGGCTGGGAGTGGGAAGGCGCCAATCAATATTATTTTAAAGAGTTTTCGGAAAAAAAGGCATACCCTTTGGGCATCAACATCGTTATGTATGCCCTCACGCATTAAATCAAAACAACGTATTGAACAGAAAGGATCATTGTGGAGGCAGAATCAGCACCGGCAAATCAAGAATGGCCTAACGAAGAGCGCACCGTCGAGCAGTTGGCTCAGAGTCGTGCCCGTATCGAGAAGGAATTGAGTAAAGTCATCGTGGGTCAGAAGGGCCCCATTGAGGAAATCCTCATTGCACTTCTGGCTGGAGGCCACTGCCTGATTACAGGTGCACCTGGATTGGCCAAGACACTGCTTGTCAAATCCGTTGCACAAATCTTTCATCTGAAATTTCAGCGTATTCAATTCACTCCTGACCTCATGCCAGCTGATATCACTGGAACGGAGATATTGCAGGAGACAGATGAAGGGCGACACTTGAATTTCGTGAAGGGCCCCATTTTTGCCAATATGGTTCTGGCAGATGAAATCAATCGTACTCCACCAAAAACCCAGGCTGCATTGCTGGAGGCCATGCAGGAGCATCAAATCACGGCTTCTGGTGTGCGTCACCCATTAGAAGAACCTTTTTTCGTCCTGGCCACGCAAAACCCCATTGAAATGGAGGGAACCTATCCACTCCCCGAAGCGCAGCTCGACCGCTTCATGTTCAACGTTGTGATCGATTACTTACCTGAAGATGAAGAGGTGGAGGTGGTCAAACAGACAACATCGAAAAAGCCTGAGCCCATCGAACCGATCTTCACAGGCGAAGATGTGCTGCGTTTCCATCAAACCGTCCGTGCCGTTCCCGTTGCAGATGAAATGGTGCGATATGCGGTTCGCCTGGCCGCTGCATCCAGACCCAATCAAAAGGAGACACTCGATTTTGTGAATCAATGGATCAGCTGGGGTGCCGGTTTGCGCGCTGCTCAGTTTTTGATCCTCGGAGCCAAGGTGCGAGCTGTCCTGCAAGGTAGATCTCACGTAATCAACGAAGACATACAAAAGCTTGCCAACCCTACCCTGAGACACCGTATTCTGACAAATTACAGGGCAGAGGCAGAAGGTGTCAGCGTTGAAGACATCATCCAGAAACTGTTGGATCAGGTAAAACCAATTTAACCTGAAAACGATTACCAGAGCTTAGCAAGCAACGATCCACATGGCCGAACCGAGCATAGAAACAACCTCCATGGAGGGATTGACACAGCACCGTTTCATTGACCCACGGACTCTGATGTCGATCAAGCATCTTGAGTTGCGAGCCAAGGTCGTTGTCGAAGGTTTCTGGAACGGCCTGCACCGGAGCCCTTACCATGGATTCTCCGTTGAATTTACCGAATACAGACAATACACACCGGGTGACGATCCTCGGTACCTCGACTGGAAGCTCTATGCCCGCAGCGATCGTTATTACATCAAAAAATTTGAAGACGAGACCAACCTTCGCTGTTTCCTCCTGATGGATCGAAGCAAGTCCATGGAGTTCGGGTCTAAAGGTTTCACCAAACAGGATTACGCCAACACGCTGGCCGCCACATTGGGCTATTTCCTGAGCAGGCAGGGTGATGCCGTAGGTCTCATGTCGTTTGATGAAGTGATTCAGGAATACATGCCTGCGCGTAATCGACCTGGACATCTGCGTCAACTCATGCAGACCTTGGAAAAACCATGCCAAGGAGAGAGTACGGACATCAAAAAACCGATCAAGCGCATCATGGACCTTATAAAATCGCGCGGTCTGATCGTTCTGATCTCTGATTTTCTGACGCCTCTGGACGAGCTGGAAGACAATCTTGCAACACTCACCGCCTATGGTCATGAGGTTCAGGTCTTCCATATTCTGGATCCGGCCGAACGCCATTTCACCTTTGAAGAAGCAATTCAATTTGAAGATCAGGAAACCGGACAATTGATGTATGTCGATCCGGCAACAGCCAAAAAGGACTATATGGAGCAGATGGAAAACCATCTGGAAAAGCTCAAAAATGCCTGCGACAAGTCGGGCATCGGCTACACACTTCTCACGACAGATCAGCCATTGGAAAAGGGGTTATTCGATTTCCTGAAAGCAAGGATTCACCGAGGAAGGGTGGTTCAAAGGAAAACACACGCAGGGTAACAACGTATGAGCTTTTTATATCCATTATTCCTGCTGGGGGCGGCGGCTATTGCTGGGCCAATCCTCTTTCACCTCATCAGGCGGGTTACCCGAGAAAAAAGGTCTTTCAGTACGTTGATGTTTCTGAAAGCTTCACCGCCAAAACTGACCCGTAAAAGTCGCATTGAACATTGGTTCCTGCTCTTACTTCGATGCCTGGTTTTCCTATTGCTGGCACTGGCTTTTTCAAGACCCTATTTATCCAATGAACAAACCATACAATTGGAATCAGATGAGCGCGTCAGGCATTGTCTCTTGATCGACAAAAGTGCCAGCATGCGTCGGGATGGTCTGTGGGAGGAATCACTTTCTAAAGCTGAAAAATGGTTAACACAATGGAAGCAAGAGGCCTACGCTTCTGTTTACCTTTTTGATGAAAGTATCCATCAAGTTGTTTCTTTTGACGACTGGAGTGGCTTAAACCCTGACATACGAACCTCTGAAATCCTCAATCGCATCAAAGCTCAACCGCCCAGCTGGAAGGCCACATCCATTGATGATGCACTCCTGGAATCACTCAACCGAATGGAAGAGGGTGCAAGAGAAGAGGAAAAAGAAAGCAAACAGCAAGCCTGGGAATTAGTCGTTATTTCCGACCTCCAAGTCGGCAGTCGATACGAGGGCCTGCGTGGACAGGACTGGCCGAAGCATGCCTATGTCGTTTTCGACGGGACTGAACCCAGAAATTCCAGCAATGCCGGATTGCAGGCACTTCAATCTGACTGGCAAATTGCTGAAGATGAGTCTTTTATTGCTCCGCGTGTCCGAGTCTCTAATGCTCAAGATTCTGATCAGGAACAGTTTGAGTTACAATGGAAGACGGAGGACAGCAGTTTTGAAACCAACGAAAGCCTTCCTACGTATGTGACTCCCGGACAAACGAAAATCATGACGGCTCCCAAGTGGCCAGAAGACAAGAGTGTGAATCAGTTGGTACTGACCGGAGATTCCGAGACGTTCGATAACACCATTTGGCTCGCTCCCTTCAAACCAAGAACGAGCCGTATCGTATTACTCGCTCCAAAGGGTCAAAAACAAGATAGTGAACTTGAGTATTATATCGAACGCGCTTTTCAGTCTGTCCCTGAGCATCGTGTTGAACTAATACAATCCCAGACGGAGGCGTGGAAACCGTTGGCTGCACTTAAAGGGATTGATCTTTGGATTGTGACCCGCCCACTGAACGATTCAGTGGCCGAAGGATTGCGTGAGCACGTCAAAAAAGGAGGAATCATCCTCATGCCACTTACATCAGTTACGATGCAAAACACTCTCCAGGTCATATGGGAAGACCCTGCTCTTGTAATAGAAGAAGCAGCAGTAACCGATTATTCCTTGATTGGTAAGATCGATTTCCAGCACCCTCTTTTCGCGCCTTTTGCCGACCCCAGGTTTAGCAACTTCAGTAAAATACATTTTTGGAAGCATCGTCGAATTTTAAACTTGGATCTTTCACAGGAAGAACTACAGATAGCCGCTTACCTAGATAATGATGAGCCTGCGATTATCACCCGTAGCCAGGGTTTGGGGCGGATCATATTGATTAGTTCTTCCTGGACACCCAAAGACAGTCAATTGGCCTTATCCACCAAGTTTGTTCCATGGCTTTACACCGCCCTCAACTGGGGAAGGAATTATCAGGAACTCAGAACGCAGTATTCCATAGGGGAAGCCGTGGACTTAAGCAGCATACCCACTGAAGATAAATTGGCGATTCGAAATCCTAATGGAGAAGTGGAGAAAAAAAGCGCGGACAAACTTTACCGCAACACGAATCTTCCCGGTATTTATGAAATTGAGGCGGACAATGATTTTCGCTGGACTTTTGCAGTGAATCTACATCCTGATGAAAGCCGTACCTCTGTGCTGCCCCTGGAGACACTGGAGAGCTTGGGAGTGCCTACCCGTGATCCTGAGAATGCCGCTGAAGAAACTCCAGAATCAAGGGAACAAAGGGCTGAGGACTCAAGACTGCTTCAGTCTCAGGAGATTGAACAAAATCAAAAATATTGGCGCTGGATGCTTTTAGCGGTTTTGGCATTGGTCCTTGTCGAGAGCCTTGTTGCATCGAGAGCGAGTCCCAAGCAGTTCGCCTGACTCTGGAACCGCTTGAGGGCAATCCTCTGTTGCGTCACTTTGCTGGAAAGTGGGGCGTTTCAATGAGACTGCTTCCGAAAGGAATCAACCTAAAGCAAGCTTCAATACGTCAAGACATCGCTGATTTTCTTTTGCTAAGCCCACGCTAATCCTGAGCCACTCAGGAAGTTGATAACCCGCCATAGGACGAGTGATAACCCCATTTTTCTGAAGGTAATCAAACACCTGCTTCCCATCCCCCACTTTTACGAGGACAAAATTCGCATGTGAAGGAACATGTTCCAAACCCATTTGCACGAAAGCTTTCTGGAAAAAATCAACTCCTTCCGCATTATTAAGACGAGTTCGATCCACATGCTCCTGATCATCAAGTGCAGCCAAAGCTCCAGCTTGCGCAATCGCATTCACATTGAATGGTTGCCGCACCTTCTCCATTCTCTGAATGAGCTCCGGCGAACCAACGCCGTATCCAATACGCAAACCTGATAAACCATATATTTTGGAAAAGGTGCGCATGAGCAGCAGGTTGGGTTTCTTTCCTGAACGAATCAGCGGTAATAGGTCAGTAGGATCAGGAAGGTATTCAAAATAAGCTTCATCCATGACAATAAGCACATCGTCTGGAATTCGAGCCAGAAAATCTGTCACCGCGCCTTTACTGGCAAGTGTTCCAGTAGGATTATTTGGATTCGCAACAAAAACGACTCGAGTCCGTTGGTCTACCGCCTCAGCCATTGCGTTTAGGTCATGTCCATAATGGTTTGCGGACACGGTCTTGGTTTGCGCACCAAACAGGGCTGCGATAATGGGGTAAATTGCAAAACAGTATTGAGATACGACGATATTTGAATTCTCCCGCAATAGCACATGCCCTATCCATTCAATCAATTCATTGGAACCATTTCCAAAAACGAGAGATTTTGGCGATATATCAAGATGATTCGCTATTTTATTTTTCAGATAAAATACATTCCCGTCTGGATATAAGTGAACCGAAAGAACGGCATCCTGCATTGCTTTAATTGCCTTGGGCGAAGGCCCAAGTGGGTTCTCATTGGATGCCAACTTGATGACATCGTTGAAAGGGATCTTTAATTCCCTGGCAACTTCCTCAATAGGACGACCAGGTTGGTATGTTGCTAACGCTTTTAAATGATCGAGTATGGGCAATTTCATAATTTTTTGAATGAAGACGCATCATTCAACGAATAGTTTGGTCAACAATAGAACTCACATGGACGTGTGTCTTTACCAAATCTCTTATCAAGGCAATTTTGGCAACATCTCCGGGACGAGTCTTTACAATCAAATCATGGACGGTCGAAGCGACTTGATAGCTGTCCTCAGGTGTCATGAGCACGGGATAAGGCATGCTTTCTATTATTTTCATCACGCGATTGGAGGGCCTGATATCATCAGTCAAAACGACACCTGACAATTTGGTTGGAGCGCCGGTTTCATTGGGAGCGGCGGCTGTCTCGATCAGGTCTTCGCGATCTGCGGGCATAATCATCAATGAGCCTGGACGAAAAAATTTCCTTGCATTGGGTGCACTCATTGCACCAACTACCACATTATCAACGATATTATGGATTTCCTTGGTTTGATTGAGAACCTTTGCTACCAATGCATCGCGAATGAGCTCCATGGTCGGACTTGAAAGCATTCGTTGGTGAGGTATCACTCCCAGCAGGTTGAGTCCACGGCGCTCCAGTCCTTTGCGCGCAAACTCTGAGATATAATCCACTTTATCCTGTCGAACTTTATTGAGAATAACACCTATGATTTCAACTCCGTCCTTTTCAAACAAAGCCTGATTCAGTGCAACTTCATCTATCGGCCGCCCAATCCCGCCCTGAGTGACCAGAACGACTTTTGCATTTAAAATTTTTGCCACCCTCGCATTGGATAAGTCGAAAACGGACCCGACACCCGCATGCCCCGTTCCTTCGCACAATACAAAATCCTTTTCCCAGGCAACACGATCGAATGCTTGTTGAACGCGTTTCACGAGTTTGGGGTTGTTCGAGGATTTTAGATACTTGCGAGTAAAATCCGATGCAACCGCAATAGGACTCATTTCAGGCAAAGGACAATTCAGTCGAAAGACCTTATCCATCAGGAAAGAATCCTCATCAATCTTGTGATCCTCAACATCCACAAATCGTTGACCGACCGGTTTGATGTATCCAACTCTAGGATAGTAGCGCTTGATGGCAGACAACAATCCCAACGAAGTCGTTGTCTTGCCATCATTTTGTCGAGTGGCTGCGATAAAGACGCGGGGAGTGATAATGTTTTTCATCTTTTTCTCGTAGCTTGAACCTTATTCACCTGGCAGGTTCAGACCCGCTCCAGGAAACAACATATTGTATTCAATGGATTGTAGTCCCACGATTGCCGCGACACCTAGAATATCATGGGCATTCGATCCCCTGGAGACATCAGCAGCAGGTCGGTCCAAACCTAGCAGAATTTGACCATAAGCATTGGCTCTTGCCATGTGTTTAAGCAACTTGCTCGCGATGTTCCCTGAATTGAGATCTGGGAAAATCAATACATTTGCATGGCCTGCAACTCGAGAATCCAGTGATTTGACTCTGGCAACATCGGGGACCAGAGCAGCGTCCACCTGAATTTCACCCTCAAAATCTGCATCAAGATCAGTGTCGGCGGCTTTTGCTTTTGCCAAATGAGTGGCCGTTTGTATTTTCTCAATTCCCGGATGCCCCGCACTTCCTTTGGTCGAATACGAAAGCATGGCGACACGCGGCTTGATGCCCATCAGATGCTTAGCAAGATTTGCGGTTGAGACAGCAATATCCGCCAGTTGCTCTGAACTGGGGGTAGGAATCACTCCACAGTCCGCAAAGAAAAGCACTCCCTCTTCACCAAAGCGAGTATCATCCACCTCCATGATCATGCAACTTGAGGCAGTGGAGGTATTGGGGGCGACTTTAATGATTCGGAAAAGAGGGCGCAGAACACTTCCTGAAAACTCGGATGTCCCTGAAACCAGTCCATCTGCCTGATGCATGGCCACCATCATGGAGCCATAATAGTTTGGATCCTTCATGGCTTTGATCGCTTGCTCCTCACTCACACCTTTTGAACGTCTCATTTTCATGTAACGTTCCGCAAAGTTCCCCAAATCCTCGCTCGTATCGGGATTGATGATACGAATCCCGTCCAGCGATAAGTTCAAGGCTGCGGCAGATTCTTTGATTCGGGTACGGTCGCCCAGAAGAATCGGTACCCCCAGTTTCAAAGCTCTATACTGCCGTGCTGCCTGCAAGACTCTCGGCTCCTGCCCCTCCGGAAGCACTATCCGTTTGGGGTGGCGTTGAAGCTTTTCAATGATGGTTCCGATAAACCGCATAGAAAAGAACTAACCAATCAGAATAAAATCTTCAACTGGCAAGGACAATAAAAGGCATTTTGTTTACCCATTGCCACCATTTGCTAACAAGCGAAGATAAAGACTATGAATCGATTCCACCATGGTCTGAACAGTAAAGCGTTTCTTTACCAGGTGTTTCCCTGCTTGACCAAGGCGTTCTCTGAGGTCCGGATTCCCGAAAAGAGTCACCATCGCATTGATTAATGCGCGCTGATCACCTGGTTGAAGCAAAAAACCGGTTTTACCCGTGATGCAGACTTCTGGTGAACCGTCTAAGTCAAGTGCGACCACAGGTTTCCCCGCGGCCATCGCCTGCGGAAGAGCTCTTGGCAACCCTTCCCGTTGAGATAAATGGGTCAGCACATCCATGATACTGACCCATTGTGGCACCTCTTCAGGTTTGATCAAGCCAGAGAAAACAACCCTGTTCCTCAATCCCATTTGGTTCAATTGATTGATAAATAATTCCTGATGAGGCCCTCCGCCTACCAAAAGCAATTTAAGGTTTGGGATTTTTTGAATCAGACGAGGTAAAACAGAAAATAATTCCTGATGACCTTTGAGATCGAAGAGCCTTGCAATCTTACCAATAACAAAGTCTGATTCAAGGATTCCAAGTTTGGCGCGGAGTGCGGCATTAGGATTGGTGGATAAGAATGCATTCAGGTCGAATCCGCTGTATATCGTCGAATAATCCGAGGGATTCCCTATACCTGCCTGTTGATACTGACGGCACATCGCATCCGCAACACCAATAAAATGATGAGTGGCCCTGCCAGCCATCCGTTCCGCGTTAACAAAAAACGCATTGGAGAGCCCGCTTTGATAGGAGCCAAAAGAAGGGCCATGAATCGTATGGATAATGCATTTTATTCCTGCAGCTTTAGCCGCTAATCTGCCGATAAAACCGGCTTTTCCGCTGTGAGTGTGAACAATATCAGGATGCGTCTCCTGGTACCTTCTTTTTAAGGAAATGTAGGCTCGAAAATCATGAAACAGCGACACTGGCCGAATCAGATGAGGCTCAATATGGAATTGCTTCGGAATCTTGCTTAGTTTGGAGTCCAATGATCCTTCCGGAAGGGATGCATCTGTGGGACCGGAAATTAACTCGACATCAACGTCGGAGGATTCATGGAGCCCAAGAACCGTGGATATAGTATTTTCCTGAGCGCCACCTACGATGAGACGCGTGATGACATGAGATACAAACATTCCCATTCCCGATTCTCAGGGTCATTCAACTTTGAGAGCTGCCAGCGTGGCCTTCACTTTTCCGAATTCACTTGTACCCTTGGGCGCTATTTCAAGGTAAGACTCGTAATGCTTAATCGCTTCAGCAGTATTATTTTTCTGATGGGCAATTTCAGCCAGGCCGTAATGAACGGCATGGCTGTTTTCGATGCGTTCAGAGAGCGTTTTATAGTCAACGGCAGCTTCATCCAATTGCTCTAATTGCAAATGACAGATCGCTTTGTTGAGCAGGGCGATATTGTTATTTGGATTTTTCTCAAGAGCTTCCATCAAAGTCTCTACCGCACTCTCAAAATCACCAGCGCGCATCTGTGAAACTGCTTTGGTTTGTCGCGCATTGACGGAATCTGAATTCAAGTTCAAGTGAGTATCACACATGGCTGCAGCTTCTTGATATCTCTCGGTAAACAAATACACTTGAGCCAAGGTTTCGATAATGGGCTCCGATTTAGGGAAATCCTCACGAGCTTTCAGAAGCAATCCCTCTGCAAGTTCAAATTCCTTGGCACCCAATGCGTCCTCCTTGCTTGCGTAATATTTATTACCCACACGATAATGTGCGAGAGCTGTCAATCGAGTCACTTCCGCTTTTTGGGAATCGTCCAGATCATTACCTGATTGTTCAAGTTGTTTCAGAGTTTCCAGTAGCTCGACAGGTGAACCTAGATTTAACAAAGCTTGGGAGTTTGCCAGCCAAAAATCTGTATTGGAAGGGTCCAATTCAATACCTCTCCTGAACCTCAGAGCCGCTTGACGAAAGTTACCTCCAGTGAAGAGTTGGATTCCCATTTCATTTTGAAAACGGGCTACATCAATTTCACCGTTTGCCTTAAGGATCTGAGCTGTCGACCTGAACTTGCCCTGCATCTTGTTCCATTCCTGATCATCGATGATCCCTACAACTGGCTGCTGATTGGAAAGCAGTTCATTTGCTTCGAGATTGAAATCGGCAGAGGAAATTTCGTTGGAGTATTGTTTGGCCGCATTGAATGCGGCCTTTGCGTCATCCAATCGCCCCATGCGCTGTAACTTGACGCCCCAGTTATTTCTTTCCATGGCAACCATTCCGCCTATGGCAACACACAGCGGCACATCCGATGCAATTCCGTCAAGGAGAACCTTGAATTCGGTATCGAAGGATGCCCAATAAGATTGGATTTTATCGGCATCCTCCTCCGAGAGTGAGGGTGGGTAGGGGCTTTTATCTTGCTGTGTGTAAGCCTGTAACTCCATGATCAGGCCGTGATTCCTTGGAAATAAATATTCAAAGTAAATCCCAAAACTCGATTGCATGTAATAGACCGGGGACTGCTTGATGACAGCTGCAACCAGATTCAGGACAGACCCTAAGCTGATCCTAGGGGGAATGTTTTCAGCCCCTAGTGTTTCTTCCCAATCGTTCTTGATATTTTCACGGGCAATTTTCTGATAAAAACCTGTCGATAATCCTGACGTATCGACGACGGTATAGTTGGATTTTTCATGATCAGGCGACGTTTCCAATGCAAATTTAATCATCATCGACCTGAACGGATCATCGACGATCAAAAGTGTTTTTTCTTTGGGCAAAGGCTCAATCACCGTGCGAGCGTAACTTGACAATACATCTCCGTTTGTCAGCTGAATCGAGCTCCAGTTTTTCGCAAGCAAACCAGCAGGCACGCCAATAGCAGCCAACAAAACAAGCCCCTTACATGTCACATTGATAAAGTTTTCACTTCCCGAGGAACGGTGCTGTCTTGATTTTCTTCGCGAGGGAGCTCCGCTGAAGATAAGTAAGGCGTATCCTGAATAATATCCTACTGCTAATGCACCCAGGAAATAAAAGGAAAGGAAAGGCAAGCCCAGACCGCGCACTCGAGGACTGAATGGAGGATCGAAAGCTACCCAGATGCAGGCAGCCAAAAAGACCATGTGAATGAGCTTGAACATGAAATTAGTGAGCATGGCTCCCGCAGCGCTCGTATCACCAAAAGTCGAAGGCCACCGAACCCCAATGGCAACAACAGGAATAATGGACGTCAGAGACAGTATCAGCACCACACTGCGCTTGAATCCTGTCAGAACTACTTTCTGATTCCCAAGTTGTAACTTTAAATAATCCCAGATACCTCCCGAGTCAGGATACTGACTGGAGAGCAATACTGGCAGCAGCAGATACAAACCCAACCCCAGTAACCCAAGAAATGTCGACTTGAGTAAAAACCGCCCCTGAAAAAACGCAATTCCCTTTATCCATATCACCGCTCCCAGAAAAAGAGGGAAATAGGCAATCATCGCCCAGTTATTGGTAATGGAAACTCCATACAAAAAAGCAAAGCGAGTCATCCACTTCTCATTTTCCCCAATCCGATATTCCAGCAAACAACGAATGAGGTAAGCAAACATCAGCAGATCAATCATTTCACCTGTCGCTGATGTAGCATGCTCCCAGAAACTGAGCTGCAAGCCGCATACCAACACGGCAAATAGGGGAGGTATCCACGCCAAAGGTGAGCTAAGCAGCGAAAAATCACTTTGCTCGCGAACACGTTGATCGCGTGTTCTGTCATGCGGCAGCAGAGAAACTGCTTTAGCCAGATTAAAAAGGCTCAACACGGCCAGAATAACGGTCAACACATTCAGTGCAACGGGCTGTGAGCTGATGGAAAGAAAACTAATCGGCAAGGTCAATAAATAGAATACGGGTGCCTGAATACTTGGCGACCAATCCCAACCTGTTACTTTCCCTACAACAGGCAGACTGGAGGTCGTCACAGATTGACTCATGGTTAACAGGAAAAATACCAATGTGACACCCCCAATAATCCAAGGCAGTTTCCTTTGTACAAAATTCATCGGTGTTGATTCAGGCTGATCCATAATGCTAATGGCTCTAAGAAGAACCCATGGGATTCATCTTGGCAAGGCTATCTTGAGTCTAAAAATATTGATTTTACTGACTTTTCAGTATCCGGAATCTAACGCCAATCATGGAATTGGAGACCCAGCAAGACCACACATGTAAGCTTCAATAAGCTCTGCCAGAGAATCACTGTATCCTCCCTCAAGAACACTGAAAGCAGGTATACCTGAACCCGAAATTTGCTTTCCTATCCATTCGAAGTCTTCCTTCTCCAATAGCTCTTGGGCAATGGGATCGTCAACATACGCATCAAATCCGGCAGACACACCCAACAAATCCGGTTTGAATGCTTTGATACCCTCCAGGGCCTGCACAAAGTCTTTTCTGTATTCAAAAGGAGGAGTGTATGGTTTTTGCGGGTAATTACGGCAATTCGGTGGGCGATGCTGCAACCCAGTACCTGGATAACAAGGTGATTGGTGAATAGAGGCAAAAAGAACATTTTCATTTCCGTGTAAAATATCTTCAGTACCGTTGCCGTGGTGTACATCAAAATCCAATACCGCCATGCGCAGGCCGTAACTGTTCATTCCATTGAGGATCGCAATGGCCATGGAGCTCAAATAGCAAAACCCCATTGCTCTTTCCCTGGTCGCATGGTGTCCCGGTGGACGCATTAAACTGAGAGCATGCCGCCCCTTACGAGCTGATTTCATGGCAGCCAGAGCCGCACCTGCGGCTCTGGCTGCGTGTCTCTCTATGCCCTCATACCAAGGCGTATCTCCATCAAAATCAAGATTCGATTCTCGCAAGTTTTTTAAGTGCACAGCTGAATGAGCCAAACGAATTGCTTCCTCAGAAGCGGCCACAGGTAGGCGCCATTCTACAGACAAGCTGGACTGCTTCTTAAGCCTTTTGGCAGTCATGGTGACTCGATCAGGCCGCTCAGGGTGTCCGGGTGAGGCGTAGTCTGCACAACGCTCGTCATAATACACGATCATTGATTCATCATTCATCAGGCAAATCATAAACATGATTGCGCTGCATGACGATCTCAGATGGAATCATACATTTTCCGAGCAATCACGATAACTAGGACATTTTCCTGCTGGATGTTGATGCTGATTCAAGATTAAATACGCGGATAGATGTTCTATCCGGAGACAAAACAATTCATCGATCTGGCCAAAAAGGGAAATTTAATTCCTGTCACACGAACTGTGTTGGCCGATTTTGACACCCCTTGCTCTGCCTACCAGAAATTGAGAGGACAGGGTGAATCCTTTCTGTTTGAATCTGTTGAGGGAGGAGAACACCTGGGGCGATATTCTTTCGTAGGTTGCAATCCAAGAGCTGTCATCAAACAAAAAGGAGATCAAATTGAGGTCATTCAGAATGGGAAGGTTCTCAATCATTATCAAGTGGTGGGAGCACTGGCTTCCTCTCTCAAGGAAAATGAGGTTCGTGACGGACTTGAGGCAGTTGAAAAAACTCTCAAAGAGTTTCGCTATGTTCCAACGACCGAATCAAATTTCCGTTTCTCAGGTGGGGCCATTGGCTTTCTGGGGTATGAATTTATTCATGACATCGAACCTGTCGTCCCCCGCCCTGCTCACAACGAGCTAAATACCCCAACAATGTATTTCTTGATTGCGGATCAACTACTGGTTTTCGATCGTGTCTCACAGACCATCACAGTCATCGTCAACGCTTACGTTAAAAACCCTCAGAATGCGCTGGATGAATATGAAAATGCCTGCGAGGAAATTGACAGGCTTCTTTCCCTTCTGGAGCAACCCTGTCAGTACAAACCCGCCACCTTCCTGAAATCGCCTGAGCCTGCAGCATTTGAGTCCAATATGGAGAAAGACCGTTTTCTTGATAACGTGGACCAAGCCAAAAAGTATATTACTGCTGGCGACATCATTCAGGTCGTCGGATCGCAAAGATTTTCGGCCCCTCTCAACGCCTCACCTCTGGAAGTCTATCGTGCTGCAAGATCCATTAACCCTTCCCCTTACATGTTCCTGCTTGAGTTGGATGAATTCTCGCTTGTAGGTGCCTCACCTGAAATACATGTGCGCTGCGAGGATAAACGGGTTGAAATCCGCCCCATAGCAGGCACCCGCCCACGAGGAGCCACGCGACAACAGGATCTTGCTTATGAAAAAGATTTACTGGCCGATCCGAAAGAACGAGCCGAACACGTCATGCTCGTGGATTTGGCGAGAAACGATATTGGCCGTGTTTGTGATTTCAGTTCCGTCGAGGTCAAAGACCTGATGATCATTGAACGCTACAGCCACGTGATGCACATCGTATCCCAGGTTGAGGGTTGCTTATCAGAGGGGAGAACACCTTATGACCTGATCCGAGCCACGTTCCCTGCCGGAACCTTGAGTGGGGCTCCCAAGATTCGTGCCATGCAAATCATTTCGGAAATGGAGCAAACAACCCGTGGACCATACGGCGGCTGTGTGGGTTATTTTTCTTTCAACGGAAATCTTGACTGCTGTATCACGATTCGAACGGCTTTGATCAAGGATGACCGGATATACGTTCAGGCAGGAGGCGGTTGGGTCAGCGATTCTGTCCCTGAAAGCGAGTATCAGGAAACCGTCAACAAGGCCAAAGCCATGCTGAAAGCCGTTGCACTTGCCGAGTCTTTCAATGAGAAATGAGATCTCACCCCCAAAGGAATGGTTGGCAAGTCGCGCTGACGATCATCGTTCTGGTGATTGCAGCAGGCATTGCCTATCTCCTACTCAAATCCGGCCCGGAAGTATTGTCGGATGCTGAAACTCCGGTTGCAAAAATAGTGAAGGTGCGGAAGGTAAGACCCGACCACTATCCTATTTTTATTTCGGCATACGGTACCGTGATACCCGCGCGGAGAGTGACCATAGAGCCTGAAGTCACCGGACTTGTCACCCGCCAGCATCAAAGCCTGACCCCGGGCGGAAAGATCATGGAGGGAGAAGAGTTGTTCGCCATCGACCCCACCATGACAGAACTCGCCCTCAAGGAAAGCAACGCAACACTTATGCGTGCCGAAGTAAACCTGAAAGAGGCTCAGCGAAAATCCAAACAAGCACAGAACCTTGCGAGTAACGCCTTGATTCCAGATACAGAGTTAATTTCCCTCGAAGCCGAAGCACTCGTGCAGGAAGCTGAAGTAGCACGATTAGGCATTGCTAGAGAACGCAATATTGAATTACTCAAACGCCATTTAATAAAGGCGCCGTTCAATGCCGTTGTCCTCGAGGAAAACCTTGAGATCGGACAACGCATCAACCCCGGCTATTCAGCTGCCACTCTGATTGGTGCTGATGAATATTGGATTCAGGTGTCACTTCCGGTAGATCAGATCCGTCATATTCAACTGCCGGAAGGTTCCAAACAAGGAGCCAGAGCCAGTATTTTCCTGACATCAGGTGGTGGAAAGCAATTTGCGGGAAACGGCAGGGTGATCGGTCTTAGAGGCGATTTAGAGCGCGAGGGAAGGATGGCACGGTTGCTCATTTCATTCTCTCATAATGAGGCAGCCAGCGCGTCCCGAAAAGTATCCCCACTGCTCCTCGGAAGTTACGTGCGTGTCGATATCGAAGCAGGCGAAATCAACGATTGCCTCGCAATTCGCCAGGCTTCCCTCAGATCCAACAATCGCATCTGGGTAGTGGACGCTTCCAGCACCTTGCAAATCCGCGATGTTGAAATCCTGTGGAACATGGACGATATGGTATACGTATCCAATGCGATGCAACCGGGTGAAACATTAATTGTCAGTCCGCTTCGTTCTGCTGTACCGGGCACGCTCATCAACGCCCAGCCTCTGAACGAATGATGAAACAGGAAAGAGAAGCGAATACATCCGAATCCGGCTTTCAAGGTTTGCTCACCTGGTTTGCCAAAAACCATGTCGCTGCCAATTTACTGATGGTAGCTGTGGTTGTTACGGGGCTGATCGTTTCGCTCAATATCCGACAGGAGATCTACCCGACTTTTACTTTGGATGTGGTTGAGATTTCCATGGAGTACCGGGGCGCAAGTCCCGAGGAAGTCGAACAGTCCATCATTCTTCCGATCGAATCAGAACTGCGCTCAATGGAGTTTGTTCGGGAAATTACAGCCACTGCGAACGAAGGGAATGCCCGCATTCTGGCTGAGCTGATTCCCGGTTCAGATCGCAATCGTGGCCTTCAGGAAATTACGGCCGCAATCCAGCGCATCAACCTTTTTCCGGAGGATGCGGAACCTCCCATCATTGCTCTGGATAACGGCCGACGTCGCGGTGTCATGTATCTTTCAATCTACGGAGATCTGGACGCCAAGGGATTGGTCGAATTTGCCAGGGAGATGGAGAACAAGTTGCTTTCACTTCCCGAAATTTCCTTGATCGAATTAAGAGGGGTCCGTAGCCCTGAAGTCCACATTGAGGTTCCACAAGCCAGACTCAGATCCATGGGGCTCAGGTTAAATGACATTGCTGAGGCGGTCGATGATGCATCTTTGGACATACCTGCGGGTTCCATCAGGACAGCCGGCGGTGATTACCTGCTTAAAACCAGGGAGCGCAAGGAATTGGCTCGAGAATTCGAATCCATTCCGATCATCAGCAGAGCAGATGGCACTAAAGTTCGATTGAAAGATATTGCTGTTGTTAAAGATGGTTTTGAAGAATCAGAACGAGAATCCTATTTCAACGGCCGCCCTTCCATCTGGCTGGCTGTCTACAGTTCGGAAACTCAATCTCCACTCACAGTCGCTCGTGCCGTTCGTCAATTCATTGAGAGTGAAAAGGCTCAACTGCCAGACTCGGTTGGTATCACCATTACCTTTGACCGGTCAGATGATTACGAGGAACGCATCAACATGCTTCTCACCAATGGAGCCATCGGGCTCCTCCTGGTGATCCTGGCATTGGGATTATTCCTGGAGCTTCGAGTTGCTTTTTGGACAACCGCAGGCATTCCGGTTTCAATTCTGGGTTCATTGTTCCTGCTCCCTGCCATGGATGCCAGCATCAACATGATTTCTCTGTTTGGATTCATTGTGACACTCGGGATTGTGGTGGATGATGCCGTCGTTGTGGGAGAAGAGATTTTTCATAAAATGTCTCTGGGTAAGAGTCGCATGCAGGCAGCTGTAGAAGGAGTCCAACTGATGGCCAAACCTGTCGTATTTGCGGTGATTACCAATATTATTGCGTTCCTTCCACTCCTCTTCGTGCCTGGGGAAACTGGGCGTTTCTTTTATGTGCTGCCTGCGGTCGTGATTGCCGTGTTTACCGTTTCCTTGATCGAATGTCTACTCATACTGCCTGCCCACCTTGCGCAGAAAAATAAAAGGTCCGGTTTCAAGCTTTATAATCAATTTCATGCCTGGCAAACACGATTGCGCGTTCGGATCGATCATATGATCGACCGCTGGTACAGCCCGGTGATACATCTGGTCGTCAAGCAAAGATATTTGACCTGTGCCTTGTCCGTCGGCGCCTTCCTTATCATATTGGGATATACTTTGAGTGGTCGCATCGACTTTACTTTTCGACCGTCAATCGAAACTCCCTTTGTGCAGGCGGAGATCGAAATGCCGTCTGGCACTTCCACCGAGCGAACACGCGAAGTAGCGTTTCTGATAGAAGAAGCCGCACGCAAAACCATCGATAAACTGGGTGAAGACGACATATTGATAGGCATCACCACTTCCGTTGCTGAACGAAGCTCAAATGGAGGTGAAGTCTCCGTCCGGCTGGTCCCACAAAGTGAAAGAAAGGTTACTCCAGGGGAGTTCGCCCAATTGTGGCGAAAAGAGTTCCCAGCCTTACCGGATGTGGAATCGGTCTTTTTTGATTATTTGATCGGCCCTGGCGGTTCAGCTGAAATCGACATTCAAATTTCTCACCCAGAGGTGGAAGTTCTGCGTGAAGCTGCTGCCGAAGTTGCAAAAGCCATAGGGAAATACCCGGGAGTTGAAGACGTGCGAAAGGGGTTTGGCAGGGAAATGCCTCAATTCAATTTCGAAATCACCCCGGAAGGAAGGAGCCTCGGCATCACTGCACGCGAATTGGGGCAACAAATACGTCACGCTTTTTATGGTGCCGAGGCACTTCGCCAACCCATGGATCGTGAAGAATTACGTGTCATGGTCAAATTCCCAGAATCAGAAAGACGCACACTGAGCGGGCTGGAAAATTTATTGATCCGCGTGCCTCGTGGAGGTGAGATTCCTTTGCGACAGGCAGCAAAAATTGAATTAACAGACGCGCCGGCTCGTATCACACGTGTCGATGGAGCCAGGGTCATCAATGTCACCGCCAATGTCGTCCCAGGAATCACCACGGGCAATAAAGTGCTGGGTTCTTTTGAAAAAACTGAACTCCCACAAATCCTCAAACGATATCCACAACTCCGTCACTCTTTCGAAGGGGAACAACGTGAACAACGTGAAGCAATGAACAATCTTTCATGGGGATTGCTGGCTTCCCTTTTTGCCATCTATGCGATCATGGCGTCTCTTCTCAGGAGTTATCTCCAAGCGATGGTCGTCCTGTTGATGCTTCCCTTGAGTCTGGCGGGCGCAGTGCTGGGTCACATTATCATGGGATTTGATCTCAGCGTATTCAGTGTCTTTGGCATGATTGCCCTGTGCGGGATGGTGGTGAATGGTGCTTTTGTGTTGGAACTCACCCGGGATCAATATCTCAAACAAGGTAAATCTCCAATGGATGCCGTCATCCTGGCCGCACAACGTCGATTTCGCCCGATTATGTTGACAGCACTCACCACATTTCTAGGATTGGGTCCAATGATTTTTGAAACGAGTATTCAGGCTTTATTCCTGGTTCCTATGGCCATTGCGCTGGGGGTCGGGACACTCGTTTCGGCAGTGCTTGTTTTGACGTTTATTCCCGCAGTGATGACATTGATCGAAGATTTGAGATCATAGGTTTCTTGAAGAGCGGCGAAGAATTTTCAACCTCTTCCCGCATCGGTTACTTTGATCCATGCAGATTTCAAATATTGAGGGGATTGCAGACTTACAGGAAATTCGGGAGGCTGCTGAGCGAAGTAAACCGGATCACAAACCACTCCCCGCCTCATGAGAGTGTGATCTATTGTTTTTTGAAAGTCTTCGGGCATCCATCCAATGGTATTGTTGCAAGCCAGAATCACACCCCCTGGCTCGATAATGTCTAATGCCAGATTCAAAAGATCGGGATAATCTCTCTCTGCTTGAAACATTTTTTTGCTCTTGGGTGCTTTCGAGAAAGTAGGGGGATCCAGAATGATACCTGAAAAGACCCGTCCTCGGTTACGGAAACGGCGCATCCAGTCAAAAACATCGCCATAAATGAAATCGTGGGTGTCCGGATGAAGTTGATTCAATTGGAAATTCTTTTTCCCCCAATCCAGATATTTCCTGGACAGATCCAAACTCACCGCACGCAGCCCGCTTTTGGCAATACAGACGGAAAAAGGGCATGTGTAGGAAAAGGTATTCAGTATATCTCCGGATTTCAAAGTATCTATATTCAGAGCAAACCGAGAGTTCACTTTTTGCTGCAACCATCGTTGACGGTTTTCCCGCTGATCCAGAAAAATCCCCACTGAATACCCTTCATCAAAACGGATTTGATAATGAACGCCATTTTCAATGATCGTGGTCTCACTCTGGCCAGCATTCCCCAACCAGATCTTTGGAGAAGAACACTCCTTGTTCGAGTGACGCACATGCCTTTGCAACTGTTTCAGATACACACCTCGGCTTTTCAGTCGAGACATCCACCCTCTCGCTATGTCTTCTTCAGCCAGATCAGGCTTTCCTTCTTTGGATGCCAACAAATAATCACCAAGTCGGTCCAGATAAAACCCCTTGAAACCGTCGCCTGCGCCGTGTACGAGACGGTAGGCATTGGATTTTCCTGACTCGAGCAAGCGCCCTCGTTTTTTAATGATTCGACTAGGTATTTTTTGTTCCATCAAGCATTTGTCCCGAAATCTGATTTACCTCATGTGTACCATCCAGAAGAGTGTTGATTGGGCAAGAGGTCCTTGTAAATCTTTCTGGTGATAAATTCAACTGAGCAAGACTGAGATTAACTTCATGGAATGCCTCTTGATTTCACGGAGATCGACCCAGTAAAAACGTGATCTTCTTGAGCCATGATCATTTGCCAGAATTGTCGCAAGTTACCGCTTGATTTCATCTGTTAATCACGCACATTGTATCCGAACATTTCTTACTCTGCTTCAAGCAGCAAAAACATTGTTGAGGTGATACATACAAAACTCAAGGTATTGATGAAAAACAGGAAAGCTTGGCTCACTGCACTTTGCTCCATATTTGCTCTATGCGTCTCCAGTTGCAAACAAGGATCACAAGTTGAAATTTACACAGTCTCTAAAAATGAAGCATACAAGCTTCCAGCCAACTGGAAACAAACCCAGAACACAAGTGCCATGCGTTTGGCTACTTTTGAGGTAACAGGGCCAAATGAGGAGACAGCGGAGGTAGCCATTCTTCCAATGCCTGACTTAAAGGTTGAAGACCATGAGATCGTGAATTTGTGGAGAAGCCAGCTCCAACTCAGCCCCATTTCCAAGGAGGAAGTAAATGACTCCTCCGAGTTGATAAAAATCGGTCAATTCGATGGGCGCATTTTCGATCTGACGGCCCCAGCGGAAACACCCGGGGAGATGGCGGGAATGAGGATCATTACGGCTTTTGTCAATTCTCCCGTGGGAACTTGGTTTTTCAAGATGACCGGTACCGACCAGCATCTGGATGCAGAGAGACCAGCTTTCACGGCCTTTCTTGGTTCCGTCGATCTGAACAAGATGCAGCAGGAAATCACCGCTGCACGACAAGCTGCAGACCCTCATGCGGGTGTGAATATGGCGAACAAGGGAACAATTCCCACGGGCCCCGCAGCCGCGCCAATATCCTCCAGCTCAACTAATTTACCCAAATGGAAGGTTCCAGTGGGCTGGACATCCAGCGGCCCAAGCTCCATGATTCTCGCAAGTTTTAAAGCTTCTGGAGAGGGTGGCGAGGCGAAGATCACGGTTTCTTCCCTTGGAGGTGCCGCAGGCGGTCTATTGCCAAACATTAATCGCTGGCGCAGGCAGGTGGGGATGGGTCCCGCTGACCAAAGTGAATTGGAGTCCATCACCTCTGACATCACCTCTGGCGGAGTCGAAGGCAAACTGGTGCGCATCCCCGGCGCCACTCAGGGAATCGACGCAGCCATCATCCCTCACAATGGACAAACCTGGTTCTTTAAGGTCATGGGACCCACTGTCGCTGTCCAGCGCGAATCAGAAAATTTCAAAACCTTCGTTCAATCAATTCAATTCAACGAAAATGCTCAATAATATTGTAAAATTCTTCATCTCTCTCAGATTGACGGTGACATGTCTGACTTTGTTCATGCTCATCGTCTTCGTAGGTACTATTGCACAAGTGGATCAGGGGCTCTACATCGTACAGGAACGCTATTTCAAAAGCATTTTTGTATACTGGGGACCTGAAAACGCTGATTGGCAAATACCTGTAATGCCAGGAGGCTACCTGGTAGGCACATTTTTATTATTGAACCTTGTGGGTGCCTATATTGCTCGTTTCAAACTCACCAGAAAAAAGGTAGGGATCTATATTTCTCATGCTGGACTGATTTTGTTGATACTGGGACAATTGTTCACTGATCTTCTATCAAGGGAGAGCGCCATGGAGATCAAAGAAGGTGAAACCGTTTCTCACTCTTCAGACTTCAGATTGAATGAACTGGCTTTCATTGACCATTCAAATACTGAAGAGGATAAAGTCTATGCGCTTCCTGAAACGTTCTTGCAAAGCAAGTCAGGCGCAACAATACCCAGCGGACCTCTCCCCTTCAAAATCAATGTCAAAGATTACTGGCCCAATGTCAGCCTAGTGGGCAAAGAGAAGGAGGGTCACACACGCATAGAAGCAAGCAGCGGTTTCAATAATGTTTTCTTGAAAGCCATGCCACCGGAAACAGCAATGGACCAGCGGGACGTTGGGGCCGCTATCCTGGAAATCATGGATGGTGATACCATTCTGGGTGAGTGGTTGGTCGCTACTGTTCTGGACCCTCAGAAATTCAACTACCAAGGAAAAGAATTTTCCGTTGGGATGCGGGCCAAACGCTACTACGAAGACTTTTCACTGACACTCCTCAAGGCGACACACGAAAATTACACGGGTACCATGGAACCAAAGAACTTTGCAAGCCGTGTGCGTCTGCAAAATAAGGGCACTGGCGAAGATCGGGAAGTGCTCGTCTACATGAATCATCCCCTGAGGTATCACGGACTGACCTTTTTCCAGCATCAGATGTCGGCAAATGAAATGGTTCGCCGTCGAGGTTTGACCGCAACATCAACATTTCAGGTGGTTCAAAACCCTACCTGGCTTACGCCTTACCTTGCTTGCACCATGGTGGGAGTAGGGTTGACGACTCAATTTATGGTTCATTTGATTGGATTCACGCGTAAAAGAAGAAATTCAAGTACTTCATCGATCAACACCCGAGCAACGACTCCTAAGACTGCCTGAATATTGATATGAGAAAGCTATTACCTTATTTATTGCTTGGCTTATTCACCCTTTGGATAGTTTCTGCCCTACGCACCCCAAAGTCAAAAGGTTACACGGATGATGTCTCCTTCGGTCAGCTGCCAGTTTTGCGTGAAGGGAGACTTCAGCCTCTTGACTCCGTAGGCATGAATGCCCTGATACAAATCCGAGGCACACGGAAAGTACCATTGGAGGGAAACAACGAAAAAGGTGAGTGGGGAGCTTTCCTGAAGATTCGAGGAGAAGGATCAGGCCAACTATCGGAACGGCGCTGGTATCAATTCGGCAAACGACCCAAAAAGCTCAATGCATCTGAATGGTTGATGGAGGTCATGATGCATCCTGAAATTGCTGATGAACGATACATTTTTGCCGTCAATCACCCCGACCTTCTGGACGAATTGGGTCTGGATGATCAAGGTGTCGAAAAATCTGGATTATTTTACTTTACGTTCCATGAAATCAGCGAGCATTTCCCGACCATTCGCAGGCATGCTCAAAGTGCATTTAATCAGGAAGCAGCGCTGAGAACCCCATTTGAAAAAGCAGTGATCAAGGTCTGGGTGGGTTTGAATACCTACATGGAATTCAAGAATACAATTGCACCTCAGGATTCACATGATTTCAACAATGACCTCGAAATTTATTTATCATCGATCGCTCCGGGTCTTGAAGCGTGGCGCAGCCAGAATGCAGGTACCGAACACGATGAAACTGCGTTGGATTTGTTTTCTGGTTATATGGATCGATTTCAGCATTTGAGTTCTGCGGGAACTTTATTGATCCCACCGAGCAAAGATTCAGGAACAAGCGATCAGTGGAGCACGATGGGGACTAATCTCATACAAGCAATTCAGACCATGGGCGTGAGGCCTGCAGTTCGTTCTTACGCAAAGATGGCCAGCGCCTTCCATGGAGATAATTCGGGCAATTTCAACCAAGCAGCAAGTCAATACAAAGAATCTCTGAAACCAGATTTTGGAACAGAATTAAAACGTACCTCCCTCGAATTTTCATATAACAAGTTTTCTCCTTTTTATAAAAGTACGGTGATTTACCTAATCGCTTTCCTTTTTGCCTGCAGTACGTGGTTCAACGGCTCTGAATGGACACGTAAAACTGCTTTTTATCTTATTGTGCTGTCAGCTATCGTTCACACGGGGGGATTGATCACTCGAATGTATATTGAAGGGCGCCCCCCCCGTCACAAACCTTTACAGCTCTGCTGTTTTTGTTGGATGGGGAGCGGTGCTGTTAGGTCTCGTCATTGAGCGTATTTACAAGGACGGTGTGGGAGCAGCAATCGCTTCCATAGTCGGTGTATTGTCACTCATCGTCGCCCACAATCTTGCATTGAGTGGCGATACAATGGGCGTGTTGCGTGCGGTTTTAGACACCAACTTCTGGCTGGCAACGCACGTAGTTATCATCACGCTAGGATACGCTTCTACCTTCTTTTCAGGATTCCTTGCTATCGTTTACATCATGCGAGGTTTCTTCACCAAATCTCTCGACAAGGATACTTCGAAATCTTTGACGCGCATGGTGTATGGAGTGGTCTGCTTCTCCACACTGTTCAGTTTTGTTGGTACCATCCTCGGTGGGATATGGGCAGATCAATCCTGGGGACGATTTTGGGGGTGGGACCCCAAAGAAAACGGAGCTCTACTTATTGTGATTTGGAACGCCATCATTCTCCACGCTCGATGGGGTGGTATGATCCGGGAGCGTGGGCTCATGAACCTTGCCGTTTTTGGTAATATTGTCACCGCCTTTTCGTGGTTCGGTGTCAACATGCTCAATGTTGGCCTCCACAGTTATGGATTCATGGATGCCGCATTCAAGTGGCTTATGATTTTCAATGCCTCACAGATATTGATCATGGCAATCGGCATCATGCCACTGAGCACCTGGGCAAGCTTTCGAACGAATACAACTAAAGCAGCGTGATTACAGAACGCTTTTGGGTATTTCGTTTAATGTGTAATACGCGACTGGGTTCCAGAGTAATTCTCCGGATTGAGTAATAATTTCGGAGAGGTTGAGTTCATGAACATGACCAATCTGCAATTGATCAATTTTAAGCCTGACGGAGGTACCGTCTTCACTCACAGTTACGGATTGAACGATAGGTGAAGATTGATCTACTTCAGGACTTCCATAGCTGCTCTGGTAAATGTAGCTGTAGGTTTTCATGCTGTAAGACGACGGATCCGAAGCGGTCTCTACATTCAGTGGCTGGGTAAAATGTAAGTCGAATCCATCTGGGCTGATCTTCATAGTCTGAATCTCAAAAGGGGTTTTCCCTGTCCAATGAGTGCGTTGAAGTGCAAAAGGTTTTCCGCCACGTGCGCCCCAGCCACGATCGGTTCCACCCACAAACAAAGTAGCATCGGTTGAAAACTCAACACTCAGGTTACCTGATGCATATCCTTTTAAAAACGGAAAACATGCACCTTGATAAACGCCATTAACCTGCTCCAAATCAACACGCATCACCGTACTATGGGTCTGATCACAAACAAGCAACTGGTCTTTGAATGGACCAAATTTCCCATCGCTTTGATCACAGATGATCCCACTGGCAGATTGTCCCATGGGGCCGTAAGGAAAGTAAATAGCCGTAGGAACCAATTCCGGTATTTTTTCAGCTTCAATATGCATACGACTTCCGCTTACAGGGTCCAAGGGCCTGGGCCCTAAAGCATTGGTTGATTCATACCATCTATTCCCAGTAGGGTTTCCCATAAACCCTCCCGGTTTCAAATGCTTCAAGCCACTTGTCCCGTTCCATACTCCTTGATTATCGGTGTAAAACATATCACCAAGCGCATTCATCCCAATACCGCCGGGAGATCTAATCCCACTGGAGGTCGGAATCATTTGACCTTCGGGAGTAACGCGCAGACACCAGCCACGATAATCAATCTCACTGGTAAAAGAACCAGTGAGACACAATACGATCCAGATATTTCCATCACGATCAAACTTGGAACTGAAGGCGTACTCGTGGTAATCGCCCGTAATGCCCCAATCGTCATTGACGGTTTCGAATACATCCGCACGACCATCATGATCCAGATCTTTCATGCGGGTTAATTCACAGCGTTGAACACAATAGATCCAATCGTCTTTCTTCGCCAGACCAAGCACTTCGTGTAATCCACTGGCAAAGAGATGAAAAGTGGTATCAGAGGGGTTCTCTGCCAGAGCATTATCTACAATGTATATCTCACCTAACCGTGTTGATACAGCCATCTGGTTGTCTCCCAACCATTGCAAAGCGCCTGCCTCAAGAACAATTCCCTCCGGAACAGGAATAGTATCCGTGCGGTAATAGTCAGATTGTTCACCGCCAAGGATCTCGGTTCCCTGACTTAAACCTGCTACCAGAACCAGTGCTGATAAAAGCCCTTTTATATTCCTATAATTCATTGAATATTGAGTCATGATGTCAAAATCACTTTTCATAAAAAATTCCTTACCAAATGATTTCCTGAATAATTTTCGCTTTACCGTGATCCAGTTCGATGGGGACAAGTAATTCCATATTACCCTCAACACCGTTGACAACAGGTCGCTCTTTGCCTGATGTTTCAAATCGCATTCGCAACTTTTGATCTATCAAGAAGGCACCATCCTGTTCTTCGATAATATCCTGACCAATCGCTGCGCGCATCCAAAGATTAACATAATGGGCTCTTGAATCGAATGTGAGGTAGCGCCGCAGGGACGCATCCAATTCCCCTGGAACAGCAACGGTATAATCCTCAACATCCATGGCCATGAACTGGTATTTAAATTTCGGGCGTCGCTTGGAGTCCAACCAATATCCCTTGAACTCATATCCTGCTGCTTTTCCAGCCAGTTTCGGCCATTGGGTATGTTCAGGATCCACAGAAAATGCAAACGGCGGACCATTCGGAAATTGAACAAGATTATGACCTAAAGGAGGTTCAAAACCAGCTCCTCTGCCTGAACTATGACGTGCACCATCCATGAAGGGCCCTTGCCAGATCATGGCCAGGCGAACCTGATCCGCGTCAAATGCCAGATTCGCCTTTTCGGCGTATCCGACACCAATGGCTCTTGGCCCCGCACCTTCAATGAAATTCCGATATATCACGGCCTCTCTATTGGCAATAATTTCCTTCTTACCCTGAATCAAGCCCGTGGGTGGATTATTGTCGTCTGCAATATTTAAATAAGACCAGATGGCATCAATTTGCCTTTGAGTGTCACCATCAAAGACATCCCGGTTCACACTTTGACCATCCGGCCAAAAACTCGGCATCCGGGTTCCGGGTCTCAAAGAGGAAGGATCCTTGAGATAACGAACAAACCAGTCTTTCTGGAGTCTGTCTCCAGCCGTCGTCAGATCCAATGCGGGAATCCCCAGCGAACTAAATTTCCCGAATGTGTGACAGGTAATGCAAGCCATCCCGCCAACACCGACCAGCTTTCGACCATATTTAGCATCTTCGAGTGAACTTTTTTCTGTAGACGAAATCGTCTCAGAAGGTTTATCTGCCTCGAAAATAAGATCCACCATTCCGTGCACATTATCCTTGCCAAAAACAGGCATCCGCGTGGCCATGTAGGGGCGGACTGAAGCCCCTACATCTAGCACCTTTTTCATCCATTCCCGTTTCAATTTTCGTCCGACACCTGTTAGGTTTGGTGGTATCCGTCCTTCATCCCCCAGATCTGCTTCACCTTGAGTAAGGAAAAACTGTTTCCGACCGCTACTGATGCCCCCCACTTCATCACGGGCATGACAGGCAAAACAATTCATCGAAATCATTTTCCTGAGCACTTGCTGACGCGCATCAAGCGGGTTCGACAAATTCTTTATTTGAGTAATTGAGTTGGTTATCGCTTCTCGCTCGCTTGAGGTCAAATGATACAAGGGCGATGAAATGCCAGGTTCGTCTGATAAACAACCTTTATCAGAATCGGTTCCAATGGATTGCAGGGGCTTGGCTTCGAACGCGGCAATGGAGGCAGCTCCTGATTGCAAAATGGTATGGCAGGAGGCACAACCTAATTTACGGAACCATGCCTGACCTTGCGATGCCTTGGTTTTATCGATGGAAAATGTTTCACTACCCGTGGGAAGCATTGGCTGGCCAAGGTGTGATAGCCACTCTTCGGGAACCGCCTGTTTATCCATCCCCGGCCCTTCTACATACACGCTCAAACCAGCAGGTCCACCATGATTGAAATATGTCACCTTAAAAGCATGATCCCCTGCACTCAATATTACCTTGCCATTGCGTTCGGTCATACCGTGATCACCATCATTGTTCACTACCAATCCAGAACCCACGTAAAGCCGCGATCCATCATCTGAGCTAGTGTAGAACACATACTCGCCGTCCTCCGGTATCGAAATATATCCCGAAAACACTAATGCAATCTGTTCTTGTCGTTCTTTGATGACATCAGAGATTTCATGAGTGATTCCACTGGTAACAAAATGGGCAGAAGCCGAGAGAGATGCAGGTGGGGTTCCCGGATAATGTTCAACAAAATCCTGAACCGCTCCATGAGGTTCGGCAGTGGGCGATCCTAATTCAAGGTAGGAATATTTCAAACCACTTGTTTTTTGAAGTTTGGCATCGCCGTCAAACATTCCCCTGGCTTGCCCCCTCAGCAAGTACATCGCTAATGAAGTCGCTTCACTGTCTGACAACTTGAAACTTGGCATTTTACCCGAGGGCCGGGTTTCAAGAGGATTTTTCAAAAAGCGGGCCAATTCACTCACCGTCATTTTCCCGTCCAGTTTCCCCATGATCACCGAATGTCCCAGGGCAGATTCATGGTCACCGCCGAAAAGTGCATCGGGTGAAGGCAAGGCCGGCTGCTTGAGAGCTTCCGCATCTTGATGTGGTTCGTGACAGGCAACACAACCAATTTCATGAAACAATCGACGGCCAGCCTGCATGCGAAAGGGATCAGCAGCTACGGGGGTCTCAGTGCTCTCGCCTTGTGCATCAATGAGAAAATGAGTGAGCGCATCCACGATAGCTGTCTTCTCGTCGTTTTCGTATCCGTGTAACATGTCAGGCATGGTGCGTGCTTGACCATTCAATGCGGGATGCATCAGCAACTCCTGAATGTATTGCGGAGTCAAATGAATTCCTTCAGCACCCAGAACAGGGCCTTGTTTCGATGCCAATCTCTTTTGAAGAGGTTCATCCGCCTGATGACAGCCGATACAATTAAGTTCACCAATGAGCAGCTCACCCACGTCTACCCCACCACGAACAGAATATCCCAGCATGGTTTGCAACATATCTCCGTGAGGACTTTGAGCCTGCACTGTTGGGAAAAAAAGCAGGCCAATTGCCGTGAGTATAGAGCGCGCACTCGGTAATGACTTGGCCATCTTCATCAAGAATAGGTAGAACATCTTCATTTATGGTATGGATTGTAGCATGCGCAAAAAACCAGAGATCAAGCAATCCTTAATCCAATGGAATCAAATTTTCTATTCATACACTAAGGCAATGCTATCAGTCAGGCGTAGTTTCAGATCACCATGATTTCAAAAACAACGGTTCTACTTATGCTTTCATTGACAGTCAATATACTCCTGACGGCACAATGGCCTAACGGGATGCATCAAAAGAGAACTCTGAAACCAATTCTGCTGATACCGAGATCACAGGTTCCAGCAATAGACTTCCGGTAAATGCGCGCTCTATAAATTCTACTTTATTGAAGAAGCCATCCGAGATTTCATAGAAGCGGACTTGGATAAGCAATATGGTTCCAAACGGAAAGAAACCACTTAAGTATTTGAGAGACCAGTGAACGATGGATGTCGAGAGTGCAGCCTGACCTGTTAACGCTAAAAAAAACAAAATATGCTGAAAAGTAAAGCACATGAGATCCTCAAAGCCTTTTCAGATAAAGATTATCAAACAAAACCGGATTGCCTGAGTTCTATGACCCCGTTCGATCAAATGCTGAATTCCCTTTTTCACAAAGCAAAAAGAAAGTGACCACTGAGGGCTGCCAGTAATTTGGCATCAAACAGGCCTTCTTAATAATGTATGGAGCAAGAAGAGTAAGAACACAAACGGCCGTCTCTCTCCGGTGAATACAAGGTGGGACAGGATTATCAATTCCAAGGGCTTAAAAGTGTCCATGAAAGCTAAGTTGCTGATGGTGGCACATAGCCAAAGAACTCTTTAAGTCGATGCAAGCAGCTGCTCAGGTGATTTGCAACACGGAAGAGGTGCATCCGTTCAGATAACGGAAGATATTAAAAGGAAGTCAGGGGAAAACCGAATGGGTGCTGGTTGAGTCATCTGGCTAGAAAGGATTTCGGAAACACGGAGAGATAAACCATGCCGGATGCATGAATCAATGAGATCTGGAATACAAGGTAGAGACTATGGAAGAATCTAGAACGTAGCAAATGACTTTTTCGTAGCGCTTTTAATGCCTGTAAGCGAGGCGGTGACAGGTCAAGAGAATTTAATCTCTGATCATATCCCAGGCAACCAGCCACTCCTCACGATTCCTCTGAAATCCCTTACGCATCAAACGCTTGCCCATATCTGGCATATGACCCGCACCGTAGAATATTCCGATACGTTTTTTACCCTGACGAATGACTTCATCCAAAACCTCAAATGCTTTTTCATTTCGCCCACGAAGAATGACAGAACCTTTGCCATCAACGCCCTGATCCATCCCCGCCATCATGGATTCCAACTCGTTCAACTGCTGGGCAAACATCCACTTCATTGTGTGTTCACGATCACCACTCGCTAATGCCATCAACAAACCAATACCATCAAATCCCTGAAGCTTCCCAGTGGCCATCATACGTTTTTCCTGAAAAAATGACTGCAATGCTAATGTAAAGAAACTCTCCCCTTTCTCACCTTGTAGCTTTGAAAACGTTGCTGGATCCAAGTCTGCGTGGACAAAGTTCTTCACCGAATAGTCAATGCCTTCAAGTTGGAATTCAAGGCCCAGCAGAGATTTCATTCCTAGCTGCATCTGGCTGATAGGATGTCCACCCCCGGATAATTCCGAAGGATCCACCTCAGCATCTTTGATCATCTCATAGAGAACAGCATCATACGATGTAAAACGTTGATTGAGTGCCACATAATAAGCCTTATCGCCAATATGGACGGCGCCAATCAAGGCCACTTCGACGCCCGATGGATGACGGTAGGTTTGAATCGCTGTGTCCACATGCCCCTCATCATTAGCGGTTTTGACAAACCGCATGAAAGAAATGTCTGATTCCGCAAAAGTCGCAGAAGCAATCCCAAAAATCATTACCAGACCAGCAAGGAGCAACAGAGCTGATCTGCCAAGCTTGGCTTTCATCCTTGAAACAACAGCATACTCGATGCCATGCAATAGCGAATTGTGTTTCATTGAATGAAAATACTCCAATAACCAAGTTCTAGCAAATCGTAGATTCTTTGCGAGGAGAGGTTGAGTGAAATACGACTTACTGCATCGTTTCGATGGATACAGACTTTCTGATCGGCACTTATCCAAAAACACTCGTCTCTGTGTAATTTAAAATGAATTCTCGAAGATTCACACACGTCCCAGACCGGTGTTTTGTGCATCTAATATCTATTTAAGCCAAGCCTTTGCACGTGGAAGGAATTGGCGTAATGTGACAAATAATTTTCAATGACAAATCAAAGCGAGAAAAACAAAAAAATTTGGATAGGTGTGGGTGTGGTCCTGATGATCGCAATTATCTATACCCTTACCCCTTCAAGATCTAAGAGCGAGGGTGCAACCTTTACAGCCATAAAGGGAACCATGTCCATCGATGTGCTCGAAGGGGGAACCATCGAAGCAACTCAGGCACAAATCATCAAATCCAAGGTCGAAGGCCGAGATGGCACCACTATTTTAAGAATTATCGATGAGGGCTATCAGGTCACAGAGGAAGATGTAAGCAATAAACTGACTCTGGTCGAACTCGATTCGTCTGCCATTGTTGAACGCATTAAATCTCAAGAAACGGAAGTTCAGGGCGCGCTTGCCAACTTGATGGAATATGTCAAACAGCGGGAGATCCGAGAAAGCGCCAATCTCAGCAGTATCAAAGGTGCCAGTGTTGAGGCCAAGTTTGCTTTGATGGATTTCCAAAAGTACCTTGGCGAATCCGCAGCTCAAAAGATTTTGGATGACATTGGACTTTCAGCAGATTCAATTGAAGAGGAAGCTAGTGAACGTTCTGCTGCGGGGGCTTCCCTTTTTGGATCCAATTTTTTAGAGGCAGCCAACAACAGCAATGTTCTCAATGGAGATGGAGAAGAAGCCCTTCTAGGTGGATTGGGTGATCCTGATCCCTTTCTTGATCAATGGGGCGGCGCAAACGAACAAGATCTCCTGCCAGAAATCCGTGAGTACAATGTCGATTTTGGAAAATTCGCTCAGGAGGGAAATGAGAAATTGCTGGGTGATGGCGATGCGCGTCAGGAATTGCGCAAACTCAAGGATGCTGTCCTGATTGCAGAAGCAGAATTCGCCCTTAAAAAGAAAACTTACGAGGGTGCAGTTCGCTTGGCGGACAAGGGATTTATTACTCCAAACGAACTCCAGAATAAGAAAATCGATTTTGATAAAAGCCAGAACTCACTGGCATCAACCAAAGCCACTTTAAAGCTATTCCAAACCTACAATATTCAGAAAGAGGCGGAACAATTCCTGCTGAACTATGAGCAGGCGCTCATGCGTTTGAGTCGCGCGAAAAAAGACGCCATCGCTGAAATGGCAGACAGTGTGGGTGATCTCAACCGTGCAGAACGATATTACAGGTGGGAGAAAAAGCAGTTGAATGATCTGCGAAAACAATACATTGCCTGTACTATCAAGGCTGAGCGTCCAGGTCTGGTCGTTTACGGTGACGGAAGTGATCGATGGGACCCGGATGAAATCATTCGAGAAGGCGCCAAGGTGAGGGAACGTCAGGCGATCATTACGATTCCTGATATGCGACACATGGCGGTCAAGGTTCGCATCCACGAGTCTCAAGTCAAGCGCGTGCGCAAGGGAATGCCAGTAAAAATTTCAGTGGATGCGGAACCAGATAAAGCCTTGACTGGAGAAGTGGACAGTGTGGGTGTTTTACCCGACTCAGAAAACCGACGATTCAATCCGGATCAAAAAGTTTACAAGACGTCCATTAAAATAGCTGGTGTGCATGATTGGCTGAAACCAGGCATGGCAGCTGAGGGAAGAATCATTATTCGCGTTATTCCTGATGTTGTGATGATCCCCGTGCAAGCGGTATTCAATCACAATGACGTTACATTTTGCTGTGTTAAATCTGGCTCCAGCCTGGAAGTCCGAATGATTGAAATCGAAGATTACAACAATCGTTTTGCCGCGATTAAAAGCGGACTTGAAGAGAGCGAGATCGTGTTACTTCAAGAACCTGAGGATTTAGACCTCACCAAAATCGAGGCACAGCTCCCAGTTCGGCAGACTGGTACATCCTCACCTAAGACCACGATCGAATCCTAGAGAATCATGTTTTCTTTCTCGATCGCACGCACAAGCCATATATTGAAGCTTGGGCTTAAAAGCCTACTGCTTCATCGGCTCAGATCTGTCCTGACTACCTTGGGTATGGTATTTGGTGTAGCCTCGGTAATTGCCATGCTGGCTATTGGTGAAGGAGCCAACTTTGAAGCGCAGCAGCAGATCCAGGCTTTAGGGAGTCAAAACATCATCCTGCGCACGATCAAGCCCCCCGAAGAATCCAACAAACAACAACGTCAGGGCAGCTATATTTTAGACTACGGTTTAAAGTATGAAGACGTCCTGGGTATTCGCGAAACCATCTCAGGCATCACGCTTGTGGTTGAGGATCGTAAGGAACGGAGAGAGGCTCACCACGGCAGACAAAATGCCAATGTCGAAATGGTCGGTACCGTTCCCTGGTATGGTGACTTACGACAGATGAGTTTGACGCGAGGGCGCTTTCTCACCCAACGAGATCTCGAACAGAATGCCAAAGTATGCGTCATCGAAAATTCACTTGAAGAAACCCTATTCCCTATCCACCAGGTTCTGGGAAGTTCGATCCGTTTGGGCAGTCAATATTTCGAGGTTGTTGGAATATTAAAACCACCGGTTAATAACACCAAACCCACAAAAAAGAACGAAACCGAAGGAACCGAAGACGCAGACACCCCACCCCGCGTTTTCATCCCTATCACAACAGCCAAAAGATTTTTTGGCGAAACTAGCGTCAAACGTATTGGGAAATACTTCCAAGCAGAAGCGGTCGAATTGCACGAAGTCACTCTTCGTGTAGAAAAACTTGAGGAGGTAGAAAGCATAGCCAACGCCATTAAAGCCCGATTATCACAAACGCACGAAAAGAATGATTTTGAAGTAGTGGTTCCATTGATGTTAATGCGCCAGGCCTTACGTACCAAACGTATCTTCAACACAGTGCTCGGATCGATTGCAGGTATTTCACTTCTTGTCGGAGGGATTGGCATCATGAATATCATGCTGGCCAGTGTATCGGAACGCACCCGCGAGATCGGTATTCGTCGTGCACTGGGAGCGACCAGAAAAGACATCCTTTCTCAGTTCATGACCGAAACTACCTTGCTGGCCAGTTCTGGCGGATTACTGGGCGTATCATTGGGTATCATGATACCTTGGATTGTAGGAATGGTGACCAACATGGTCACCATCGTCACCTGGTGGTCTCCACTGCTGGCTTTTTCTGTATCGGCGGCCACAGGATTGATCTTTGGCATTTATCCCGCCAACAAAGCCGCTTGTCTGAGTCCGGTCGAAGCCGTTCGGCAGGAGTAAACAATTAGGATTGATTTAGGAAAGAATGAGAAAGCTTTTGTCAACGAACAGACAATCAACACCCCAACCATCGCCGGTTCGTGGAGGGTCTCGCGAGATTTTTTGCACATTTGTCCTACTTGCAGGAACGTTTCTAAGCGGATGTTCAACGAAGCATTATGAAGTAAGTACCAACCGCGAGGCTGCTTCATTGATCGCAGAAAAGACACCGCTCGTCGCCAATATGGACGCAGATTTCAATCTGGAACAATTAGATCCGACAGATCTCGTCGATTTACCCAAGCACGAAGTTTTAGATAACTTTCTTGGGGCTACTGGTCAATCAGAGCTTGGAGCCAGCATTGTATCTCTAGAAAAAGCAGTCGAACTCGCCACTCAATACAACCGAAACTATCTCTCGCAAAAAGAGGACTTGTATCTGCAAGCTCTGGACCTCTCACTGGCAAGGTTTCAATACACGCCCATTTTTGGAGGAGGTGCCGATATTTCTTACAACGATCGTCAAAGAATTGCCGAGAACACGGCCTCGGGGGTCGATGAAATCACCCGAGAAAAAACCGTGAACAGTAATGCAGGCGTTGGATTCAATTGGTTACTGCGAACAGGCGGCCGCATCGCCACCGATTTCTCAACCGATTTCATACGATTCGTTTCGAATGATTCCGGATGGGCCACCTCTTCTGCTTTAGGTGCTACTTTCACACAACCTTTATTGAGAGGAGCTGGTTATCGAATTGCCATTGAAAACCTGACCCAAGCTGAACGAGACCTACTCTATGCACTCCGTAATTTCACCCGGTTCCGCAAAGAATTCACTGTGGATATCGTCGCAAATTACTATCAAGTACTTCAAAACAAAGACCGTGTGAGTAATGCTTATAAGGGTTACGAAAGTTTTAAAGTCAGTGTCGAACGAGAGCAAGCACGGGCCGCAGAAGGAGAAACTCCATTATCCGAATTAAACCGATTAAAAGAATCCCTGTTATCGACTGAACAAGGCTGGATTAGCGCCATAAGAAATTACCAGCTTTCCAGGGATCGATTCAAAATTGATTTGGGATTATCCATGGACACGTCGATCATTTTAGACGAAAGCGAACTCGATAACCTCAAAATTCACCACCCTTCCATCACGGCAAGCCAAGCGATTAAAACAGCTCTTGAAACACGACTGGACCTAGACACGGTGCGCGATCGTTTACAAGATGTCGAGCGCCGCATTCGCATTGCTGCCGATGGTCTTCAAGCTGATCTTGATCTCACGATTTCCGGGAATGTCTCAAGTAGGCCTGGCAGTGGATTTCAATTACCCGATTTAGACCAACGCTCATGGACCGCTTCTCTGGGCCTCGATCTTCCCATCAACAGGAAACGTGAACGAAACAACTATCGATCCGCCCTCATTGCCTTCGATCGCGCTCAAAGACAATACGAGCAATTTGTCGATCAAATGAAATTGGATATTCAGGATGGCTGGAGGAATCTTGAGCAGCGTCAGCGTGAATTCGAAATTAGTGAAGTGCGTGTCGAGTTGAGTCAAAACCGTCGAGAAGAAGAGCTTCTCAAGCGCGAACTTGGGCTTGGTCTGGCACTGGATCTAGTGGACGCTCAAAACGATTTGATTAATTCCCAGAATCAACGCACTAGCGCATTGATCAGTCACACAGTCGCGCGACTCGGATTCTGGCGCGACATGGGAATTCTGTTCATCAAGGAAAACGGACAGTGGGAGGAGTTAGGTTTTGAAACACTTGAATAAGTTGAATTAATTGTTAAGGGATGGCCCACCATTTCCTGTCTTCCTAAAATTCACATTCCCCTCTGCGTCTTGGCGTCTTTATCCCGCAATTGCGGGAGAGCTTGAGAAAGAACCAAACCCGGATTTCACTCGCGTTTACCGGGATTCTCGTTCATGCTCGCCGGCCTTGTGAACCTGTTTGAATTAATTAATAAACACTTCGCCAACACGGAGGAGGCCACCAGTGAACGACTGTTAGAAGTTTTCATGCATTATGTCATGGAACTTAATCTTGAGCTTTACCCAGCTCAGGAAGAAGGAATTCTGGAACTCTTCGATGATAACAATGTCATCCTCAACACCCCAACGGGATCTGGTAAATCACTCGTTGCGATGGCCCTTCATTTCAAATCATTGGCACAAGGTCGCAAATCAGTTTACACCTCCCCTATTAAAGCATTGGTCAATGAAAAATTCCTCGACTTATGCAGTCGCTTTGGGGCCAATCAAGTGGGTTTGATGACCGGTGATGCCACCGTCAATCGCAAAGCACCCATTCTTTGTTGCACGGCTGAAATCCTCGCCAACATCGCTCTTCATGAAGGAGAGACAGCAGAAGTCCACGATATCATTATTGATGAGTTTCACTACTATTCAGATAGAGATCGAGGTGGAGCGTGGCAAACACCTTTGCTTACTCTCTCACAATCGCGGTTTCTCTTGATGTCCGCAACCATGGGGAATGTTGAGTTTTTTGTAAACGAACTCACCAAGCTTACAGGAGTCACCACAAGCCTCGTTCAATCCTTTGATCGCCCGGTTCCGCTCGAATTCAGCTATGAAGAAATCCCCATGGAGCAGGTGGTGGAAAATTTGGTCGAGGACAACAAAGCTCCTGTTTATATCGTGCATTTCACTCAAATGGAAGCGGCACAAAATGCTCAGAATTTCACAAGTATCAACGTTTGCACCAAGGATGAAAAAAAGCAGATCGCCGAATTACTGAGAGAAGTTCGCTTCACGAGTCCCTATGGAAAAGATATTAAGAAGTATCTCCGACATGGAATCGGAATTCATCATGCAGGCCTATTGCCTAAATACCGAATCCTTGTCGAACGCATGGCTCAGAAAGGACTCTTAAAACTCATCTGTGGAACCGATACCTTGGGTGTTGGTGTGAATGTTCCCATTCGCACGGTACTTTTAACCAGGTTATGCAAATACGATGGACAGAAGACAGGCATATTGACTGTCCGCGATTTTCATCAAATTTGTGGCCGCGCCGGAAGGAAGGGATTTGATGATAAAGGTTGGGTTATATCAATGGCTCCGGACCATGTCATTGAGAACCTCAAAATGGAACGCAAGGCTGCCGACAATCCAAAGAAGAAAAAGAAATTCGTTAAAAAACAGCCACCACAAAAAGGCTATGTGCCATGGGATAAGAAAACCTTTGAACGTTTAATCCAGGCGACACCGGAGTCTCTCACTTCCCGTTTTCAAATTTCTCATGGAACCTTGCTGAACGTTCTCAGTCGCCCGGGAGATGGCTGTGCAATTCTGAGAAAGTTAATCCGTGATTGCCATGAAACGGACGCATCCAAAAGAGCTCTCCGTCGTAGAGCCTGGCAGTTATTTAGATCTCTTCTGGATCGTGGTATTATCGAATGGATCAAACCTGAAACCAACCAAGGGGCTCACGTTCGCGTCAACATGGATCTTCAAGAGGATTTTTCACTCAACCAGATCCTTGCACTGTACATGATCGACACTCTGCCTGCACTCGACAAGGAAAGTCCGACATACGTGCTTGATTTGATTACCTTGGCAGAGTCCATTCTGGAAGATCCAGTCCATGTTCTCAGGAAACAACTGGACAAGGTGAAGGAACGCAAAATTGCCCAATGGAAGGCTGAGGGAATGGAATATGATCAGCGCATGGAGGAACTCGAAAAGCTGGAACACCCAAAACCCAATCGCGAATTCATTTACGAAACGTTCAATCAATTTGCCAAAACTCACCCTTGGATTGGCGAAGAAAACATACGTCCCAAATCTGTCGCTCGTGAAATGGTGGAATCCTTTCTATCATTCGATGATTACATCAGAAATTACAGCCTGCAACGAGTCGAAGGTGTCCTGCTGAGATACGTCACGGAGGTTTACAAGGTACTAACGCAAACGGTCCCCGATGAATTTAATACTCCCGAAGTGCGTGAAGCGGTTCTTTTTCTCGAACTGATGATTCGTCAAACCGATTCAAGCCTCCTCGACGAATGGGAGAAAATGCGGGATCCACAAGCCTTTGCCAAAAAGAAAGAAACGGCTACCGATACCAAAGACAATTCGAGTTCAAATGCCGAAGAAAACTATCTGGATCCAGTCCGGAATAGAAAGGCCTTTGAGGTCGTTCTTCGAAATCAGGTGTTTTCTATTGTCAGGCTTTTGGCATTGGATCAACTCGATGAAGCGGGCCAACGCTTAGCTGAATTTTCCAACCAGGAAAAGATCGAATGGCCCACTCCTCGTCTCGAGGATGCGCTTGCCTCTTACTTTGAGGAATATGATCAAATTCGTTTGGACGCCGACGCTCGCAGTCCAAAATGGACACAGATAGGTGACATTTCACAAGAAGTCTGGAAAGTAAGGCAAACCCTTCTTGATCCAAATGATAACGCGGAATGGGCTCTTTGTTTTGAAGTCGACATTCCCAAATCAAAGAAAGAATCCCGCCCCATCATGCGATTGATCGAATTCCAACATAGTTGATTGACTCACGCCAGCCGCCAGGGATTGGGACGGTTACAATTAAAAATCAGGTCCAGATCTGCCGATCCAGTTCCCTGAACTGAATCGCTTCCATGACATGATCTGAATGGATGTGTTCTTGCTGAGCGAGATCGGCGATCGTTCTGGCGACTTTTAGAATGCGATCATAAGCGCGTGCGGAAAGACCTACGTGCGCCATGGCATGCTTCATCAAATCAAGCGAGGCCTCATCCAGTTGACAACAAACCTTCAATGCGCGTGAGGACATATTGGCATTACACATGATGGCTTTCGACTGGGCGAAACGTCGAAGCTGTATCTTCCTTGCAGCAACCACACGTTGTTTGATTTGCTCGGATGATTCACCAGCTTCCATTCCGGAAATTTTATCAAAGGGAACCGTTGGCACCTCAATGTGCAAATCAATGCGATCTAACAAAGGTCCAGAAATACGGCCTAAATAATTTTGAATCTCTCGCGGACTACATCGACTGTCCTCAGGCATTTTGCCATCAGGTGTAGGATTCATCGCCGCCACCAACATGAAACGCGCAGGAAACGTCATGGTTCCGGCCGCTCTGGAAATAGTCACCCTGCCCTCCTCCAATGGTTGCCGCAAGGTCTCCAACACACTTCGACGGAATTCAGGTAATTCATCGAGGAATAGCACACCGTTATGTGCCAATGAGATTTCGCCGGGAGAAGGATTCACGTTTCCTCCGAGCAAACCTGCGTCACTTGCCGTATGATGAGGTGTACGAAATGGACGATAAGTCACCAATGCTTGCCCTGATTCCATCAAACCCACGATGCTGTGGATCTTGGTCGTCTCCAAAGCCTCATCCAGCGTCAAGGGCGGTAGAATCCCTGGAAGCCGCTTGGCCAACATGGATTTCCCTGTTCCCGGAGGTCCGATCAACAAGACATTATGCCCCCCTGCCGCAGCGATTTCCAAAGCTCGCTTCACCGATTCCTGGCCCTTTACATCTGAAAAATCGAGATCCATATCGGTCACATGACCTAAGAGATTTGTAAGATCGACCTTGCATGGAGGGATGCTGACCTGTTCTTCCAGAAAATTCGCTGCTTCTCTTAAATTTTGCACAGGAATCACATCAATCCCCCGCACAACCGCCGCCTCATGCGCATTAAGCTGAGGCACCAGGATACCCCGTTTACCTTCCTTTTGAGCGCGAAGGGCGATGGGCAGTATACCCTTGACAGGACGCACTGCACCGGTCAATGCCAATTCTCCCACAATCATGTAATGTGGCAGCAGGCTCGTTTCCATCTGTTCACTGGCCGCCAACATGCCCATCGCAATAGGCAGATCAAAACTGGGCCCTTCCTTTTTAAGATCCGCAGGAGCCAGATTGATGGTCGTTCGCCCCTTGGGAAATTTGAACCCGCTATTCTCCATGGCCGAACCGACTCGATCACGTGATTCACGCACAGCCGCGTCTGGAAGTCCCACGATAACCACACAGGTATCGCTGTAACCCACGTGCACTTCCACTTCCACATTCAGCGCCTCAATTCCCTGCAAAGAAGCAGCATCAATTTTTGCCAGCATAGTATTTTTAGAACTTAGTCGTTATTAATCGACCCAGTTCACCAGTTATCAGGAAAAGAATGATGGTAGATGGGGTGTGATCACAACATGCCGAGCTTGACCCCATACATCAATCTGAAAATTCAACGTTGTGTGGTGGATACCAACCCCCGTATAAAAACCCCTGTGTCATCGAATCAAAACAACAAGCTGAACGCCTCAACTATATATGCAGCGGTGTATGGACACCCCATTCGCCACTCGGCTTCGCCGGCAATGCAAAATGCCGGTATTGCGGAATTGGGGTTGAATTGGCGCTATCTTGCATTCGACGTATTGCCTGAACAACTCACGGAAGCACTGAGTGGCGCCAAAGCGATGCGCTATGTCGGACTTAATTTAACCGTGCCACACAAACTGCTCGCTCTGGATTGGGTGGATATAGTCGATCCGGCAGCCAGGGAATGGGGCGCGGTCAATACGATTCGGTTTGAAGGCCAATCCGAGGACGGTAGTTGGACTCCGTTAGGACAAGCGGCCGATCCAACTCGCTTTACAAACATACGCAGTGTCGGATTTAACACCGATGCGGACGCCATATTAAGATCGATTGGCGAAGATTTGGGGTTAAGCCTTAAAGGAACAACATGCATCTTATTAGGCGCAGGTGGTGCCGGACGAGTGGCGGCATTAAAGCTGGCCTCCGCTGGTGTCAAAAAATTGCATTTGATCAATCGCACGCAATCGAAATCAGAAGCGGTTGCTTCGGACATTCATGGTAAATTTCCTGAAGTGGAGACCTCTCTGGAGTATCCCAAGCACGGAACACCTGTCGACCTGATGCTCAATGCAACTTCGCTTGGGTTGAAAGCAGATGATCCCTTACCGGTAAATTCCGATGCCATCGATTTAAAAAATGTGTCCCATGCCTATGACATGATTTATCAGCCCGCTCAAACTCCCTTTTTGAAGCAAGCAGCACATGCCGGATGTCGAACGGCCAATGGCCTGGGAATGCTACTTTACCAAGGCACGGCCGCTCTGGAAATCTGGACCGGACAAACCGCCCCAACCTCAACGATGCAAACCGCCCTTCATGAACATGTTTACGAAAAACTTTCGAAGCATTGACATGTTTCCAATCATTGCAACATGACATCTCTTTTCGATCCAGACCACTGGCAAAGCGTGCCTTTCCATTTTTGGACTGTCTGCTGGTTCATACTCGGCAGCATGGTTGGAAGTTTTCTCAATGTCTGCGTTTACCGAATGCCGCGCGACCTCAGCGTTGTGCATCCCCCCTCTCATTGTCCAAACTGCGAATGCCGTATTCCATGGTATCTGAACATGCCTCTGATTACCTGGCTTGTATTGAGAGGTAAATGCGCCCAATGCAAAGCCCCCATCAGCTTTCGATACTTTGCCCTGGAATTAATTACCGGGCTCACCTTTATGGCTACCTGGCTGACGATCGGTCCGGATTCGACAGGATTAGCCATTGCCTACGCAACAATTCTTTCGGGCTTTCTCGTCGCAACCTTAATTGATTTCGAACATTTTATCATCCCCGATCAAATCACTTTGGGCGGAATCGGTACGGGCCTGTTATTTTCACTGGCGGTCCCCGGCCTTCACCTTGCGAATGATCGAGCCACTTCCATGGAACGTAGTGCAGCAGGTGCAATCGTTGGTTTGTTGCTCGTATATGCAATCGTTCGCTTGGGAAAGCTGATGTTCGGCAAAATGCACATTGAATTACCTGAATCCGCCAGACTTATATTTACTGAAACTGATTTAATCTTGCCGGACGAATCAGTGCCTTATGAAGAATTGTTCTACCGGAAATCCGATAGTATCCGATTTCATGCAGACCAATTAGAACTTGTTGATCGATGCTACGCTGGAGTTCAGGTCCAACTTTCCCCCAACCAATTGATCGTGGATCAGGAATCATTCGATCCAGAAGCGGTGAAACATATGGAAGCCATCTGCCATTCGATCACATTGCCCCGGGAAGCAATGGGGCTTGGAGATGTTAAATTCATGGGGGCCATTGGCGCATTCCTTGGATGGCAATCTACGGTTTTCTCCCTGATGGTAAGCTCAATGATTGGTGCCGCGATCGGGGTTGGCTTAATCCTGATCGGACGTCGTGAATGGTCCAGCCGTCTTCCTTATGGTCCATACATCGCGCTTGCAGCCGTGATCTGGATGTTCATGCCTGACACCTGGCAAGGTATCTGGCTTGGTCATTTAAATTCATTAGTGGAAACCATGCGTCCTTGAGGAGTCCTGTAGGGGTCAGTTTCTTGAGTGACTGAGCAATCCAAAAAAGGGGTATTCCCAACATCAAACACTGAAACATAGGGCAAACAGACATGTTTGAGTTCGACAAAAGGGATCATCTGGGAGGCTGGTTCCATATCTCGCTCTGTAATGGCCTAAATCTCCCCTTTATTTTCTAAGTCCATACAATCGGCTTCAGATTTTGAAAAAGCATTCAAAGGACGTAGAAACCTGCAAATCGGAGCATAAAAGACTCTGTTAAGATTACTTTAACGTAAATGTAAAATTTTATTAAACCTCTGAATGAAGAAAGCCCCATAGCAATCAAATCGTATTACCCTTCCAATTCATTAGATTTCGAGTCAGACATTCGATCAGGAAGCGCGGGAAGATTAACTTGCACTGAAGTTAGAACGATTGAAGAATAAGGCCCATCAATGGTCAGCCAAAGATCCCGGATCGATCCGTTTGTAACAACTATGCAAATAAACCCAGTGAATCGATCGAATTTAGATGCACTTCATATGATTTGGGATCCAAGGGTCATGCGAATCGTCTTTTTTCTACAAACCTGCCTCCTGATTGTATTCAAGTATGACTCCGCAGCGGAGGAGCTTGAACCATCCATTTCTCAATCTGCCATGACCATTCTGAGGGAAGAATGCCTGTCCTGTCACAGCGCTGAAAAATCCAAGGGCGGGCTGAACATGGAAAGCCGTGAGAGCCTTTTACTCGGTTCTGATTCCGGCATCGTTTTAGTTCCCGAAAAACCCGAGGAGAGTTATCTGTTAGAAACATTACCTGCTGACAGCGATTCCCACATGCCCCCAAAGGCGCAATTGTCAGCATCCCAAACAGATACTCTCAGACAATGGATTGCCATGGGAAGCCCTTGGGATATGGAAACCTTGAATAAAATTCCTGAAGTCAAACCTGAAAAATGGAAACTCCAGCCACTCCCTTCCGAATATGTCCCAGTCCTTGCCATTGCCATCAGTGAACCAAATGAGGCAATTATCAGTTCTCAAGGCAGAGATTTAATCGTCACACGTCTTGAAAATAAAAAACCAAGGCAAACCAGGTTACCCACTCAGCACAAGGATGTGATTCGGTCTTTAACCATCACTCCAGATCACAAGCAATGGGTTTCAGGTGGGTTTGGCTATCTCAATTTTTGGAACATCCAGTCAGGCCAGATAGAGCGATCTATTTCAAAACCTCTGAAGGGAAGAATTACAGCACTGACTTTCACCGCAGATGGATCAAAGTTATTGGTAGGGGAAAGCATTCCAGGCGTATTCGGGAAGATCCATATTTTCCGCGAAGACAGTTCTGTTCCCGAAGAAAGCTGGCAAGCTCACCATGATGAATTGACTTCATTGCAAGAGTCTAGGAACGGGAGTTTCTGGATGTCTGCTTCCGCAGACCACACCGTCCGTATTTGGGAATCTGACACTTTGCTGGAGGTCGATTGGCTGGAGGGACACATAGCCCCCATCATGGAATTAGCTCAGGACACCAATGGAACGCTCCTGATTTCAGCCGGAACAGATAACGCAATTAAAGTTTGGGATCAGCAATCAAGAGAAAGAATTTACGATTTGGGGCGTCATCAATTTGGTGTGATGGATTTACTCTGGAAAACGGAAAAATCGGAACTTTTTGCATTAAACCAAAGAGGCACCATCTATCGTTATCAGGATTTGAAAGTCCACACAGGAGCTCAATCCTCAAATACTGGCCGTGAGAAGGTGATTAACCGCACAAAGCAACCCGGTTCCTGCATCGGCTTTTGGGAGCAGCATGATCTGCTGGTGATGGGAACATTTGAAGGCGAACTGCACGCTTATTCCTCAGAAGGGAAATCAGCCTGGATCACCAAACCTGTCCAGGATGATCTCAAACCGCTGGCATCCCAGTGATTCCGGAGTCGACATATTCTCTCATTTCGATTAGTAGATCCACATGCGCATATTATTTTTAAATGGACCTAACTTGAACATGCTTGGACTGAGAGAGCCTGGTATCTATGGTTCAATAACGCTGGGAGACATTGGTGATGCGATCCAAACTCGGGCCAATCAAGCAGGAGTTGAAATTAATTTCCGGCAATCTAACCACGAGGGAGAACTCATTACTTGGATTCAGGAGTCCCGCGAACAATTCGACTTTATTGTATTGAATGCCGGGGCTTACACTCATACCAGTATTGCTCTGCGTGATGCCATATCGGCTTCAGAAACCCCAACTCTGGAGATTCACTTATCCAACATTCACGCAAGAGAAGGATTCAGACACACTTCAATAATAGCACCTGTTTGCGTTGGGCAAATCAGTGGGTTTGGAGAAGACTCATACCATTTGGCACTGGATGCATGCATTCGCCAGGGCAAAACTAACTGATTAATTGAAGTATCACTTCCTTTCATAATGGCAAAAAACCGCCGCACGGATGAATCCATGCGACGGTTTTATCATTTAATGATTGAAGAAAGAATTCTTACTTTCGAGATTTCTTTTTGACTACTTTTTTGGCGGTTTTCTTTACTGCTTTGCTGACAGTTTTAGCCTTGGCAGTTTTCTTCACTGCTTTGCTGGCAGTTTTAGCCTTGGCAGTTTTCTTCACTGCTTTCTTGGTAGTTTTAGCCTTGGGCGCGGGTGCATCTTCCAAAGCAGCTTGAGCGGCAGCCAATCGAGCAACAGGAACACGGAATGGAGAACAACTTACATAGTTCAATCCCAGTTTATGACAGAAGCCCACACTGGATGGATCACCTCCATGTTCTCCGCAGATTCCCAGTTTGATCTCTGGACGAGTGGAGCGGCCTTTGGCAGTTGCAATTTCCATCAACTGGCCCA